>JAUZOA010000001.1 GCA_030706685.1 Bacteroidota bacterium
CTATTGCAATGGGAACAATAACGCCGCCACCCTGTACGCCTCAATCAATAACATTGACATTCGCTGACTTGATAAAATGTAATTCCATTGCAGCCAACGGATCTGATTTTGTAGTAACAGGCGCGTCCGGAGTTATTGTTACTTCCGCGGCAGCCGTTAATTGTGATGCCAATGGTGAAACGAATACGATCACCATACAATTCTCAGCTCCCATATTGGTGACAGGCAATTACCAGGTACAGGTAGCCACAGGAACGGATGGCAATACATTGATTGGCCAATGCGGGCGACTGGTAAATGCAGGCGCCAACGCTGCATTCACTATCACTCCGCAACCGCCCCTTCCGATGGGAACTGTTACTCCACCTTCCTGTTCGCCAACTTCAATCACCATCAATTTCACCAACCCGGTAAATTGTTTTTCGATTGCTCCCAATGGAAGTGATTTTATTATAATCGGCCCTTCTCCCGTAACGGTCATTTCTGCCGGAGGATCCTGTAATACTAATCCTTCAGTCACCAGTATCACTCTTCAATTCTCAGCGCCCATAACAACCAGTGGCGCTTATCAACTGACAATGGCAACAGGCTCAGATGGAAATACACTTATTGGAGATTGTAATCGCCAGGTAATTGCCGGGGATTTCACCACCTTCATTATCCCCGATTCACCGCCGGTACCGATGGGCAGCCTTACTCCGATTGCCTGCTCTCCTTCTTCTTTACGATTAACTTTTGCACAACCGATCCGTTGCTCATCCATAGCAGCGAATGGAAGTGATTTTATCATTTCCGGTCCTTCACCTGTTGCTATTTCCTCTGCCACGGGTACCTGCGATGCCAATGGGCTTGCAACCATCATAGATATCCGGCTTGTATCACCGATTGTTGTTGGCGGGAACTACCAGGTGCAATTAGCTACAGGCAGTGATGGTAATACTTTGTTGAGTGAATGTTACCGGCCAACGCCTGCAGGGTCTGCAGTAAGCTTTGTCGCCGGTGATACGATTTCAGCGGCTTTTCAATACCAGGTGCAATATGATTGTCAAACCGATGCCATTACCTTCTCGCATGACGGGCAACATAACGTGAATCAATGGACATGGACTGTCAATGGAGCAGCAGCCGGCAACTCACAAACATTTACACAAAGTTTTTCTGCCGCGAGCCAGAACCAGGTACAATTAGTTGTATCAAACGGGGTATGCAGCGATACTTATTCCACCGCTATTGTTTTAAATAATAAAGTAACTGTAGATTTTGCAGCCCCTGAGACAATATGCCCCGGAGACACAGTTATATTCGTCAACAATAGTAAGGGCCCCATTGATACATGGCAATGGAGTTTTGGAAATGGAAATACAAGTATAGTACAAACACCGCCGGCGCAGGTGTATCCCACCACCGGTATTGAAACATTATACACTGTTTCTTTAATTGCCGGCAATGCCAATGGCTGCCAGGCCACTGCAACACAAACAGTCAAAGTTTTGTCCAATTGCATCATTGCTGTCCCTACCGCTTTTACTCCCAACAACGATGGATTGAATGACTACCTGTATCCTTTAAACGCCCTGAAAGCGGAGAACCTCGACTTCAAGGTATTTGACCGCTGGGGGCAAATGGTATTTCATTCAACTGACTGGCGGCAAAAATGGGATGGAAAAATAAACGGTGTTCAGCAAGCAACGAATGTCTATATATGGACTTTGGATTATACGCTGAAAGACAGCAAGCAGAAGTTTTCGCTGAAAGGAACGACGACATTGATCAGGTAGCCATACTATTCCGGCATTTCTTATAACTAAGTTAAAAAAATATTTTTTCGTGAACAGACTACGGAAGATTACTTTTCGTTGTCATTCTCTTCTATGAACGGTCACCTTCTATGCAGTTTTCTGGCTTTTTATCCCGAAATTTGACCCGAAGCAACGGAGTTTAATCACTTATGAGAATACAGGGGTTCATATTTTTACTGTTCTTTTTTTTGATCCGGACAGGATATTCTCAAACCTGCACCGGTCTTGGGCAAACGCCCTCGAGCGCTTTCCCCGTTTGCGGCACCAGCGTATTCACCCAGTCAACGGTGCCTCCCTGTGCCACGTCTAATCTCTATGTTCCGGGTTGCTCGGGAACCGGCAATGCGGCTTATCAAAATCTAAACCCTTACTTTTATAAATTCACTTGTTTTACGGCGGGTACTCTTGGGTTTCTTATTTCACCTCTTGCCGCCAATGAAGATTATGACTGGCAGTTGTATGATATCACGGGTCATAATCCTGAGGATATATTTACTGATACCACATTAGTGGTAACAGGTAACTGGGTTGGTACGTATGGTAATACGGGGGCATCTTCTACAGGTGTAAATTTTATTGGTTGTGCCTCTGACCCTGCCGCCAATGAAAACCCCTTTGCCCAGATGCCCACATTGATCCAGGGACATGAATATTTATTAATGGTCAGCCATTTCACCGCCGGGCAAAGCGGCTATAACTTATCCTTCGGCGGCGGTACTGCCACTACCGGCACTGCGGTGATTACCGACTCTACTGCCCCGCACCTCAAAACAGCAAAACCCGACTGCGATGGCAAAACGATTACGCTGAAGCTTAACAAAAAAATGAAATGCAGCAGTCTTACATCCAGCGGGAGCGAGTTCAGTGTTTCTCCTGCCGCTGCCACTGTTGTTTCTGCTGTTGCTGCTAATTGTTCCACGGGTTTTGATTTTGATGAAATCACCATTACGCTATCCAATACTTTACCTAATGGCAACTACCAGTTAGTCATCAATAATGGAAGTGATGGAAATTCTTTGCTTGATTATTGCAATGCGGGTATTCCTGCCGGCGAACAAGTTCCTTTCTTTTATGCCGTTCCTCAACCCATATTCGCGGATAGCATTGGCAAAGTGGGATGCGCGCCCGATTCGATTATAGTCTATTTTCCCAAGCGGGTAGCCTGCAACAGTATCGCTGCTGATGGAAGTGATTTCTCCGTAACAGGTCCTGCGCCTGTTACCGTTATTGGCGCTTCAGGTAATTGTATCAATGGGTTGAGCGAAACCATTATTGTGAAATTCTCTGCTCCCATTTATAATAAAGGAAACTACATTGTGACATTAAAAACCGCTACGGATGGCAGCCCGGTAATTGATGAATGTAATGTCGCACTCCCCATTCAAACGCTGGGTTTCAGAGCAGAAGATACGGTTTCAGCAAGGTTTACTTATACGGCCCAGCTCGATTGCCGCCTGAATACTGTATTATTTTCCCATGATGGCGCGCATAATGTCAATAGCTGGAACTGGACATTTAATGATAGTATAAAAGCCAGTACGCAAAACTATACAATTGTGTTCCCCGCAACGAGTACAAACAATATCCAGCTCATTGTAAGTAATGGTGTTTGCCGTGATACATCCAACACTACCCTGGTAATGAACAACGAAGTAAAAGCCGGTTTTAACATGCCGGATATAATTTGCCCTGAAGACCCGCTTATGGTAGTTGATTCAAGCAAAGGACAGATTGATGCATGGTTCTGGAGTTTTGGAAATGTAAACTCCAGCACATCAAAAACACCGGCTCCGCAATATTTCCCGCAAAATAATATTGAATCTTATTATCTCATTAAACTGAAAGTCGCCAACAACACATTAGGGTGTACGGATAGCGCCAGTAAACAACTCCGCGTATTAAATAATTGTTTCATCGCGGTACCTACCGCCTTTACTCCCAATAATGACGGGCTGAATGATTACCTGTATCCCAACAACGCCATAAAAGCAATAAACCTCGAGTTCAAAGTGTACAACCGATGGGGTCAATTGGTTTTCTCCACGCATAACTGGCAGGAAAAATGGGATGGAAAAATAAATGGCCTGTTGCAGGCGCCCGGTGTATTCGTCTGGTTCCTCAGCTATACGAACAGGGACACCGGCAAAAAGGTTTTTCAGAAAGGAACGACTACGTTGATAAGGTAGTAAGATGCTGGATGCTGGATACTAGATATCAGATACTGGATTCTGGATCACATAGCGGGAAGTATATGAATTATCAGTTTTTCCCTGCTTAAAGAATCTAGTATCCAGCATCCAGTATCCAGTATCCAGCATCTTGCATCTTGCATCCACCTCCCCCCTTCTCAAAATCAATTTTGCCTGTATATATCCGGCCTCCTATCTTTGCACATGGCAACAAGAAATATTTCCCCTTCCGGCAATTCCACAAAATTTTTTGGTGAAGGCCTGACCTTCGATGATGTACTGCTGATGCCCGGCTACAGCCAGGTATTACCCCGCGATGTAGATATCTCCAGCCGGCTCACCAAAGACATTACATTAAATGTTCCGCTTCTTTCCGCCGCCATGGATACGGTCACCGAAGCTCCCCTGGCCATCGCGCTCGCGCGCGAAGGCGGTCTTGGTATTCTTCATAAAAATATGACGATCGAAAAACAGGCAGAACAGGTCCGGAAAGTAAAAAGAAGTGAAAGCGGCCTGATCATCGACCCCGTCACACTTACAGCCGATGCTACGATCGGGGATGCGCAACGTATCATGCGGGAAAATAAGATCGGGGGTATTCCCATTATTGACCGGGAAAGAAAATTAGTCGGTATCCTCACCAACCGCGACCTGAGATTTGAAAATAACCCAAAGCGAAAAGTGAGCGAGGTGATGACAAAAGAAAACTTGTATACCGCTCCTGAGGGAACCGATCTGAAAATGGCGGAACAACTATTCAAAAAAACCAAAGTTGAAAAACTTCCTATCATCAATAAGCAGGGAAAATTAACGGGCCTTTTTACTTACAGCGATATATTAAAATTAAAAAGTCACCCGAATGCTGTAAAAGACGGATACGGAAGATTACTGGTAGGCGCCGGTGTTGGCATCACCCGCGACCTGATGGATCGTGTAGCCGCACTCCAAACTCTCGGCGTTGACGTCATCGCATTGGATAGCGCGCATGGGCATAGCAAAGGAGTGATCACCGCGCTGAAGGATATAAAAAAGAATTTTAAAAAATTAAATGTCATTGCAGGAAATGTGGGAACGGCTGCCGGCGCTAAAGCATTAGCGGAAGCAGGCGCTGATGCGATCAAAGTGGGAATTGGTCCCGGATCTATTTGTACCACGAGAATTGTCGCAGGCGCCGGTGTACCCCAGCTCACCGCTGTCATGCAGGCCTATTCTGTTTTAAAACAAAAAAATATTCCCATTATAGCAGATGGCGGTATCCGCTACACAGGCGATATGGTGAAAGCATTGGCAGCGGGCGCGAGTTGTGTAATGATGGGAAGCATTTTTGCCGGCACTGAAGAAAGTCCCGGTGAAACGATCATCTATGAAGGAAGAAAATTCAAGGAGTACCGGGGTATGGGCTCCCTGGGCGCGATGGCCACTGGCAGCAGTGACCGTTATTTCCAGGATGTGGAAGATGACGTAAAAAAATATGTGCCCGAAGGGATTGAAGGAAGAGTGGCTTATAAAGGAACTTTGAGAGAAGTCGTTTACCAATATACAGGCGGGCTTCGCGCAGGAATGGGTTATTGCGGGGCAAAAAATATGAGTCAATTAAAGAACGCTGCATTTGTTAAAATAACACAGGCGGGTATGCGTGAAAGCCATGCACACGATATCGAGATCACGAAGGAAGCGCCCAACTATAGCAGGAGATGAGAAGTTTATTAGTTCATAAGTTCACGAGTTTGCAAGTTCACAAGTTGGTGGCATTACAATGCAGAAGCTGCTAACTTATGAACCCGTGAACTTGCAAACTCGTGAACTTATAAACGTTTTTCATTATTCTTCGATTACAAAAGTGATAGGCTGCCTGCGATAGGCTTTTACGCGATGACCATTTTGAAAAGCCGGCTCCCATTTTGTAGCTTTCTTTAATACCCGGATAGCTTCCTGTTCCAATCCATATCCATAATTCGTCATAGGTTTAATATCACTTACATTTCCTTCAAGGTCCACTACAAACTGGATCATTACCGTATATCTTCCTGCAGGTGCGCCATTGTTCGCAGGTACAGTTGGATCAAGATTCCTGGTTAAGAATTTTTCCCAGTCTCCTTTAAATTTTGCCTCTACCTGGACAAAAATGGCAGTACCATCATACTCATCGTTTTTCTTTGTTTCAATAATTCCTTTATTGCCATCAATGTCTTTGGGGTTTGCAATATCCACATCAGCTACCCCGTCTTTTTTTTCCAGGTCAATCTTTGCATCATGCAAGTCGTCGGTTGTAGCAGGAGGATCATCGGCTTTTTCATTCGGCACAATATTGAATGCAACTAATCTTTCTGTTCTGACCCGGATCGGTGGTTCAGGTTTTTTGGGCTCGGGCAAAGGTTCAGGAAACTTTTCATCCTGCGGAATATCTATAAGCGTCAGGTCCTTAATAATTGGCGTTCCTTCCTCTTTTGGTTGTAGTGAATTGGCTAATGCTACACCCGTAAAAGCCAGCAAGGCAACGAGGGTTGTAAGCGCTAATGCTTTCATGATACGTTTGGGATAAGTCTTGCGCAGCTCATAAGCTCCGTATTCTTTGTTTCTCCCGTCAAAGAGCAGATCAAGAATATTGGCTGAAAGGATTTTGCCGGGTTCCATGGCTTAAATTATTTAACGATAAGATATTTATAAGAAAATAGTTTGCCTGAAGTCCCTTTTGCTTTACTGGTCCAGTACCTGGAATGTTACCGGCTGGATCCTGTAAGCTTTTACTGCATGCCCGTTTTGGTTGGCCGGAACCCACTTCGTAGCTTTTTTCAACACACGGATAGCTTCCTGTTCCATTCCAAAACCAAAATTCGTGAGTGCTTTGATATCGCTTACATTTCCGTCAAGATCAACAACGAACTGGATAAGTACTTTGTACTGACCTGAAGGCGCGCCATTCTCAACAGGCACATCGGGGTTAAGGTTCCTTGTCAAAAACTTTTCCCAGTTGCCTTCAAATTTCGCATTGACCTCAACGGCGGTAAAAATTTCCGGTTCGGGTGCTTTCTTTTCAATGATTCCGGTCTTATCAGTTTCCTTCGTATCGGGAATACCAGGATCAGGTATACCATCTTTTGTTACGTCATCAATTTTTGCGTTTACTATGTCCTCATTAGTTGGAGGAGGATCCGGCACAATTTCCCTGGTAATGACAGGTGTGGTAAATTGTATGGTGCGGATCTGTGGTTGCACAATTTTTTTGGGTGGAGGCAATGCTTCAGGTGGTTTTTGATCCGGTGGAATTTCTGTAAGCACAACCTCGTCATTAAATAATCTCCCTTCGCTTTTTGGTTTTAGTGTACTGGCTAATGCAATTCCTGTAAAGGCAAGTAATGCAACGGTACCCGTAATGATTAAAGCCCGGGTAATGCGTTTTGGGTAAGTTTTGCGAAGCTCATAAGCTCCGTATTCTTTGTTTCTCTCGTCAAAGAGCAGATCAAGAATACTGGCGGAAAGAATTTTGTTTGGTTCCATGGCTTAATTATTTAATGATGAGACTGGACAAGGAAAAAATTCCATAAACAAATATTTTTTCTTTCCCCGTATGGAAAAGCGGATTCCCGACATCGGCATCATAAAAAGATGGTAATTGATTTTGGAAAGTGACACTCCCGGCAAAAAGGCTTCTCACCCTTTATCCTACAAACCATTATTTTTACACAAACATTCTTTTTTGAAACGTTTTACCAATCTTGCCATCGCGTTAAGCAGCGGCTTGTTACTCTGGGCCGCATGGCCCGTTTCTCCTCTCACTTTTTTTATCTTTTTCGCATGGATCCCGTTGTTATGGCTGGAATCAACAATAAAAAGCAGGAAAAAATTCTTTGGCCTTACCTATATCACTATGCTGACCTGGAATGTGATGGCGACCTGGTGGATATGGAATGCTTCAGAACCCGGGGCCATCGCTGCTTTCCTTGCCAATAGCTTACTCATGTGTTTTCCCTGGCTGGGATTTAAAATCGTAAAAAAATGGCTGGGAGAAAAAATGGGGTATGCTTCTTTGATCGCTTTCTGGATGTGTTTTGAATTCATTCACCTGCAGGACTGGGGCCTGAGCTGGCCCTGGCTCACACTCGGAAATGTATTCGCTACGCATCCTGACTGGATACAATGGTATTCCTATACGGGGACCAGCGGCGGTACACTATGGGTCATGCTCGTGAACATTTTTTTATTCCTGCATCTAAAAAACAATTACAAACGACAAACTGCGAAAACCTATACCTATTTGGTGACGGCTATCCTGTTGCTGATGTTTCCTGTTATGCTTTCCCGCATAAGTTATACTCATAAAGACGCCCCGGGCCCGGGCTCAAATATTGTAGTGGTGCAACCCAATATTGATCCTTATGAAAAAGTCTCGGAAGAAACCGGCTCTTTCGGGGCTCAGCTCAGCAAACTCATTCATTTGAGTGAACAGGCAACTGATGATAATACCGTACTGGTCGTATGGCCCGAAACAGCTTTGTATACTTCGAATGGCATTGAAGAAGATAAAATGAAAGAGAATTTCTTTTTAAATCCATTATGGGGATTCCTTCAGCGCCATCCCCGTATCAATTTGTTCACTGGCGTTGAAAGCTATAAAGTATATGACAGCAAAATAACTTCAACCGCTAAATCCGGGGGGCCGGGGTTTTATTATGATTCCTTCAATGGTTCTGCATTACTGGATAGTTCAGGAACGCTGGCTTTCTATCATAAATCCATGCTGGTGCCGGGTGTGGAGACATTGCCCTGGTTCCTGAAATTCATTGATACCTGGTTTGAAAAATTTGGCGGCACTACTGCTGGTTATGCAAAACAAAAAGAAAGAACGGTATTGACCACGAAAGGTGGTTATAAAATTGCCCCTGCCATTTGCTATGAAAGTATTTATGGTGAATTCATGAGTCAATACATCCGCAACGGGGCCAACCTTATTTGCATTATCACCAATGACGGCTGGTGGAAAAATACACCGGGATATAAGCAACATATGAGCTATGCCAGGTTAAGGGCTATTGAAACAGGAAAATGGGTAGCCCGCAGCGCCAATACGGGTATCAGTTGTTTTATTGATCCGTATGGCAATGTTTTTGATCCGCAACCCTGGGATACTGCGGCCGCTATAAAAATGTCTGTGCCTGCCAGCACGGAAAAAACATTTTTTGTAACCTACGGCGATATCTTATCAAGAATTATAACTGTCCTTAGCCTGTTGCCGATCGCATGGACATTGACTTTATGGGTGATGAAAAAATTCTTCAACAATAAAAAAAGAATTCTGCCGGTCGCAAAAAACAATGAATAAAGAGATTGTTATAAAAGGAAAAAGAATATTTTATCGTGTACATGGAAACGGTAAACCGGCAATGCTCGTGCATGGATTTGGAGAAACTGGTGACGTTTGGAGAAACCAGGTCGAATCTCTGCGAAATAAATTCATGTTCATCGTTCCTGATCTTCCCGGCAGCGGCCAATCGGAAATGATTGATGATATGAGCATGGAAGGAATGGCAGAAATAGTAAAAATTATTCTTGACACAGAAAGCCCCCTCCAAACCTCCCCCGGCGGGGGAGGTTTTGCCAACACACAAACCTTGCTTACAGAAAATTCATTGCATGAAGAAAACACTAAAACGTCAGGGTCTTCGAAAGCCCCCTCCTTTGGAGAGCCTGTCCCACAAAGGCGGGAGGGTTTGGGGGAGGTCGCTTTAATCGGCCACAGCATGGGCGGCTATATTGTATTAGCGTTCGCAGAAAAATATCCCGAAAGGCTCTCCGCTTTCGGTTTATTCCATTCCACCGCTTATGCGGATACGGAAGAAAAAAAAGCCGTGCGACGCAAAGGCATTGAATTTATCAGGGAGCATGGAGCTTTTGAGTTCCTGAAGAATACAACTCCTAATCTTTTTTCACCCATTACTAAACAATATTCACCCGCGTTAGTGAGTCAGTTCGTTGAAAGCCTGCGCGGGTTTTCGGCTGATACGCTCATTGCTTATTATGAATCCATGATAAAGAGGCCGGAACGCTTATCTATTTTAAGAAGCGTCCAGGTGCCTGTTTTGTTTATCATAGGCGAACAGGATAATGCTATTCCGCTGCAGGATGGGTTAAAACAATGTCACCTGCCTGCAAAATCGTATATCCATATATTGCATCAATCGGGTCATATGGGAATGCTGGAAGAAGCGGAAAAAAGTAACAAGGCGCTTGAACATTTTCTCTCGGATATTTAACAGTCATTGCTGATAATTGCCATTGGATTCTGCTGATCCGGAGGTAATAACTATCGTAAATATCCGTTTGTAGAAAAGCTGCCCCGATCAGGCAGCTTTTTTGTATTTTCAGGCGATTGTTACCTACTAATAACCAATGAGGAAGACCCTATTAATACTGCTCATTCTTTTTTGTTTTCAAAACAATTTATTGGCTGCTCATATTAAAGGCGGCTTTTTTACCTATCAATATCTCGGTCCCGGGATCAGCAACCCTGCTAACCTCAGGTACAGGATAACGCTTACCGTGTATATGATTTGTACCGCTACCGATGCACAGCAATCAAATCCTATTAACTTCAGCATCTTCGATGCCGCCAATAACCAGTTTTTGCAGGATGTCAGCGTTTCAATTACGAACCGTTATGATCTGTCTAAAACATACGATGAGCCTTGTATTTCAGGTGATCAGCGGCAGTGTTATTATAAAATTGTCATTTATGATCTCCCGTCTATAGAATTAGCACCAACGCCATCAGGGTATATTATAGCTTACCAGCGTTGTTGCCGGATCGCTGGTATTCAGAACGTGGTAAACAGTGGTAGTGTTGGAAATACTTTTTCTATCAGCATACCCGGTACTTCAATAGGATTGAATGCAGTAACTAACAGCAGTCCGGCGTTCCTCGTAAACGATACTGCTGTAGTATGCAGTGGTAGTTATTTTCAATATTCTTTTTCAGCTACTGACCCGGATGGTGATTCATTATCTTATCAATTTTGTGACGCTTTAATTGGCGGCGACATCAATAATCCTGCTCCACCCACGGCATCCAATCCTCCTTATGCAACCATTCCCTATAATCAACCCTTTGCCGGATCGCAACCTATGGGCCAGGGAGTAACTATTAATCCCAGGACGGGCCTGATAAGCGGAGTGGCTCCCGGAGAAGGTGAATATGTTGTTTGTGTATGCGTCAGCGAATACCGGCAGGGTATTTTAATAGCTACTACGAGAAAAGAACTGCATGTAATAGTCGGTATGTGCGCGCCCATCTCTTCCAATCTCGCCCCTTCGTATATCACCTGCGATGGTTTTTCCTGGACATTTTTTAACGGGGGCGATCAATCCCTTATCACTTCCTATAACTGGGACTTCGGCGACCCGGCCAGCGGAGCAGCGGACTCCTCCAACCTGGCCGGCCCGACTCATATCTTCAGCGATACAGGTACTTTTGTTGTTACACTAATCGTTAACCGCGGTCAGTCTTGTTCGGATACAGGTACCACATTGATGAAAGTATATCCCGGTTTCTTTCCCGATTTCAATTCAACCGGCGTTTGTCTTATCAATCCTGTCAACTTTACCGATGCCACCGCTACCAATTATGGCGTAGTGAATTCGTGGAATTGGAACTTCGGAGATGCTTCCACCCAGGCTGATACTTCGCATGTAAAGAACCCATCCTGGACTTATACCAGTACAGGCCCGAAAGATATCACGCTGATCGTCACCAACAGTAAAGGGTGTATTGATACCATCACCCACACGATAACCATTATTGACAAACCTCCCATCACTCTTGGATTCCGGGATACTCTTATATGCCGGCCCGATGCAGTACAATTGCAGGCATCAGGGACAGGTAATTTCAGTTGGACACCTCTTATCAATATTATTAATCCCAATACCGGTACACCTACCGTCAACCCCACCGCCACTACCTGGTACCAGGTTCACCTGGATGAACAAGGTTGTATCAATACAGATTCCGTAAGGGTTCGCGTAGTCAGTTTTGTAACGTTGAACGCACGTGCCGACACGACGATATGTCTTACCGATACTGTACGGTTAAGCGCCGTATCGGATGGTTTGAAATATCTCTGGTCGCCGGCAGCCACATTGAATGATCCGGCATTGCAAAATCCTTTGGCGACACCGGCGGGTACCACTACTTACCAGGTCACTGCCAGCATTGGAAGCTGTTCTGCAACGGATAATGTGACGGTGTTCACTGTTCCTTATCCTGTAGCCAACGCGGGTCCTGATACTACCATTTGTTACAATACGCCGGCACAGTTGCATGGTTCGCACAACGGATCCTCTTTTACCTGGTCCCCGACCGCGTCCCTGCTCAATCCGACAACACTGAATCCGCAGGCATTTCCTGCAGCAAGCACCCAATATATTTTATCCGTCCTGGCCAATATTGGTTGCCCTAAGGCGGGTCGTGATACCGTGCTTGTAACTGTATTGCCCAAGATAATCCCTTACGCGGGCCATGATACGCTGGTAGTAGTGGGTCAGCCGCTTCAATTAGATGCAACGGGTGGAACCAGCTATCAATGGATACCTTCCACCGGCTTGAATAATCCCCTGATCCAAAACCCCGTTGGAATATATGGAGCCAATATAGACAGCATCCGGTATAATGTGCTTGTATTTAATGCCGCGGGTTGCTATGATTCAGCGCATGTTACTGTAAAAATATTTAAAACAGAACCCTATGTTTTTGTTCCCACCGCATTCACTCCCAACGGTGATGGCTTAAATGATGTAATCCGGCCCATTGCAGTCGGCGTTAAACAAATAGCCTACTTCAGTATTTATAACCGCTGGGGGCAATTGGTATTCACCACTACTGTCAACGAACAGGGATGGGATGGCAAGATTGCTGGCGTACCACAGGGCAGCAATGTATTTGTGTGGATGGTCAAAGCAATCGATTATCTTGACAAACCAATTTTCCTCAAAGGAACCGTTACGCTGATACGATAGTCTGAAATGTTCCAGAGGTTCGCGAGTTCCAAAGGTTCAAAAAGTTCACAAGTTCAAGACGTTTCCTTATTATCTTGCAAACCGCAATCATTCGTGGACTTCCGGAACCCGCGAACTTTTTGAACCTCTGAAACCTCTGAAACCTCTGGAACTTATAAACTCATAAACTTCGCTCATGTCGAAAATCATTTTTATTACCGGCGCTACTTCAGGATTTGGTAAAGCCACTGCGGAAAAATTCGCGGCCCATGGATATGATCTCATCTTAAACGGGAGAAGAACAGACCGGCTGAATGAATTGTGCCGGTCATTGGAAAAAAAATACAATATCGCCTGCCTGGCACTTCCCTTTGACGTGCAGGATGAGAAGGCTGTTGCAGAAGCCATTGACAGTTTGCCTGGTTCCTGGAAAAAAATTGATGTGCTGTTCAATAATGCCGGTCTTGCTCTTGGCCGTGATTATTTTGATGAAGCCGATATGAATGACTGGAATATTATGGTGGATACCAATATCAAAGGTTTTATGTACGTGGCCAAAGCGGTATCCAAAATAATGGCGGCCAACAAACAAGGTCATATCATCAATATGGGATCCATAGCCGGTAAGCAGGTCTATGAAAAAGGGAATATGTATTGCGCCACCAAATTCGCCGTAGATGCGCTTAACCATGCTATGCGCATTGATCTTTTGAGACATAATATTAAAGTAACAGGTATTCATCCCGGGGCGGCGGAAACCGAATTTTCACTGGTCCGTTTCAAAGGAGATGAAGGAACTGCCAAAAAGATCTATGACGGGCTCAAGCCATTAACCGCCGAAGATATAGCGGATGTGATCTGGTATTGCGCCAGCTTGCCGGCCCACGTCTGTATCAACGACCTGACCATTACCTGCACACAGCAGGCCGATGCCATTTATTTTAACAGGAATATCAGCCTCCCGCATTAAAAGGGCAGGGAGCCCCGGTTACACGACAGAGCGCTCCTGCATTGCATTCATTTTTTGTCTTTTTTTGGTACTACCAGGGTTATTTTCATCCAGATTTATCCACGTGCTGACCCTGTCTCAGCTTGGTTCACCTGATCCACAGCCAAGTCCCACCTGGGGTATCCCCATTATAACTGAATAAACGCCAAATGCTTGCAAGGTGAATAGCCTATTTGTAAGGCAATCATGGTGCACCCTTGGTTTTGCTTTTGGTGCTTTAAACAGGGGTTAAACAGGGACTAAAGACGGATCAAACACGGATCAAACACGGATTAAAGACGGATTAAAGACGGATAAAACAGGGAGAATATCCGTGTTTGATCCGTCTTTAATCCCTTTTCTTCACCTGTTTGAATATAGTTTATACTATTTGAAACACAGGCCAAACAGGGCTATAGCCAGATCTATCAATTGTATCAATGGGCTTCGCAGAGGCAAATTGGGCACTGTCATTGACTCGTCCCGGAGCGGGAACCATTGTGCAACGGCACTTTATAAAAAAAGAATGACGCTATACTGATTTTGCCCGAACAGTAACATTATAACTGTGAGTGATTGAAATTCACTGCTGGTCATACCCGGCTGGCCCTTTAATAAAAGGAAATAACAGGGCCGGATGACAGGCTTAACTAAACAGTATCCAAAAAACGTTTGCATTCTCCCTTTTTTTTTCTACTTTGAATGCCCACCTGAGGCGTACCTGCTCCACTATCCCCAAAACTTCCGTGCTTCTACTAAGAAAATTCACCTGTACCCTGAAATACAAGAGGTTAAAATCAAAATCCAGGAAACTCTGGTATATTTTTATGAACTTATCCCAATTCTATACGAAGACCCGTATGATAAAACCGTGCCTTGTTATAGCTGCATTAATGCTATTACGCTCCGCTTCCTTTTCCCAGGATGTCATCAAACTTCAATCTTGCCAGGACAATCTTATCAGCCGGCAGGCCGACAGCCTGAAGACTGCTTATTCAAAAGATGGGTTTGCTTTGCTGAAAGAAGCCTCTATTACTATGGAAAGTGAATTCGAGATGCCGGTCATTGTTCCGCTGACCGAAGGAACCCTGTACCAGTTTGTCTTCATCGGCGATTATACCTCGCGCCTCTACGAGGTAAGAATGTACGACTGGGATGAAAAACAAGTTGTTTTCCAGCAAAAAAGATGGGGCGATGTGGATGGCAATATTATTTCTTACTCTTATATACCAAAATTCTCCGAGTTCCACATGATGAAACCTGTGCAGGTGAATAAAGTCAAGAAGAAAAATCTTTGCGGTTATGTGATGCTGTTTAAAAAGACACCGGGAATTGAAGGGAATGCCGGGCGGTAATTCCGGGCCGGGGTTTTATCATTTTGTTTTTGTCAGTGGTGAACGGTCAGTGGTCAGTTATGATCGCGGGTTATAAATTAGAAATTCACTGACTAAAGGCTATTCACCACTCACTATTCACCACTCACCACTCACCTAACTCCCGGTTCCACTACACGAAGATGTTTATCCGGTTATTAGTTTTAGAGGGATTATTAGGCGGCAAGCCGGGTTTCTTTTTTTCCAATTGCTCAAAAAAATCATTAAAAGCCCTGTCGGCTTTTTCCCGGCCGGATTGCTCTGTCATTTCCCACCAATAAGAAAGAACTGTTATGTAATAAGGCGCATCGGGATGCTCCTGCGATAATATCGCGAGTTCCTTCAATTCATCTTCTGTTGCCTCCCCCGACAATTTTCTACCGATCAATATCCATAAACGATGATAATCTTTCATACAAGAAAAACACGAAGTCAAATAAACCCGATAAGAAAAGAGAGTATTCGTTTATTTGCCACCAAAAAAATGCCAGCAAATAAAGAGTTGATTTTTTACTACTTAGTATACAGGAGAATGGAAAAGTGTGCGTTTTCGATACAACCAGTGTTCACTTTGGTTCGCAAAGAAGGAGATAAAGATAACAATTGAGGGCAGTTATACCCGTCCTGCGTTGAGTAGTTGCCGGTAAAGTGATAAGGCGTTAAAAAAAATCATCCTATTTCAATTCTTGCCAACTTATCGCCTTACCGGATAATGAATTTATATGCGCAGGTTTATACTTTATAAACTTGCCGGCACCAGGATATTCGCCTTAAACGTTTCAATTACCTTCCTGATATCTTCCTGTTTCATCGGTATATAAAGCGGCAAAATAATGCTGTTATCAGCAGCATCTTCTGACAGGGGCAATGAAACTCCTGCGTATTCTGTCTTGTAGGCTGTTTCCCGGTGAGTAGTCATGATTCCTCTCCGGGTGGCGATACCCGCATCGAGCATTTTCTGCATCAGTTCATTCCTGCTGATGGGGCAATTCTTTTCCAGGTAAACGCTGTAAGACTGGTAATTGCTGAAATAACCTTCTTCTTCGATGGGCAGCCGGATAAAATCAATATCGCTGAAGGCTTCATGATACTGCATCGCGATCTTTCTTCTTTCCGCTACGATCCAGTCCAGCTTCTCTAATTGTTTAATGCCTACCGCGGCCTGTATATCCGTCATCCGGTAATTGTAACCTACTTCGATATGATCCTCGAAAATCACTTTCGAAGATTCATGACGCACACGGTCATTGACGGACATACCGTGCTGGCGCAATAATTTCATCCGCTGGTAATAATCTTCCCGGTTGGTGGTAACAAAACCGCCATCACCGGTGGATATCACTTTTCTCGGGTGCAGGGAGAAACAAACTAATTCGGAATGGCTACCGATCTTAGCAGTTTGGTAAGCTGATCCTGCTGCACACGCGGCATCTTCGATCAGTTTTAGTTTATATGTATCTGCCAGTCGTTTAAAAGCATCAATATCAGCAGGCATGCCAATTTGGTGTACTAGCAGGATCGCTTTCGTTTTGGAGGTGATCTTTCTTTCCGTATCTGCCACATCAAGGTTGTACGTTTTTGGATTTACTTCTGCGAATACTGGTTTGGCTCCTGCATACTTTATTGAATTGGCCGTAGCCACATAACTCATGGAAGGGCATATCACTTCATCATCCTTGCCGATGCCGGCAACGATCATAGCAAGATGAAGAGCTGTTGTGCAATTGGAAACGGCCACCGCATATTTCGCACCGGTATAAGCGGCGAATTTCTCTTCAAACTCGGCTACCCGCGGTCCCTGCGTGATCCATCCCGTAAGAATGGTATCATAAGCGGCTTGTGCTTCCTCAGCGGTTAAATAGGGTTTTGCTATCGGTATCATAAATTATTTAATTAGTCGTTACTTTAATTTTTGAGAAATACCATTCACTCAGTTCTTTCATTCCCTGTTCCAGGGTCACCGTGGGAGTAAAGCCCAGCAGGTTCTTTGCTTTGCTGATATCAGCCAACCTGCGGCTTACCGGGTTAATGGAATTTTCTTCCCTGAATTCAGGGGTCAGCGTTGAATCATTTACTTTCAGTAATACATCCAATAACCCCCTGAGACTTGTCTCTTCGCAATTACCAATATTGAACGCTTCATCCGTGACATCAGACTGGAGAGCGGCGATATTGGCTTTGGCAATATCTTTTACATAAACAAAATCCATGGTAGTAGACCCGTCTCCGTAAATCAACGGGTTCTTACCATCCCTTATGCAATCCAGCCATTTGATCATTACCTCGGTGTATTTTCCATCCGTGTCCATACGCGGGCCATAAGCATTGAAATAGCGTAGTGCCACATAATCGAGACCGTACATGAATTTATAACTTCTGAATAATTGTTCACCCCACATTTTGGCAGCGCCATAAAATGTCTGGTTGTTATAAGGGTTATCTGTTTCGGGTGTGGGAAAATGCTGTGCCAGTCCATACACGGAAGCGCTGGAGCTGTAGATCACTTTCTTCACTTTATGTTTTACACTCAATTCGGCCACTTCAAATGTTGATTTCAGCATTACTTCAAAGCCATCTCTCGGGCTGGCCGCGCAGGCATTGATACGCAGGGCCGCCATGTGAAACACATAATCTGAACCGGCTATGCAATGTTCCAGTTTGATATTATCGCGAATATCTCCTTCATGAAATTCAACAAGGGGGTTATTGGCAAAAGATTTCATATTCTCCCGGCTGCCGCGAATGAAATTATCAAGGATGATAATCTTCTTTGGCTGAAGAGGAATAAGCTGTTCCACTACATAAGATCCGATGAAACCTGCTCCGCCGGTAACAAGGATAGTGCTGTCTTTGACTTTATTGTGTTGCATGCTGGGTACTGTTTATACTTAATAATAGAATTCCTGATATGATCAATGTGAACCCGATAAAAGAAGCGAGGTTCAACTGGTCTTTGAAAATATAGTAACCGGCTATCACGGTCAGGATAAAATTAATTCCTGCGGATACCGGGATGACAAACGTAAAATTCGCGGATGACAAAGCCTTGAAGATAACCAGCATGGAAACAAAGATCAGTGCGAAGGCGCCGATCACCTGTACATTCAATAATACATTGAGCCATTGGTTCATGCTGGTCAATACTTTTCCCTTCAAATTCCATTTGATGATCGCCGCCCCTGATACATTCAGCAGGGCATATAAGGCACAGTATAATACGGATTTCATCATGGCTTGTTCAGTTCTTTAATTTCATCAATGATAAATACCTGGCGCTTCCGGCTGGCATCAAGGGTACGCCAGAGATACTCGGCGATAATACCCAATGAAATATTCGTAACCCCAAAACCGATCATCAGGATAGACATCAGCGCGGGCCAGCCCGCGGCCAGATCATGGAAAAAGATTTTCCGGACAATAATGTAAATCGTCCAGAGCATTCCCACAAAGAAGAAAGCGATCCCGACAATCGTAACAAAACGGATCGGCGCGTAAGAAAAGGCGACAAATGAATCGATGAACAATTTTATCTTCTTGGACATTGTCCATTTGCTGACGCCTGTCTTTCTTTCCCTTTTTTTATAAGAAATATTCGCCTGGCGAAAACCCATCCCCAGTATCTGTAAAAAGATGGATGAATTGGCTTCCACGTTTTTATTTACTTCAGCCGCCACTTTCTTGTTGAACATCACAATATCAAATCCTTTCTCCGGGAAATTCTTAAATGCGAATTTTTTCATCAGGTAAGCATAGGACTTGGAGAACATTTTCTCTCCCCACGATGTCTTAGTACTTTCCCGGTGCGCCCAGATGATATCATTACCTTCTTCCATCAGGCATTTCATCTGCAGAATTAACTCAAGGGGGTCCTGGAGATCTGCATAGTTGAAGCAGATATATTCACCCGATGCCTGGGAGATGCCTGCGCGTAAAGCAGCATGTGAACCAAAGTTTCTTGAAAAACTGATGACCTTTGCCCGGTATTTCTCATGTTTCATTTCACCCAGGCGCAAAACAGAGTTATCTCTTGATCCATCATTGACAAATATTACCTCCGCATTCAACTGGCTGTTCTGACCGAAGAATTCATTCAGGCTATCCACCAGGAAAGGGATACCCTCATACTCATTATAAATGGGTATGATGACAGTGATCAGTTTGTTGTTATTCTCCTGCATGAGCTTTTATTTGAAGCGGACTCTTATACTTTTTATAAATGCCGTTGGCGTCATGGTCTCACCGTTCCTTCCTATTTCCTGTACTTCCAGCAATCCATCGGTACAGGCCACCATTACACTGCTGGTATTCTTATTTAACGCTACCACATGTCCGGGTATTGCCAAAAATTTATCTTCCGGGATCACAGGCTTTGCTTTCCAGATGACGATCTTTTCACCGTTCAGGAAGCTGAACGCACCATTGTAGGGATGAGAAGAAGCCCTGATCAGCCTGCTTACATTCTCCACACTTTGATTCCAGTTGATCTGGCTGTCTTCCGGCAAACGGGGATAACAGCGCAATCCATGAATCGTGCCTTTTACTTCATATACATCGGGCTCCACCAATACTTTCTTTACCGCTTCTTCATAAAGAAAAGGCACATCCTGTTCAGCTTGTTTCAGTACATCAGCTATATACATGTCGGGCGTGATCGGTATCGCCTTTCTTGCCACAACGTCTCCTGCATCCAGTTCCGGATCCATCTTATGAATATTCCCGTTGATATACGACTCCCCGTTAATGATCGTCCAGTTGACCGTGGCATTCCCTTTATAGTCGGGCAAATTTCCAAGATGGAAATTCAGGATACCACATTCAAACAGGTCAAGAAAACTTTTCGGAATGGTGTATTTCCAGTTGGCGCTGATAGCCACCCTGACCTTATTATCTTTTATTATTTTGATCAGCTCTTCGTTATTCACCGATTTGATCATAAAGAAAGCAGCGCCATTTTCTTTTGCCAGGCTTTCAAAATCAGTATGCTTGATATCATATTCCTCGTAGGCTTCCTCCGTAACGATTGCCTTAAAGGAGTAACCTTTGGACAATAAATATTTTATTCCATCATACAGGTATCGGGAACGGCCTATAGCAATAAGATTCGTGGTGGTGCTCATATCTCAGTTATACTAATTCCATCACTGGAATATTATTATGTTTATAATTACCGGTCATCAATGCTTCCCCGGCTTTCAGCCCTCCCGCCTGCAGTCTTATGATCGGGTCATACCCGATAGCTGAAGGCAAAACGCCCATGTGACCACTATGAACATGGGCCGGGAAATATCTCACCCCCTCCATGTCTAAAGTCCTAGGATCCACATCCCCCGCATAACGGAGAATAAAGGGATCATCCAATTCTGCTTTGATCTGCTTTATACTAAGAGGAGTGTTTTCTCCTATCCAATCCTGGTCAAAAGGATAAGCCGTAAAAATGACTGCTTCAGCGTCTTTATATTTCGCGGGTATTTTCACTTCAGGAAAATTGCCGATCCATTCAACATTATCAAAATTGTACATGCCTTTATTCTCGTTCTTATCTATCACCGCCAAACCATCACAAACTTTGGCGACCACTTTAGCGATATAGGGACCGAAATCATTATTGCAGAGCAGTATAAACTTATTCTTGTAAGGACAGATGCCCGCGTCGAAGATTTGTTTCACCGCCATATCGCCGAGGTAATTGAATACATCCACTTCCGGATGTCTTTCGTTGGTAGCGCCGATCTTAAAACCCCTTTTCCGGATATAGTTAATATCCATATCGGCATCTCTCCATTCCCATGCTTCATACATCAATGGGATCACCACGCTGTCTTTAGCATACCGGAGCTTCTCTTCATTCAACGGTCTCAGGTGACCTGAATTAGTAATGATATCAGCCTGTGCAATGATCTCGGGCGTCAGTTGATCTATTAAAGTAATATCCAGTTTCCGGCTTGTACAATCGCTGACCAGCTTTTTTGTATTGGCAAAGATCTCTTCCACTGTTCCGTAACGTGTTGTCCGGGTAAAGGCATAGACTTTGGCGCCCGCCAATGCCGCAAGCACCGGCGTCACCACATAAGCTCCGCTCGCCGCTTCTGTCAGCACCGTTTTGCCTTCCAGGTTCAGGCCAAGAGCTTCAACACGTTTAAACAATTTATTTATCAGCATATATTAATAGCTGTTCAACGTTTCAATGACATAATCTACATCAGAATCGGTCAGTTCCGCATACATAGGCAGTGACAAGCAATGATCGGCCAGGTATTCCGCATTCGGGCAATCACCTTTTTTGTAGCCAAGATGGGCGTAGGCTTTTTGCAAATGACAGGGAACAGGATAATGCAGACCCGGGAAAATATTCTTACCATTCAGGTATTTCATCAGGTCGTCACGATCCGGCGTGGTCACCACGAACAGGTGATAAACAGAGCAATGACCTTCAGGCTGTACCTGCATTTTCAATTTATCATTCTTAATTTCTGCCTGGTATCTTTTCGCAATGGCCTGTCTGCGTTTGTTCCAGTCGGGCAGGTATTTCAATTTGATGCTCAGCGAAGCGCCTTCCAATCCACCCATACGCATATTAAAACCTACTTCATCATGATAGTAGCGAACGACCATGCCATGATTGCGCAAACTCTGCAAATGCTTATAATAAGATTCGCTGTTGGTCGTTAAACCACCGGCTTCACCGCAAGCGCCTAAATTTTTACCGGGATAAAAACTAAAGCAGGCCATTTCACCAAAGCCCCCGATAGATTTACCCTTATACATAGCGCCTTGTGCCTGCGCCGCGTCTTCGATTAAATAAAGATCATGTTTTGTACAAACAGCCTGTACAGCCTCAATATCAAAAGGCTGCCCATATAAATGAACCCCGATGACTGCTTTCGTTTTTGGCGTAATCTTTTCTTCAATTTTTGCAGGATCAATTTCCCAGGTGTTGGGGTCATTGTCAACAAATACAGGCGTGGCGCCTGTATAAGAAATGCCCCAGGCTGTTGCTATGAATGTATTGGCAGGAATGATTACTTCGTCGCCGGCGCCGATACCGAGTGCCAGCATAGCCAGGTGTAAGGCTGATGTACCGTTGTCTACGCCCACAGCGTATTTTGTTCCACAAAACGTGGCAAAGCTTTTTTCAAATGTCTCGACAAAAGGACCGCCGGAAAAAGCGGTGTTCTCATATACTTTTTCGAAAGCCTCAAAAACTTCTTTTTTAATCTGTTGGTGCTGGCCTTTCAGGTCAAGGCAGGGAATTTTCTTTTCCATATTAATATCGTCTGGTATTTAATTTAAATGTTTTTAATAAAGCGTGCGGGGCTTCCTGCCACTACCGTATTCGGGGCAACATCTTTTGTTACAACGGCGCCGGCGCCCACCAGGGCATTTTCCCCGATCGTGACGCCGCATAAGATAGTAGCATTGCTGCCGATAGAAGCTCCTTTCTTTACGTAGGTTTCTACCAGTTTCCAGTCTTCTTCGGTTTGCGGTGTTCCATCAGGACGGGTTGCCCTGGGAAAGAGGTCATTGGTAAACATCACACCATGCCCGACAAATACATTGTCTTCAATATGCACCCCTTCACAAATAAATGTATGACTGGATATCTTGCAGCTTTTACCGATTGTAGCGCCTTTCTGTATTTCCACAAAAGCGCCTACCCGGCTGTTGTCACCGATACTGCAACCGTAAGCATTGACAAAATTGAACAGGCGTACATTCTCACCCACCTGCACATTGTTCAGGCTTTGTTTATCATTATTAATGGTAACTGTTTCCATGATGGGGATTTATCTTATACAAACTTCTTTACCGTTGTTCTTAATAGATACCTGCGAGGCTTCCAGTATTTTCACCACTTGTCTTCCCAGGCATCCGTTGGCCTTGGGTGTTTGCCGGTGAATGATACACTGGACAAAATCATTGGCAACACCGAGCAGCGCTTCCTGGGTAGAAAGTTTGGGGATATAAACATCACCCGTTCTGTAATCCACCATGATCTTGGTTTTGTCTTCTTCCGTTTTATGTTTGAACCCGGTATCATATACCCGTATCTTCTCTGAAGGTTCCAGGTCATTGTAGACGATCATTTTTACATCGCCGCCGATAAGGGTCTGCCTTACTTTTACCGGTGAGGTCCATGACACATTGAAGTGTGCGATAAAATCAGAATCGTAATTCACGGTCATGTAAGCAATATTCTCGATACCATTTTGCGTATGCGAAATACCAGTTGCATTGATGCTCACCGGGGCCTCTTTCACCAGGTAGGTGAGTATCGAAAGATCGTGGGGTGCAAGATCCCATATCACGTTTACATCAGGCTGGAACAGGCCAAGGTTGATACGGCTTGAATCAAAATATTGAGGTGTGCCTATTACTTTGCTGTCAATGATCTCTTTCATTTTCTGAACAGCGCCTGTATAAAGAAAGGTATGATCCACCATGAGGGTAAGGCCTTTCTTTGCGGCCAGCTCAATTAATTCATCGGCTTCTGCGACAGAAGCGGTCATGGGCTTTTCAATCAGCACATGTTTGCCGCTCATCAGCGCTTTCTTTGCCAGGGGAAAATGACTGAAAACAGAGGTAGCGATCACTACTGCGTCGATCTCTGTGTCATTGATAATGTCATCAGCGTCTTTCACGCCTTTTACGGAAGGAAATATTTTGGCCAATACGGCCAACCGTTCTGGTCTGCCGTCGGCTACCGCTTTTACATTGCAGTCATTCGCTGCAAAAAAGTTTCTTACGAGGTTGGGGCCCCAATAGCCATAGCCAATTACTCCAAGGTTTACAGTTTTCATTGTTTGTACAAATTATAAACTTTACGTTAAGATTTATAGTACCAAAGGGTATTCTCGGGTATTTTCCGGTTTTCGGGAATAAGGGATCTTATATACCAAAACTGTCGGGAGGTATATTGCCGGGTTTCTTTTGGAGCCAATCAGGATTTAAAAAAAGGGATAGAACAATAGAACATTGGGGTATTTCGGATTCCAGGTTTTAACGGACGAAAGGCCTCATTTGAACCTTTCTCTTACCGGGGTGCTAATCGGAATAGCTGACGCAAAATAATAAAATTATTTCCGTATTTTTTATAGTTAGCGTAAAAAAAATCTATTTAAAAGCTGGTTTCCCGGTATTTACGTTTAAAAAAATAAAATTAAGGCTTTAAAAGCTCCATTTTGCTCTTTCCAACGGGCTTTTACGTATCCCGCCGGGTGCAATGCATAGCGCTGACCTTGAATTATTCAACTTATTTTATTACGTTTAAAGTTTGTAAAGCAGTTTATGAGATCAAATTCGCCCCTGGTCATCATGGAGAAAATGAATGTAAAAGTATTTTTCTTTCTCCTTTTTCTATTCCAGGTTATTTTCATTTTCCAGGGAATAGATCTTTCTGATGAAGGATTCTACGCCACTTTTTATCAACGGATATACAATCAGCCGGAAACAGCGCAGTATAATTTTATGTTCTGGTTTTCGGGAATTGTGGGAGGCGCGTTTGTCAAAGTATTTCCTTTTCTTGGCCTCTGGGGCATCCGGTTCGCCGGGGTATTGGTGACAACAGGTACGATCATTATTACTTATAACCTCCTGAAAAAATACCTGGATACCGGGTACCTGAAACTGAGTTTACTGATCGTTGTTTTATTCATCAACAACAATCTTAAAGAGCTTCATTATAATGATCTCTCCGCATTATTAAATATGATCACCATCTTCTTTTTATTCCGGGGACTGAAAGAAGATAAGATGGGGAAACTGTTCCTGGGCGGATTATTCGTATCGCTGAGCACTTTCACCCGTTTACCGAATATATTATGCCTGGGACTTGCCCTGGCTATTTTCTTTTATGGGCATCATGTTAAAAACAGTTTTAAAAAGCAGTTGAATCAACTGCTTGTATTCGGTGGAGGTTTTGTGTTCATGACGGCTGTTATATTAGTTCTCATGAAACTGATCGGCCATCTCGATATATTTTTCAATTCAATAAGACTGCTTTCGAAAATGGGCAGTGGCGGTGAAGAAAGTTTTTATGGCCCGATGGTGCTGATCAAAAACTTCGTGGTGGCCTATACCGGTACTTTAAAATATGCCGCTTTTATATTGCTGGTATCCGTGATCGCAACGCTCTTCGCGAATTTTGTCAGGAACCACCCTGCTTATAGAAAATGGGCGGTAGACCTGGTAAAATATGGTATTATCCTGCTCTTGTTCCTGTTGTTGCTGGAAGGAAGAATTCAAAGGGAGACAATACTGTATTTCTTTACAGGTCTTACGCTGATCATTACAGCTTTGATCCTGTTCACTAAAACCGGTATTGATATAAAGTTGCTCTCATTAATGGGGCTTTTTATCCTGTTAACCTATCCCTTCAGCAGCTCTGCAGGGCTTTTTACCGTAGGTATTTATTCCTTATGGCTTTCGTTCCCGATAGCGATGGATTATTTATTCAGTATTAATTCCTTCGACAGCCAGTTCACGCTGTCACGTACCCATGCAATGGATAAAGCGGGATTTATCATTACAGGCCCTCAATTAGGCGAGATAAGAAATTATATCGTGGTCGTCTGCATTTTCGGTTGTCTTGTTTATACATACCGGTATCCTTTTTTTGACAGGCACGACCGTTTAAGAATGACTCATTCCATTAACAATAAGTATTTAAAGGGAATTCTTACCACCAAAGAAAGAGCTTCCGCCATGAATGAGTTGCTGGAGGAAAGCGCTAAATACCTGAAGCCAAATGATTACATGCTGTCTTACCAGTGCATGCCCATGCTGAATTATATCACCGACACAAGACCCTATATGCGCAATTCCTATCCGTGGCTATACAATGCTGAAACGTTCAAAGCAGAACTTTACAAAAGCCTGGAGGAGACAAAAACATTGCCGGTAGTGATCATGCAAAAAATAAAAACGATTGGCGACAGCAGCAACTGGCCTGACTCTTCCCCGGAAGATACAAGCTCCTACGAGAAAAAGAATGAGAAACGGAATAACTATATGAATGAGTTCCTGCAAGCCAACCATTACCGGGAAGTATGGAACAATACTATTTTCAGGATATGGGTGCCGCAAACAGCAATAGTCAATTGATCAGGGCATCCATCTTACCCTATTGTTTTATTGCCGGCGGGTTGATCCATCTTGTCATAGTCAGATGCTTTTAATGTTATCATCGCAATAAACGGGTCTCCAATCACGAGTTCCTTCAAATGGGTAAAGAATATCTTTCTGTCCCTGGTATCAATTTATTGATTATACTGATCACAAGGGTAATATATCAGTTTTGAAAATATATTTCACGCGGCGGTCGCAACGGAGCAATGGTCGCTGCGTCGCCGGGGCGCTGCGAACGCTGCGGGAAACCAAACTGATACACCACCATTGCAAGGTATGAGATTTGGAGATGACCAATTATGGAATCATTGCTGTCCGGAAAAATGAATGCGTATTAGTAAAAACCAGTACAATTAAGGTCTTGAGCATGCTGATATAAATGGGGCCTGCTTTTAGAAATCTTCTTATCCCGGTACACTGCACAAGGCGTTCCTATGGAACGCTTCGCCGACCCGCTCACCTGTCTACCTACGATGTGTTCCGCTGGAACACGGGAAAACCCCGGGGCTATAATGCAGAACAGTAAACAAATACAGGAGACTTTCATGCCCCATCGGGGCATATCGTGGGTAGCTGGTTCATTTGAGTGTCCTACTACGTTCCGGAGGAACGTATCGTGCAAGTCAATATAAATTAAGAAATCACAATTTTCCCCGGTCAGCAATGATTATGGAATTCTATTTTACAGGAATGAAACGGTCGCTGTAAGAACCGTTAAACCTTTAAACCGCTATTGCGCCAGCGATATCCTCACCTGTAAACCACCTCGTGTATTCGTAATCGGGAAGGCATTGCTGATCTTGGGAATGTTCCGGTTCTGTTCGAAGTAGAGTTTCAAACTGACCCGTTTATTCAGGATATAATCTATGGAAGGTGCAATGCGTATCACTTTTTGCCCCGCTGTTCCAAATGAAGTCTTCTGGTCCAGCTTGCTGTTGGCTGTAGCATCATCACGCAAACTGAAATCAAAACGGAAGGTTACATCATTGTCCAGTTTCATTTTGAAGAGTTTTCTTATAAGCGGCACTCCTTTCTTGCGCCAGTTGAAACCAAATGTAACTTCAGTAGAACGGTTCTCCGCCAACTGGTAATCAACAAGGCTTAAGCTCAGCGTCCTGCTCTTTTTAAATTCAATTCTCGTGGTCAGTTGATTGGTAAAAGTCATATCTACTTCCACCAGCGGATCGAATTGCTCCTGTATGGTAATATTGGGAACTAAGAAATAAGGTACAAATCTCTTGTATCCTGCTGTCGTATCCAGGAATTCCGGGTAGCCCGTATGGAAAGGATCCTGGAACAATAAAGCTGTATTAAAGCTATTCATACTAAGTGTACTGTGATAGCCGTGCCGGATAGAAACATTGGTAAATATCTTATCCAGTCCCGGTATTTTTGACAAGCCATTATAGGTAATGGTCCAGTTTGGCTTGGGAAGAATGCCGGAAAAGGGATTAGATTTTAACTTGGGATTGTCGTTCCTGATCAGGTTGATTTTTGCAGGATCTTTCCCGGTGTAAGCAGCCAGGAAGGCCGGAATGACTACATCCTGCGCATAAGGCCCATATCCTGAATAATAACCATCCGCACCGAGCGTACTGCCATAAGGGTTCTTGGGTCCGAGGCGCTTCGACAATATCTGCCTGTTTGCCTCAAATTGCTTGAATGTTTCTGATACAACATTAGGGTCAAACTTATTAAACAATGTCTTGTAAGATATATAGCTGACACTGAAACTGCCGGCGGCATAAGGGCTCAGCCTTGTCAGCCCCGCGCTGCCGGTAGTATCCTTGTAGAGCTCTGAATAATTTTTGCTGAAGCTCTTATCCAGGCTGAGATCAATATTCAGATCGCGGACCGGGGTTAATTGCGCTGTTAAATTCAATCGCTGGTTATACCGTTGCTGGATCATGGCAGATACCAATGAGTCCCTTGACAATAATCCTTTTCTTCCGAAATTATTGATCCAGTTAGTATCGGGCTGATAACCAAAAACAAAACCATATCCGGGGTGGCCATTCTTAAGATTGGTACCCAGTACCTGTGTACTATCCATATAGCCGGGTAAGGTAGTGCCATAATCTTCTGTATACTGAATACCGACTCTTTTTAATGAAGTAAGAAGTCCTACGAAAAGTTTTACGGCCTTATTCACTTCCGGCAGCTTATTCTTATTCAACTCCCTGAGTCTTCTGCGTTCTTCTCTTTTTAATTTCCGTATTTCTTTCCTCGCTTTTTTTCTTTCTTTGGGCGACATATCCGGCATTTTGGCCTTGAGTGAATCTATCCTGTTCTGTGCAGCACTATTTGTATTAACAGGTTTCACGTTTTGTTTTCCGCCGGGCGCGTTTACATTCTTATCCCCGGGTTTACCGGCAGGCTGTTTTACATTCTTATCACCGGGTTTAGTTTTATCGCCTTGTTTGTTTTTATCGTCTTTGCCGCCTTTGTTAGCGGGAGGCGGGTTGCTGTTAACGGCTCGCAGGAATTTCGACTTACTATAGAGCTGGTCAAAATTCAATTCGCTGTTAATCGTTCTTGTTTGCGTATTGGATAGCGTATTCCCAAGACTCCTCGCCAATAAAGAAGCCGCCAGCCAGTTATACTGCGTAGCATAGGAAGCTCTCAGGGTTGTCCAGTCCAGTAACGGGATTTTTTGCGTAGGCACATTATAGGTCAATGTCGCCTGCTGGTGATACTGGGTATTGCGGCCTCCTTTGAAAAAATTATTTTGAACAGAGTCTTTCTTTAGTTTAGTATCTATGCGTCCATAAGGTTCATCAACGCGTGCGTTATTCGTAGCCGAAAAATCCAGGGATATTGACCGGGTCAGGTTCCATTGCAGGATATAATAGCGGTCAAATGTAAAAAACTTATTGTACGTCTCGGGTATCTGGTAAGGGCCGCCACCGATATTGCGTATCCGGGTAGCGCCGAATTGCCGGAATACATCGGCTTTGAATGATAACTGCGAAGGAACAAAGTTAAAATTGATATCCTTGATAAATGTCAGCCATTTCGATTTGGATTTGATCATTCTTTTAAAAGGCTCCAGGTATTTGGGCTGGGGAGCATAGTTGTAACCGACTGCGGCGCGGGTTCGCCTTAGCTCATCACTTTCTATCAACGGGTCATGATGCTCCGTAATGATATAAGAATAATTAAGATCCAGGTTGGATATACTCCATATCTTAGGCCTCTTGCCATTGGTTTTTATCTTTTTGACATTGGTGAAGTTGAGCGTTTTGATAGTCGTTACATTCTGTGCATTGTTTTTAATAGAATCTCTTTCTCCTTTATTGGATGCTTCGTCTAATTTTTGTTTTAATAATATATCCTGGTCAAGCGGGTCATATTGCGGTGTGGAAATAGTGCGGCTGATACCGGCATACACAGGTAATTGTATCCCGATCTTTTTAGGTATCAGTTTCCCGGCATCAATAGTTGTCGCCAGGTCGAGTGTGTAAATATTTTCGCGGCTTCGCTGGTTCACGCTTTGTTCGAGGGTACCAAAGCCGCTTGTTTTTATAGTGGTTGCCAGGTTAATCGTGCCAAGGTCCGCTAATTTGATATCCGCTCTCGCCAACGCGGCCATGCCGCCCTTTTCATCCAATTTGGAAAGCCGTAGTTCATTGAACCAAACTTCACCGCAGGCGGTTTCAAGGTTTGTATTCTCCACAGCCAGCAACATGCCTTTTACTTCGCCGAGATTCGGATTACCAATGATAGCATAGGACCGGCCGTCGGGTTGTGTTTCAGAATAATACTGCGAAGAAGGAATCCCCTGGTGATCCCTCCGTGTTTTTAATTGCGGAAGTATGGAAAGATCAAAATCAAGATTATTCGCTGCGGGCCATATTTTCAAACTATCCCTTACTCCCCAGTCTGTTTTTTTCAACGGTATTCTTACTTCATAATAATTGCCCTGGAAATCGTCGCCTATACGTACCACGGCGGTCAGGTCATTATCCGCTATACCATTAGAAGCCAGTGTAGCTTCCGCGTGAATGAACATCTGCATACGGCCATACTGGCGCAAATCAAGATCCATGGTTTTAAAAACACCACGGGACAGTTTCTTTGTAAGACCACAGAATTTAACACTTAAGGATTGTTCATTCAGGAATAACTGAACGTTATTATTACTTAATTGCTGCTGCCTTTCGATACCCGGAGGTATTACATAGGGGATCGGCTCACGCTGGTCATTCTCTTCGAGGTTTACCGCCAATGTATTGAATTCAACCGGGTCTACCGTCGGCAAATTCAAATACTGGCCGGTAGTATCAATAGTATATTGGAACTTGCGCCATTGATTACGTACCAGTTCCAGCTTGCCAAAACGCATGACCACTGTTGTATCAGCGAATCCGGTCACGAACATGCGAATGAAACGAATGGATTTAAAATCTGGAATATTTCCAACCTTGCTTTCAAATTCCTTCACGGGTATCCGGAACAGGTACCAATGTTCGGTGCGCAGGGCCGAACCATCCAAAGGCTGGTAATGCACTTCCCTGACATCAGTAATAAAATTCGACCCGGCGACCATATTGGGTTTAATATCCACTTTGTACTGGAAATATTCTTCTACTTCATTCAATGTGTTATCCCGGTTCAGTTCTTCCGCATCCGGGTATTGGGTAAAAGCATTTACAAACTGGCTATTGTTGTCAGCGACGGGTGAATTGCCATGGGGGTTATTGATATCCTTGTATCTTCCCAATATGCCTGTGCCATTCTGATCAAAGCTGGCATCGCGGTAAGGTTTGAAATTATCTGATGAGGGATCATTCTGCGCTTTAGCCAAAACAGAAGCGTTAACACCAGCGCTTTGAAGGGCCGCAAGATAGGGGGCAAATTTTGTTCTTTCTTCCGCATCCGTCAACCCGTCGAAGCCCACATCCTGGTATTGACGGTCATTCGGATCATTGCTGAATGCGTTGGTTACTTGCAGTGGATTAGCGGGCACTTTACCCCAGACCGTGCTGGTATCCTCAGGGGCATTGTTAGTAGGTGTTCGCAGACCATTTTCATATTGACGCTTGCCATCTTTCAATATATCTTCCGAGATATTACCCAGGTTGAAATAAAGCTGCCCGCCAGCACTGGAAGTATTATTAATATACGGATCCATCAGCCAGAATTCGATATACTCAATATTACCTGTTTCAAAATCTATCTGGTCAATATTACGCATGATACCACCCCATCTTGACTTCGGGTTCAATAACTTTCCATCCGGCGAAATACCTGACGAATAAGCTGTGGGGGTTACCCCATAATTATAGGGCCCTCTTTCCTGCGGGTAGAAAGCAAGGTCAAAAGTGGTAAGCAAGCCCTGGCCAAGATCATTGGATTGCTGTGGAAATATTTCTGTTCTTAATACCTGTCTTGTTTCAGGTTTGGATAATTCCGCAAGATTATGCTGAAGCGGGTTACTGGAATTACTTCTTTCCTGCAAAACCGGTTCAATATTATACCAGGCCAGTTTAGCCCTGTTGAATCCATACGTGAGATCGTTATTCAAAGCAGACTCGGCAAAGAACTGCGGGGTGGATGCCAGGTTCCAGCTGATCAGCGGGAAGCGCAGGTCAATGGAGGAACGGGTTCCTTCGAAGTCATCGATATATACCTGGCCCTGGCTTCCTTTTCCTATTTGTGGTGCATGACCGGGTTGTAATACCGCCGCTTCAGCATAGGCTGTTATAGAAGACATCTCTTTGGTGGAATAAAAAGGAAGTTTATCCAGCCATTTGGTAAGACGCGGCAGGTTGCTGCGATAGTCAACATCCGCGCCATACATTGTGTTGCGGATAGGATCTTCACCATAAGATTGTTTTATAAAGAAGGGTCTTTCCCCAAGCCGCGCGATGGTACCCCCAACCGTTAATTTTTTGTTCGCTACATAATCCAACCGCAGGCCCATAAAGTTTTTCTGCTGTATGCCATAGGCTGCCTGGTTCTCATATTGTATATTCACCGGCACGCCGGAATTAATGATCGCCTGGTTGGTAACACGCAGCGTGCCCAGGTCATAATTTATTTCATAGTCAACGTTTTCCTGTAATGTTTGGCCGCCGGCCGTAACAATTACGGAACCGCGGGGAATATTAAACCCAAGCTGGTAATCGCCTCCGCCTCCCTGTGAAGAAGATGAAGACTTGGATTTCCCGCTGATCTTAAACCGGTCAAGGTTGGCATAAGTTTGCGCGATCGCCTTGATCGTATCATACAGGGGATAGTATAAATATTTGTTGCGGGTGGCCTGGTCGGGATAAACATAATCGAGATCATGGCCGAAAGGTTCCAATACAGGAAAAATGACACGGCTCATGGAGGAGAGGATAGTATATCCTTCCACAAAATCGAAAACTCCGTCCTGTTGCGGGTCGTTTTGATTATTCAGCCGGTCAAGGTTCACCAATGACAGCAAAGGCTGTCCTTTGTATTGCTGTAAAACATCTGTAGGCGGCAGATATCTTTTTTCTCCAAGACTTGGCTCGAGGTATGAAATGTCCAGTTTGAAATCGTCCCGTTGCAATTGACCAAAGCCTACGGAATAAACGTTCTTCATCATCAGGTTCCAGATCGGCAGGTTGGTGCGCTGTGATGTGGCTTTTAATAGTTTCAGGAATAAAACCTTTTGAGTGGTACCTGTTGTATCGGGTGGCACATCCGTCGAAAATTCTCCGACCTGGAAAGTGCGTCCGTTGAAAGTATATTGAAAGGCAATACCAAGGACTTCTTCAGCCTGCAATGGCTGGTTCAATGAAATAAAACCAATCTGTGGGTTAAAATAATATTCGGATGGCTGAAGTTTCCTGGCAAATGTTTTTTCAAATTCCTGTACCGGCGCCATACCAAAGGCGCCGCTTGTCAGCACACTCTGAACCAGTGAAGAATTGCGGGCGGACGGATTAGCCTGCAACGCTGCATACAGCGTATTCGAATTATTGGATGGCTTGGGGTCTCCGGAACTTCCCCAGTTAGGGTTAAAAGGAGCGCTTTCTCCAAGATCCATCAATGCTACAATATCCCTTGTATCGGTAGTGGCGGCTACATTGCGGTTGGTTACCCATACTTCCACCCGTAATATCTGTATTGTTGAATTGACAACAGGCAATTTGCTCATTGCCGAATTATAATTATTCCTGAAATACTGCGACATCAGGAAGTGACGGTTCTCTTCATATTCATCGGCTTTCAGCGAAAATGTTTGGGTAGCAGATCCTCCCTGCAATCCCAATGATTGCCGTTGTGATCTTTCATTGGCCAACACACCGGTGATAAATAATTTGCCAAACTGTAATTGTGTTTTTATTCCAAATAAGGATTGTACGCCGGGTATCAGGGTACTTTTAGAAGTAAAGTTGACATTACCGAGTTGAAACTGTTTGATAATCTGGTCGCGGTCTCCCTGGTAATTCAGGTTCAACTGGTTTTCAAACTCGAAATTGGCCAGAGTATTATAATTAATAGGCAGCTTGAGTTTATTGCCAATATTCGCATCTACCTGCAACTGGGCATTCATATTAAAATCAAGACCGCCGTTCTTTCTTGCCCGTTCAGGAATGGTAGGATTATTAATTTTTTGTCCCTGGTAACCGGCAAGGATGTCAACATTGCCGGATGGCCTGATATCTATCTTCACCTTTCCGGTTGAATCCGTGCCCATGATGCGGTTGAACCAGTCGTTGGACACTTTAAATCTTGGCTTGAATAATCTCCGGTTCATATCAGCCAGCATGGCTGATCTCCGGCGGAAATACTCATCCTGATCTTTTTGCCCCTGGAGGCGAAGAAATTCCTCCATCGAAAACGAAGTGGGGGTCCTGTAATATTTGTTCCCTATTTTTTCAATAATATAATATTGCTTTGTCTTAGGGTCATATTCAATGCTGCGTTTTACATAAGCCGTGTCTTTTAATTCAAAGCTGTTGTAGCGTGGACTGGTATAAGGGTCGTTTTGACGATATTCAAACCGGTAAGGAAGGGTATCATTAACGGGCAGCGTATCGTTAACCGGCATATTAAAATAAAAAAACAAGTAATCGGGGAAAAAGGGAGGACGATCCGGATAACCAGCCTTAACCTGCAGGCAGGAGGCGGAGAGGATGGCAATTAGTACCAACGTACGGAAGATATGGGAGCTCTTACGGTTCAATTTTTCTCACAATAAGTTAATTCGGGTAAAATTGAATCAGAGGATACGAAGTGTTTTTTTGATAAGTTCTTCAACCGGCAGATTTGGCTCATTGACAAGCACTTTATTCAGCGCCTGTTCAGCAGCCAATCGGTTGATGCCTAAAGCCGTCAGAGCATTTAACGCATCTTGATGCAAAGTATTGTTTTTCATAGGTGAAATATTTGCCTCCAAAGGTTGCTTAGCCAGTTTGTCACGGAGCTCAAGCACAATCCTTTCCGCCGTTTTTTTACCGATGCCTTTTATCCCTTCCAGTGCCCGTATATCTGCGGTAATGATTGCCCTGACCAGCTCTTCCGGTTTCATATATGACAACATGACCCGCGCAGTAGAAGCGCCGATCCCGGAAACACCGATCAATTGCTGAAACATTTCCTTTTCCGCTACTTCAAAAAATCCAAATAATATATGCGCATCCTCGCGGATAAGCAGGTGGGTATACAAAGTTCCTTTTTCAAGATTTTGAATCCTGGAATAAGTATGCAGGCTTATTTGTACCTCATAGCCTATTCCATTCACATCTACCTGTACCAATGCCGGGGTTTTATGTACAAAATCGCCTTTCAGGTATGCAATCATGGCTGCGAAAATAAAGCATTTCAGGTACGATGTACGCCACTCCGAAAGCAGAAAGATTTTTCAATTTGTCAGGCCGGCGTACATCGTACACCGTACATCGTACTTTGCCTTACCTTTGCCTCCTTTTAAAAGCACTACATGAGTAAAAAGATTACTGCTGCTATCACGGCCGTAGGAGGATTTGTCCCGGAAGACAGGCTAACCAATTTTGATCTTGAAAAGATGGTGGATACCAATGACGAATGGATCCGCACCAGGACAGGTGTTGAAGAAAGAAGGATCCTGAAAGGAGAAGGCAAAGCGACTTCTGATCTTGTCGTTCCGGCAGTAAGAGAATTATGCAACAAAAGAGGCATTGATCCTTCGGAGATAGAATGCCTGATAGTAGGTACAGTGACGCCTGATATGGTCTTTCCTGCCACGGCTAATATTGTCTGTGATAAACTCGGCGCCAGGAATGCCTGGAGTTTTGATGTAAGCGCTGCCTGCTCGGGATTTTTGTATACGCTTACATTGGGCGCCTCACTGATAGAAAGTGGCCGTTATAAAAAAGTAGTCGTTTGCGGAGCTGATAAGATGAGCTCTATCATTGACTATAGTGACAGGGCTACCTGTATCATTTTTGGCGATGGCGCCGGAGCCGTACTATTAGAACCCAATGAAGACGGTTATGGTGTTCTTGACAGCATCCTCAGAAGTGATGGAAACGGTTGCCAGTACCTGCACATGAAAGCCGGCGGATCTGCCAGGCCCGCTTCTATTGAGACAGTAATGGCCAAAGAACATTATGTGTACCAGGAAGGACAAGCCGTTTTTAAATTTGCGGTGAAGGGAATGGCGGATGTAAGCGCTGAATTGCTGGAGAAAAATAATCTTACCGGCAATGATATCGCCTGGCTGGTGCCGCACCAGGCCAACCTGCGGATCATTGATGCAACGGCCAGCCGTATGGGATTATCCAAAGAAAAAGTAATGATTAATATCCAGAAATATGGAAATACCACAGCCGGCACTTTACCGCTTTGCCTCTGGGACTGGGAAAAGCAATTGAAGAAGGGCGATAATCTTGTACTTTCTGCCTTTGGCGGTGGATTTACCTGGGGAGCTACATGGGTGAAATGGGCTTATTGATTCATCCGGGATGGCTAATGTTTTCAAACAGGTGGCGGGCCCCGTTTTGTCCCAACGCCGCTTTCTATCTCTTTCAGCCGATTCATTTAGCTTTGGTATTTCAGAAGAATGAATCCTTAAAAAAAAGCAATGGACAATAATTTTCCTCTTACCGGGTGGGGCTCTGTAGCTGTTCACAGCGGCCACTTGCAAGATCCGCTGTATGCCCATCTTGTACCCATCTATGCCAGCAGCACTTTTGTATATGATGAAGCCGAACAAGGTATGCGGCGCTTCAGCGGAAAAGAAGAAGGTTATATCTATTCACGCTGGGGCAACCCGACTTTTACTGAAGCGGAAAATAAGATTGCCGCATTAGAATCTTTTGGTATTAAAAAGAATGACTCCCCCCTTGCGGTAAAAGGTATCCTTCATGCTTCCGGCATGGCAGCCATTACCACGCTTCTCCTGTCCAATTTAAAATCAGGTGATAAAATTCTGACTCACTACTCCCTGTACGGCGGTACCGAAGAGATCGTTACAAAAGTCTTACCCGCGCTGGGTATTACTGCTATCATAGCCGACCTGCGTGACCTCAATATTGCGGAAAACGCCATCAAAAAGGATCCCGCTATTAAATTACTTTATATAGAAACCCCGGCTAACCCTACGATTCAATGTGTGGATATTGAGGCATTGAGCGGCCTGGCGAAACAATACCACTTATTGACTGCCTGCGATAATACTTTCGCGACACCTTACCTGCAACAACCTTTCCGCTTCGGTATAGACTTCGTTGTTCATTCCACAACAAAATTTTTGAACGGGCACGGCACTTCAATCGGCGGCATATTGCTTGGAAGCAATACAGACTTTATGAAAACAAAAGCCTATACAATGGCAAAGACCCTGGGTGGCAATGCAAATCCTTTTGATGCATTCCTGCTGATCAATGGCATGAAAACGCTGGAGCTCCGGATGGAACGTCATTGTCATAATGCGATGGAAGTAGCCAATTTCCTGGAACAGCATCCCGCCGTGGCAAAAGTGAACTATACAGGACTGCGGGATCATCCTGATCATTACACGGCGATGAAACAGATGCGCCATCCCGGAGCCATGCTGAGCTTTGAACTGAAAAAGGGATTACAGGGCGGCATTGATTTTATGAATAAACTCAAAATGTGTGTAAGAACCGTATCATTGGGAACCTGTGATACCCTGCTCTCCCATCCTGCATCCATGACGCATTATAGCGTACCTAAAGAAGAAAAAGAAAAATACGGCATTACCGATGGATTGATAAGAATGAATGTGGGAATAGAAAATGTACAGGATATTATTGCTGATCTTAACCAGGCGTTGTAACTCCATCCCATAGCTATCGGGACCTGAAGAGGCTTTTGCAAAAATCATTAAAGATGGTGAAATGAATATTATTATTCGAAGAGCAGTCGAAGAAGATTGCCCAAGATTACTGGAACTGATCACCGAACTGGCTGTTTACGAAAAAGCACCTCATGATGTAACGGTGACCATGGATCATTTCGTCCAAAGCGGTTTTGGAAAACATCCTGTCTGGTGGGCCTTTGTGGCTGAAGTAAACGGAAGAGTGGAAGGCTTTGCGCTTTATTATATCCGCTATTCCACCTGGAAAGGCCAGGCGATGTACCTCGAAGACATTCTTGTAACGGAATCCATGCGCGGCAAACAACTTGGCAAACTATTATTTGACCGCTTGATAGAGGAAGCGCGCGAAAAAAAATGGAGCCGCATTATCTGGCAGGTACTCGACTGGAACGAGCCTGCTATCCATTTTTATAAAAAATTTAATGCAAGTTTTGATGATGAATGGATCAATTGCAGTTTGTATGTCTGATTTTATTCCACTAAATGAATCGCGGGGGAATGGGTGATTCATCCCGGAGCTTTAGGTTTAGCTTACACCATCTTTTAAAATACTACCCTGCCGGGTTCCGCCATTTTTTTCTTTTTGGTCATTTTTTTGGATGACAGAGATCATCCAAACAGAGTTTCCCTCCCTTTAACTTTGACTATTTGATATATTATCTCCCTGGTCAATAAAAATAATTGTATGAAACAACTGATCTATGCTTTGATGGGCCTTTGCATTTTCCCTGCCATGGGTTTTTCCCAGCATCCTTCTGAAATCAGCGGTGAATACCAGCATGGTTTCGGGAAAAGCTATAACACGAATAGCATTGGCCTGAGGTATGAGGGCTATGATAATAATAATAGCCGTAATACCAACAATAGTAATAAAGGCAGCTGGAGTTTAGGAGTAAACTATACTTTTTCTTCCTTACGCGCTGCGAATGAAACTGCCAAAGGTCGTGGCATTGGCGTCTTTGCAGGTTATCGCTATGGCTTAAAATATGGAATAAGCGGAAACCTGTATGGAGGTATCCGAACCGCTTTTACATTCAGTAAAGATGCACCGGGTAGTCAATACTCCCTTTTCACTCCATCTCTCGAATTCGGGTATCATTATACTTCTCAGGACTTTGGCAAAGGAGGCGCTTTCACTTCATTTGTCGCTCTTGGCTATGATATTAAAATGGCAGCCGATGGGAAAGCTAAAGGAGTCCATGAAGGAGCTATCTTCTCCCCGGGAATCTCTGTCGGTTACAGGTTTTAGTGCCGGGAAATTTATTTAGTGATCAAACCATTTTTTCTGGTAGGCAAGGCTGATGATCTGTGCTTTAGAATTCACATGGAGTTTTTCGTAAATGTTGGAAATATGTTTCCGCACTGTGAGCGCACTGATATCAAGTATTTCGGCAATTCGTTTGGCATCAAACCCGTTAATTGTATACTGAAGGATTTGCTTTTCCCTTTCTGAAAGAAGCTGGTCCAGCACCGGGTCCCTGGCAGGCTTTTTCACATTTATCTTCGATTTGCTGAGAAGATCAAAAGTTTTCCGGGCGATAGCAGGGCTCATAGGAGCGCCGCCGTATTCTATTGCATGCGTAATGGCGTTGCGGAGAGAAATAGCATTTTCATCTTTCAGCAAATAACCGGTTGCCCCCGCACGGATAGCCTCGAATATCTTATCATCATCGTCAAACACTGTCAGGACAATAAAATGAATTTGGGGGTAATATGATTTAGCCAGCCGGATCGTCTGGATTCCATCCAATTCAGGCATTTCAAGATCTACGAAAACAACATGCGGCTGCTGGCTGAGCGGAAGTCCTTTCAATTGTTCCAGGCATTCATGACCATTGACAGCAACAAAAACTATTTCCAGGTCATTAAATGAGCCTATTTTGTTAGCAAAACTCGCCCGGTTCACTGATTTGTCGTCAACAAAGGCCACTCTTGTCATACAGGCAATTTCCGGTAAAAAAATTTTTTATTCAATACTTATTTTATAGTAGCGTGTCAAACATCATGGCTGGCAATGATTACTTTTGTTCCCGACGGATCATTGTTCTCTATCATAAAAAAAAGATTGGCTTCCTCCGATCTTGACTGCATATTCTGCAGCCCGTTCCCCTTATTTCGTTCACCGGGTATTAAAAAACCGCGGCCATTATCTGCGATGCAAACCTGGAGGTACTCATGGCTGCTGATATTAATAGAGATATTATTACCCCCGCTATGTTTTAATGCGTTGTGAACTGCTTCCTGCATGATACGGAAAATGTTAAGCGCTACCGCAGGCGACAGGGAGTGATTCGTTGTAATATCCTCGTGTACAAACATTTTTTTATCCGGGTAGGCGGGCTGCATTTTCTGGATATAATTTTTAAACCGGTCACTGATGCCCGTGACGGTGATATTCTCTTTGTTAAGAGCCCAGATCGTATTGCGCAGGTTGCTCATTATTTCGGAAGCATTTTCTTTGAGGTTTTCAAAAAAAGAGTTCCCCGTCATAGTCGCAGGGTTAATATGGTCAATATCCGAAGCGATAGCCGATACATAGGCGCCGAGGTTATCATGAAGGTCACGGCTGATCCGTTCCCGTTCCAGTTGAATTCGCTGCGTGGTTTGGAGCTCACGGATCTTTTGAAGGTATCTTCCCCGGTTATATTGGTGAACAAGCAGGATAATAGCCGAAATCAATATGACGACGGCAAGAAAACGGAACCACCAGGTTTGCCACCATGGCGGGTTGATCCGGATAAAGAAATTCTTATAAAAGGTACTGCCCGGTGAAAGCATCGGGCTGCACCTGATCTCCAGGGTATAGTTCCCGGGTTGGAGTGTATAATTTATTCCTGTTGGCTGGTAACTGGTTTGCCATGATTTTTCAAAACCTGACATGCGGTATTGGTACACGTATTCATTACTATTTAAAAGCCCGATGGCAGCCAGGTCGAAACGAAAATGATTCTGCTTATAATTTAGCAGGATCGAATCTCCGTTCCAGGTGCCGGATGAAGAATTATATACCTTGTCGTTGATAATGAGATGCGTAATATACAGGAAAGGAGTATCGTTAATTACAGAAAGCGAAGAAGGATAAAAAGCGGTGATCCCGTTGACACCTCCGAAATAATATTTTCCGCCGGGAGTTTTGCAGGCGGAAGCCGTATTGAATTCATTTTCCTGCAAGCCCATTTCTTTTGAGTAATTCTTAACGACTCCCTCCAGTGAAACATGGGAAATTCCAAGATTACTGCTTGCGAAAACGGCAGCTCCTGAATCGGCCGGCAGGATAGCATAGATACAATCGTTTCTTAAACCGTTTTCCCGCATAATTGTTTTCAAAAGAGTTCCGGTTTTGGAAAAGACATATATGCCCTTGTCTGTTCCCACCCAGACATTATGGTTGGCATCTTCAGCCATGGACCGGGGGCCATAACCTCCCGGGAGGGAAAATGTCTGTAATGACTTGTTTTGTTCAAGATGATAAATATCACCCGTGGAAGTGCCGGCCCACAATGAATTGCCCGAATCATATAAAAAACAATTCACGGTATTGCGATAAATTTTTTGATCCGGGAGCAACGGGATAACAGATAGTAAATGGGTTCCCGATATTTCACAGCGGAACACATTGATGGCCGTAGCGACAAGCAGGGTGTTTTTATTGAGCCGCTGGAGATTATTACTGAAGTTAACGGTCCTTGACTGCATGAGGGCATCCATCCCCGGCGGAATCGCAAAGGGCTTTATTGTTTGAGATGCCAGGTTGAGCAGGTACCAGCCCCGTCCAAAAGTAACTACCAGGTATTCATCGGTGGTAAGTTTTTCAATGGCCAGGATATTTTTTGTGTCCGGAAAAACGAGAGGCTTTTTCCACAAAGGGTTAGCCAATGTATCATATACTTGAATGCCGCTGTAAAAACAGCCTGCTATCAGTATATTTTTCTCTTTGTCGTAGCAGATGGACCGGACAAAATTGTTTTTTTCACCGGGATAGATAAAATGAGTGAAAGGCGCTTCGCGGTCTTCAATTCTCTTGATATCATCATTGGTCAGTATCCATATTCGTCTAAACCTGTCCCGGTAAACATGCTGGATAAAACCCGTTGCCGCTACTGGGTCCCTGTCCAGGTCAGTCAGCTCAGTCCTGTATGTGCCGGCGGTATCAAATTCAAATAAATGATTATTGATGCTTAGCAGAAGCAGGTTATAACCACTTGCGCGGAGACTGCCTGCTGCAAAATTCTCATTAACTATTTTGCCGATATCAATTTCTTTAACCCGTTTGTCGCCGATATTGATACAGAAAAGTTTCCCGATACTCAGAACAAACAATTTATCGCGGTTGCAGGCCAGGCCTAAGATATTGCTGTCCGCCAGACCGATTTCTCCTGATTCATTTCTTTCCGTATTAATCACCAAGATATTTGCTCTTGTCTTATAACCGGAAGCATAACAGTTATCATTCTCATTTTTGCTGATAAAGACATACTGGTCATTACTGGCTATCTTATACGTGTAAAGAAATTCCTGTGACTGGATGATGGCGTCAAGCACCGAAGGTTCAAAAAAAGAAAATTGTTTCAGCAGCTTTCCTTTGCGGCTATATATGACAATCCCTTTTTTTTCCTGTATGCACCAGATACCAGCCGGCGTTTCTTTCAATGGAATAATACTAAAAGAATATTCTCCGGCGGAAGGCAAAGCAATAGCTACACTGAACAAATTAGTCGCCGGATCATATTGCAAAACATATTGCCTGAAACTGATCCAGATGGTTCCATCTTTCAATTCAAAAAAATAAACGGGAGAGCTGACAGCGAAAGTATCTTTTCCGACAACCGGCAGGATCGTTTGCAATGAATACCCATCGTAGCGTTGCATGCCCGTCTTGGTAGAAATCCAGGTAAATCCCAGTTTATCTGTAATGATATGCGTTGTGCCATTATTAAGAAGCCCGTTTTCAAAATTGATTGTCCTGACAGGGCACCTTCGTTTCGGCGAATTGTTTTCGTTTTGGCCGAATAAGGAATTGACCCCGCAGAGAAAAATAATTGCAAATACTATTGCAATGGTTCGGTTCATATTATAACAAAACTATGGTGGTGCTATACCTGAAACTACTGTAAATTATGTTTTGCCGCAAATCAGGGCCTATGAAATCTTTTCTCTGCGGAACTGATGACCCGCTGTTATAAATTACGTATTGCGCTGCTCACACGGATCATCCGCTTTTGATCTGCTGAATGCTTCCCCTGGTTGAAACATTGCTGCCGGATGGCGGAGGATAGAGTTTTGACATCCATCGCAATTAAATTAAATAGTATAATACTTATGAGACAATCTGTTCACACCATGAAGGCACTTAGCCTGCCGGCTGCTTATCCGAAGATTCCAAGCCCGGCACCCATCCCCCGGTATCACAAAACGACATCGCTGCAGTAAATACAAGTGTGCAAGGCTTATGACAACTTATGATATCCCCGGCACTTCACTGGCTGTTACAAAAAATAGGAAATTAGTGTATATCAAAGTTTTTGGTAATGCAGATAACAGTGCCATTGTCTGGAATATCCCGGACGGGATCAGCTTACCCCAGCGACATTCATCGTTTTGTCAATTTTCAAAACGAGGCCCTGTAAAACTTTACCGGGACCTACTTCTGTAAATGTTGAAGCCCCGTCTGCGATCATTGATTGTACGCTTTGCGTCCAGCGGACTGCGCCTGTCAGTTGTTCTATAAGATTTTGCTTGATGCCTGTTTTATCCATTACGGCTTTAGCCGCTATATTCTGGTAGATTGCACAGGATGGGGTATGAAAATCAGTGGATTCAATAGCGGCCTGCAACTCTTCTTTGGCCGGTTCCATAAGGGGTGAATGAAATGCGCCTCCTACCGGTAATCCCAATGCCCTTTTGGCGCCTGCCGCTTTCATTCTTTCGCAGGCGATCTCTACTCCTTTGACAGAGCCGCTTATTACCAACTGACCGGGACAGTTATAATTGGCCGGGACCACTATCTCTCCTGTTTCGTCCTGCACTTCTTTGCAGATTGCTTCCACTTTTTCATCAGGCAATCCTAATACGGCAGCCATAGTGGATGGATTCAATTCGCAGGCCTTTTGCATGGCTCTTGCCCGCACTGCAACGAGACTAAGGCCCGCTTCAAAACTCAGCGTGCCATTGGCTACTAATGCTGAAAACTCTCCGAGTGAATGACCCGCCACCATATCCGGTCTTGCTCCTGAGCTTGCCGAAGGATCGATGCTACGGAAGGCAATAACAGAATGAAGGAAAACTGCCGGTTGAGTGACATTTGTTTGCTTTAGATCTTCCTCACTTCCTTCAAACATAATATCTGAAATCCGGAAGCCCAAAATATCATTAGCCTGCTCAAATAATTTTTTGGCAAAAGCGCTATTCGTATAATGTTCCTTTCCCATTCCCGGGAACTGAGATCCCTGCCCGGGAAATATGTATGCATGTTTCATGATCCTTTCGTTAGCAAAAACAAAAGTGCCACAAAGACTTTAAGAAAAAAAATCTTTGTGGGCAGGACCGTCAACTCTTGCAAAAACCTTTTCCCAAATCTTTCAATGTTTGGTAGAGTTGACGACCCTTTGGCAGCTTTTAGCGGCTCAGGTTTGCTGAAATAAGCTTCAGGAATTCGCTCCGGGTCGAGTTTTTATGAAATTCCCCGTCAAACGCGGAAGTAGTGGTAACTGAATTTTGTTTTTGAACACCCCGCATCATCATGCATAAATGCTGCGCCTCAATAACCACGGCTATCCCAAGAGGGTTCAGCGTTTCTTTGATGGCATTCATGATCTGAACGGTGAGCCGTTCCTGTACCTGCAGTCTTCTTGCATATACATCCACTACCCGGGCTACCTTGCTCAGGCCGGTTATCCAGCCGTTGGGGATATAAGCAATATGAGCTTTCCCAAAAAAAGGAAGCATATGATGCTCGCACATACTGTAGAGCTCAATATCCTTTACCAGGATCATTTCACTGACCGGCTCATGAAACTTTGCTGAATTCAAAATAGTATGCGCATCCTGCTGGTATCCCTGCGTCATATATTGCATAGCTCTTGCCAGACGTTCCGGGGTCTTTAGTAATCCCTCACGATCCGGATCTTCACCGATCAAACCTAATGTTTCCCGGTAACTTTTAATTAAACCTTCAGTGGTCTTGTCGTCAAATTGTTCTGTCTTCTTATAAGCCATAGTATTGATTATCTTTTTTTATAGAACAAGAGTCTGTAAGTCCGAAAGAATCACCAGGAATATCGAAAAGCCTTCCGGACTTCCCGGCTTCTATTGTCACTCCACAGGATATTCCACAAAATTCCTCGGTGTTTCGTAAAGCCGTACCTGCAGATCCATTTTTTTATCAATATGCGGCCGCAATAATTTGTATATAACGACCGCGATATTTTCAGCCGTAGGATTCAGGTCTTTAAATTCTTGGGTATCCAGGTTCAGGTTCTTATGATCAAACCGTGAATGAATCTCTCTTTTTACAAGATCACTCAATATTTTCAGGTCCATCACATAGCCTGTTTTCTTATCCGGCTTACCGGTAACTTTTATTTCCAGTTCATAATTATGCCCATGGTAATGAGGCAAAGCGCATTTGCCAAATATCTTTTCATTGGCAGCATCATCCCAGTCCGGGTTGAATAACCGGTGAGCTGCATTGAAATGCTCCCTTCTGAAAACTGCTACTTTTTTGCTCATAATAAAAGTTCCAATAGTTGAACGGGTTCCAGAAGTTTCAGAGGTTGCCATTTACACCCTGGAACTTTTTGAACTTACGAACCTCTTAAACATTCTCTTCCCCAAAATACTCCACGTATATCCTTGGCGTTTCATACAATTTAATACTATGCAACCGGATATTTGCGGGTAAATGTTGTTTCAATTCATTCCAGATGCCGATGGCAAGATTTTCTGTACTGCACATCTTTCCTTTCATAAAGTCAACGTCCATGTTCAGGTTAAGATGATCTACTTTCTCTATCACATGTTCACGGATGAGCCCGCTCAGTTGTTTTACATCAAATATGAATCCTGTGTCAGGGTCCGGCTGACCTTTGATTGTAACATAGAGTTCATAGTTGTGCCCGTGCCAGTTCTCATTGGCGCATTTGCCAAATACCTGCTCATTTTTTTCGGCACTCCAGCCGGGGTTATACAATTTATGAGCGGCATTAAAATGTTCAAGTCTTGTCAGGTACACCATAATCTTCGAATGTGGCGCAAAGTTAAGGCAAAGTAGTATGTACGAAGTCAGATGTACGATGTACGCGAGTCTTTAAAAAATGACAAGTCTTTCTGCATCCGGAAGGGCGTACATCGTACATCTGACTTCGTACATCACCTATTACCTGTTTTTTTCTTATTCATGGATTGATTTATTGGATTGACCCGGAATTGCGACATTTGCGCCGACAACCCCCCGGAATATTATGAACTGTTTGATCGCGGCAGCCACTACAAAAGAAATCTCAGCTTTCCTTGATCATTATCGCAGCTCCCGCAACCGGCAGGATATTGATATTCTGATAACCGGGATCGGCCTGACGGCTACTACCTATTCGCTTGCAAAACAAATCAGCCTCAAAAAACCCGGTCTTATCATCCAGGCCGGTATTGCGGGTTGCTTTGACAAAAACATTTCACCGGGATCAGTTGTTGTGGTAAAGCAAGACTGCATTGCCGACCAAAGTGTAATAGAGAACAAACAATTGAAAACAATGTTCGATACAGGCTTTATAAAACCGAACCAGTTCCCTTTCAGCAAAGGCTGGCTTATGAACCCCCATAAAGCCCTTATTCAACAAACAAAATTGAAAGCGGTAAAATCCATTTCTGTCAATCATATTACCACTTCCCGGCAAATGACGGACCTTTACCGCGATAAGTTTCAGCCTGTTCTTGAATCCATGGAAGGAGCTTCCCTGCATTACGTATGCCTGTTGGAGAGAGTTCCTTTTTTACAAATAAGGAGCATCTCGAATTATATTGGCGAAAGAGATAAAAAGAAATGGAACATGAAAGATGCTATTACTAACCTTAATAAGAAACTGGTTGAATTAATACAGATTTAATTGTTAGTAATTATTCATTAATAATTATTGATTCGTATGACCTATACTCTCGGTTTCTCCCCTTGTCCCAACGACACTTTCATCTTTGATGCATTGGTGAATAAAAAGATTGATACGGAAGGGCTCAGTTTTGAACCTGTGCTGGAAGATGTGGAAACACTGAATCAATGGGCGCTGCAGGGCAAATTGGATATCACCAAACTCAGCTTCCCGGCTTTTTTTCAATCCCTGGATAAATATATTTTATTGAATGCAGGAAGCGCTTTGGGTAAAGGGGTGGGGCCGCTTTTAATATCGAAGTCAGAAGTTGGAAGCCAGAAGTCAGAAGTAGAACATTTATCCATTGCATTACCCGGAACCAATACTACAGCCAATCTCTTATTTTCATTTGCCTTTCCTTCTGCAAAAAGGAAAATTTTTATCCGCTACAATGAAATCGAAGACTTCATACTAAAAGACTTTTCGAAAGTCTCCCCCTCCGGGGGAGATGCAGAGGGGGCCGATTTAGGCGTAATCATCCACGAAAACCGTTTTACCTACCAGCAAAAAGGGCTGCACAAAGTGCTGGATCTTGGCGAATACTGGGAAGAAAAAATGAAAGTTCCGATTCCGCTTGGCGGAATAGCTGCCAGGCGATCACTTGACCCATCATTAAGCCTGAAAATTGACAGGTTGATCCGGAAAAGTCTTGAATACGCTTTCGCTAATTACCCGGCCATTCCTGCTTATGTAAAACAACATTCACAAACAATGAGCGAAGACGTCATGCGGCAACATATCGACCTGTATGTAAATGATTATTCACTGGATCTCGGGAATGATGGGAGAAAAGCCATTGAAATACTGCAACAGGTTTTTGCATCATCCAATGAAAAGGACAGTCTGCCCGCGGCTGATTTATTTCTTTAGCGCTTGACTGTATACTTCAAGGCATCTCTTTCTTGCCGATTCATGATCAACGATTGGCGAGGGGTAAGTCAATTCTTCCAATTCCGGCACCCATTTTCTTATATATTTCAACTCCGGGTCGAATTTTTTGGTTTGCAACCAGGGATTGAATATCCTGAAATAAGGTGCCGCATCACAGCCGCTGCCGGCGGCCCATTGCCAGCCACCGTTATTGGCGGCCAGGTCGTAGTCCAGCAGTTTTTTTGCGAAGTAGGCTTCTCCCCATCGCCAGTCAACCAATAAATGCTTTGCCAGGAATGAAGCTACTATCATGCGAACACGATTATGCATATAGCCTGTTGTATTCAATTCCCGCATTCCCGCGTCCACAATCGGGTAGCCGGTTTGTCCTTTGCACCAGGCTTCAAATTCCTTTTCGTTATTCCTCCATTTTATCTTGTCATATTCGGGCTTGAATGAATGCTGAACTACCCGCGGGAAATGCCATACTATCATTTGATAAAAGTCCCGCCAGATCAGTTCATTCAAAAAAGTTTCATTCAATGCTCCCGCTTCCTTTGCCAGCCTGCGGATACTGATAGTACCAAAACGAAGATGTACACTTAACCGGGAAGTCCCCGGTATTGCCGGTAAATCCCGTTGCGTGGTATAGTTCCTGATAATATCTTCTTTCCATCGGCGCGGGGGAAAAGTTTCGCCGGCCGGTTCAAATCTCATGGAGGATAAAGAAGGTATCTGTTTAGCCGGTTGTTGATAAAAATGCGCGAAGTATTTCCTGGTAGGATAGGATCTCAAATAAAAATCATTCAAAACCGCCTTCCATTTCCGGGAATAGGGTGTAAAAACAGTATAGGGCTTGCCATCATCCTTGATTACTTCGTTCTTTTCAAATATTACCTGGTCCTTATACGTATGAAAAACAATTCCGTTCTCCTTCAGCAGGCTGTTTATCTCCCGGTCCCTTTTTACTGCATAAGGCTCATAGTCGTGGTTGGCAAAAACTTTTTCAATGGCATATTCCTGTACTAATTGTTTATAGATGGCCGCAGGAAACCCGTACCGGGCGTCTATGGTGGAACCAAGCTTTACCAGTTCATTTTGCAACTCTTCAAGAGCCCCGTGAATAAACTCCACCCTTCTGTCTTTTTTATCCTCTCCCCCGGAGCCCGCCACCAATTCATCGAGAATATTCCTGTCAAAAATAAAAAGGGGAACAAGCGGTTTCCCTTCATTTAATGCATGGTACAAACCGGCATTGTCTTCCAGCCTCAGGTCGCGGCGAAACCAGAAAATATTTACAAGAGGTTTCATGAATAGAGCGGGGCAATTATTTCCCGGAAGATTTCCAGGGTCCGGGTATTGCTATAGGTTTTATCCCTGAACCGTTTTACCCATCTTATACCATACATGGCGTTGGTTAAAAATATTTCATCAAACGTGTCCATATCATTTTTTGTTACAATTCCTTCCCGCATATCAAAACCGGATGCGGGCAATTTTTCTGTCAAAAACCTTCGCATCACGCCGTTCACGCAACCTTCGGCCAGCGCCGGGGTGATAATGAGTTTATTTTTCACCAGGAAAATATTGGCAATGGTAGCGTCCGCGATATGTCCCTTTACATTACAAAGAAGACAATCATTCAGTTTATTCTTTTTGGCAAACAGGGCTGCCATAGCATAAGGAAGGTAATTGGCCGATTTAAGGTTGGAGAAACCGTCGCAACTTTTTTGTGCATCCGGGAAGATATCAATGACAAGACCGTTGGTATTGATCCGGTTGACAGTTTCATCAACCGGCCAGCATTCTATGAGCCATTGCAGTTTTTGGTCTCCGTCGTACAGACCGCCATTACCCCGGGAAACAGACAGTCTTATTCTTGCCAGTTCTTCACATTTATTCTTTTTGCAAAGAGCCGAAATATCCTGTCGCAGTCTTTGGGGTTTGAAGAGGGACGGTATGCTGAATTTCAATAATTCGAGCCCGTTGAATAATCTTTCAAAATGATAGTTCCCGAGAATGATTTCGCCGCGGATAAGTTTCATGGTCTCAAAGAGCCCGTCTCCGTAACGATAGCCCCGGTTGTCGGCCATCAGTACAGGCTTATTGACGGGAAGTATTTTGCCATTGAGGCAAAGGCTGTTCATGCGATGAAAATAAAATAAAAAAACCACCCCGCCTGAGGCGGGATGGCATTACTTTATGCAGATACTCTCTAAGCGATTAATGTTGTTCTACAAGACCTGCTTTGACGGCATACATCACCAGGCCGGCCATTGATTTGGTGCCTGTCTTTGTTTTGAGTTTATCGCGGATAGCTTCTACTGTTCTTGGGCTTAGGTCAACGATATCGGCGATCTCTTTGGTGCTCTTTTCATCGCACATCAGTTTCAGGATCGTTATTTCCTTATCCGTAAGCTGTACATCCGCAGGCATTGACGATTCTACCGTACGCTTGGTACGCAGACCACTAAGAAGGGCTTTATTAGTAAGGTCATTGAAATAAAAGTCCTGCTCAAAGACGCCGCGAATAGCTTCATAGATCATTTCTGAGCCCGATTCCTTGGTCAGGTAGGAATTGGCGCCTATCTCCATCATCCGGGAGATCACGGAATGATCATTATGCATAGAGAGCATGATCACTTTAATATTGGGGTATAGCTTCTTTATTTCCGGCAGCGTAGCCAGGCCATCCATAATCGGCATCTGGATATCCAGCAATACTACATCAGGCTGGATATGGCGAAGGAGATTAAGCAATTGCATGCCATTCTCCGCTTCGGCTACCATTTGAATGTCTTTACGGCTGGAAAGAGAAGTTTTTACTCCCGTACGGAATAAAGCGTGGTCATCGGCAATAGCCACTTTAATAACAGCGTTGGTTTCGTGATTTTTCATGGGGTTGTTGATATTGGGTAAAAAAAAGGTGGACTTTAAGTTTTTTGGTTTAGTGTTTCTTGCAAGTGCAAATTGAAAAATTCCTGCAACATATCCCATAGTAGAAGTACTTGATTTAACATTTGCGGAAAGTACCGGCGTAAAGACTTTGATATAAATCAACTCTCCTAGAACATTTACGTATGCCATATCAGGTGATATTACGAGCATACCAGTAAATACCGAATAATCGAAATTGAGAAGTTATGCTCTTGTACACATAGCGCTGTGCATATATTTTTGTTTCAGAAAGTTGATTGCAAAGGATGATTCGTTTATCCTACTCATCCAATGTCCAAACCGTCCAGAAAGTCATTTCCAAATCCTTAGAAAAACCAGACGACACTCTCCTACCAATCAACTTTCTATTTTTTTCAGCTAAACCGTTTTTAATTCCACCGATCGTATGGAAAACCAGGACCAGCTATGAATTTTTTCCGATCAGCCATTAACCGTTAAGCCTTGTCCCTTTGAAACACAGCCTATAATTCTCAAATACTTTCTTTCATAACAGTAACGTAACCCCTGCCCGATGGAGGGGTTTTTTTTATTCCGTGCAGTACCAGGCAGCTTGCCGCATACGGACGGGGTGGTGTCCGGGAATGTGACAGGCTGTTTTGTTATAATACTTTTTAAGTATTTCGCAATGCTATCTAAAGCCTATCGAGTGCCTATCTAATGCCTATCAACAGCCTATGGAATACCTATGGAATGCCTATCCAATGCCTATCAACAACCCATGAGCGGCCCATAATTGGTCTCTTTAAAACATACCGGGCACAAAGCCCTTATCGCTTGTCCGTTCAGTCAGGACAGGCAGTGTTTGTCTGACCGGCGAGGCGGGTACATCATGTATCTGGCAGGGATGTTTCACGGATCTCCCTTGGATTTCCCTTGGGTCTCCAATATGTCCCGGTCGAGTGTCGCATATGAGTCCATACCGAGTGGCATGGATGTCCCATATATCCGGCACGGATGTCTCATATATCTGGCATGGATCTCTCATGCATCCCTCCCGGATGTTTCATGCATAAACCATGCATTCGGCATGAATGACTCATGGATAACCGGGAGGCTTCTCCCGGGGGACAGGGGTGTGTATAGTAAACTGCGCCTATAGAAGAAGTTTTAAGGTAGCGTTACCCTTGTATCCAGGTAGTGTTTCCCTTGTATGATGGCAGCTATATGATAGCCAGATGAACGCTATATGAAAGCAATATGACTGTATTCATCCCGTGTTTCCCTTGTGTTTGGCCCGCGTTCAGATAACGTTCAGATAGCGTTGGGCTGGTGTTTGGGTAACGTTTGGGTAGCGTTGAGGTAACGTGTAGGTAGCATTTCTCCTGCATTAACGCTGCATTCAGCCCGCATTAACCATGCATTCCTTCATTTAGACTTCAATCAATTAGTTGCGTACCAGGGATTACAAACCAGGGGAAATAGTCAGAACCGGTTATATTATCCGAATAATCATTGAAGATTGTGAAGCCTGTTTTTATATATAAAAAATCCTTCTTTGCTTTTCGGGAGTCGTGGTTATATGGAGGTGGTATCACTTACGCCTGCACAAGAATACCAATGGCGGTATAACCCTAGATAGTTTCAAACTTCTTTTGTAATGAGCGGATGCCACGAGCCTGGCGGACTCTTATTGTATCTACCGTCAAATTCAATTCCCTGGCAATTGCGCTAATTGTCTTTCCCTGTATAAAGAGCATTTCAAAAACGATCCGGTGGTCGGCCGGGAGAGATGCAATGGTGCCGTATACCTCCGCCATCACTTCGGCCAGGCTGCTATCATTGGGAGGAGGAACCGGGTAAGAATTTTTTTGTTGTCGTATGTCCCTGCGTTCATTAAGCGCCCGGCTCATCCGGTTAATGCAATCATTCCGGACATAAGTATAAAGCCAGAATTTAATGTCATTGTATTGATGGAAGATGGTACGCCGGTACCATAGCTGGATAAAAGCCATATCCGTTACCTCCCCCGCCGCTCCTCCTTCGTTGAGAAAGCGGAAAGCAAAATAAGTAAGCGGCGAATGCAGCTCTTTGAAGAAATAATTAAATCCTTGCCGCTCGCCACGCTGCAAAGAGCCTACATAGAAATCTATATCTTTTTCGGGGATCTTCTTCATTTACCAGGGTTAAAGGTTACCATAAAGTTCCGTCAATTATTAATTAAAGGTTCAATAATAATAAGTTATTCTGAAATAAATCTTATTGATCTCCAGAGAAGATCACTGTCGTATGCTAAAATTTGAGATTTGTCAATTATTCTTAACCAAATTGTTATGATAGGGCCTGAGCGGTAGAAAACCATTTCTGTTGAAATATTCCGCAGGATCTTATTTCTTTTTAAAATTATTATTTTAATTAATCTGGCCCTTTTTGCGCCGGTTGCTATGATTTCTGCAGATCAATTCCCGGGCGAACAATTACCGTAAAACCGTCGGATAAATTATGTGAGCTGTTGACTTTTGCATGTACCAGCCATGTCGATACCTGGTTTTCGGCATTCCTACAGTATCTGGCCAATGCTTATTAAAACTACTATTAAAGCATAGCCATCTCCGGGTGGTATTTCATATAAAGTTTTTTCTATATTTTTTTGTTGAAGGTTATAATGATAATCCCGGGTTATTCTCTGGGTATCAAAGAGCTATCCAGCCAAAATTGAAGAAGATTCCTGGTCAGAACAAGGGGAAAAACACTTTTTTACCGTTTTTTTTCTGTCCCATAGAAGGTAATAAGTCTGTATTTTAAATTTGAAATTAAGAATATGGACCGCTTTGAAAAAATGATAAAATTACTTGATAGTCGATACTATAGTGACTTGATTGTGGCAGTTTTTGAATTAATTGCTATCATTACTGGTTTAATATATGCCCGAAAAGATAAAACAAGTGTATTTTTTCTTGCCTATCTTATTTTCGATTTTTTGATTATAATAGTCGATTATGGCATTTTATATTGCTATTTTTCTGAGAAGGAATTTTCAAATTTTGTTTGCTTTACTAACACCCTTATTTCGTTTGCAGAACTATTAGCATATTATCATTTTTTTCTTAAAATCATTCATAGTAAGAATACTAATAAACTAATGAAAATTTTAAGGGTAGTCTTTAGTGTTATTATAGCTATATTTATTACAACTGGGTATGGATTCTTGACAAACAGGTTTGCTTATGTTTCTCTTTTAATTGGTGTTATAGAACTCCTGTTTCTAGTGCCCCCCAGTTTTGTTTATTTTTACGAACTTTTGAAGAACGAACCTATAATAGATCTCTATAAGCGTCCTTCTTTCTGGATTGTTACGGGAATCTTTTTTTATTCTGTAGTATCAATCCCTGACTACCTTATTGAAAGGTCTGTAGCTTATTACAAGCCAAAATATTGGAATATCACAAATTTATTGCTCTTTAGTATCCCTATTTCCATTAATTCCATTTTTCTTACCAAGGCCTTCCTATGCAAAAAAACGCTGACGATATAGTTGTTTTTCTTATCATCGTGTCAGCGCTCATACTTGCCCTGGCTGCGTTTATCGCAATCATGGTATACCTGTACCGTAAAAAACAAATATCCTTTTTCCAAAACCTTGAACAGATCAAACTCGACCACGAAAAGACATTAATGTCCGCTCAACTGGAAATGCAGGAAAGCACCTTCCAGCATATTTCGCGGGAAATTCATGATAATATCAGTCTTTCGCTCACCCTTGCCAAACTGAGGTTGAATACACTGAACCGGGATGATAGAAATGAGGTGGAAGAAAAAGTGACTGCTTCGGTGACACTCCTCACCCAATGCATTAATGACCTGAGCGATATTTCCAAGAGCCTGAACTCGGACATCATTAAACAACAGGGTCTCACAAGGGCGCTGGAAGATGAAGTTCAGCGTATTCGCGATGCCGGGATGTTCACATTGGACAGTTGGCTAACAGGCAACCCCATATATATGGACGCGCAAAAAGAACTGATCATATTCCGGGTAATACAGGAAGCCTTTAACAATATTATTAAACATGCGGAAGCCCGGCACGCGGAACTGAGCCTGCATTATGACAGGGAAAGACTTTATATTGCCATTGATGATGATGGCAATGGTTTTGATACCCGGCTTGCCCGGGAACATCAGAAAGCCGGCCTGAGGAATATGGAAACAAGAGTAAAAATGCTCAGGGGGACCATGATTATAAGCAGTCTCCCGGAATTTGGAACAAACCTTTCATTCACTATCCCCATTGATTGATCATGGAAAAAAATAATAAGATAATAAAAGTGGCAATGGCGGATGATCATCTGCTGCTTAGGAATGCGCTCGCTTCCCTGATTAACAGCTTTGGCGATTGCAAAGTTATCTATCATACAGGCTCCGGCAAAGAACTGGCAATGGCTATTAAAGCCGGCATCATACCGGATGTGGTCATTCTTGACCTGAATATGCCGGACATGAATGGTTTTGAAACAGCAGACTGGCTGCAGAAAAATTGTCCCCAGGTACATGTACTCATGCTCACGATGTACGATTCCGAACTCTCCCTGATACGTTTATTACAAGCCGGCGTGAAAGGGTTTCTGAAAAAAGATATTCACCCGGATGAATTGAAATTTGCCATTCACTCTGTGGTACAATCCGGTTATTATTACTCCAATCATACTACCGGTAAACTGGTGAATCTTTTCCGGAGCAACCCGGATGGCCATATCAGCGTACAAAATGCCATATTATCCGACCATGAAATACAGTTCCTGAAATTAGTCTGCTCCGATCTTACCTATAAAGAAGTTGCCCAGGAAATGGGATTAAACCCCAGGTCTGTTGATACATTGAGGGAGCATCTTTTTACCAAGCTGGACGTAAGAAGCCGCGTCGGCCTGGCGATGCTGGCAATAAAACATGGGATTGTAACTTTTTAATCCCGGGATTATATTTTCCCGGCAATTATGTAGGCTCTTGGATCGCCCAGTGTAAATTTCTTTTTCCCCGGGATACTATATATCTCTTCCAATGAAAACCCGGCATCCCGGAGCAATGCTTCCATTTCGGCAACTGAAAATATATAATCAACCGCTTTCTTTTCTTCCGTGTGCCCGCCGGGAAAAAGAAAGACAGAATCCGATTCAATACGGGTAGGCTGGAAAAGATACCTGCTTTCGCAAATATGTTTTACACCCTCTCTTTCATCCCATGATCTTGCCGCAAAACTTTTAATGGCGATCTCTGCCAGCGACCAGGTATTGATGAGTAAATGACCGCCCGGTTTTAAATGAGAATGAATACGGGTTAAAAGACGATGTATATCTTCCGCGTTAAAAAAATTCAGGCTATTGCCCATGCAAATGGCGAGATCATAGCTGCTATCAATCTTGTATTGAATGATATCAGATTTAATGGCGGTTAACGGTAATTTTTCTTCTTTCGCCGTTTTTTTTATTTCTTCAATATAGTCTCCAAGATTGTCAGTCGCCGTTACCGCAATCCCTTTCCTGGCAAGCGCAATAGCATGTCGCCCATAGCCGCACATGATATCCAGCACGGCATTACCCGGTTGCAGGTGAAAGTACTGCATCATAAAATCAGTCTCTTTCGGCGTCAGCTCAGCGGGGATAACGGACCGCCATATATTCTTGTAGTGCCCGTCAAAATAATTGTCGTTGATATTACTCATGTTCATCTCATCGGCAGGAAAGGTAATTTATATATATTATACCATCGCCCTTCTCGCAGCAAATAGCCGGGTGAATTTATTCAAGTAATTTATTCCTCATAGCATACATCACCAGCCCGGCAATGGTCTTGGCGCCGACCTTTTGTTTCATATTCTGGCGGATAGTCTCGATAGTGCGGGGGCTGAGAAAGACTTCCTTCGATATTTCTTCCGTTGTCTTATCCTCCGCGATCAGCTTTAATATGCGCAGTTCTTTTTCAGACAACTTCACCGGATTGGGATAAAACTGGCGTACTGTTTTTTTATGTTGAAGTTTCAGGAGCACTGCTTTATTCACCAGCTCATTGAAATAAAAATCATCGTTCATGCAGGTAAGTATGGCCTGGTAGATTTCTTCGGGGTCCGTGGTTTTGGTAAGATAGGCATTGGCCCCCATCTCCATCATTTTCGTAATCATTTCCTGGTCGTCGTACATGGTAAGCACGATTATTTTCAGCGCCTCGTATTCCTTGCGGATCATGCTGATGGCATTGATACCATCTATTTCGGGCATCCGGATATCCATGAGTATGACGTCAGGCAGTTTCAGCTTTAGTTTATGCATCAGGTCTTTCCCATCCTCGGCCTCCCAGAGTATTTTCAGGTATTCTTTATCTTTAAGCGCCATGCGAATGCCATCCCGGAATATTTTGTGATCATCGGCGATCGCCACTTTAATCTGCTGCGCAATCATGAATTGTTTGGTTTGTGCCTGCCTTTCAGCAGACCGGGTGAATAGGGTTTTTGCGATGCCAAAAGTAGTTTTTTTTGGCGTTCTTATTTAATCTCTTTGCTTCAAAGCCAGATAATTAAATAATTTTCAATTTTCATGTGTACTTGCCTTGCTTATCGGTATTCGGTTCAAATCAGTGGGGATTTACGACTCATTCCGTAAAAACCATGTGATAAAAACCAAGTAATGCTGCTCTTGTGCACAGGACTCTGTGGATATACTTTTGGTTCAAGTTGATTGACGAGGATTAGCCCCTCAAACATCCAATGTCCTGATCCCGTGAAAGCGGGGAAACCGTCCAAAACCTGATTTCCATATCCATTGAAGGCCATAGCGAACTCCGATGTCAATCAACTTCTTTTTTCCCAGCTCTTTCACCCTTATTGTATCATTCGTTTCAGCCTTTCTTCCTTGCTCTCTTAACTTTTCCACATGTGTTGACAAACTTCCCTCTTCCGTGATTTTTCGGAGTAATTATTCTATTTTAATTCTCGTAAATATACGTTTTTTAACGAGAAAAAATACTCTTTTTTAACAAGTAAAGTTTCGGGTAAAATTACCTGAAACGCCTTACAGCACTGCATTTCACCATATTACATACCTCAACAGGCGATTTGATGCCATAGAAATACACAGCCAGCTGGGTAATTTTTACAGTACAAATCGATTTGATCACTGTTTTAAACGTTACTGTTATGAACCAAGTTATTGCTGTGAAAAGACAAAAGCCTGTCGAAGATGACGGAGTTTTTATCTGGGTTGATTGATTTTAGGCATTGATTATTAAATTCTCTAAAGGTTTTCTATATTTGGACTAAATCCAAAATTATAGAAAACCTTTTTTACTATATTCTTTTTTACTCTTTCCTGCTCCCTCCTCTCCTTTACCTTTTTCTTTTACGAAAAACAGGCAAAAATATCGGGGTTTTGACGCTTGTTTACTATTGTATTTTCCTTTTTCTTATTTTCTTAATTGAGGAATATACAACAATACCTCAGAGAATTTCATTTCCTCTTTATACAGTACTTGAATATTCATTCTTTGCTCTTTTAGTATTTCAACAATTAAAAATGCTGATTTCAAAAATCATCATTATCATAGCTTCCATATTCTTTTTTGCTTTCCAGGTTATCTATTTTTTTACTCCTCATAAAAAATTCGATTCTATTCCAATAGGCATTGAAGCTATTCTTATTTTTATATTCATCTTCTTTTTTCTCTACGAGCAATTTAAAGACGTTAAGGATCTGCCTATTTATGATAATTATTTTTTCTGGGTATCAATCGGCCTGTTTATTTATTTAGGCGGCTCTTTCTTTATATATTTGATGGCCAATATTATAAGTCGTGAAGAACTAGACAGGTACTGGCTTTTCACCTATGTAGCGGAAATTATCAAGAATTTATTATTTGCAGCAGCGATATATATATATTCTAAAAATCCAACTAAAAAAAATACAAACCGGGCTTTGCCGAACCTGGATTTCATGTTGTAAACCACAATTCAAATTAACCAATGTTCCTGCTTCAAGCTACTAACCCATCCGGAGTATCCTTTGTACTGTTTATCGGTACCATTGGCATGCTCATTCTTACCATCGGGTTGGTGCTGTTTATCATCTTTCACCAGCGAAGGGTATCCCGCTACCAGCAAACCCTGCAAAGGATGGAACAGGAGCAGCAGAAGATATTACTCAACGCCTCGATAAAACTACAGGAAGAAGAGCGCCAGCGCCTTGCCGCCGACCTGCACGACGATGCCGGCCCCCTGCTCGCTACCGCCCGCCTCTACCTGAACGAAAACCTGGTAAACCAGGATAAGGCTACCCAGCTCCAATCCATTTTCCAGGCCCGGCAGATCATCGACGATACCATACAGCTTGTCCGCAATATCAGTCATAGCCTGATGCCCCCTACCCTCAAGAATTTCGGGCTGGAATCCGCTATCAACGACCTCTTCCAGAAAATAAGCGGCTCAGGCTCCATGAATGCCAGCAGCCGTTTTCATGAATACAAGGACCGCCTGAAACCCGAAAAAGAACTGATCGTGTTCCGCATCGTACAGGAACTGGTGAACAATATTCTCAAGCACAGCAATTCCAGTTTCATACATCTGACACAGAATGTACATGGGGATAAATTTTACCTTCGCATCCACCACGACGGGAAAGGGATCATACAAGCTGATTTTGACAAGCTGAATAAAAGCAATGTGGGATTGGGATTGAAGAATATCAGCAGCCGGCTGAGGGTGGTACAGGGTAATATTGTTTTTGAAAAGGATATTTCGCAGACTTATTATAAAGTAACGATTGAATTGCCCAAAGATGAGCCCTATCAATAAGCACAGGACTGGTTGGAATTTGCTATTTTTACCGCGTATCTGATAACTATGGGAATAATCAAAGTCGCCATCGCCGACGACCACAAAATATTCAGAAAGGGGGTCATTCTTTCCCTGCGTCCTTTTACCAATATCAAATTCGTGCAGGAAGCAGAGAATGGAGATGACTTGCTCAACGGACTTCCTGAATCAGAGCCTGATGTGATATTGATGGACCTGCGCATGCCGGGCAAAGACGGAATTGAAGCTACCAAGATCGTCAGCAAACAGTATCCCAATATCAAAGTACTTGTACTGAGCATGTACGAGGATGAACGCTTTGTATATCACCTGATGGAAAACGGGGCCAATGGCTACCTGCTGAAAAACGCCGAGCCACAGGAAATACGAAGAGCCATTATGGAAGTATATGAAAAAGGATATTATCTCAACAATTTCGTGAACAGGATCCTGCTGAAGAAATCTCATTCCCGCCAGAAAGTAGTGCCTTCTTTGAACAACGAAATAACCCTGAGCGATAAAGAAAGAGATGTGCTCCGCTTTATCTGTATGGAATTTACGGCCCAGGAAATCGCCAAGAAGATGGAAATCAGCCCCCGCACCGTAGAAGCCATTAAGGACAGGCTGATGGAACGATTCGGCAGTAAGAATACGGCAGGGCTCGTTTTCTTCGCCGTGAAGAATAACCTGATAGAATAAGCCCTGGCTCATAGCTATGAGCTAATAGCTGTTAGCTATTCAGAATTGCATCTCGGGAATATCTCCCTCTATCACCAATTTACCTGCTGTTTTGGATCTTATCTCTTCAGTGCTGACACCCGGTGCTCTTTCCAGTAATTTAAAGCCCCCGGGCGTAACGTCCAGTACGGCAAGATCAGATACGATCTTCTTTACACAACCCACCCCTGTTAATGGCAACAGGCATTCCGGTAATAGTTTTGATTCGCCTTTGGGGTTGGTATGCATCATGGCAACAATAATATTTTTGGCACTGGCCACCAGGTCCATGGCGCCACCCATTCCTTTTACCATCTTGCCCGGTATCTTCCAGTTGGCTATATCTCCTTTTTCGCTTACTTCCATAGCGCCTAAAACAGTCAGGTCGACCTTACCGGCCCTTATCATTCCGAAGCTCATGGCAGAATCAAAAAAAGCAGAGCCGGGAACAGTGGTAATGGTTTGTTTGCCCGCATTAATAAGATCAGGATCTTCTTCACCCTCGTAGGGAAATGGCCCCATGCCAAGCAATCCATTCTCGCTCTGCAATACCACGTTTATTCCCGCTGGTATATAATTGGCCACGAGGGTGGGAATACCAATACCCAGATTTACATAATATCCATCTTTTAATTCCCTGGCGATGCGTTGCGCTATTTGTTCTTTTGTCAAAGGCATGATTAATCGTTTAAAAGGCTTAAAAGTTTAAAGGTTTAAAAATTCACAAAGTTGAATGTCTCTTATCATTAATAGTTGTATCAAAGCAGAACAACCATTAAACGTTAAACCCTTAAACCTTTTTTCTAACCGTCCGCTGTTCAATTCTTTTTTGATAACCCTTCCCCTGGAAAATATGATGCACATAAATGCCGGGAGTATGAATACTATCGGGGTTCAGGCCACCCGCCGGCACCAGTTCTTCTACTTCGGCAATTGTTATCCTCCCCGCCATGGCCATTAAGGGATTAAAATTCCTGGCTGTTTCATGATAAATAAGGTTTCCGTCCCTATCCCCTTTCCAGGCTTTTACTATCGCGAAGCCAGCCTCGAAGGCAAATTCCAGTAAATAGTCTTTGCCGTTAAAATTTCGCGTTTCTTTTCCCTGCGCTACTTCTGTGCCTACCCCGGCGGGGGTATAAATGGCCGGCATGCCATAGCCAGCAGCAAGACATCGTGTAGCCAGGGTTCCCTGCGGGATCAGTTCCACTTCCAATTCCCCGCTCAGCAATTGCCTTTCGAACTCTGCGTTCTCGCCCACATAGGAAGATATCATTTTCTTTACCTGCTTATTTTGCAGCATCAGGCCGATCCCAAAATCATCTACCCCGGCATTATTGGATATGCAGGTAAGCCCTTTCACTTTTTTCTTGACGAGGGCCGCGATACAGTTTTCGGGAATGCCGCAAAGTCCAAAACCGCCGATCATTATCACCGCTCCGTCACTGATATCTTTTATGGCTTCTTCCGCGTTAGCAATCACTTTATTCATAGCAAGAAATTGAAAAGATAAAATTAGGGAAGTTGCGATTAAGAAAAGACAGGATTGCGGAAAGGTTTATTTTATAACTTTTGCGCAGATATTTTCTTTTTCAATGAATTGACTGAATCCTTTTTGATGGGTGGCGGCGATGGGATCACCGGGGCCCGCTTTTTGCCCAAAGAGTCGAGCATCGTTTGCATCAGTTCCGGATGGCCGCGATAATACGAATAACTTTTATCAAACTCTTCCCGGGTGATATGATTGACCTGGAATACCCGCCCGTATATCTTTGAGCTTTCCGCGAGTTTATTGACGGAGTCCTTATTCAGTACATAGCCGTTTAAAAATTCTGCGGCGCTGATCATATCCCACAATACAGCCTGCATTTTTTCTTTTGGCAAAATACCGCGGGGGGTTCCGCCTTTATCCGAGCAGGAGGATAGCAGCAAAAGAAAAACAAAAGAAAGGGCTATGATTTTTTTCATCTCAGTTCTTTGTACGCGGCTGAATTAGTAATATCCAGTTTGCTGAGTATATCCCGCACCCGCGTTTTTACATCCGCGGTGGCATGGCTGAAGATCTTCACTAACTCCGTGCTTTTTCCCTGGAAAAAGAACTGGAGGATCATCGAATTGGGATTCTCCGAATTAAGCGTATTTAAAAAATTAAGACAATTCATAATGCCGTTCCTTCCTTCATCTTCGTTATTATAAAAAATATCCATGCCTGAACGATAATAAGAATAAATAGCATCGTGAATGATGGCAAAACGGTTATTATTCAGGTTTTCCGCCAGCCAGTAACGGTTGCGCAGGCTTTCAAACGATTTCCATCCTGTAATGTCCCGGGATTCGGGGGCATTATTCACGATATTCCAGGCTTTTTGAAAATAAGCATCACCCCCTCTCAGGGAAAAGGAGTCATAATCAAATCCCAGTATGATATCTACATAATAGGCCAGTACGGCAGTAAGGTTAGCCGCTACCGGGTCATTGCCCTGTACACGGTTTTCATTGAATTCGATGGGTTGAAATTCCTGGTAACGAAACACCACATTATCATCCAGGAAATTGATGATCGGTGAATCATACGTAGTGCTGTATACGGGACGCGCGGCCTGTACGGTAAGTTTGGCGCGGTACACATTGTCCCCCATATCCTGCTCGATATTCAATAAAAAATTACATTGAATCTTTTCATTAGGCTGAAATACATCATTCGTCCACTTCCGGTTATTGAGAAAGTTCGTGAGCCCTGACTGCAGGGTTTGAAATATATTTTTGTTTACCTGAGTGCTTATCTTATTCGTCATGATGGTCAGGCGGGCCTGTATCTCCTGCCCCTGTACAGTAGCTGCTGATACAACCAATAAAAAAACAACGATGATCCTTTTACGCATAATGTAAACGAATTATTGTATCAACAATGTCTTTGGCTACTTCTTCCTTTGATTTGTTATCGAACTTCATCTCTTTCCCCTTCTTCGGGAAAATAGTAATCTTATTGGTATCGTACCCGAAACCGGCGCCCGCGTCATTCAGCGAATTCAATACGATCATATCTGCGTTCTTTTTCGCAAGCTTTTCCAACGCGTATTTTTTTTCATTCGTCGTTTCCAGGGCAAACCCTACCAATACCTGCCCGGGTTTCTTCTTTTCCCCGAGACTTTTTAAAATATCTTTTGTTTTGGTCAATTCCAGGATCAGGTGATCCTCTTTCTTTTTTATTTTCTGCGAAGACTTTTGTACGGGTGTATAATCTGCGACGGCCGCCGACATCACAGCTATATCCATCTTGTCAAATATTTTATGGCAGGCTTTATACATGTCATTGGCACTGGTAACACGAACCAGGCGGATGCCGTTGGCTGAAAAATCAATGGACGAAGGCCCCATCACCAGCGTTACATCCGCTCCTCTTTTATATAGCTCGCGGGCAATGGCTATTCCCATCTTGCCGGATGAATGATTACCAATAAAACGAACCGGGTCAATGGCTTCGTATGTGGGGCCGGCTGTAACGAGAGCTTTTTTATTGGCCAACTGGCGGGTCAAAAAAAAATTGCCTGTAATGAACCGGGCGATCTCTTCGGGCTCTGCCATGCGGCCATCGCCAAATAATCCACTGGCAAGCTCCCCTTTTTCTACCGGTATGATCTTATTACCGAATGATTCGAGCTTTTTAATATTCTCTTTGGTAGCAGGATGCCGCCACATATCTTCATCCATAGCCGGGGCTACCACCACCGGACAGGTAGCAGAAAGATATACGGCCAGTAAAAGATTATCGCATTGGCCATGAGACATTTTTGCCAGTGTATTGCAGCTTAAAGGAGCAATAACCATCATATCCGCCCAGCGCCCAAGCATGACATGGTTGGACCAGCTTTGCTCATCAAACATATCTACCAGTACCGGATGATGGCTTAAAGTGGAAAGCGTAAGGGACGAAACAAAATCCGCAGCAGCAGGAGTCATGATCACCTTTACTTCCGCGCCTGCCTTTACAAGCAGGCGAACGAGATAAATGGATTTATAAGCGGCAATACTGCCGGTAATACCAAGTAATATTTTTTTTCCTTTTAACACGTGTATCAAATGTACCACTTACTTATAAAATGTAAAAGCGACCCTGCTTTAGCCAGGATCGCTTCAATAAATACAAAGCTCCGAAAAGTTTTAGCTGAACAACTCGTCTTCCTCTTTCCGGAAATATATTTTGTCTTCCAGGAACTCCTGGGTGGCCAGTAAAGCAGGATTTGGCATCCTTTCATAAGCCCTGGATATCTCTATCTGCTCTTTATTTTCATGAATTTCTTCCAGGCTGTCGGTATGACTGGCAAATTCATCCAGTTTATTATGTAATTCTTCTTTCAGGGAAATATTGATCTGGTTGGCCCTTTTACCCACGATAGCAATAGACTCATAGATATTGCCTGTCCTTTTTCTGATATCCTCGAGATTTTTGGTCTCCACATTATTGGTAATGCCGGCACTAAGCTGACGTCTTAACTTGCTCATTTTTTAAATTTTTTATTTGTGTTTGTGATAAGTTCAGGTAACCCTCTGCGTCTTTACGCAATTTACTCTCCGGAAAGCGATCTACAAAGTCCTGGCATTCTTCAATTACTTGTTCAAAACGCTCAGGTTTTTTTTCTTCGATGCTCAATTCAGCATACCGGTAGTAAGATTTGATGATCATCAGCTTGTATTGATCAGCATTTACGGATTCAGGGTATGCATTCAATAAAGTAGTGAAAGAAACCCCCGCCGCACGAAATTGCCCCATATCATAGTAGAGCTGGGCGCTTTTAAAATCCTTGATCTCCATTTTTTTGCGACAAGCGTCGATGATGGCCGTGGCATCTTTATTCCTTTCCGAGCCGGGGTGTGTATTAATGAAAGTCTGCATCATACCCATGGCCTTTATGGTATTGGTCTGATCCAGCTCAGGTTTGGGAGATTGCTGGTAAAATGAAAAGGCCCGCATATAATCTACTTCTTCAGATTTTGGACTATTGGGGAATATTTCCAGGAAAGTCTTGAAAAGGTTCTCGGCATTCAGGTAATCCGCCTGGTTGAACGCGCAATACGCATATTTATAATAAATATCCTGAAATTCAGCCCTTGTTTTATAATAAGGCATTACATCCTCATAAATAGGCTGTGCTTTGCTATATTTCTTTTTTACAAAATACTGCTCTGCAATACGCAGTTTATACTCAGGATCCGGATTCTTGAGTATTTTATTGATGCTCTTGCTGCATCCACCGAGAACAATAACCGCTGTCAGGAGAAGTATAAAACGCATAAAGGTCGGCAAAGTTAATAGATACCGGCAAAACTTGCCCAAAAAATATCAGCCGCCAAATCAGGCTAGTTAAGCTTTTGATAAAGAGTTATTTGCTTCGCTACGCTCGCACTGACGTCATTGCGAACGAACAGCGTCATTGCGACTCCGACGATGGAGGAGGAAGCAAAAAACCCTCCCCAGTTACGGGAAGGGTCTTAATCTATCAGCAAAAAGTAATCACCTAAAGTACTATTTTTTACGAAGGTTGGGATGTGGAGGAGCCACTGTATTGGGTCCTTCTTCATTGGCTGCGGCGCCACGGATATCAACCGTATTGCAATCACCACCTTCCTGGCCATAGTTGAAGATAAAGCGGTCGGCGCTGATACCTTCTTTTTCAACGAGGTAAGTGATAACCTTGTTCACATGATCCCAGCTCAACTGCTGTTGTTTCTTATCTGATGCGCAATAGCCGATAACCACTACTTTACATTCAGGGCTGTTTTTCATTTTAGCAGCCACCATCGCTAATACAGCTTTTGCATCTTCGGTCAGGTCATTTTTTCCTGCTTTGAAGGAAACGCTTGGCAATGCTCCCAGTTTAGTGGAACAATCATTATCTTTTTTCTCAAGACCTTTCAAATAAGGAGTAATGCAAGAAGAATCCGGGCAAGGACATTTACCAACGCCATCTGCATCAACAGGCTGGCAATAAGTAGGAGTAACCAGTTCTTTATCCTTACAATCAGGAACGCCATCACCATCTGTATCACGGCTTACGCCATGGCTGTCAACAGGGCAACCTGCGGGTGTCTGTTCGCGGTCAAACTGGTCTGTAACGCCATCCCCATCGCTATCAGGCAATACGGGTTTGGGGATATTCATCTTCTTTGGGTTGCGGATCTCTGCATAAGCATAATCCAGCGGATTTACCCACCAAAGCGGCTCGACAGACTTTGCACCAATATTGATATTTAGACCAAGGCTGAGGAAGTTATAAGAGTCATAGTCACCAGTCAGGGAAGCATCGCCCCAAGCCTGTTCCTGCCAGCGTTGTCCATCCAGCAAGTCGTCTTTAACGATTCCGACCCTGTCTTCTAATGCTATATTTACCTTTTTACTTATTTTATAAGCTATCCCGGCTCCGATTGTACCTGATGGTTTGAAAGTATTGCCAAACAGTTTTGGACGACGGTCACCCTGGTTATCAGCAGGTGTTTCGTACGATTTATCCATCATGGCTTTCAGCGCCTTTCTTGTATCCTTACGGTTTTTGTAAACGTTACCGGCAATAGAAGAGAAATTGTATTTAGTGCTTCCATTGAGCGCATTTACCTTAGTATTATAGGTCATTCCTCCAAAACCAGCAAACCCGTAAAGGGTAATACCGGTCTTTGCTTTATGGAAACGGATATTATTGAGAGTAAATACACCTTCTAAAGAGAGATCATTGACATTTGTCTTGTAGTTGTAGAAGACCGGATCGAAGGGCGTACCAATTGTGCCGGTTGTAGAAGAAACTATTTGGCGGACTCCTCCCGGACCTGTAGTGGCAACAGGAGCGCTATACCTTTGAGCAACAGGTAAGTTAGCTCCCCAGGCGGGATTTTTTGCATAGTTCTGGTTGGATGTCCAGTCAAGACCTTTGGCAATTCCGTAGGTGTATTCCAAACGCATGGAGAATACATATCCAAAAGCTTTTCTGACATGTGCGGCAAATCCAGGAGCGAATTGTGAAGCTACGTCACCGCTCACCCTGAACATACCTGCCTTAATACCAACCTCCCATTGATTACGTGGTTTTGCCGGGTAATTATTTGTGCCATTCATAAACTCAGTGTACTGGGGCATTCTTTTAGTGGGAATCACAGAAGAATCCTCGTATGATCGTATCTGAGCCTGCGAAAATGCTGAAGAAAACAGCAGACAGAGAGTGCCTGCTAAGAGAGTGTACTTTTTGCTTGCCATAACGAAAGGATTAAGATTTTAACGAATTCAATGTGCTAATAATTCGCAAAAATATAACTTAGGCCTTAATTACCAAATTTTTGTGAGAATTATTTCATACGATTGCCGATTAATTCTGTATTAAAATTTAGCGTTTCCCTCTTTTTTAAGTCGGTATTTTTTTGCGGCGTAAATTGCCAAACTTAATCATGGAATTACCGGTTAACCTGATAAAAAATGAATTGACCGAATTTGAAATACGCTTTAAAAAAGCGGTTCGGAGCAATACCCCCTTACTTGACCGCATTATGCGGTTCATCGTAAAAAGAAAAGGTAAACAACTCCGGCCCATGTTTGTCCTGCTTTCCGCTAAACTTTGCGCCGAGGTAAATGAATCCGCTTACAGGGCTGCTTCCCTTGTTGAACTGCTGCATACGGCCACCCTCGTTCATGATGATATTGTAGACGATTCCATGGAAAGAAGGGGGTTTTTCTCCACGTATGCGTTGTGGAAAGCGAAAGCTAATGTGCTTATCGGCGATTACCTGCTGGCAAAAGGACTCCTGCTCTCCCTGGACCATAACGATCATAAAATCCTCCAGATACTTTCCGACGCGGTCAGGAAAATGAGCGAGGGCGAATTGCTTCAATTGGAAAAAGCCCGGTCCCTCAACCTGAAAGAAGACGTTTATTTCGAAATCATCCGGAATAAAACCGCTTCATTGCTTGCATCCGCCTGTGCCGCCGGGGCATGGTCAACAAGTAATAATGAAGCTATCACAGAAAAAATGCGATTATTTGGTGAAAAAGCCGGCATTGCTTTCCAGATCAAAGACGATCTTTTCGATTATGCCGGTGAAAATATAGGTAAGCCTACCGGCAACGATATCAAGGAAAAGAAATTGACGCTTCCCCTGATCTATTCCCTTAATAAAGTAGATAAAGAAACCAGGAGAAAGATGATCTATATCGTTAAAAACAATAATAAGGATAAAGAAAAGGTACGCTGGGTGATTAAAAAAGTGGAGGAAAGCGGTGGTATTGATTATGCCGGTGAAAAAATGAATTTGTATAAGGAAGAAGCGCTGCAGGTACTATACCAGTTCCCCGAAAGTCCTGCCCGAAAAGGACTGGAAGATCTTGTAGTCTATGTTACGGACCGAAAATATTAATTGCAGGTGATTGGATTGAATACGATTTCACGGATTGAATTATGCAAAAAAGATGGAATATATTGGAAGCCGATGAAAATAAAGTAGTCTCCCTTCAAAAAGATCTTACTATTCACCCGGTTATCTGCAAGATACTGGTACAACGGGGTATTGAAACTTTTGATGCTGCTAAAAAATTCTTCCGGCCTGATCTCTCCGCCCTCCACGATCCCTGGCTGATGAAAGATATGGACAAAGCCGTGGAAAGAATCCTGGCAGCCATCAGCCACCAGGAAAAAATATTGGTCTTTGGCGATTATGATGTAGATGGAACTACCGCGGTGGCCTGTATGTACCAGTTTTTAAAAAAAGTGTACCCTAACCTTGATTTCTATATTCCCCACCGTTACCGTGAAGGATATGGTGTAAGTAAGGCCGGGATTGATTTTGCAAAAGAAAATGATTTTACATTGATCATTTCGCTTGACTGTGGTATTAAGTCGGCCAGCCTGATCGGGTATGCAAAAACGATCGGTATAGATTTTATTGTTTGCGATCACCACTTACCCGATGATGAGTTACCCCCTGCTGTTGCCATCCTTAATCCCAAACAAAAAGATTGCAGTTATCCTTATAAAGAACTTTGCGGATGCGGTGTGGGTTTTAAACTGATCAGCGCCCTCGCTCCGCATTTCAGTCTGAGCGATGAAGATGTTTTTGAATTTCTCGATCTCGTAGCTACCGCCATCGCGGCCGACATAGTCCCCATGACAGGAGAGAACAGGATATTGGCTTATCATGGTTTGAAAAAAGCGAATAGCCATCCCAATAAAGGCATCAAAGCTTTGATGCACCTGAGCGGCCTTTCACAAGAAATGCATATCAATAATCTCGTCTTTATGATCGCTCCCAGGGTGAACGCGGCAGGAAGAATGGATGATGCAAGAAAAGCGGTGCAGATGTTTGTATCGGAAACTTATGATGAAGCATTGCATTATGCAGAGATGCTTCACAGCGATAATACCGACAGAAAGGAAGCGGATATGAATATTACCGGTGAAGCGCTAGCATTGATCAATGAAAACGAAGAATGGAAAAACCGCAGCTCTACCTTAGTCTTTCAGCCCCATTGGCATAAGGGCGTAGTGGGTATTGTGGCCTCACGGCTTATTGAACATTATTACCGGCCGACAATTGTTCTCACACAGTCGGGCGAATATGCTGCCGGAAGCGCCCGAAGCGTCCCCGGGTTTAACCTCTATGAAGCTATTCATGCCTGCCGCGATCATTTGCTTGGATATGGCGGTCATTTTGCTGCAGCAGGTATGACCCTGGAACTGGAACAGGTAGAAGCCTTTCGTAACAAATTCGAAGAAATTGTGTCCGCTACTATTGATCCCGAATTATTAATACCCGGGATCGTAATTGACGCTGAAATTTCCCTGAAAGATATTAAGTGGCCTTTTTATAATATCCTGTGCCAGATGGAACCTTTCGGACCGGAAAATCTTCGTCCTGTATTTATCGCCCGGCAGTTAACGGATACCGGTTTTTCTAAAATTGTAAAAGAAGAGCATATTCGTTTTTCGCTCAGGCAAGATAATGTAACGCTCACCGGTATTGGATTTGGCATGGCGGAAAAATTTGCCTTACTGCAAAGGAAAGAACCGGTGGACATTGTTTTCAAGATTGATGAAAATGAATGGAACGGCGAAAAAACTTTGCAAATGAGGGTCATAGATGTAAGGGCCTCTGAAAATTGATTTTGTTTCCCCAATATTATTTTACTGTTACTGCAACGGACCAATCCTCCCAGCCTGTAGCTTTACTTTGCAAACAATAGTTATCAAGACCGAAAACCAGATAATATTTTTTACTTAGCTTAGTCATTCAATCCACAAGCCACTCCTTATTAAAGCCACAATACCAGGTTTACTTTTTTAAATTTTACAGGATCTGATCAGTATCGCTAAAAAGCGTAGTGATAAAAATTTCTATTATACAACGAAAAACAAAAGGTTTATGAGAAAAATTTACTTGTTGCTGTTTGCCATTTTAGCCTATAACTGCATTCCTGCACAGACGCCTGTGCCAATGGCATCACAACCAGGGTTGACCTACACAGAAAATTTTGCAGATATAGCCAATTGGACAAATGGTTTTGCAGCAGGTATTGGCGCCAATCGCTTTGGCGCAGTAGCCGTGAATGCAACGGGAACTATTCCTGATGGTGTAAGAATCACCACCACCACTGCAACATTTGCGACAGGTACTTCCGGCGGCGTACAAAAAGGAAGTTCACAAACCCCGGCCCTGCAAAGCATTGTTTTGCTGGCAACAGGGTCAACAGATAATACAAGTTCCGACGCGATAGATTTCTTTATGGATTTTACCGGTGTCAATGCCGGTACACTAAGTTTTGACTGGGCCAGTTTAAATAATAGTACCGGCGACAGGAAAGGCTCGCTCCGTGTTTACTATAGTATAGACGGGACAAGTTTTACAGAATTGGCAACAGCCGATGTATTAAATATTACCAATAATATTCTCACGTCAGGAAGCATTACATCCATAGCGCTTCCTGCCGCTTTTAATAACAGCGCTACAGCCCGTCTCCGTTTTTATTATCATAATGGTAGCGGCGGAACTACCGGCTCACGTCCCAAGATCAGTATTGATAATTTAACAGTGACAGCTACTCCATTATCATCCACTGTTTCTGTTGCCGCGGGCGCGAATGCTGCCGAACCATCAACCAATGGCAGTTTTACTATTAATTTCAGCCCGGCAACTACAGCCTCCACCGATGTGAATTTTGCATTCACTGGTTCAGCCGGTTTTGGAACAGACTACACCGTATCCTTTTCATCCGGCACTACTGGTTCCACATCATCAAGCAGCACATTGACCGTTCCTTCCGGCACTTCATCTGTTACGGTTACTATACTACCGATTGATGATGCCGATATAGAAGGTACAGAATCGGTCAGTTTAACTTTATCTGCTCCGACAGGAGGGTATACATTAGGAACGGCTTCCGCGAATATTAATTTAACGGATAATGATGTTGCGCCAACAGTTTCTGTTGCCGCCGGCATTAATGCGGCTGAACCTTCTACAAATGGCACATTTAATATTTCACTTTCAAGCCCTGCACCCCCGGGAGGTGTCACAATAACTTATACATTAAGCGGAACCGCTACACTTACTACCGATTATTCAGATCCGCAGTCAGGCAGTGTGACCATTGCAGAAGGAAATTCTTCCGGTGTAATAACGCTTAATGTAATAGACGATCCCACGCCGGAACTCACCGAAACAATTATCATTACACTGAATACTGTTACGAGTCCTTATACAATCAGCACATCTTCGGCAACCATCAATCTAACCAGTGATGATGTAAGCCCGATTTCTTTGACCGGTATCTATTCACAGGATTTTAATACACTGGCCATTACCGGCACTACAAATGTTTTGCCCATCCCCGGCTGGCTATTAAATGAAACGGGTGGCGGCGCAAGAGATAATGAACTGTATGCCGCTGATAATGGAAGTTCCACTACAGGCGATACCTATAGTTATGGTGCAACCGCATCAACAGAAAGAGCGCTTGGTTCATTGCAATCAGGAACCCTGATACCCACTTTTGGTTCTTCCTATATCAATAATACCGGCACTATCATTACCAAACTTCGTATTATTTATACAGGTGAACAATGGAGACTCGGTACAGCAGGACGTAACGATCGCCTGGATTTTCAAATAAGCACGGATGCAACCAATCTTACCACAGGAACATGGGCTGATGTTGATCAATTAGATTTTGTTGCCCCGAACTCAACAACAGTCGGCGCAATGGATGGAAATGCAGCGGCTAACCGGGATACTATTTCATTTGATATTACGGGCATCTCTATTCCCAATGGTGCAGGTTTTCTTATCCGGTGGAATGATTTTAATGCAACCGGCGCGGATGATGGCTTGGCTATTGATGATTTTTCCATTGAAGCCAATCCGCTGGATTTAACTCCTCCCGCCGTTTTATCCTTATCCCCGGTGAACGGGGCAACCAATGCTCCGCTTAATACAGGAGCTACCATTACCTTTGATGAACCTGTTCAAAAAGTTACCGGCAATATTGTTATTAAGAGAGCAGTGGACAACAGCATTTTCCAGACCATTGCTATTATTTCACCTGCTGTCACCATTTCATCGGCTTCCGTTTCCTTCCCCCTTTCAGGCTTGGAATCAAATACGGGTTATTATATCGAGATTGACAACGGGGCATTGGAAGATCTGAGTGGCAATGATTTTGCAGGCATCAGCGGTAACAGTACATGGGCCTTTACAACCGGTATTAATTTTTATGTAGCTGATTTCAATACCTGTTCTTCTTCGTTAACGGATGGCTTCACACAATTCAGTGAACAGGGAGCTATTATATGGGGTTGTACCGCATTTGGCCGCGATCCGGCCGCGCCGGCGGGTACAGCACCATTCCCCAATGCAGTTCAGATCAATGGTTTTGCCGGTGGTACAAATGTGCCGAATATTGACTGGCTTATTTCTCCTTCCTTTGATCTTACAGGCACCACATTTCCCCTGCTTTCATTCTGGAGCAGAACAGCGTTTAACGGGTTGCCCCTGCAGTTGAAAGTGTCAACCGATTATACGGGTGGTGATCCGGCATTGGCAACCTGGACAGATATCAATGGCAAGTTTCCTTCGCAAACTTCAAATGCCTGGACGCTTTCAGAAAACATCAACCTGTCTGCGTTCAAACAAACTAATGTACATTTCGCCTTTGTATATATCTCTACTGCTGATGATGGAGCAAGATGGACAGTAGATGATGTCAGCATTATCAACTCACCTGTACCCCCACCGCCAAGCCTCACGGTAAGTACTACGGATATGCAATTTACTTTTGTCGCCAACGGTTCAACTGCTGATAAAACATTCAGCTTTACCGGTAATGACCTTACCGATGATATCACATTGAATGCAAGTGGTCCCTTCCAACTCTCGAAAGATGGAGCCAGCTTTAGTCCTTCATTATCATATACAGTTGCAGAAGCCAATAATATTTCGAAAACAGTATTTGTGCGCTTTGCACCTACACAAACCGGCCAGGACTTTACGGGCCTGGTTACGGTTGGTACATCCAGCCTGTCAGATTCCATTGATTTAAAAGGAACCAGCATTGATCCTGCCACTACGCTTGAAATAGTAAACTGGAATATGGAATGGTTTGGCAGCACGGATCCTACTCTTGGTCCTGTTAATGATTCTTTGCAGCAGGCCAATGCGCAAACAGTTATTCAAAGCATCGGGGCCGATCTTTACGGACTGGTTGAAGTAGTAGATACGGCAAGACTTGGAAGCATAGTGCGTAATATGCCCGGTTATTCTTATGTAGTATGCAATTATGGCTCGCACACCAATCCGAATGAAGGAGGCGCAGGCCCCCTGTCCGGAGCGCAAAAGGAAGCTTTTGTTTACAAAACTTCTATGTTTAGTAATATAACAACCACTCCATTGCTTACACTGGGAGTCAATACGGCCGCCGATCTTTCCAACCCGGCTTACAATTACTGGTCCAGCGGGCGTTATCCGTTTATGATGAGCGCTGATGTAACACTGAATTGCGTAACAAAAAATATAAAATTTGTATTGGTACACTCAAAGGCTAACACATCGCCGACAGCTACTGCGTATGACAGGAGGAAAAAAGGAGCCGATTCGTTATACTTTGCATTGAACCAAATGTTCCCGAACGACAATATCCTTATCCTCGGTGATTTTAATGATGATCTCGATAAATCCATTACGGCAGGATTCACTACTACTTCATGGAATGCCTTCACAGATGATACAATTAATTATAAAGCGCTAACATTACCATTAAGTCTTGCCGGAAAAAGATCAACCGTAACATTTAATGACGTGATTGATCATGTGGTGGCTTCCAATGAAATGGCTTCTTTCTATCTGCCGGAATCTGCCAATATTTTAAATGATGTGGCCAACCTTGTCAGCAATTACGGCACTACCACATCTGATCACTACCCTGCATTTACACGTTATAAATTCGAACAGCCGCCACCACCGGTAATCACTTGTCCCGGGAATATAGAACAGACTAATGGCCAGGATACCTGCGGAGCTGTTGTCAATTATAATGTCACCTATTCGGGTAATTGTGGTAATGCAGTACTGCAGCAAACAACTGGTCTTCCCAGCGGATCCATTTTCCCCGTTGGCGTTACTACCAATACATTTGTTGTAACAGATGCGGCCGGTGGCACAGCTACCTGTTCCTTTACCGTGACAATTCATGATACACAAAAACCTACGATCTCCTGCCCGGGTAATATTGTAAAGAATACCGATCCCGGCACTTGCGGCGCTATTGTCACTTATAGTGTAACGTATGGAGACAACTGCAGTAAGGCGACTCTTCAGCAAATCATGGGTCTCGCGAGCGGAGCTACATTCCCCGCAGGCGTTACTGTCAATAAATTTGCAGTGACAGATTCATCGGGCAATACAGATTCCTGTTCTTTTACTGTAACCGTTTCAGATCATGAAGCGCCTACCTTCACCCGTCCTGCCGATAAGACCATTCCATTTACCACAACCTGCTCCTATGATGCAACCCCGGCTGTAGCCGGTGATGTGACGGATGAACATGATAACTGTTCTTCCGGGATACAGGCTACTTATACTGACCAGGTAACATCATGCGGCAATATTGTCACCATTACCCGTACATGGAATCTTTCGGACGACAACGGAAACAAGGCGCCCAACCAGGTACAGACCATTACAGTTACAGATAACAAGACAACTTATATCGTCTATGCTACGCAGGATGCGAAATTTGGTGATCTCAACTTTATCAATGGATCGGTAGGCGTTACAGCGGCTAATGGAACTGCCATATTTAAACCAGGAACGATTTTACCTTCTCCCAATTTTGTAAAAGCAAAAAATATACAGGTTGCATTGGGAGCATTTGTTCCAAACAGGTTCAATACGCCCGCTAATGATGGACCGAATCCTCCTTTCTTTGATTTCGCAGGTATTACCAGTGGCTTGCCTTCTCTTACCATAAGCGCTTCTACTTCTGTGCCGGTTTCGGCTAATTATAAAACACTCACGATAAAAAAGAATATATCGGTAATTATTACCGGTACTTTATATGGCAAGATAGATATACAGGAAGGCGCCCAGGTAACCTTCTCTCCACCGTCCGGGGTTGTCAATATTGAATCATTGACCGTTACCGGCAAGGGCAGCAATATTACAAGAATAAAATTTGGTAATTGTACTTCTGTCAGGATAAAAGACAATGTAACGATTGACCAGTCTACACTGGTAAATGTAGATGGCCCGAAAGTAACTTTCTATCTCGGCGACAACAACAGCGATGATGAGCAATTCATCGTGAAAGGTGATAACGATATTGTGTCAGCAAATGTCTATATCAAAAAAGGACTGTTAAGCGTGAATGGAAATGTCATTTTGATGAAGGGATGGTTTATTGCCGAAAAAGTGGAGAATGGAGGGAGTCTTGTAGTCTGGGACGACAATAACTGCACTTCTTCCAGCGCTGCCAGGGAATTCACGGAAGCACATCAACCTGTGAAAGTCCAATCGTCGGAGAGCGAAAGCCCGGAAGCATTAACCGTGAAAGTAAGTCCCAACCCCAGTACCGATCATTTTACCCTGCTGATCCGGAGCAGTGATGATACTCCTGTCGTAATGCGGGTAACGGATATGTCCGGAAGGATTGTTTCAGTAAGGCCGGGCGTTTCTTCCAACTCAAGTATGGATATTGGAAGCGACTGGAAAAACGGGGTCTATTTTGTGGAAGTGATCCAGGGCAAAGAAAAGCAAGTGATCAGGCTCATTAAGTTGTAATAACAATCTGTATTTAGCTGGAAATAAAAGAGGCTATCCCCAAAAAGGACAGCCTCTTTGTTATAAGCCTTTTGTCTCTGGCTTATAGTGAAATAGCTATCTCCACCCCGGAGTGCCCACGTTTGACCGGGAGTCATCCATCGCTGACCACGACTCAGCCATGGCTGTTTACAGGCTAACTTACTCTTACTGTGCCTCACCCGAGACAAATCCCGTTCTCCTTCGGAGCCCCGAACAAAAGGCAAGGGAGAGCCCCCTCAAAGGATCGGCACTGTATGATTTCATGGTCCTGAGCTCTTTTTGGCGCCTAAAATTACTGGGGGGTTCACTTCCGGTTCTGGCATCATTCCCCTATCTTTGCCGCCCCAAATCTGTTTTTCGGCAGATTCATTTTCCGCCGCGGCGGAAGATGTCCACTGGGATAAACGAATTAATTAACCAATCCGCCTTTGCTTTCCAACAGCCAAAGTTTTAGCAACGGCTGTACAGCTCTGGCGGATAAAACAAGAGGTAAATGAACAATTATGAATTGATGGTGATCTTTACCCCTGTTCTCAGCGATGAAGAGTTTAAGGCAGAACAAAAGAAGTATGCCAGGTTCGTTAAAGATAACGGCGGCTCTATTGTTGCAGAAAATGCATGGGGATTAAAATCACTGGCGTACCCGATCCAGAAAAAGACAACAGGTCTTTACTGGGTGCTGGAATACATGGCGCCATCCGACTTCAATGAGAAGCTGAAGATCCAGCTTCTGCGCGACGAAGCAGTACTTCGTCATCTATGCACCAAACTCGATAAATACGCCGTCGAGTACAATGCCAAAAAGAGAAGTGGCGTAAAAACAGGAACTGAAAAAGTAGTGGAGGTTTAAGCCATGGCAAAAAGTGAAATCAAATACCTGACCGCCATAAAAAGCGATAACAGGGTAAAAAAATTCTGCCGTTTTAAAAAATACGGCATCCGCTACATTGATTATAAAGATGTAGAATTCCTGAAAAAATTTCTGAACGAGCAGGGTAAATTATTACCCCGCCGCCTTAGTGGAAACAGCCTGAAATACCAGCGCAAAGTTTCCGATGCGGTGAAGAAAGCCCGCCAGATGGCATTATTGCCGTATGTAACAGATCTATTAAAATAAGAGTGCTAATAGCGATTAGCCATAAGCTATTAGCTAAAATCTGAAAAAATGGAAGTAATATTAATACAGGATGTAGATAATCTTGGCGCCAAGAATGAATTGGTAAAAGTAAAGAGCGGTTATGCCCGCAACTACTTACTGCCCCGCCAGCTCGCAGTGGAAAGCAGCCCCAGCAACCGTAAACAACTGGAAGAAAAATTGAAGCAGGTAAAAAAGAAAGAAGAAAAGATGCTGGCTGAAATTAACAGCGTTGTCGCCAAACTGAAAGAAGCTCCTCTTAAACTGGGCGCCAAAACAGGAACAAGTGGTAAGATATTCGGCAGCGTCACTTCATTACAGATCAGCCGCGCTATCCGTGAACAAAAAGGATACGAGATTGATCGTAAAAGAATAAGCATTCCTGAAGAAGTAAAAGAAATAGGTACTTATAAAGCTAATATAGAATTCGGCAATGGCCAGTCAGCTGAAGTTGAATTTGAAGTAATGTCTGAATAAGTAGAAAACTTATCATCATAAAGCCCTTCCCGCCAGGAAGGGCTTTAATATTTTTATATTAGTAGCGTATATTTTTGCGCATGCAGATCCATTCACCCGGTTATTCCCGTTCAAAAAGACAGGGTATTTCTTTTGTTGATTCATTACATAGTTTACTTCCCGGAATGGGATTCCTTGTCATCTGGGGCAGTTTCTTTATGTTGACTGTTAGCGGAGGCGGATCGATCTATTGTGAAATGTGAGGGCATGGGAAGTCATTCGATCAGCAAAAGGGGGCAAATACCAATAACCAGGGGGCTGTTTTTAAACGGTGCCTTCCTTTAAAAACGATGATAATCAGGCCTGTGCGGCAATTTGTCCTTTTTTGACAAAAAATCAATTTTTTGATATTTGCTAATATGTCAAAAAAAAATCCGTTATTTTGTATCGTTTTGGTGTTCTCTACAGTTTCACAAGTCCTGAACTACTTATCCTTTCGGTAAATGTTCAATGGTTACTGTTTACTGTTGGCACTTATTTATTTTTTAAAATTTATCAGTAAAATGAACATTTACGTAGGAAACCTCAGTTGGAACCTGAAAGATCAGGATCTGTCTAATCTTTTCGCCTCTTATGGTGAAGTAACATCTGCCAAGATCGTTACCGACAAATTCACTCAACGCAGCAAAGGCTTCGGTTTTGTTGAGATGGCTGACGATGCTTCTGCCCAGGCAGCTATTGCAGCTCTCAACGGTTCTGAAGTTGATGGCCGCAACATTGTTGTGAATGAGAGCCGTCCAAAACCTGAAGGCGGCGGCGGCGGTGGCTTCAAGAAAAGAAGCTTCGGCAGTGGCGGCGGTGGCGGCGGCTATAAGAAAGGCGGCGGTGGCGGCGGCTACAACAAAGGCGGCGGTGGCGGATACAACCGTGACCGTGGTGGATACAACAACGATTATTAATCATTCGTGTTATTCACAATATTTAAAGTCTGGCTCATTGGGCCGGACTTTTTATTTTAATGAACCCTCCCTATTGAGTGATTCATTTTGAAAAGTGGTCACGATAGTTATCGGGATCCCAATGTCACCCAGAGCGGAGCGAAGGGCGAAATAAGACACCCAGGTCTTTTGTAACCGTTTCTCTTATCTTTAGTCAAAGAAATATTTACAAAATGAAACGCAGGGAATTTATCCGCAATACTTCATTAACCGGGCTCGGAATTACCATTCTTGATTTTCCGGTCTTTGGTAAAAATGCGCCGTCCAATAAAGTAACTGTTGCTGTAATGGGCGTCAATGGCAGAGGAGCTTACCTGGCGAAATGTTTTTCCCAATTACAGAATGTCGAAGTAGCCTATATCTGCGATGTGGAAGAAAAAGCAATCGCCAATGGATTGGAGCCTTTCAAAAATGTTTCCCGCCAGCCCGTTGTAATAAGAGATATCCGTGAACTCGTGGCTAAAAAAGATTTTGATGCCCTGATCATTGCTGCGCCGGATCATTGGCATGCTCCTGCCGCCCTGATGGCCCTTGCCAACGGCAAGCATGTTTATGTAGAAAAACCCTGCGGACATAATCCTCATGAAGGAGAACTTCTGGTAAAGGCAATGCATAAGTATCCCACGCAATTGATACAAATGGGTAATCAACGGCGTTCTTTTCCCACGTTGATGGATGCAGTAAAACAAGTAAGAGAAGGGGTCATCGGCCATACCTACTTTGCAAAAAGCTGGTATGCCAACAACCGCAAGTCAATTGGTATTGGTAAAAAAGTTCCGGTACCCTCCACATTGAATTTTGATTTGTGGCAGGGCCCGGCGCCGAGGAAAAGTTACCAAGACAACCTGGTGCACTACAATTGGCATTGGTTCTGGCACTGGGGTACTTCCGAAACCTGTAATAATGCGACGCATGAATTGGATTGTTGCCGCTGGTTCCTCGGAGTAGATTATCCTGTAAAGGTCAGCTCATCCGGTGGTCGCTATGTTTTTAAAGACGACTGGGAAACTCCTGATACACAGGTTGCCGGTTTTGATTTTGCAGAAGGAAAAACTATTATCTGGGAAGGCAGAAGTTGTAATATTTATCCCGTTGAAGGCGCCGGCAGGGGGTTTATTATTTATGGCGATAAAGGGACATTGGTGAATTATGGCAATGATGATTACAAGATATTCGATTATGGCAACAAACTGGTAAAAGAAGTCAAGTCGACTGTGAACAATGATGCCACCAATACTGTAAGCGCCAGTGGTAACCTTGATCTTTTCCACTTCAACAATTTTATTGATAGTATTCGCGGAGATGCAACACTCAATTCACCTGTCAGTGAGGGACACAAGAGTGTACTCCTTTGTCACCTAGCCAATATTGCCGGGCGCACAGGCAGAACACTTCATTGCGATTCAAAAGACGGCCATATACTGAATGATGAAGCTGCGATGACACTATGGAAGAGAGAATATGAGAAAGGCTGGGAACCGAAAGTATAAGAAGCCCCACCCAAACCTTTCCGCCAACTGGAAAAAAGGTTCTGAGTCTCCCTTCGGGGGGATTCAGAGGGTCTTTATTTTAATACTTCTGAAACTCACTTCATTTCCATGATCCTGTAGCAGGATATATCCCTTTGGCGCTTCACCAAAATTTTTCCAGACCACATATTTGCTGATAGCAACAAGATCCCTGTATTCTTTTGATCCCCTTTCATATTCCAAAACTTTTACTCCATTCAAATAATGTTCGACATGGTTATTGGGATAAACGATAATGCGGCCAAGATTCCATTGCCCGATGGGTCTTATAAAACGATCCTGTTTTTGCGCTTTGATCAGGTCGTATAGAGAAGCCAGCGTTCTGTCTCCATCTCTTCCAAGCTTCGCGTCGGGATGAAGCTTGTCATCCAGCAACTGGTATTCCAGCCCGATAGCGGAGCCCGGATTATTCTCTGTCAGCGTTACAAAATATTTGACACCACTATTGGCGCCGGGCGTAAGTTTGAATTCAAAGGAAAGGTCAAAAGCGGCAAATTGCTCCTTTGTCACGATATCACCTCCATTGGCTGATTCTTTACCCTCCGAGGAAAGAACAGTCAATACACCATCTTTGACGATCCAACCGCTGTCGGGAAAATGGTCTTTATAAGCTCCTTTCCATCCCTTTGAGGTTTTACCATCGAATAATAATTTCCATCCATCCTGCTTTTCATAATTGGTCAAACTATTATGTTGCAGGTTCAATACATATATACCTTTCGGGAAAGGAGAAGCGGTGATCCCGGATGTTTTAATGCGAATATTTTTGAAGTACACTTTTTCGCCCGCCTGCCCAGGCTTACTGATAGCATGTACCTGCAAGCCGATAAGCCCTTCGTTGTTTATCAATGTATCAACAAAATAACAAACAGCAATACCATCAAGCCAGGTTTTAACCGTATTGCCGGAACATTCGATATGAATCTTATGATAGATTCCTGTCTTCAGCAGGGATTGCGCTTTTGCATTCAACATCCCGGGGTAGAGCCAGTCCCTCCTGCCTTCATCATATAAAGCGCCGCTCCATTTCCGGGATGAAGGATCCAGTTCAAACTGGTAACCGAATACTTTTCCATTCCCGTTATTGGCCGAAGCATCATAATTACTCCTGAACTGGACACCTGAATTCATGGAAGTATCTGCAAGCATCGCTTCGGCTTCCAGTATAAAATCACCCTTGAATTTTTTATCACATACCAGGAAAGAATTGGGAGAGCCTGCAACAGTCGTTCCAACGACCGCCCCGTTCTCTATTTTGTATTCGGCAGTTCCGGCCATTCTGTGCCAGCCCCGGAGGGTTTTACCATCGAATAAAACCTGCCAGCCTCTTGCATCCTGGCAGAACAGAGTTGTTGAAAGAAAAAAAACAACAGGAAGGATAACCAGTTTCTTTTTCATGAAATTTTTTTTAAAGAATGAAAACAAGTTAAGGAAAAAACGGGCCGCTTTAATAAAAAGGGAATTATACTTCAGTGGCTTATGATGAGGCTATTGCAAAAGCCAACTATCGGATATTTACCGGGAAGGTAATAAGACGGGAAGCAGTGAGATTCAATTATCATTTTCTTACCGTCTTCCCGGCAATTTAATTATTTCATACTTTTTAAATACAGCCTCCTTTTATTTCCGGCAACAAGATGCTGGTAAAAAATTCCTCACAATTCCTTAATATCTTTTTAATCCCTTTCCTGCCAACAGATTACTAAGTATAACTACCTTAAAAGCAACTGTTAATAATTATTTCAAAGCAGTTTGGCCATCTTCGATTTTTCAGGCCCGATGTTTGAATTGATTGGCTGGTTAAAGTCACTTCGGATTTATTCATTATTTCTGCCCGGCTCCGCTCTAACCCCCAGTACTCAACTAAAAAAAAGAAAGTCATGCTCACTGTCGTTATTCCGGCATTAAATGAAGAAAAAACGATAGCACAGGTTATACAGTTTTGCCTGGCGGAACCGGCTATATCGGAGGTCATTGTCGTAGACGACAGGTCGGAAGATAATACAGCTTTACTGGCTGAACAGGCAGGAGCAAGAGTTATCATCAGCGCTTCAAGAGGCAAAGGTATTTCCATGAAAGAAGGGATTGATGCGGCTACTAATGAGATCATCGTATTCCTCGATGCGGATATTGACCCCTATCCGGAAAAAGCCATTTCTAACCTGGCCACTCCATTGATGAATAATGAAGCTGATTTTGTAAAAGGGGCTTTTGCGAGAAATGCAGGCCGGGTAACGGAGTTGGTGGCCAAGCCATTGCTCACAATACTTTTCCCGGGCTTGTCGCATTTTTCTCAACCCCTTAGCGGAATGATCGCAGGGAAAAAATCTTTTTTCAGGAAAATTGAATTCTTTAATGATTACGGCGTTGATATTGGCATCCTGATTGACATGTACCTGATGAAAGCCAGGGTGAGAGAAATCAATATTGGTTATATAGAAAATAAAAGTAAACCGTGGGATGCTTTGGGTAAAATGAGCCGGGAAGTTTCCCGGGCAATTATTACAAGAGCACAGGGGCAGGATAATTCCGGTTTATCACAGGAAAGCGCCAACTCGCTGGAAGTTATTCAAAGAGAAATGACGAATGTGTTGCGCGAAAACCTCTCCGCCTACCATAAAATGATAGTATTCGATATGGATAATACTATCCTGGAAAAAAGATTTATTGATGAATGCGCAGAGGTCTTTGGCTTTGCTCCGAAACTGGAAGACCTGCGATTTAATGAAAAAGACCCGATCATTCTTACCAAGCGCATAGGTCTTTTGCTGAAGGGCAGAACAATGGATGAATTGCTGCATATGATAAGCAGTATGGAGATGGCGGGTAATATAAAAGAAGTGATAAACAGCTATAAGGAAAAAGGTTACTGGGTTGGTATCGTCAGTCATAGCTATTCGCTGATCACCAATTATATCAAGCAACAGATCGGGGCTGATTTTTCGGTAGCGCACCAACTGGAGTTTTTCGAAGGAAAAGCGACGGGAGAAGTAAACCTCCCTTCTTATTTTTTCGGATCCCCGGAGAGTATTTGCGGTCATTCATTTTGCAAGACCAATGCCCTCCAGCATATATGTGACAAATATGCGGTGAAAATGAAAAACTGTATTGCTGTGGGTGACAGCAAAGATGATCGTTGCATGATCGCTTATGCAGGCAAAGGAGTCGCGTTTTGCACGACGGATGAGCTGCTGGAAAAGATGGCAGGAACAAATATCAAGGAGAGAAATTTTGAACCTTTATTGGAACTGGCATGAAAGATATCATGCTATAGTACCCGGATATTTTCACATAATTGATAATAAATAAAACTGACGCCTATGTCTAACAAACTCTATAACATATTGGTCCCGGTAGATTTTACTGCCAAAAATAAATGGGCTATTGCAAAAGCCATTGAGCTTTCCAATAGTTTTCACTGCAATGTTTATCTTATATATATAGCCGGTAAAGGCCGCTCCATTTTTGAAAGAAATGATCATACGGAAACAGCCCTCAGTAAATTAGTTCAGTTAAAAGATATGTACCGGCAACAGATCTGCGGGGAAGGCTCTTTGGAAATAAGCCTGCTGACCGGCAACCGTCAAAAACAACTGGCAAAATGTATCCGGGAAAACGAAATAGATCTGGTTGTAACAGGTCTTTCAAGATTCAACTTAATACAAAGAATCGCATCTTCTATTTCCATCAGTCGTTTAGCAAAAAAAACGAACCTGCCCGTGCTGGCGGTGAGATCAGGCGGTTTGGTTTGTCATTTTAAAAAGATCGTTTTACCTGTATCAGGCGAAATACCCATGCGCCAGATCCGGCTGGCGGCATTGCTGGGAAGAGCTTTTAAATCTACGGTTTATTTTGTTTCATTGAGAAAACACGCGGATAATAAAAATGAGAATATCATTGACAAAGCGCTGGAAGTGGTGCAGAGCATTTCCACTATTCCTGTTCAATGCTTCCTGCTGGAAGGGCAAAACCTGGCGAAAAGCACGCTGGAATTTTCAAAGAAAATAAATGCGGACCTCATTATGGTAAACCCGGTCAAAGATTTTCGCTTGCCGGGGTTGTGGAACAGGATCACGAATAAATTATTGTCGTATGCTTCGAAGATACCTGTGGTAACGGTGGCGGCGAATAATAAGTAACAGTTCTATGTCTTTTATTTAAATAAAAATAATTTAAAGAAGAGGCTGTCTTCAAAAGCGAGGCAGCCTCTTATAGAAGTCTTCCCAAATATGGGCTTTAGCCCCAACACCAACTTTTCAAATATGTTTATTGCGTCACTCTTATCACCCCCGCCCCATTATACGAATGATACTCTCCATTATACATCGCATCAGCGCTAACCGGTCCCATTTTATAATTCCCGGGTGATACGGCACGAACCGCATAATAGTAGGTTTGTTTATTATTATTTGCATCCACAAAGAAATGAATACGGTCATCCCTTACATCCAATGCGGTGGGGGAAAAACCATCTTTTATCCAGTCCATACCGGGTATTTCTTTGGTTCTTGGATTCTCAATTTCAAAACCCGCCGGCAACAAGTCTGTGATCACAACATTTTCAACGGGTGTAGAAAAAGAACGCTCCAGCGTAATCCCGATAATGATCAGCTCATTTTGTTTGAACGTATTCGTGCTAAGCGTATTACCAAAACGGTCATAGAAGTGTTTCCTGACCTTCAGGTAACTATCTTCCTCCTTATAAGCGCCGCTGGCGCTGATGCCTTCCGCTCCCCAGAAATAGTACAGCTTGCCACTGCCCTTCGTTTCGATTTCAATATTATTACCCTTTAGCGTATTCATATCCCCTCTCCATTGTCCACTCTCTACTTTTGCTATCGTTTTGCCGTTTACTTTTATTTCGGCCGTGACAGTGGAGTTATTAGCGCTTTTGGCCAGTTTGCCCAGTGCGAGAAAGGCGAAAGCCCTTTCCTGTGTACTCAGCCAATAACGGGTCTTTAATTTATCGGCTACATGTTTTGCCATGACAGGCACCTGGGCATTACCGGGGTCAACACTGATCAATGCGTTCAGGGCAATAGCTTCATCACGAACATCGGAATAATAACTTCCTCCTGTTTGTGCTACTGATTCTTCGCCCGAAAATGACGCGGGAAGCATTGCCGTAAAAGATTTTTTATCTCCCGCTGTCGCATAAGCCGCCGATAAAAGATAACGGCTATCCAGGGCCAGTATGGATGGATTGGCCTTATAATAATTCATGGCTGGAATATTCGTGCGCCCGGCCAATGCCAGTACATATAAACCATAAGCGACTTCCTTCGGCGCGATCTTCCTGTTTTGCGTCCTGTTGTAATAATAAGTGATCGTTTCCCTGTTTTTCAACCTGGTACTGATATAATTCAGCATGGTCTCCAATAAACTATTGTCAACATCGTATCCCGCTTTTTTTGCTTCGAGTAAAAAATGCGCGGCATAGATCGTGGCCCACCAATCCGGCTCTCCTTCCCCATCCCATAATGTAACTGCGCCATTATACAATTGCCGCATTTTGATTTTGCGGATCGCTTCCATGATATTAAAAATAGCATTGGCCTTATTTTGTTTCCCACCCGTGGAGTTTAATTGCATCAGGTCCGATATATCGCCATAGTATAGTTGCGGAAATGCCGCTGATACGGTCTGTTCTGTACACCCATAAGGATACTGAACAAGGTAACGAAGCTGCTCTCCCAATTCTAACACAGGCGAGCGGCTAACCACCAGGCTATAATCGGTGCTGCCCGGAATAAAATCACTTAAACCGATCGTCAATTTTTGTGTAGTACCGCCTTCAACAGATCCGCTTCCCGTTACTTTCTGCAGGGTAGATGGAGGCCTGACAGATATTTCTGTAACATCTTCAAATTTTTCTCCGAGGCCATTGACAGTTATTCTTACATTACCGGTACCAATAGCCGGGTTGGCCACTACACTGAATGTAGCTCTTCCTTCGCTCTTTGCATTCAATGAAACAGACTGGCTGTTGTCGCCGATTATTTTTACTGAACCATCTGTTGCTATTTTAGCTGTTACATTAGTGGACTTACCCGTTGTATTGCTCAATGTCACCGGTACATTCACCGTATCACCCGGACTTAAAAATCTTGGCAAAGCCGTACTGATCACGATAGGGTCAGCTACCGTCATTGTATTTTCAGCAGCGCCAAAGCCTGATCCTTTGTAGGAAACAGCCATCAACCTAAGCTCACCGCTGAACTGGGGGATGTCAAATTGAAAATCAGCTTCACCATTGCCATCGGTTTTTGTAATACCACTCCAATAGCTGACCACTTTTATTCGCTTGGCAGGCATTGGATTATTTCTCTTTGACAAATCGGACTCCCCATCCCCACCGGTACTGCTTAACCGGGCTCTTACTTCAGCGAATAATAAAGGATAAAGGTCATAATCCGATACCTGCAGAGCTCTTTTCTGGTAAAAATAATTGTAGGGGTCCGGTGTTTTAAAATCGGTTACCTGTAATACGCCATTATCAACAGCGGCCAGGGTTACGAAACTACCCGGAGCTGCTTTTACTTTTACCTGCTGGTGTGTTTTGGAACGAACATTTTTTTGAGCAACAATTTCTACAGGTATCTTCCTGCTTTTTTCTTCCACAGTTATACTTTGAAATCCATGAGCCACCGTCAATGGAATATCTGATACCTCATGGGGTTTGATCAGTGTAGCCGTAATATAGACATTGGGCACATGATCGCCGGTCAATTTCAGGGTTAAGCTGGCTGTACGTTTCTCTACATTTACATATTGGTAAGAAACGACATGATCTGTTTCCATTGTCACCAGCATTTTGCCATCAAACGGTGTTTTGAACAGGGCCGTTACACTTTCGCCCGACTGGTAAGATTTTTTATCCGGCTGGATATCGATATTTCCTTCGTTATTTACTTCAAATGAATTGTTATCCCCTCCCCAGCTTCCATAGCTGTAAAACCTGCGGCTTACATAGCTGTTGGCGCCGGGACGATAGACCTTTAATTCATAATTACCGGGGGAACGCGGTATATAACTGTAAACGGTATTACTGCCCACTGACACCTGGTTTTCGATCACCAGTTTATCTTCCTGCTGTGATTCATACCGGAAATATCCCCCGCTTTTTGTAAGAACCGTTCTGTATTCATGTTTGATTACCTGGACTTTCGCCGTTGAATTATTAACGACGTTACCATCTTTGTTAACGGCGGCCAACAGGAATTTTACCGGCTGATTGAGCGGGTAATAATAGAACCAGTCTTCTTTTATCCCAAAGAAAATATCCTGCGTATATATATCTACTGAAGTGGCCCGGCTGACAGGACGGCCCGTTTCATCAAATACAGTTGTATAGAAATTCGTTTGCAATGCGCCCATGTTACTGTATGTCTCCGGCACTGTGTATACTTCGCTTGCATTCCCTTCCGCATCTGTTTTTCCTTCTTTCACCGTCTTGTCAAAAAACGAATTCTGGTTGGCAAGACTGAAATCATAATCACTGAATTTTTCGGGCGAGAAATATTTTTGCCTGACCTGTATTTCCGCTTCATAATTCCTGTTGGCAGCAGGTGGCCCGAAGAAATTCATGGCATTGATGGATAAGGTAGAAGATTCACCGGGCCGTAAAGACGCTTTATCCAGTTTCACATTCACCCGTATGCGATCGGGCACAAATTCTTCGACGGAAAAATTCTTCGACGCGAGTAAAACATCATTAGAGGTGTATACTTCCAGGGTATAGCTGCCGGTGATCGCGGAAGCAGCCATGTCAATATCTCCTTCCAGCGATCCTTCCTCATTGAGGCTTTTCCGGAAAGATTTTAATTCTTTTCCATTGGGCATCAGGAATTTCATCTTTAAGGGAATAGTTCCGGGGTTTTTCCATTGGGCATCCCTCAGTATTACCGAAAAATTAATTTTTTCGCCCGGCCGGTAAATATCTCTTTCCGCGTATACGAATGCATCCAAACCGCTTGGATTAGTTCTCTTACCGCCTACTTCAAAGCGGGAGGTATTCACCCTTGTGTTATTAAAAGGAAGATAATTGAAATCATCCGCCGTTTTCGCGATGATCATCGCTGGTTTAAAACCACCGAATTCTTTTTTGGAATACGCAATCTCAGCCACCCCTTCCCCATTGGTAGCACCTGTTCCTATCAGTTGGTTGTTGGCGGCATATACGGAAACATTGACCCCATCTACCGGTTCGGCATTTTTAATAGAATTTGCAAATACAAAAATTTTGTCCTGCCCTTCTTTGGCTACTAATCCAAGATCGGATAAAGAAATATACCGGCTGTCTTTGACCCAGTAATCCTTCGTGGAGCGAATCATGATATGATAGATGCCATTGAAATCAGGAAGGCGGTCATCAAACTGGGAAAAATTCAATACCCGGCCGGCGCCGCTTTTAGGCAATGACCTTGTATCAATTTCTTTCTCATAGATAACATCCCCGAGTTGCGCATCGCCTCCTCCTTCCGGAGAATAATCGCCTTCGTATTCTTCGTTACTGGCATATTCAGCTCTTGTTTCCTGTGGCTCATAACCATAACGTTGCGCCATCAGCAGGTTGTTCTCGTATATTTTAGAAATCACCAGTTTTACTTTTGGCACATTGGTTATCTGTACTTCTATATTCTTCGCCCCTTTCTTTGACAGGTACACGGCTTTATTGTTGGTAAATTTGATATTCGCTTCCAGTTCGCCAAAAGCAACGCTTCCATAATAATCTTCTTTTAAAACGCCGCCGATCTTTCCCCGCAACCCTTTAGCGATGGTCAGGGAATAGCTTTTTTCCACATCAAATTTATCACTGCGTAAAACAAGCCCGTCATCAGACAATTCGTAAGTATAAGCCAGGGCAGGTTCAAATTTGATCAACGACTTTATATCTTCCCCGGTCAACTGCTGGCTCGTGGAAATTCGGATCGCCCCTTCTGTACCATCATGTTCTGATTGCAGGCCCTGGATAGTCAATACGTAAGGGGAAGGAATAGAAAAATTGGAAACGATCGGCTCATCGGTTGTGTTAGTGCCGCTTTCAGGTTTTAAGCCTTTATCAATAGTCACCCTGGTTTCATAATCCTTGTCCTGTACTTTAAGGCTGGTAATACGAAGTAAGATATTATTATCAGGCGACGCGGTAATAAGAGTATAATCTACTGTCGCACCGTCTACTTCAATCTTTAGTTTCTCTTTCAGATCAACCGGGTTGATACGGTAATTAAACTGCAGGTCCACCTGCGGTACAGCGTTTGTGCTGCCTTCTCCCTGCAGCATCCAGATCACCTGGGAATTATCCAGCGTAAGCTCAGGCGTATGAAAACTGATCCCTTCGGCGCCTTTTACTGAATTATATTTACTGAATTTCAAAACAGCATCCCTGACTTTTGCCTTATAGGAAGTGGCCGGGGCCAGGGGTTGGGATGGAGAAAATACCAGTTGGTCAGGACTTTCCCAGCGAAACTTGCCGGGAATCCGCGGTTCGAATGAAATATAGTCTGTAGAATCCCAGGCATTCATCATCGAATCGCTGACCAGTGACTGGTTGAACCGGAAAATAAGATTGCCCAGTAAGGGAACCTCTCCTTTTGCATTGGTAAAATCAAGGCTGACAGCATTACGTTTACAGGCAGATAAAAAAAAAGCTCCAGCAAAAAGCGGAACAAGGAAGGTTTTGATACGCATAAAAGGTTGGTTGAGTGGTCTGTTAGAAATGAGAAGGTAAGAAATTTAATGAACCAAAAAATTTGGTTTTGATTCTTTTTTCACAAAAAGCTTTTGAATCCTTTGAGGGAAAAGACAGAATTTAGTGTGGCTGAAATAACTAAGGAGGAATATCTTTCGTTGGCCTGGAAGGATCTGATAAGTCCATAAAGACTAAAAGAATTTACTGCGAAAGTTAATATGCAAAGAAGACAGTTTGCAAGTTTTGGAAGATAAATCTTTGTTAAGGGGAGTTTATATTTCATGCAACGGCGCTACGGCGTAAAGAAAGCGATCGTTGCGCCATAGCGCCGATGTGAGAGTATATGAAATTTCGAATCACCAAACGACATATCCTGAAGTTCTTCAAGAGGCTTGGCATCGGCATTCTTGCTTTATTTCTTTTGTTCTTACTGCTCAACCTGATATTTCCCCTCCATGATAAGATAGAATATTCTACCATCGTAACCGACAATAAAGGCGAAGTCGTCAATGCTTACCTGACCAGCGACCAGAAATGGAGGATGAAAACAGAATTGGATGAAATTTCACCGCTGTTACGGAAAACCATCATTGCCAAAGAAGACAAATATTTCTATTCTCATCCCGGCATAAACCCCTTCGCCATAGCCAGGGCTTTTTTCAAGAATATATTCCGGATGAAGACAACTTCCGGCGCCAGTACCATCACCATGCAGGTAGCGCGGGCCCTGGAACCCAGGAAAAGAAATATCCTCAGCAAGATCATTGAAATGTTCAGGGCTTTTCAGTTGGAATGGAAATACAGCAAGGATGAAATATTGCAAATGTACCTTAACCTGGTTCCCTATGGCGGTAATATTGAAGGCGTAAAATCCGCTTCACAATTATATTTCAGGAAAAATCCCGACCATTTATCGCTTGCGGAGATCACGGCCCTGAGCATTATTCCCAACCGGCCATCTTCATTAGTAATGGGAAAAACCAATGATAAGATCATGGGGGAAAGAAACAGGTGGTTGAAAAAGTTTGCCGCCGATAAAGTTTTTACAGAAAAAGAGATTGAGGATGCCTTAGCAGAGCCCCTAACAGCATCGAGAGGAGTGATGCCGCATTATATTCCCCATCTTGCCTATAAATTAAAAAAACCGGGTAGCCTCGTCAGGACCAATATTGATCTCAATACCCAGTTAAAAACGGAGAAATTGGTAGAAGATTATACCAGGACACAACGGCTGCGTAACATTAAGAATGCCGCTATCGTAGTTATTGACAACAAAACGCATAAAGTAATAACCTACGTGGGCTCATCCGATTTCAGGGATACGATTGATGGCGGGCAGGTAAATGGCGCCAATGCGGTACGGGAACCGGGCAGCACATTAAAACCCTTGTTGTATGCGACTTGTTTCGACGAAGGTCTGTTAACACCTAAAACCGTAATAACGGATGTTGCCGTGAATTACCAGGGATATGCGCCGGAGAATTATGATCAGAAGTTTAATGGGTACGTAACGGTAGAATATGCATTGGAACATTCATTGAATATACCTGCCGTCAAAAGCCTCAAGTTGCTCGGTCATGAAAAGCTGATCCGGAAATTGATACAATGCAATTTCCGGCAAATTCAGAAAGACCAGAGAAAATTAGGATTATCCATGATCCTTGGCGGTTGCGGCGCTACGCTGGAAGAAATGACGGGTCTGTTTTCCGTTTTTGCCAATAATGGAGATTATATAGCGCCTTCTTATACACAGGATGATACTAATCACCACAGCCTGAATATTGCCAGCCCTGCAGCCGTTTATATGATCAATGAGATTTTATCGAAAGTAAATCGCCCGGATTTTCCCCTGAACTGGTCTGCGACAGAACATATGCCAAAAATAGCCTGGAAGACAGGCACGAGCTATGGAAAAAGAGATGCCTGGAGCATTGGTTATAATAAAAATTATACGGTGGGTGTATGGGTTGGCAATTTTTCCGGCGTGGGCTCAGCTGATCTGAGCGGCGCCAATGTCGCGACTCCTTTATTATTTAAAATTTTTAATACTATTGATTATGATAGCGACGAAGAATGGTTCACTCAGCCGAAGGATTGTGATATCAGGCAGGTTTGCAGTGAAACGGGCTTGACCCCTTCCGAACATTGCACGGATCTTACCACCGATTATTTTATTCCGCTTATATCTTCTACAAAAGCCTGCGATAATTGGCAGGAAATCATGATAAGCCCTGATGAAAAAATATCTTATTGCAAAAGCTGCGCGCCGCAAAGCGGCTATAAGAAGAAATGGTATAAGATCATCGAGCCCGATATGCAGGCATGGCTGGAAGATAACCGGATCGCTTATACAAAGATCCCTCCTCATAACCCGGATTGTGAAGTGATCTTTAAAGGCAATGCGCCTTTTATTACTTTCCCGGTTAATGGAAGTGAATACCTGATCAATAAAAAATCTCCTGAACCCCTGCAACTCACCTGCAAAACAGCGAATGATGTGAGCAAAGTATATTGGTACATCAATAATAAATTCTATAAAGCTTCCAATGCCGGGGAAAAACAATTCTTTGTACCGGATGAGGGGGCAGTAAAAATTTCCTGTACAGATGATAAGGGAAGGAACCGGGATATAAAGATTATGGTGAAGTATGTAAATCTATGATCAACGATCATACGAATATTACAAGTAAAATAATGACGAGGTATAAGCCATACCCGTAAAATGTCCGGGTTGCGAGCTCTTTGGATTTTCTATCCTAGCCTTCTGATTTATACAATGCGGAGAAAATGAATGTTATTATGACAGGGAAAATAAATGTCAGCACTTTGATCTCAAGATTAAGAGGTTCATTTACTTTTTTATTCTCAATCTCCTTTTTTTGCGCTAAACTTTTGGCAAGGGAAGAAATTTTCTCTGCAGGAAGATTTCTTTTCCTGAATTCGTTTTCCGCAACGGCCAGCGCTTCAGGCAAATAATTATCCTTATCATGCGTTAATACCCGGATCAATTCTTCATCTGTTCTTTTGGCCATTTCGCCCTCAAAGTCAAACTGCATGATGACGTTTTGCTAAAATTAAATATTTCCTGCCGTTTCTTCGCGGGTGCTGGTCGCCCTCCCTTACCTGTAATACCGCAAATGACCTAAGCAGGTCAGGTATATTAATTTTGTAAGATTACATGGACCATTTTTTCACGTCTTCGGGGTCATGTCACTATCAGCTTTCGATCTCCTTCATTCTTTATTGTTTCCTTAATATGATCAGAAAGCCTGATTGATAATGCCACTATGGTATAGGTGGGATTTACTGCTGCCCCGTTGGGAAAACAGGACGAACCTGCTATAAACAGGTTACTGAGGCCATGTATTTTGCAATTACTATCCACTACTCCTTTTTTGGGATCATTGTTCATCCGGGTTGTACCCATGTGATGCCAGCCTCCGCTGGTAGTAGAGGGCATGGAAGTGTCTTTGTCGTCCCGGAGGTCTTCCCTCAATTCCACTCTTCCGATCCCTGCGATCCCGACCTGTTGGCCAAGTATTTCGAATATTTTTCTTGCGCTCTTTCTTTCCATATCGGTAAATGCCCAGTGCAGAATAGCACGCGGCACTCCCAGTTCATCTTTTTCAGTATCCAGTGTAACTCTCGATAAAGGATTGGGAGCCTGTTCCAGTCTCATGGTAATCTCAAATGAATCGTATTTATTGGAGGAGGATCCGAAAATTTTGGAAAGCCTGCTTTTGCGGGTGGACTTGTCTTCTATTTCATTAGTTCTTTCTTCATTTTTTCTCGGATCCTCATCAATCCAGGTCTGGATATAGGGCGGCTTCTTTCTTGCCTGCTCCAGCGGATTGAAAGAGAGTATTCCATTTAATACCTTATACTCAGCCTGCTTTTGAGGCAGCATGGCAAGTTCAGCCCTGATGTTGGGCGGATTACGCATATAAGGCTTTAATGTACTTGGTTGCTTAAGCCATAATTCCGCGGACTTAAGTTCAGGATGCTCCATAAAATACCTGCCGACAAGATCGTTATCGTTTCCAAGTCCTGCGGGTGCATTTTTGTTGGAGGCTATCAATAGCCGGGTAGTTTGAATACTGCAGCAAGCAATAATAAAATATTTGGCCCTGACCTTATGGGTTTTCCCGGCATAATTCTTAACTGTTACCTCGGTCACCGTTGATACATTTTCGTTGGTCTTTATGTCAACCGCATTGGCATATGTATACAGGTGGATATTTTTTGCATTTACAATAGTATCCTTGTATTTCTTGCCAAAACGTGCTGCAGAAGGCATACCGAATCTCCAGATTTTATTCCAAAATATATCCTGGCTTACCGGTAAAGGGACTAAAGAAGGGTCCTGCTGCTGCCAGTAATTAAAGCTGAATTCGTATTCACCGATACTAACATTATCAGACGCTCTTTTATAATAAGGTATCAGCTCCTGGTCTGAGAATGGCCATCCACTTAGGGGTACCCAATCCCTTTCCCGGAAAGCAATCGGATCAAAAGTGGAACACATGCCTCCCCAATGACCGGTGGTACCACCGAAATAATGTAAGCGGGCTGATTTTAAAGGATAATAATTCTGTCCCGTATTTTTCCCCCTATATAATTCCTGGACTCTTTCATCATATTCGAATCCCCCCCCTTCCAGGAGAATTACTTTATAGGGCGTGTTGATCCATTCCAAAGCTATACTAATGCCTGCCGCTCCCGAGCCTATAATACAAATATCCCCTTCTATCGAAGAAAGATCATCTATTTGCCTCGCGTCGATATGCATATTTGAGTTAATTTTAGGATAATGATAAAAGTGCGCATTGACGGGTTTCTGTCGCAGAGAGGATCCATCCGTTCACTATTACCATTCTTTCGGTTTGAAAATCCTGCTGAACCTTTTGTTCAATCCATTTACTGATTTCGGACTCATCCGAAGATTTTAATTTTTCACCCTTATCGCTGGTTAAAAGCAATTCTATCAATTTCTCTTTCCGGGCTTCTGCAGGTACCTGCACCATGTATTGCCGGCCGATCTCAAGAATCGTGTCTTTATCACAAAACCTGGACAGGACATCAGGCCTTAGCAGGGGGTCACCGGTAATAGAATCCCGGCACCTGTATTTTATTACAGGTATAGTAATTATTGCAGCTCCGGCAATAGCCGTTAAAATAAAAGTACGCCTCTTCATGAGGTAAGTGATTAGGGGCTAAATGTAAACATAATTTAAGTAATATCGTTACATTTAAAGGATTTAATCTTACCCGCTTATTTGCATAATTCAAAGAGTTAGTAAAACTACCCCTCCCCCCATTTGTAGCGTTATAAAATAATTTCATGAAGTGTTTTTACTAACCAGTTTTCCCGGCAGCTTCTTCCCCGGTATTGATGGCGCCCTCCATAAAACCTTGCCAGCCGGCTAAATGTTCGCCGGCAAAATGTGTATTGATAAAAGGAGTATTCAATTCTTTTTGCACGCGCTTCCATTGCCCGGGTTTAAAAAATGCGTAGGAGCCAAGGGAATAGTTGTCATTTCCCCAATAATAATTCCATTGCTTTTCCACCAGGTTAGTTATATCACCAAACCCCGGACTTAATGCTTCTCCCAATAATGTCGTATTCCATTTATCGTTCTTCCCATTCCAGCCAAAAAGGTCAGCTTTGTCCCCGATAGAATAAGAGATCAATACTCCTTTTTCGGGGTGCTGACCGATAGTTGCATGGTATAAGTAGTGCACCTGGTCATCCGTGATCATATCAAAATGATCATCTCCCCAGAATTTTTTTCCAAACTGGACAGCGTGTTTATTAATGCGTGCATACTGTAATTCATCAATCCCGCGCAGTATGCTCATGGGCAAACCCGGCTTCCATGTTATTTTTTTCAGGGAATAAGTGGGTACGGTACAGATTATTTTATCTCCATAATACGACCGGCCGCTGGTACAGGTAACTTTCACCTGTTTGCCGGGATACTGTTCTATTTCAACTACCGCATCATTCTTAATTATATTTTCCATACCGATTTTCTCAGCTATTTTTTTGGCCAGCGTATCGTTGCCCCCTTTTATTTTTTTATCCATTTCATTGTGGGTACTGGTAAGCCCGGGATCGGCATACCAGCTTAAGGCGGCAGCAGCAGATAAATGCCTGATGCTTTCACCAAAATCGGTACTGTCCATCAATTCATGTATATCGAGGTCAAAGTCCGGGCAACCATTATTTTTGAGGTAGCGCCACCAGTCATAATAATCAAAGGTTGCGTCTCTTTTATTTTCCGGTATCCCGGCGTAAGCTTTCTTTAATTGTTCCCATTTTTCTATCCAGTCTTTATCTTTCATTTGTTCAAATCGCAGGGGATCGGCATATTGACCCTTGTACCGGAGATGGGTTTTCATCCGGTTATCAATAAGCTCCAATTGAAATTCGTCGCAAAGCTGAAGTAATCTCTTATGCGAGTCACCGATCCATTCTGCGCCTAGTTCCACTACAAACTTTTCAGATGTATCTGTTGTGTAAGAAAAGACCCGGCCCCCGATCCTGTCGCGGGCTTCCAGGATTACGAAATCAATTTTCTTTTTAAATAAATAATAGGCGGCCGCCAGCCCGGCAAAGCCGGCGCCAATGATGATCACTTTGGGTTTTTTGCCAATGATAAAATGGCCGAACGTGGAAGATGCAATGAATGAACCTGTTGCTGCCAACGTGGATTTTTTGATGAAATCCCGGCGTGAACGCATAAGCGACCCGTTTGATTAGCCCGTAAGTTCCGATTTTTTAACCGGCATTTATACACATTTAAGGGGTGGGGGTATCCACTCTTTTCACGCTTCCGGCGCCACTTATATTCTGACTGACAGCTGCATTGCCCCTGTATTTGACATCGCTTGATCCGCTGGCCTCTATATCCAGTTTGACACTGGCAAAGACTTCTGCGTCACAAGCGCCTGAAATATCAATTTTTGTTTGTTCAGTCATCAGGTCAAAGCATTTGATATTTGAACTACCACTTCCATCTACAGACAGTTCCTTTGCTTCGCCTTTCAAAGCCAGGGTACAGGCGCCGCTAAGGCCGGCAGATATTTTCAGTGCTTTTATATCTAACCTGGCATCACTGGCGCCACTCAGGTCAATCGAGATATTTTCATTCGAAGAAAGCCTGTTCTCACTGGTTATATTGCAGGCCCCCGAAGCTCTCATACTGGTAAACAAGGGAGCGCTTATATATACTTTAATTTTTCCACTTGGATCAAGACTGGTATTGTCCCGCTGCTGGATATATAGTATACCATTTTCCTCCCTTATTTGTATATACTGCTGAAGGTTGTCATCCGTCACCACTTTAGCAGCAAAAGCAGAATCCTGCTTCAGGTAGAGGTCAATAGCGCTGCTTACATCTACTCCTGTAAAATGCGAAACATCACGGGTTTGAGTGATCACATTCCCGGTTCCTCTCATATGCTCACCACGAAAATAATGACAGGAGGAAAGAATAAGGAGATTGCAAAAAGCAACGATCAGAAGACGGTTCATTTTGTTTGGTTTGTGGTTACAAAGATCAGGATGTTTTTTCTTTCTTGTGCTATGACGCCAAAATCAGTTACAAGGTTACAGCTTAAAAACTTCAAACGGCGAACTCCGTTCTGTTTTTTACCTTCGCAGCACCATGACAGAAAAGATCCTGATCCTTGATTTTGGCTCTCAATATACACAACTCATAGCCAGGGCTGTAAGAGAAGCCAACGTGTACTGTGAAATCATCCCCTACCACAAAAAATTTGAATTTGAACCCGGTCTGAAAGGCATCATACTTTCCGGCTCGCCATTCTCTGTAAATGAAGAAAAGGCCCCGGATGTGAATGTTCAGGAGTTTATTACCCGGGTGCCGGTACTTGGCGTTTGCTACGGGGCGCAGCTTACAGCAAAAAGATTTGGGGGAAGAGTGGAAAAAAGCAGCAAACGGGAATATGGCCGGGCTCTTTTGCAAAAGTCAAAGGAAGACCTTTTACTCAAAGATGTTTCAAAACAAAGCCAGGTATGGATGAGCCATGCCGATACCATTCTCGAACTCCCGGCGGGTTTTGAATTACTGGCTACTACAGAAAGCATCCCGGTAGCAGCTTTCAAAAAAAATGGAACCGGGAGTATGCCTTTATATGGAGTACAGTTCCACCCTGAAGTATATCATTCCACAGAGGGGAAAAAAATTCTTCATAATTTTTTGGTCAATATATGTGGCTGCAGCCAGGAATGGACGCCGGCACACTTTATTTCTGATACTGTTGAGGCATTGAAGAAAAAAATTGGTACTAAAAAAGTAATCATGGCGCTGAGTGGCGGTGTTGATTCTACGGTAGCTGCTACGCTGATCCATAAAGCCGTCGGTGACCAGTTGCAGGGAATTTTTGTTGATAATGGCGTCCTCCGTAAAAATGAATTCAATGAAGTGTTGATCACGTATGCCCGGTTAGGTTTGAACGTTGAAGGCATTGATGCAAAAAAACGTTTCTATAATGCTTTAGCCGGCCAATCAGACCCGGAAGCAAAAAGAAAAGCTATTGGGAGCTTATTTATTGATGTTTTCCAGGATGAAGCAAAAAAAATGGAGGGCATTGGCTTTCTGGGGCAGGGAACAATTTATCCTGATGTCATTGAAAGTGTTTCGGTTCATGGCCCTTCTATGACCATTAAATCACATCATAATGTAGGCGGGTTGCCGGAACATTTGCATCTTGAACTGGTAGAACCATTAAGATCCTTATTCAAAGATGAAGTAAGAAAAGTGGGGAAAGAGCTTGGCATCCCGGCTGAAATGATTGACAGGCATCCATTTCCCGGTCCCGGGCTTGCTATAAGGATTTTAGGGGAGGTCACGGAAGAAAAGGTACAGTTGTTGCAGGAAGCCGACCACTTGTATGTGAAAGCTTTGAAAGAACATAATTTGTATGCAACGATTTGGCAGGCCGGCGCTATCTTACTCCCGGTAAAAAGTGTAGGCGTAATGGGTGATGAACGAACCTATGAATTTACTGTGGCTTTAAGAGCAGTGACCAGCGTAGATGGAATGACCGCGGACTGGGCTCATTTGCCTTACGATTTCCTGGCAAATGTTTCAAATGATATCATCAATAATGTACGGGGCATCAACCGCGTAGTATATGATATCAGCAGTAAACCCCCGGCTACGATTGAATGGGAGTGAGACAACAGGCAATGAACAACAGACAATTGGTAAACATTAAAATTGGAAAATGAAAAAGTATTTTCGAAAAAAATGGTTCTTTCCGCGAATTTCGAATTGCCCATTGCCCATTGCCTGCTGTTTATTGTCCATTCACGCTTTGGCTCAGACCGATTCTTTACACCCGTCAAAACATAAGATCGCCATTTTTGCTCCCCTGTATCTTGACTCAGCGTTTGATGCTGCCGGTGAATACCGCTATACCAAAAATGTTTTTCCCAAATTCATTAACCCGGGCCTTGAATTTTATGAAGGAGCCAGGCTGGCTTTGGATTCGTTGGAACAGGATGGCAAAGAACTGGAAATATTCGTATATGACTCCCGGTCATCCAAAGAAACGCTGCAAAACCAGTTGAATAAACCTGAAATAAACGATGTTGAACTGATCATTGCCCATTGCTCGGGCAATGAAGTAAGAACATTTGCTGACGCAGGGCTCAAAAAAAATATCCCTGTCATAAACGTTACAATACCCCAGGACGGTGGCGTATCAGGCAATCCTTTCTTTATTATATTAAACCCGATGCTAAAAACACATTGCGAGGGAATTTATAAATACATTCAGAAATATTATTCTATTGAGCCCATCGTTGTGTTCCGGAAAAAAGGAGAACTGGAAAACCAGATCAGGGAATATTTTGATAATTATGGTAAGAGTACCAAATCTGTTCCTCTGAAAATAAAATACGTTGACCTCCCCGACAATTTTACCGCCAACCAGTTAAGCGCGAATCTTGACTCCACTCATCATACCCTTTGTGTTGCAGGCAGTCTTGACGGGAATTTTGGAAGGCAACTGGCCCTGCAACTGGCATCGCTTTATAAACAATACCATATAACGATAATGGGAATGCCTACCTGGGATGGATTGACAAGAGAATTTTCAAAACCTGATTTCAAAGGCCCCGAGATCATTTATAGTACTCCTTTTTATAATCCAAGAACCGATAAAGTAAGCCTCGATATTACTAATCACTTCAATACTGTCATGTATGCCCGGCCCAGCGACATGGTATTCAGGGGATATGAAGTAACATGGAAATTCGCGAAACTCCTGCTTCAATATGGTAAAGACATTTCTACCAATCTCTCCGATAATAAGAACAATGTTTTTACCGACTTTGACATACAACCCGAGCTGAACAGGCAAAATATGCGGCCGGATCATTTCGAAAACAAAAAATTATATTTTATCAAATGGCAGGATGGCCTGATTAAGGGAGTCAACTAAAGCCCACCGATATTCCTGCCCAATTCAAGTCTTATCCCAAAAAGAATTGGAGCAAGGGTCTAAAGTATAAAACAGGGATAGCCTCCTGTATTCCGTTCCCGATCCTTTATTTTTGCCTCTTTAATCCAATTCTGTAATTATTGCTTTGTGCGTCTTGAACCTCGCAGATACAATAGGGTATAAAATTATCAGCCACTGGCTTGCTGCCAGGGAGCGCCGGCCATTCCTGTTTCAGCAAGAGGCCTGGCAACATATTATTAATGGTGAAAGCGGCCTTGTAAATGCCCCGACAGGTTGTGGTAAAACATATTCTGTTTTCCTGGGCTCACTTATTGATTTTATCAATCACAACCCGGATGATTATAAAACCAAATCAAAAAATCAACTTCAATTGTTATGGATCACCCCGCTTCGCGCGCTGGCCAAGGATATCGGGCGGGCGATGGAAGAAGTCATTGCGGAACTGGAAATACCCTGGAAAGTAGGGATCAGGAATGGCGATACAGCTATTGCTGAAAGAACCAGGCAAAAAAAACAGATGCCCGAAGTTTTGATCATTACCCCGGAAAGCCTGCATTTATTGCTGGCACAAAAAGGTTATCCTGAAATTTTTCGTTCACTTAAAATCATCGCTGTAGATGAATGGCATGAATTGCTGGGAAGCAAGCGGGGAGTGCAGGTAGAGTTGGCGGTTTCGAGAATTGTCAGTGGTCAGCGGTCAGTGGTCAGTGACAATTCCGGAAATAAAACAACCCACTCAACGCTCATCACTCACCACTCATCACTATCCATCTGGGGTATCTCGGCTACTATCGGAAACCTGGATGAAGCAAAAGAAGTCCTGATGTCTTCCTTGCGAAAAGAAGGGGTAATTGTCCGGGCCAACATGAATAAGCGTATTGAAGTGGAATCTATTTTCCCCGATGAAATAGAAAAATATCCCTGGGCCGGTCACCTGGGGATCAAACTGGCGCATAAGCTTATTCCTGTCATTGAAAAAAGTACAACGACTCTCATCTTTATTAATACCAGGGGGATGAGTGAGACCTGGTATCAAACTTTGCTGAATATCTGTCCTGATCTTGCCGGTTCTATTGCCTTGCATCATGGATCGGTGGATATGGAATTAAGAACCTGGGTGGAAGAAAATCTGCATTCAGGAAGGTTGAAAGCGGTGGTTTGCACAGCCAGTCTTGACCTGGGAGTTGATTTTCGTCCTGTTGAAACTGTTATCCAGGTAGGTTCACCTAAAGGAGTGGCAAGGTTCCTGCAACGGGCAGGAAGAAGCGGGCATAGTCCCGATGCAGTCAGCAAGATTTATTTTTTACCTACTCATTCCCTGGAACTGGCCGAAGCAGCCGCCTTGAAAAAGGCGATTGAAGAAAATATGATTGAAAGCCGCCAGCCCATGCTGCTTTGTTATGATGTGCTGATACAGTATTTAAATACATTGGCGATATCGGATGGTTTTTTGCCGGAACAACTCTTTGAGGAGATAAAACTTACTTATTGTTATAAAGACCTTTTGGAAGACGAGTGGAAACAATTGCTCCATTTCATTACCGCCGGTGGTAAGGCCCTGCAGCAATATGATGATTACAAGAAGGTAGAAATAGAAGATGGCGTTTACAAAATAAAGAGCAGGAAGCTGGCTATGCGTCATCGCCTGCACATCGGGACGATTGTGAGTGAATCCATGCTGAAAGTAAAATTCATCAGTGGTGGCTATGTTGGGGTAATTGAGGAATGGTTTATATCAAGATTACAGCCGGGTGATGTTTTTACTTTAGCCGGAAGAAATCTTGAATTTGTGATGATCAAGGACCTGACGGCTTTTGTAAGAAAAAGCAATGCGAAGAAATCAATTGTTCCAAGCTGGCAGGGTGGGCGAATGCCCCTGAGCGCTAACCTTGGAAAGAAACTGAGAGAAACTTTTGACAGGAAATCGGAAGGCAGATCCCGGAAGACAGAAATACAGGAAAAAGAACTGGAAGCATTGGAGCCATTGTTTGAGCTGCAGGAAAGCCTGTCGCATGTCCCAAAGAGAAATGAATTGCTGATCGAGCAGATAGAAACCAGGGACGGCTTTCATCTTTTTGTTTATCCTTTTGAAGGACGATTAGTGCATGAAGCCATGGCGGCCATCCTTGCTTACCGCATCAGCCGTATTACTCCCATTACTTTTTCCTTTGCCATGAATGATTACGGTTTTGAATTGCTCAGCGATCAGCCGGTACCTGTTGATGATACAAACGTGTATGAATTATTTTCTCCCGGCGATTTATTATCCGATATCCAGCGAAGTGTCAACTCTACGGAGATGGCAAGAAGAAAGTTCCGGGATGTGGCGGTTATTGGTGGTTTAATTTTCCAGGGTTATCCCGGTGAACAAAAGAAAGCCAGACACCTGCAGGCATCTGCCTCGCTCCTCTTTAATGTGTTCAACGAATATGAACCAGGCAATTTATTATTGCGGCAGTCTTACCAGGAAGTGCTGGACCAGCAGATGGAAGAAGCGAGGTTGAGAGATATGCTGGAGAGAATACAGCGGTCGAAGATCATCATCACTTTTCCCACCCAACTGACACCCTTTTGCTTCCCGGTAAAAGTGGATAGTATGCGGGAAGATCTTTCTTCAGAAAAATTAGAAGACAGGGTCAGGCGGATGCAACTGCAACTGGAAAAATAATACGCCAATAAGCCGCATTCATATTCATTTGTGCCGTTCGTGGCTAAAATAATTTCATTGTATATCTTCTTAGATTTGCATCCCTATGAGTACTTATTTGTCCCATATGATCGGTGATGAACACCTGGTAATGAGCGCGGAGAGGACTTTATTCTGGGAGAATGAGTCGACTCTTATTGTAGCCGATCTCCATATTGGTAAAACAGGACATTTTCGCCAGGCGGGAATTGGCGTTCCGCAACAGGTATATAAGGATGATCTCCACCGCTTATTGGCGCAGATACTTTTTTTTAAAGCCGAACGGCTGATCATTGTAGGAGATCTTACACATAGTGTCGCTAATAAAGAGCTGGATCTTTTCAGGAAATGGCGAAAAGATTTTCCTTCACTGGATCTTCATCTCGTAAAAGGCAATCACGATATACTCGAAGAAAAATGGTATAGCGAAGCTGATATTTCGGTGAAGGTGGGTCAATTCGGGGTAAAACAATTTCTCTTTGTACATGATATACTCACACCGGGCATAAATGCGGAAAAGGGACAATATTTTTTTTCGGGTCATTTGCATCCCGGGATCAGCATACGAGGCAGGGGCAGGCAGTCATTACATTTTCCCTGTTTTTATTTTACAAAAAAATATTGTGTGCTGCCGGCATTCAGTCGTTTTACCGGGACTTATAAAGTAGAACCGGGAGAGGGAGAAAAGGCGTTTGCGATCATTGACAAAGATATAGTGCCTGTATAATTGAAATAGTTGTCGCTGTCGAAACATCAATGTTTTTTCTTCAACTGGCTATAATCAAGATAATAAATGAATCTAACGGTCAGCTCATTGCCGTGCCTTAAGTTAAGACTCTGGGAAAGATTGCGCAGGTAAAGCGTATACTTGTTACCATCAACCGTTTCATCATCCCCCAGCCAATTCTTATACCCGAATATGAGCCTGCTGCCATAACGGAAATCCCAGGTAAGAAAAGCATCTGTATTGAAATAATTCACATTGCCTGTAATACCGGTCACGGGAGTTACGGATACAGGCAATCCCCTGTCGTCCAGTTCCGCGGTTCTTTTCTGCGGCACATAACTCCAGTAATGCCTTACCCTTAATGTCAGGTTAATACGGGAAGTAAAATTGTAGATCCCCGATAATACCGAAGTAACATCTTTAAAATCTACAAAGGCGATCATCGGTTCGCCGGAAGATGATTTGCCTGCTGAAGTGATATAATCTGTTTCCGCTTCATGGCGGTGTGATAAGTCTATTGTCAATTGATTGCTGAACCGGTAACGGACATCACCTTCAACAATAAAATAACTTTTTTCGGGGTTCTTAAAAAAATCAGAGACCAGGAAATTATAGCTGATGAATAAACGTTTGCGGCTGTCGGTGCTCCCGGTCAAAGCCAGTGAGCCATACTGTGGGCGGCGGGCATATTTAGTAAAAGGTTTCCCGGTAATAAAATAGTCATGCTGATCCGGCAGGTAGGAAGCCGTCAATGTAATGTCCCAGAAATTTTTTAAATACCAAAATGCCGATGCCTGGAGAGTGAAATCACTGAATTTGTCAGGCTTGTACAACCGCCTGTAAGTTGCGGAAAGTGTATAGCTATAAGAAAGGAAATTATGGGTAGGAGTATATTGATTATAACTCACAGAGCCTGAATTGATATTTTGATTGGCGGTTTGTAGGAAGCCCAGGTCTGTGGGGTCATAACCGACAGACTCTATCAGGTTCTGGGCGCTATAACGGAACCTCCCGCTTACTTTTGCTATCCGCAATAATGTATTATAGCCATCATAAGGGCTTGCCAGGAATACTTTGCTGTAATGGCCATAGCCTTTCAGGTTGTAAGTATTCTTCTTGTCGTACAAACTAAAATCAAGACCTGTTACGTTGGCATCCCTGCCTGATCCATTACGCAAGACGTTCGTATTGGTAAATGTAATATAAGAGCGATCCTTTAAAGCCTGGTCCAGGACAAAAATGTTGTAATTCGTCAATACTTCTGTCTGGATTTTTGTTTTCTCCCCGGTGGTTCTGTCGCGTATAGACGCGTACATCGGCGCACCGATAGCATTAAAAAATCCGATTCCTAATTTACCCGGGGTTCGTCCTGAAAATTTTAAGGCATTATACAATTGCGTGCGGCCGGGATTATTAAGTATTTCAATATTGGGATCCGCCCAGGCCAGTTTATTGACGGAATCATACGCCGTAGGAGTAGCGCCTACACGCCGGGAATAGAAAAGCCCTGATTTATTGAATATATCTGTTCCCTCTGTAAAGAACGGGCGGTTTTCGTCCAGTTTTATTTCATACGGGGTCAGGTTATTCACCACATTGTCGGAGATCACCTGCCCAAAATCAGGTATCAGCGTGGCATCGAGCGTAAAACTCTCATTGATCCCATACTTTACGTCCATGCCACCACTTTGCAACCATTTTGTCTGGTAGCCGCTATTTTCCGGGGTACTGCGAATACCGGTAGATATATAAGGAGAGAAGCTAAGACGTAGCGGTGGCTGAATATTAGTGAGACCCTTTAACAACCCGAACTGGTTAATAAAACCATTTATATTCGGATCGACATAAGTCCAGAAGCTTGTTTCATTGATCCGCCGTTCAGAACGCAGGAATTGTATTCCCCAATCCTGCACATTTTTTTTGGCAAACCGTAAGGAAGTGTAAGGGATTTTCATTTCAACTACCCATCCATTTTCTTTTATGGCTACTTTACTGTCCCATACCGCATCCCAGGTTTTATCACCGTATTCACCATAGTCTACTACCACGCTTGGCGCTAACCTCGCATCAGTCTGAACATTGGAAGAGGTAACTAAAAACTGGAAGCCATTCTGGTGATCGTTATAGGTATCAAAAAAAACAGAAAAATAGTCCAGGTCTTTTTGCTGTTCGTCGTCCCTGGCTGTAATCTGCTTACGAAGCAAAGCAGGATCGTCATACAAATAGGCTCCTACGTAAATAGCTTCATCATCATATACGATTTTTACTTCTGTTTTTTGTGAAGCAGGCTGACCGGCCTGGGGGAAATTCTGGATGAAACCGGTCGCCGGTTGCACATTCTGCCATGCAGGGTCATCCAGTTGCCCATCGATTTTCGGTGGCTGGTTGACTTTAATGGCTTGTAGTGATTTTGATTGCGAAAATACCTGTCCACAAACCAATAACAGCAGGGGCAAACAAATAATCTTTCCCAAAAGCATGTATCAGTACCTAAGCAAATATAAAAGACTGTCCTGAAGACAGAAAAGATGCTTTGGAAAATATATTAGCGGGCAGTGAAATTGCAGCTTAATTCATCCTTTTTTTTAGGGAAACTACCTGTTCCTGCAGGTTGGTGACCATATCGGCCAGTTGGTTCATATTCAACCTGGATTGTGTATTCATTTTAGAGATAACCACTTGTGCCTGCCACATTTCAAGAACCTCATCGGCATTGATCATATAAGGATGAAAAACAGGGTTGTCGCTTACCAGGGTTAGTTTATTTTTTGTGCGCCCGTTTTTCTGAATTCTTTTATAAACGATCCCTTCATTTCTTGAAATAACAATACAAGCGGTATTATTTTTTACATCGTCCAGGTTTTCTACTTTTTCTCCGACTATTACAGAGCCGCTTGGTGTAGGCAGCATGGAATCGCCAACGATCTCAAAGGCGCGGTAATTGCCCCCGGTCAGCATGGGCAGGGTAAATGTATTCAATTCATCAATAAATTCAGGATCGGCATAACCTGCCATGTAACCCGCCGCTGCTTTTACCGGAACAAAAGGTATATCACTCCGGCCCGAAGCCAGTTTCATGGCTCTTCGTTTAGCGAGGTAATTACTTTTATTATCGCTGAGATCCTTCCGCAATATTTCGTCCAGGGTAAGTTTAAAAATATCACAAACTACTTCCAGCACATCAATCCTGGGATCTGCCCTTTCTTCTTCATAAGCTCCCAGCAGGGAGCGTTTAATGCGAAGTTTCTGGGCAAATTCTTCCTGTGTCCAGCCACGGAGTTTGCGAAGGTATTTGAGATTCCTGTTTGCAATAGCCATACACTAATTTATTTAGCTGCAAAATACTAATTAATTTGACAAATGCAAATTCTTAATGGCAAAATTTCCATAGAATGGCCGCCTGTTTGATGGTTCAATTGTTTGATGATTAGCATAGCAGAATTTTCTTTTTGGAGTAAATGGCTTGTTTGAGCAGCCATGAAGCCATTTAACATATAAAGGGCAACTAAATACAGCAGCTTACCTAAACCGTAAATTTGACGTATAAAAAAAAAGTATCACTTTTGCGCTGCGTATGGCAAAAAAGAAACCTGTCCTCCGGGGCAAAAAAACCGTTCCGGGAAAAACTGTAAAAAAAGAGACCACTGCTCCTGTCCGTACGGGTGGGGAAAAACCTGTCATCCTTATTACCAATGATGATGGGGTGACGGCACCGGGCATCATGAATCTTGTAGAAGCAGTAAAAGACCTGGGAAAGATCGTTGTAGTAGCCCCCGATAAGCCCCAGTCGGGTATGGGACATGCTATTACAATCTGGCAACCTCTGCGCCTGCATAAAGTACATGTCTTTGGCGATATTGAAGCTTATGCCTGCACCGGCACGCCTGTTGACTGCGTAAAACTGGCCGTTGACAAAGTATTGCACCGCAAACCGGATCTCTGCCTGAGTGGTATTAATCATGGCGCTAACCATAGCATCAATGTTATTTACTCCGGCACCATGTCGGCAGCGGTGGAAGCAGCTATTGAAAGTATCCCTTCCGCCGGTTTTTCGTTATTGGATTATAATATTGAAGCCGATTTCACCGGTGCAAAAAAGTATGCAAGAATGGTGGTGGAAAAAATGCTTTCCACCGATCTCGATAAGCATACTGTTTTTAATGTGAATGTGCCTTCTGTTCCTGAAGAGCTGCTGAACGGCCTGATGATCTGTAAACAAGCTTATGCCAAATACGAGGAAGATTTTGTAGAAAGAGTGGATCCCAATGGCCGCAAATATTACTGGCTTACCGGCGAATTTGTCAATTTCGACAAGGGAACAGATACCGATGTATGGGCATTGGCCAATAATTATGTCAGCGTCGTACCCGTGCAATTTGACCTGACGAATTACGTTTTAAAAGCCAAACTCCAAAAATTATGGCAATCATGATATTCAAAAAGGATAACCTGAAACTTGGATTGGTTCTTGGTCTTGTTGGACCTATTCTCGGATTGGTCGTCATCTATTTCATAAAATACTCAACCTTTTCATTCGGAGACTTTCTATCTACTTTTTTTAATACCGGGAGGCTGATCACTTCTATCGGGTCGCTTTCCCTGCTGGCTAATGTTATTCTCTTCACTATTTATATCAATACAAACAGGGATTTTACGGCAAGGGGTATTTTTATTATCACCCTTATTTATGGAATAGGAATACTGGTATTGAAGATTTTGTAAGCCATTTTCCTGCGACTGAGAAAGTTGAATCTTTTGTGAGGCCTTTATCTGCCTTTTACTATCCGGCCAGGACAGGCTAAAGATACTCTCTACCATAGAGTAGCCAGATAGAAGGAATATGAGAGGGATACAGGAACCATATAGGAGGGTCTCATTAGAGTCAGGTTAGAGTCAGGACAGGGTCAGGCAAGAGTCAGGTAAAGGTCAGGCAAGAATCAGGAAAAAGTCAGGTGAGAGTCTCAGAAAAGTCTCGTGAAAATCACGTAAAAAGGAAAAGAATATTGGGGAAACATGGTATAACATTCCTGCCGCTGATTCCTTGTTTCAATTTACAAAAAAAAGTGGTTAAGCAAAAAAATAAACCGGAAATTAATAGTATCTCAATTTGTTGATAGCCGTGAGGCGGTAAGAGGCTAAGATTTGATTACAGGACATTTTTTCTTATCATCTTTCCGACTTCCCGGCAAACTGACCCACTACCCGTTTCATCATCCCGCCATCGTTCTACCCAACAAATTGTATTTTGCAGCGATAAAATAATTTTTCCGCTGATCGCGGAGCCGGAACATGAAGTACTATATCATCGCAGGCGAGGCATCGGGTGACCTGCATGGCAGTAACCTTATTAAAGAATTAAAGAAACTGGATGCAGCCGCTTCTGTACGCTGCTGGGGCGGCGATAAAATGGAACAAGCAGGCGGCGAACTGGTAAAACATTACCGCGACCTGGCCTTTATGGGTTTTACAGAAGTGCTGATGAACCTGCGGACCATTTTTCGCAATCTCAAATTCTGCAAAGAAGATATTCTTCGCTATCAACCCGATGCAATAATACTGATTGATTATCCCGGTTTCAATCTCCGTATTGCCAAATGGGCCAAACAACAGGGATTAAGGATAATTTTTTACATCAGCCCGCAGGTATGGGCCTGGAAAGAGAACCGGGTAAAAATGATGAAGCAATATATCGGCAAGATGCTGGTGATACTTCCCTTTGAAAAAGACTATTTCAAGAACAAATGGAACTGGGAAGTGGAATATGTGGGACACCCGCTGGTGGAAGTGATTGAAAGGTTTAAAGTCGAAAGTTTAAAGTTGAAAGTTGCTGAACCCACCTCCACAAATATTATTGCACTATTGCCGGGCAGCAGGAAACAGGAGATAACGAAAAAGCTTCCTGTAATGCTTGGAGTGAGCGCCCATTTTCCTGGTTATAAGTTTGTAGTAGCACAGGCTCCTTCGATAGAGGATGAGTTCTATAAAACTTTTACTGATCCATATCCGAATGTCAGTACAGAGAAAAATAAAACGTATGACCTGTTGTTACAGGCAAAGGCGGCTATGGTGACCTCCGGAACAGCCACACTGGAAACAGCATTATTCGGCGTGCCGGAAGTAGTTTGTTATAAAGGCTCTCCCATCTCGTACCAGATCGCCAAAATGGTCATTAAGGTAAAATACATTTCTCTTGTCAACCTGATCATGGATAAATTAGTGGTGAAGGAATTGATACAAGATGAACTGACCGTTGAAAATCTGAAAAATGAGTTAAATGAATTGCTCACCAATAAAGAACGGCTTGCTGTATTACAAAAAGATTACGCGGATCTGAAAAAACTGTTGAGCGAAGGAGGTGATGCTTCCGCAAAAGCTGCTCATTCTATTATCTCTTTTCTTACCGGAGGAGCTTGATCAGCAGGATGATCATGCAAAGAATAAAAATCAGCAGGCTGATGCGGTTAATGCCATGCATATACCCGATCCATTTGCTTTTCGGGCGATCCGGGTCCTTTTTTTTCAGGTAAAGATATTCGGCTATTTGATTCCAGACTCCCATAGTAATAATTATTTTCCTGCCGCAAAGGTAAAGAGGTTACCGGAATCAGGAATTTGAGTGGTGTCTTATCCTGAAAATAGCCGGTGAGATGGGAAGACGGGAAGTTTTGAGTTACAGGTCGTTTTTTCTTATCATCATCCCGACCTCCCGATCAACTGATACACCCCCTGAATTTGGAATTCGTTTTGGCGCAGCATAAGTCATTGCGAGCATAGCGAAGCAAAAAAAGAGAAGCCCTGGAAGAATCCCGGGCCGTTCACATAAGAAACCCAAACTACTGCTATATGAGAGAGAATTTTTAAACGCTATGTTTTATGATTAATATTCCTGATCGCTCCACAAAGAAACGAATGGGATGCTCAAAAAAAAGCGCTCGTTTGGTGAGCGGGGGTTTTTCTTAAATGAACAGCACTATTTATGGAATGAATTGTATCGCTCCATCCTGGAAATTGCAGGGAATGGGAAAACAAGTTATGCCGCCTGCTGCTGACCGGGGATTACATTTTACTGCGCAGAAAGAAAAATTACCGATACTTGCAGAAATAACTCTTTCTCAACTCTCACCGGTAATGAAGTACAAAGCTTTTCTCTTCGATCTTAATGGCACCATGATCAATGATATGCCTTATCATATCAAAGCCTGGCACCGTATCCTGAATGAGCTCGGCGGCAATATCTCCATTGAACGAACCAGGGAAGAATGTTATGGCAAGAACGAGGAATTACTGGAAAGGGTTTTCCCCCGGCGATTCTCCGAAGAAGAAAAAAACAGGATAAGCCTCGAAAAAGAAAAGCAATATCAAAAAGAATTCCGGCCCCACCTGCAACTTATAAACGGTCTCGATATTCTTTTAAAAAGGTCAAAGGAAACAGGAATACAAATGGCAATCGGCTCCGCGGCTATATTATTCAATATTGATTTTGTATTGGATGGCCTGCAGATCAGGCATTATTTTGATGCCATCGTAAGTGCTGATGATGTGAGATTCAGCAAGCCGGACCCTGAGACATATATTCAATGTGCGGAGAAACTTGGAATCGCACCGGCAGATTGTTTAGTCTTTGAAGATGCGCCCAAAGGTGCTGAATCCGCCGTCAATGCGGGTATGGATTGCATGGTGATAACTACATTACACGATGTCAAAGAGTTTAATAATTATCGCAACATTACCGGGTTTATAAAAGATTATGATAATTTTGTTTTATTATAGTTCCTGTGAGGAATTGATTATTCACTTTGATCCGCGATAACCATTTAACCTTTATGACGCAATACCAGAACCAAACACGGATGCTTGCCGCCGTGGACTGTATTATTTTTGGCTTCGACGGGGAGTCACTTAAGATCTTACTGGTGCACCGGGGTATTGAACCTGAAAAAGGCAAATGGAGCCTGATGGGCGGGTTCGTACAACCTGGTGAAAGCCCCGATCATGCCGCCATAAGAATTTTAAAAACCCTGACGGGTCTTGAAGGAGTCTACCTCGAGCAATTGTATACGTTCGGTGAGCCGGAGCGGGACCCGATAGAAAGAACCATGTCCATCGCCTATTTTGCCCTGATTGATATTCATCGCTACGAAAAACAACTGAGTGACGAATATCAGCCCGAATGGTTTCCTTTAAATAAAATACCCAGGCTTATATTCGACCACAATGAAATGGTAAAGATGGCAAGAGCCAAGCTGCAGTATAAAGCAGCTTTGCATCCTTTGTTGTTTGAATTATTACCCAAGAAATTTACATTGCCGCAGTTACAAAGCCTTTATGAATCGGTGTATGGCACTTCTTTCGATAAAAGAAATTTCAGCCGGAAAGTTTTGTCAACCAACCTGTTGGTAAAGCAGGAAGACAAATATAAAGGGGGGTCCAAAAAAGGCGCATACTATTATAAATTAAACGCAAAAAAATACAAAGCTAATTTCCAGGCCTTCCTGAATATCATTCCCAATGCCCATCTTTTGTAGCCATTGAACGGACAGAATATATTTTTTTATTCAGGCAAATAAGTGTTAATTTGACACGAATTACTTGCTGTATGAACCTTGCTTATGTCATAGGGGTTGATTATGGAACAGATTCTGTTCGTTCCGTCATCATTGATGCTCATACAGGAGAAGAAAAAGCCGCCGCTGTATTTTATTACCCCCGCTGGAAACAGGGGTTTTATTGCAACGCTTCCCTCAACCAGTTTCGCCAGCATCCATCGGATTATGCAGAAGGACTGGAAGCCACTATAAAAGAATGCCTGCAAAAAACAGGAAAAAACATTGCTCAAAATATAAAAGCTATTTCGGTAGATACAACCGGTTCAACACCGGTAGCTGTAGATAAAACAGGAACACCCCTTGCCTTACTTCCCGCTTTTAAAGATAATCCGAATGCCATGTTCGTGCTGTGGAAAGATCATACTTCCACCCGGGAAGCGGCTGAAATAAATGAACACGCCAAAAAATTCCCGGTCAATTATCTGCAATATGTTGGTGGCATTTATTCTTCCGAATGGTTCTGGGCTAAACTCCTGCACATCCTGAGAGCAGATGAAGCGGTAAGAAAAGCCTGTTATTCCTGGGTGGAGCATTGCGACTGGATACCTTTTTTATTAACCGGGGGTAATGACGTACACAAGATGAAACGGGGTGTTTGCTCTGCCGGGCATAAGGCTTTATGGGCAAAAGAATTTGGCGGGTTACCCCCCAATGAATTCTTTTCAAAACTTGATCCCTTATTAAACGATTATACAGGTAAGCTTTTTAAAGAAACCTTTACTTCCGATAAGCCTGCCGGTAATCTTTCCGGGGAATGGGCAAATAGATTAGGGCTCTCAACTGATGTGATCGTCGGCGTCGGCGCTTTTGACGCGCACATGGGAGCTGTCGGCGGGCAGATTGAACCTTATCATTTAAGTAAAGTAATGGGAACTTCTACCTGCGATATGCTGGTAGCGCCGGAGAATGAAGTAAAGGATAAACTGGTAAAAGGTATTTGTGGCCAGGTACCCGGTTCCATCATCCCGGGAATGATTGGCCTGGAAGCCGGTCAAAGCGCATTCGGGGATGTATATGCCTGGTTCAAAAAATTAATCAGTTGGCCGGTTGATCATTTATTGGATGATGAAAGCATAAAGCAGGAAGTCAGCGATAAGCTCATTGCTTCATTAAGTATCGGGGCTTCCAAACTTTCCGTCAACGAAAATGATGAGCTGGCAATAGATTGGCTGAATGGCCGTAGAACGCCTGACGCTAATCAATTATTAAAAGGCGCTATCACCGGTCTCAACCTGGCGACTGATGCTCCACAATTCTTTAAGGCATTAGTGGAAGCGACCTGTTTCGGCGCCAAAGCCATTGTTGATCGCTTCAATGAGGAAGGCATTCCTGTCAAAGGCCTTATCGGTCTTGGAGGTGTAGCAAAAAAATCGCCTTATATCATGCAGGTGATGGCTAATATAATGGATATGCCTATCCGTATTCATAAGAGTGAGCAGACCTGTGCCGCGGGTGCAGCCATGTTTGCCGCAACAGCCGCGGGTATCTATACCCGGGTCGAAGATGCGATGCAGGCAATGGGCCAGGGCTTTGATACAACCTGGTACCCCGATAAAACAAAAACAGAAATATACCGCAAAAGGTACGAGCGCTATAAAAAATTAGGTACATTCATCGAACAAAGCAGTGAGTAGTGAGTGGCCGGTTGTGAGTGATAATCGCCTTTGATTAATTCACTACTCACCGCTGATCACTGACCACTCACCACTCACAACATGAGCAAGTATCAGCATATACAGGAAGAGGCTTATGCAGCCAATATGCAGTTGCCCAAACTTGGGCTCGTGCTATTTACATTTGGTAACGTAAGCGCTGCTGATAAGGATCTTGGCGTATTCGCCATTAAACCAAGTGGCGTTCCCTATGAAAAATTAACGCCGGGAAAAATGGTCATTGTTGATTTTGAAGGCACTACTGTAAAAGGAAAACTCCGGCCCTCCTCCGATACAAAAACGCATGCCGTGCTATATAAGCATTGGCCAACGATAGGCGGTATTTCACATACACATTCGACTTATGCGACTGCCTGGGCGCAGTCATTACGTGACATACCCATTTTTGGTACTACTCATGCCGATCACAACACGGTTGATATTCCCTGTGCTCCCCCCATGGATGATACGATGATCCGGGGTGACTATGAATACGAGACCGGTTTCCAGATCATGAACTGTTTAAAACAAAAAGGGTTGAATTATGAAGAAGTTGAAATGATCCTGGTAGGCAATCATGCTCCTTTTACCTGGGGAAAATCAGCAGAAAAAGCCGTCTATAACAGCGCTGTGCTGGAAAGCATTGCTCAAATGGCATGGCTCACAGAACAGATCAATCCTGAAGCGGGCCGGCTAAAAGATGCCCTTATAAAAAAACATTTTGAACGTAAACACGGACCTGGTTCCTATTATGGACAATAAAAAATCAGCATCAATGAAAGCAATTCAATTCTTAGTTGTTAGTTTCGTACTGTTCAGTGTTGCCTGTAATAACAGTACGGAAAATAAAAATGAAAAAAAAGAAACCGAAACCAAAGACATGAAAGCAGGTATAACGGAAAAACCGTTCGGCACATTTGAACAAAAGCCGGTAACTGAATACACAATTACGAATGCCAATGGCATGATGGTGAGTATCATTAACTATGGAGGAGCCGTCGCCCGGATCATTACCCCGGACAAAAGCGGAAACATGGGAGATGTGGTAACAGGTTTTGAATCCCTGGACGGGTTTTTACAAAAAGGCGTTCCTTATTTCGGGGCTTTGATAGGACGTTATGGTAATCGTATCGCCAATGGCAAGTTTACATTAGATGGCAAACAATATACCCTTGCGGGCAATGATCATGGAAACAGCCTCCATGGAGGTAATAAGGGATTTGATAAAGTATATTGGACCATTGATAAGCAAGGTGACAGCAGTTTGAAATTAACTTACCAGAGCAAAGATGGTGAAGAAGGCTACCCGGGCAAACTGGATGTACAAGTGGTTTATACACTGACAGCAGACAATTCATTAAAGATCGATTATACGGCCACCACAGACAAAGCCACTCCCGTTAATCTTACCAACCACTCCTATTTTAATTTATCCGCCGGAACGGATTCAACTATTCTCCATCACCAGTTAGAGTTGAAAGCAGATAAGTACACGCCTGTGAATGATGCTTTGATCCCAACGGGCAAGATAGAAGATGTAAAAGGTGGCCCGATGGATTTCACTACTCCTAAAATGATAGGAAAAGATATTGCATCCGTAAAAGGTGGCTATGATCACAACTGGATATTAAACAAAAGTGGAAATGCATTAGAGAAGGTCGCCGGGCTGTATGAACCCAACAGTGGTCGTTACCTGGAAGTATTCACTACTGAACCCGGTATACAATTTTATTCCGGTAATTTCCTGGATGGAACATTAACCGATACCAAGAAGGGGCAGAAGTATGTGAAACATGGCGCTCTGTGCCTGGAAACGCAGCATTTTCCTGATAGCCCGAATGAACCCGCTTTTCCAAATACTATCCTGAAGCCGGGGGAAACATATAAACAAACAACGATCTATAAATTTTCGGTGAAATAGTGAGTGGTCCGTGGTAAGTAGTGAGTCGGGAAGTCAATAAAGCCGGAAAGTCCGGAAGTGGAAGAAATCCTTCTGCTATTGGAAAAATTCTTACGGACTTTTCGGTCTTCCAAACTTCCGGACTGTGATAAGAGCGCCGGCCATATAAAATATTTATAACAACATGAAGAATCTGAAAGAGCTTGAAGTTTGGTTTGCAACCGGCAGCCAGCACCTGTATGGTGAAGAAACCCTGAAACAGGTAGCTGTACATTCAAAGGAAATAGCCGCATTCCTGGATGCAGAAGAAACCATACCGGTCAAAGTTGTATTTAAACCTGTTTTAAAATCAGCAGAAGAAATATATTCCATTTGCCAGGAAGCCAACACGGCAACAAATTGTATCGGCCTTATTGCCTGGATGCATACTTTTTCTCCCGCGAAAATGTGGATCGGCGGATTGAAGATATTACAAAAGCCTTTGATGCATTTGCATACCCAGTTCAACCGGGATATTCCCTGGAGAGAGATTGATATGGATTTTATGAACCTGAACCAATCGGCGCATGGGGACAGGGAATTCGGGTTTATCATGACAAGAATGCGGCTGGAAAGAAAAGTAGTGGTGGGTCATTGGCAAAATGAAATAGTGGTACAGCAAACCAGTGTATGGACCCGCGCCGCCGCCGCCTGGCATGACTGGCAGCAGGCAAAGTTTGTTCGCTTTGGGGATAATATGAGATATGTAGCTGTTACCGAAGGTGATAAAGTAGAAGCCGAAATAAAATTTGGTTATTCAGTCAACACACATGGCGTTGGTGATCTTGTGAAAGTGATCAATGAAGTAACGGATAAAAATATTGACAAACTGGTCAAAGAGTATGAAGAGCGATATAATGTAACGGCATCTCTTCGCAAAGGTGGCGACAAACATTCATCCCTGCGTGAGGCTGCTAAGATCGAAATCGGTCTGCGTAATTTCCTGGAAGCAGGAAACTTCAAAGGGTTTACCGATACGTTTGAGGACCTTCATGGACTGGTTCAATTACCGGGTATCGCCGTACAGAGATTGATGAATGATGGTTATGGCTTTGGCGCGGAAGGCGATTGGAAAACTGCCGCCCTGGTCAGGGCCATGAAAGTAATGGGCAGCGGCATGGTGGGTGGCAATTCTTTCATGGAAGATTATACCTATCATTTTGAAGCCAATAACCAGATGGTGCTGGGATCTCATATGCTGGAAATATGTGAGAGCATTGCCAATGATAAACCTTCCTGCGAAATACATCCTTTGGGTATCGGTGGAAAAGCTGATCCCGTAAGGCTCGTATTCAGTGTAGCCGGCGGAGCCGCATTGAATGCTTCCATCATTGATATGGGCAACCGTTTCCGTTTATTGGTAAATGAAGTAACGGCGGTATCTCCCAAGCATGATCTTCCAAAGTTGCCCGTGGCAAGAGTTTTATGGAAACCACACCCGAATATGTATGATGGCCTGGCAGCCTGGATCTATTCCGGCGGCGCGCACCATACCTGCTATAGCCAAAATCTTACCTCTGAATATTTACAGGACTTCGCGGCGATGGCCGGGATCGAATGTGTATTGATTGATAAATACACCGAATTGCGTCAATTGCAGAATGAGCTGAAGTGGAGTGAAGTGTATTATAAAAATCGCTAAATACCCGTCTATTGCCGAACCGGTACTAAATTTAAACTACCTGTATTCACTGTCAATAAAAGAAAATTAATTATATCAACTAACGATTACCTATTATGAATAATCTTGCAACCAGAGACATCGTTGTATTTATACTGTACTTTATATTGATAGCCAGTTATGGTTATTGGATATACAGGAGGAAAAAGAAAGCATCCATCACGGCATCGCATGATTATTTTTTAGCAGAAGGCTCACTTACCTGGTGGGCCATTGGCGCATCCCTGATTGCTTCCAATATTTCGGCAGAACAATTTATTGGAATGAGTGGTAATGGCTTCTTTGTAGGTGTTGCCGTTGCCGCTTATGAATGGATTGCCGCTGTCGCATTGATCATTATTGCGGTTTGGTTCATTCCTATTTATTTGAAGAATAAGATTTACACGATGCCGCAATTTCTGAAGACAAGGTATAATGAAACCGTGTCGCTGATCATGGCCATCTTCTGGTTGTTCCTTTATATTTTTGTAAACCTTACTTCGATTTTATTCCTCGGCGCCGTAGCCATCAGCGGACTGGTGGGCCCTGAATATTTTCATGCTATTATGATTGGCCTGGCCATTTTCGCCCTCATCATTACACTGGGTGGCATGAAAGTGATCGGGTACACGGATGTTATACAGGTGGGAGTACTGATCATCGGTGGACTGGCTACCATCTATTTTGCGTTGACAATCGTGAGCGAAAAATTTGGATTAGGCAGGGATGCATTAGCCGGTTTTAATACTTTATTAAAAGAAGCGCCGGATCATTTTCATATGATATTAAGTAAGCCGTCAGCCGATTCATCGCAGGAGTATGTTAATAAATATTTACTGTTGCCTGGTCTTGCTATGTACTTTGCGGGTCAGTGGATTGTGAATTTGAATTATTGGGGATGCAACCAGTATATCACTCAGCGTGCATTGGGCGCTGATTTGCAAACTGCCCGTAAAGGGATTTTGTTCGCAGGGTTTTTAAAACTATTGATGCCGGTAATTGTCATGTTGCCCGGTATTGCTGCCTATGTATTAAATAAAAGCGGGCACCTGCAGGTGGATAAAATGGATAGCGCTTATTCATCTATACTAGGCTTTCTACCTGCCGGTTTAAAAGGATTATCCATTGCCGCGTTAACAGCGGCTATTGTTGCTTCACTTGCCGGCAAATTAAACAGCATTTCCACCATTTACACTTACGATATTCATAAAAAATATTTTAATAAAGAAATGGAAGAGAAGAAACAGGTGTGGCTGGGTCGTTTGATCGCTGTCATAGCCATTTTCATTTCTTTATTGTTTACCTGGAAAGACTTATTAGGAATTGGCGGCGAAGGCGGGTTCACCTTCATTCAGAAATATACCGGCTTTATAAGCCCCGGTGTATTTGCCATGTTTATACTTGGAATGTTTTGGAAACGCACAACCGGCCCTGCAGCGGTAGCTGGTCTTATAACCGGTTTAGCACTCGCCATCTTCTTTAATAATTATGCTGTATCCGTTTTTGGGCATGAAACATGGTTATATACGGCTTTCCATACAGTGGAAAATGGCAAGGAAATATGGCAAATCCCATTCCTGATCAATATGGGCTGGTCATTCTTCTTTACGGTGTTGGTTATGATTGGCTTTAGCCTGGCGGGACCAAAAATAAATCCAAAAGCATTTGTGCTGGACAAAGAAATGTTCAAATTAAAACCGTCCATTGTTGCTATGATTGTAGCTACATTTTTAATACTTACCGTGCTGTATGCTAAATTCTGGTAATCTTTAGCTACCGCCTATTTATTATGAGTAAACAATCCAAATATCTTTTCCCGTTTATCCTGGTGACAAGCCTGTTTTTTTTCTGGGGTTTCCTCAACAATCTTAACCCTATATTGATCCCGCACCTGCGAAGAGCTTTTAGCCTGAATACCGTGCAGGCCTCGCTGGTTGACTCCGCTGTATATTTTGGCTATTTCCTGATGGCCATCCCTGCGGGAATGATCATGAAGCGATATGGCTATAAGACGGGCATATTGATCGGGTTGTCATTTTTTGCGGTGGGGTGTTTTTTATTTGTACCGGCAGCCAATACGATGCTGTATGCTTTTTTTCTCGGGGCATTGTTTATTGTAGCCTGTGGTCTTGCTATTTTAGAAACAGCCGCAAACCCTTATGCTACTATCCTCGGTGCACCGGAAACCTCTACCCAAAGATTGAACTTTGCCCAGTCATTCAACGGGCTGGCAGCCTTCCTGGCTCCACTTGCCGGGCGTGAGTTTATACTTTCCAAAAAACCGCTGGATGACTCCGCGGTAAAAGCAATGACCAGTGAAGCCCGCAATGCTTACCTGTTGTCCGAAACGTCTACCGTAAAACTTCCTTATATCGTTCTCGGCTGTACCATATTATTGGTAGCAGCCATTTTCTTTTTTACAAGATTACCCGATAAAAAGGATAGCGAAGAAACAGGAAGATCAGGGTTCTTTCACGCCTTCCGGCATAAACATCTTACCTGGGCTGTTATCGCTCAATTTTTTTATGTAGGCGCGCAGGTGTGTATAGTCAGTTTCCTTATCTTATTTGCCACAAGAGCTGCCGGTATCAGCGAAAAACAGGCAGCTTATTACTCCAGTGCAGCCGGCCTTGCTTTTATGACCGGCAGGTTTGTGGGTACCTTTCTAATGAAGTTTATCGAGCCGCCAAGATTATTGGCTATCTATTCTATAATATGTATCCTGCTCTGCCTGGTCGCTATCCTGGGATCGGGTATCATAACATTATATGCTATGATAGGGATCGCATTTTTTATGTCGATAATGTTCCCGACTATTTTCGCATTAGGCATAAAAGACCTGGGACCTGATACCAAACCGGCATCAAGCCTGATCATAATGTCAATTGTAGGCGGCGCGGCTTTACCACCCCTGCTTGGATTGATATCCGACATAACTCATAATATTCAATATGGTTACACAGTGCCGATGATCGGGTTTATGATCGTATTATTTTTTGCGCTGAAGGGTTACAAGCACAGTGAAAAAGCCATTGAAATTCTGCAATAGCATAAAATAAATGACCATGCACCGTTATTGTCTTGCTTTAGACCTGAAAGATGATGCTGTATTGATTGCTGAATATGAAGACTATCACCGTAAAGTCTGGCCGGAGATCCTGCAAAGTATCAGGGATGCCGGTATTGAGCAAATGGAAATATACAGGACAGGTAACCGGCTTTTCATGATTATGGAGACAAATGATAATTTTAATTTTGCCAAAAAAGCAAAAGCGGATGCGGCCAATAATAAAGTGCAGCAATGGGAGGACCTGATGTGGAAATACCAGCAGGCATTACCAGGAGCAAAACCCGGTGAGAAATGGATATTGATGGATAAAATATTTGAAACTCCTGTCCTTTAAAGGGCAGGCAAAACCTATATCGTTTAGCTGAAATCCTGCGGCATCGCAACATAAGATTTCAACCTTATAGGTTTCCTTAAAAAGAGATATGTTCAGTTTAGAAAGAAAGACAGCTATTATAACCGGTGGCGGAAGCGGTATCGGTAAAGCCATTGCAAAGCAATTTGCAAAGCAGGGAGCTGAAGTTTATATACTTGACTTTGATGAACCTGGGGCAGGGCAAACGGTAAAGGAAATCAGCTCGGAAAACGGGAAGGCGAGCGCTTTTAAATGCGATGTCGGCAATCAATCACAGGTAAAAGAGATCATCGAGGCCATAGTGAAGAAATCAGGAGCCATTCATATTTTGGTTAATAATGCAGGCGTAGCGCATATAGGCACAGCAGAAACAACCAGCGAGGATGATTTCAACCGTTTGCTGAATGTAAATGTAAAAGGCGTTTATAATTGCCTCAAAGCTGTTATACCTTATATGAAAGAAAAGGGCGGCGTCATTCTGAATATGTCATCCATCGCTTCCATTGTCGGCATACCGGACCGGTTTGCCTATTCAATGACAAAGGGAGCCGTCGCAGGTATGATGCTCGCTACTGCGAGGGATTATATATCCTATGGCATCCGCTGCAACTGTATATCTCCCGCCAGGGTGCATACTCCTTTCGTGGATGGCTTTCTCACGAAGAATTACCCCGGAAAAGAAAAAGAGATGTTTGAGAAATTATCCAAAAGCCAGCCTATTGGCCGGATGGCACAACCGGAAGAGATCGCTTACCTCGCCTTATACCTTTGCAGTGACGAGGCATCTTTTATCACCGGATGTGATTATCCAATTGACGGAGGATTTATAAAGCTGAATAATTAACCCCGGGCCCTGAAGGGGAACAATAAACAGTACAGTAAAATGAAACTAATTCGTTTTGGTCACCCGGGAAAAGAAAAGCCCGGGGTCGTTATAGATAATGTTTATTATGACGCATCCACGTTTGGGGAAGATTATAATGAACATTTCTTCGAAACAAACGGGCTGCAAAGGCTGGAACAGTATTTACATTATAATAAAAAAAACCTGCCGAAACTTCCGGAAGGAGCACGGATCGGGTCACCGGTGGCGAGACCATCCAAGATCGTTTGCATTGGACTGAACTATGCTGATCATGCCAAAGAAACAGGAGCCGCTATTCCCACCGAGCCCGTCATATTCCTAAAATCTACCACCGCATTATGCGGCCCGTATGATAATGTGATCATTCCGAAAGATTCAGTAAAAACCGACTGGGAAGTAGAATTGGCGGTAGTGATCGGGAAAAAAGCGAGTTACGTGGATGAAAGCGAAACCGATGATTTTATAGCTGGTTATTGTCTGCATAATGATCTGAGTGAGCGGGAATTTCAACTGGAGCGAAATGGTACCTGGGATAAAGGCAAAGGCTGCGATACATTCGCGCCACTGGGGCCCTGGCTGGTAACAAAAGATGAAGTGGCTGATACCGATCATCTTGGTTTATGGTTGACCGTGAATGGAAAAAAAATGCAAAAGGGTAATACGTCCAATTTTATTTTCAAAATTCCATTCCTTGTATCCTATGTAAGCCGGTTTATGACCTTATTACCCGGCGATGTAATTTCTACCGGAACGCCTCCGGGGGTAGGATTGGGAATGAACCCCCAGGTTTATTTAAAAGAAGGAGACGTAATGGAACTGGGGATTGATGGGATGGGAACTGCCAAACAAAAATGTATTGCCTATGCTCCGCATTGACAGTCACCAGCATTTCTGGATATATGATCCGGTAAGAGATAGCTGGATCAATGATGATATGGCGGCAATAAGAAAAGACTTTTTGCCCCAGGACATTGCACCGGTTTTACAACAAAACGGGTTGGATGGCAGTGTACTGGTTCAGTCCGATCAGTCGGAAGGGGAGAATGAGTTCCAGTTAAATAACGCGGCGAAGTATGATTTTATCAGGGGAGTAGTAGGCTGGGTTGATCTGCAGTCGCCGGATATTGAAAAACGCCTGGAATATTATACCCAATTTAAAAAAATGAAAGGGTTCCGGCATGTACTGCAGGGCGAAAAGGACAGGGCTTTTATGCTTCAGCCTGCATTTATGAGAGGAATAAGTTTATTGAAGAAATATAACTTTACCTACGATATATTGATCTTTCCTGATCAGTTAAAACACACGCTTCACTTTGTAAAAGCTTTCCCGGATCAGCCATTTATTATTGATCATATAGCAAAGCCTGGTATAAAAAATAAGAAGATAGATGAATGGAAAACAGGTATTGAAGCGATTGCAAAATATGAAAACGTTTATTGTAAAATATCCGGGATGGTTACCGAAGCTGACTGGAAACAATGGAAAAATGAAGATTTCCTGCCTTATATCGAAACGGTGATTGAAGCATTTGGTCCGGATCGTATCCTGTTTGGTTCCGATTGGCCGGTTTGCCTGGTAGCCGCCTCTTATGAAAAAATGATATTGATCGTCAAAGATTTCTTCTCTTCCTTTTCGCCGGGTGAGCAGGAAAAATTCTTTGGCGGTAACGCGGTTAAATTTTATAATCTTAATTGAATAAATAATGGATCTCGGATTAAAAGATAAAGTCATCCTTGTAACAGGCGGCGCCAAAGGTATTGGCGAAGGCATTGCCCATGTTCTGGCTAAAGAGGCAGCCATCCCTGTTATTATTGGTAGAAATGAAGAAGACAATAAGAGGACTGTTCAGTCTATTGAAAAGAAGGGAGGAAAAGCTTTGGGTATCAAAGCGGAATTATCCGTGCCGTCGGAATGTGAAGCCGCTGTAAAAAAAACAGCAGAAACATTTGGCCGCATTGAAGGCCTTGTCAATAATGCAGGTGTCAATGATGGAGTGGGTCTTGAAAACGGTAATTATGAGAAATTCATGAACAGTCTCCATAAAAATGTAGTGCATTATTACCTCATGGCTCATTTTTCGCTTCCCTGGTTAAAAAAAAGCAAGGGGGCAATTGTGAATATCACTTCCAAGACTGCGGAGACAGGACAGGGTAATACCTCTGCCTATGCTGCTTCGAATGGAGGACGTAATGCACTAACCCGTGAATGGGCAGTCGAATTATTAAAATACAGCATCCGTGTAAACGCTGTGGTGGTGGCCGAATGTTTCACTCCTTTATATGCAAAATGGATTGAGACATTACCGGACCCGCAAAAGAAGTTAAAAGAGATCGAATCGAAGATACCGCTGGAAAACCGCATGACAACATCCGAAGAGATTGCCAATGCCGTAGCCTTTTTATTAAGTGAAAGATCCAGTCATACTACCGGCCAGTTGATTCATGTGGATGGTGGTTATGTTCATCTCGACAGGGCGTTGGTCAATGCTTAAACTATCATTATGCAATCGCTTATTTGTATACAGCCCGGGCAATTTGAATACCGGGAAATCAATAAACCGGTTCTTCAAAAAGGATATTCCGTTCTTGAAATAAAACGGATTGGTATCTGTGGCACAGACCTTCATGCTTTTGAAGGCACACAACCTTATTTCGAATATCCGCGCATCCTTGGTCATGAGCTGGCCGCCACCATTCATGAAACGGGGGAAGACAGCGGTTTCGAAAAAGGAGAAGCTGTAACCATCATCCCCTACTTTCATTGCGGACATTGCATTGCCTGTATCAATGGAAAATCCAATTGCTGTGTGAATATGCAGGTGTGCGGCGTGCATGTAGACGGGGGGATGAGAGATTACCTGTCAGTGCCTGATTATTCGCTGGTAAAAAGTAATGGGTTGTCTTTCGGACAACTGGCTTTAATAGAACCGCTGAGTATTGGCGCTCACAGTATCCGGAGAGCGGCCATACAAAAAGATGAGTGGGTCCTCGTGATCGGCGCAGGGCCTATCGGTCTCGGAATAATGGAGTTCGCGCGGATCGCCGGCGCTCATGTAATAGCGGCGGATATTAATCAGCAACGTTTGTCTTTTTGTAAAGAAAAATTACGGGTTGAACATATCATTAATGTGTCATCAGGAAATGTAATGGAAAAATTAAAAGAAATCACCCATAACGATATGCCTGCGGCAGTTATTGACGCAACAGGCAACCTGAAAGCCATCAACTCAGCGTTTCAATACCTGGCACATGGCGGGCGGTATGTACTGGTAGGTCTGCAAAAGGAAAATATCTCTTTTAGTCATCCCGAATTTCATAAAAGAGAAGCCACGCTGATGAGTAGCCGTAATGCTACCAGGGGTGATTTTGAACATGCAATACGTTCGATGAAAGATGGACTGGTTAACCCTTCTAACTATATCACACATATATTGCCTTTTAATAAAGCAAAAGATAATTTCCATTCACTGCTTGATCCGGTTAATGGTGTGATCAAGGCGGTGATTAAAATGGATTAAGATGATAGTTATGTTGAAGCCGGGTGAAAGGAATTGAACTATTTACCAATGTGCAGCCTTACCCCTCCCATCAGCCACCTGCCCGGCAGCTGGGAGCCAAGCAGATCTTCACTCTTTTTATCCGTTAGATTATCCACTTCCACGAACACGCTCATTTTTTGCTGCCAAAAGAAAACATCCGCATTTGTATTCACTATAAAGCAATCGGCATTTACTTCTGTGTTGATAGCAGTTGATTTTTGAGGGTCCCTGTGTTTATAAATCCCGTTTACACTTAAAGAAAATAATTTGTTTGAATAATGCACATTGAAATTAGTCAGGAATTTTGCATGGGATGAAATATAAAATGAAGGAACGCTATTGCTGCTCTTGCTATCCAGCCAAACCAACCCGAGTGTGGCCCATACAGCCTGGTGACGATTGAAATGCCTGTTGTATTGAATATCCGCTTCGGCGCCGGTTGTATTCACGTTAGCGATGTTGGTGGCGAGGGCATAAATCCCCGCAGGTGACAAATTATCTTTTCTCGGCATATCGCTATAGGGTGTAGTAACCCAGTCAATTACTTTGTGCTGGTCCCTGCGGAAAAAAGTAGCTGATATTTTCCAATTATTTCGCAAGAAATAATCGGCGCCGGCTTCATAACTAAAGGAACGTTCGGCTTCCAGGTCAGGGTTACCAATGCTGCCGCTTGTCACAAGCGGTTTATTATAATTATTAAAGCGTTCCGTGAAATCTGCTTCCCGTATTGTTTTTCCCGCACTGGCTCTTAGTTGAAATTTACCCTCTTTGCAGGAAAGATTCACCTGGGGTACCAGTTCCGTTCCTCCCCTTTCATCCCAATCCAATCTCAACGCGGGTGAAACAAAAAAGTTTTTACCTACTGCCTGGTTGATGATTGCGAAAGCGGCTGCCTGTTTTACAGCATGATCACCCCGGTCGTTCGAGCGGATCGTTCTGTCCTGGAACTGACCACCGCTTACCAGGGTCGTTGTCCCGCTAAACCTATGCTCATAAACGATTAAGGCCTGCCATAATTTTGATTTGTTATCATTTGGGGCGATGGCGGGATTAAAAGCATAGTTGTCCTGTACTGCTTTGTATCCAAGATCAAAACTTAGTTTATCACCTGCCTTCTGGTAAGCCAGGCGCAATTGGTTCCAGAAAGTCTTTACCTGTTCTTTCGCTGTATCTGAAACATAAGTAGTATAAAAATTTTGCGCACTAAACTTGCGGCTATCGTAAGCGCTGCGGAGCGAGAGTTGCCAGCTATCATTAAAATAATGATTGAATGATAGGGAAGCGGTATTATTATTAAAATATCCCCTGGTGCCTCTTTGCAACTGGCCATCGGTATTATTTGTCAAAACGCCGCCGCTGACAGCCGTTTTCCCTTTTTGATAAAAACCACCGGCATTCACATTCCATAAATTGTATTGACCGGCGCCGGCTTCCAGGCTAAATTGCTTTTTTTCCCTTCCGGGTCTTCCGGCGCCGTCAGGAGACCCGGAAAGCTTTCTGTTTGCCGCAAAAGTTTTAGTAATAATATTTATTACTCCCCCCACTGCTTCGCTGCCATAGATTGCGGATGAAGCGCCTTTTAATATTTCAATTCTTTCTATTTCGGCCGGCGCGATGGGAATATAGCTGTTAAAATGTCCGGTATTCGGATCGTTTAGCCTTACTCCATCTAATATGACCAATACTTGCTGAAAAGTACCGCCGCGAATAACGATATCACTCTGGGATCCCATGGGTCCTCTTTGCTGCACTTCTATACCGGGAAAATAGCGAAGCAATTCATCGATAGAATGTACCGGCAAATTATCGAATTGATCTCCCCTGATGGTAACAATATTTCTTCCCGACCTGGATGATGGCTGAGCCTGAAGTGAAGCAGAAACCGTAACCGCGTCAAGTTCTGTTTCAGCATTCTGGGCAAAAACGGTGGTGATTACAAAGGATAAGAGAAGGGTAAAAAAAAGTTTCATATCGAGTAGTTGATTTTAGAGGCGCAAAAATAAAGAAGGAAAGACAGAAATCATCCGTGTAAACAGAATATAATTGGCCAGGATGCATGTCATCTTCCCTTTCTGCCTGATGAAAAAATATTTATGCTTATTAATTTTATAAAAGAGGGAAGTATAGAAATACCTCCCTGGAACGAGAAAAATCTACCCTGCTAAGAGTAGAGGCGTTTATTGATAATATCCGGTTAGGGTTTCTGATTACATCACAGATTAACACGCAGTGCCCGTTTGCACCAGGCAGGCGGGATTGACTCAACTGATTTTTTTCTGTGCCAATCTCCAATTCCTGGCTTGTTATTTTCAAACTGCTGCCGGTCCTTATTGCATAACCATGGTTTTCATTTCTTCTTTGATATACGCAGTATATCGTTCCAAGGCCAGCAGGTTACTTACCTGCTGATCCTGGAGTGTAACCACCCGGTCATCCAGGTTACCCGGTTGTACGCGTCTCTTCCGGGTAAACCATTCATTGTCCTTGCTTGTATTCCCGGATTTATAGTATTCGTAAAAGCCGGCATGCATAGTGATAAACTTTTCCAGCCGCAAAAGCTCATTATCCAGGAACTTTTTCAGCCTGGCAGGATCATTCGTATCTTCTTTAAAAAGAAGGGCGTGACTGGCCAACCCGCAATAGAGCCTTTCAGAAACGAATTTTGGTTTCATGATCTTAAAAAAAATTACCTCCTCTTCTTCACTCTCAAATTCATAATTTTCTGCTTCGCTTTGCACGATTGCCCAGTACCGGTTGCAAATATGGAATAAGCATTCGAGTTCCTTCACTCTTCCGTAGGCTTTACGCCGGCAGTGTTCCATGTCCTGCAGCATGGCCTCATACAATTGTTCCGCTTTTTGATTCATACAGGCTATTTGAAAAATGGCGAAAACATTTTTTGGCGTGGAAATATTTTGCATAGTCAAAACAAATTCTGAAAAAAGGGAGCAGCATTGTTTATACTGCTCCCGGCCAAAAGGTCATACCCTCTAAGTACGACCCCTTATGGCATAAGTTATACTTTGAGTGCACCAGTATTCATACCCGGGATAATATAGAAAGTTATGGACATAACTTTCGCAGTCCCGGCTGTGCCGGGACGCACATGAGAAAAACTATCTGCTATTCAATAGTCGGTAAGGAAAAGGGTGATATAGACATATCTCCCGACGTGGTTGAACAGAAGGGGTAACCACAACAAACTCTACGAGAAAAATTTATTTCAATATGAAAGACTCAGAATAAAAGAAAGGGAAACAAGACTGAATCCCTTGTGTAGTTCGCCTGGACATGTCAAAATACAAGGAGAGACTACTGCTTTGAATTCTTAGTTATTTCATTTATGTTATAATAAACCGAAAAGTTTCGATTCATCATTATTATCATAGCAGTTTCAAAGAACTTTTTAACTCCCCTATCCATCAGGCAGGAAACAGTTTCTTCATAAAATAATTCTAACCGGTAAAATTGGAGGAGTAACGATAAGAGAAAAGATAGAAGCCAATCAGGCAAATGGGAAAAAAGAATCTTCTGCGAGTGTTTGCATCAACAAAGAATACTTGTTGCGTTGATCAGTGAAAATTTTGCTAGGATAATCAGGTCTCATAAACGAGCCTTAAAGATATAGGAAGAGATAACAATCTATTGTAATAAGATTGTAAAATTAATGGCTACTGAATTCCCACCGGGTAGAAAGCGGCAATATAGGATCAGCTCTTCTTTTTGATTTATCGACCTGAGTAAACTGGCTGTTATGAATCTCCCGCTAACTTTTACTGCCGGTAGCAAGGATGGCCCCGGTTTGAAAATAAAGACATGAGTTGCAAAATATTATGCTTTGGAAATTTCATGTCATTCAGCTTAAAAACAAATGGTTAAGGGGAGAAACCATAGTTGTTTTCTCCTATTTTTGCACAGCATGGGCCGTGTCGAAAATAATATCTATTTCCTCATCAAAAGGAATGCGTTGTTGGGACTATTTCCCTTTTTTTTCCTTGTCCAATGCTTTTGTACCCCCCAATCATCCAATTACTTTCTAACAGGAACTGTACAATTTGCCTCCCGATCAGGAAAAGAGACCGGAAAAGAAAAAATTTCCCTGGCTCACAGACCCGCACATCCTAAAAAAAACAGCATCCGCCTGAATAAAAGATTTCAGCCGGGGAGCATTCCTATGGTCGTTGATACGGGAGAAGAACCCCGCATTTGTTATATTGATCTGAATAAAACCGTCCCTTCCAAAGAATACCTCCTTATTGCATTTATACTCACTTACTCTTTCCGGGGACCTCCTGTTATTGCATAACATTTTCCTCCAACAACATCTTTCATTTTAAATACGTTCTATGTTTCTCCTATGCAAAAAGCATTGTATTGCATTTGTATTTACAGGATTATTTTTTTCAGCAGTTTATTCGCAAACCAACAAATACACTTTAGCCGGACTGATAGAAGCCTCAGCAAACTATTTACCCTCTCTCTTACAAAAGCAGGCATTGGTCAGCAGCGCAGAAGCTGCCGTAAAAGACGTTAAGCATTCATTTCTTCCAAGATTATACGCAGGAGATGAATTGACGATCGGTACCGATAATTCGCTGGCAGGTTCGTATTTGCCCGAAGTCATTGTTCCATCAGTGTCTGCCGGTGTTACGGATGCGAATAATTATCATCCGGCAACAGGCAATATTGCGACATTCTATGGGGAATACAGGCTGCTCAATTTTGGGTTGCATACTGCGCAAATCAACAATGCTATGAGCCTGGTGAATTTTGGCAAAGCCGATTTTCAGAAAGAATTATATTTAACTAAACTGCAAATATGCCAGCTATATTTTAATCTTTTGCAAAACCAATACCGGCTTAAAATTGATGCGCAAAACATAGACAGGTACCAGGATGTTTTCAGGGTGATCCGGGCCCTTACCCTGAGTGGCATCACTGCAGGAGCAGATTCCTCATTGGCGAAAGCGGAACTATCATCAGCCAAAGTAAGTTACAATCAAACGCTGGGAAAAATCAATCAACTGAAAGAACAATTGGCCTTCTTTACCGGCATCGCTTCCGCGCATCTGGATATCGACACACTGAAGACAGTAACCGATATCAGTAATTTATTCATACTGAATATATCCATGGATACAGTCAATAATCCCTTGATTGATTATTACACAAAGCAAAAAGATATTTTTCTATCTAATGAAAAAGTTATTATTAAAAACTACCTGCCGAAAGTTTTATTGGGCATAAGCGGTTTTGCAAGAGGGTCAAGTATTCACTATAATAATGATTACAAAAGTCTTTCGACAGGGCTCGGTTACCAGCGGCTGAATTATATAGCTGGCATAGGCATTTCCTATGATTTATTCAGCGGGATATATAAGCGGGACAAACTCGCCATCAATCGTTACCAGATTAAGGCAAGCGATTATGCATTGCAGCAGCAAAAGCTTGCTTTGCAATCCTCCTCGTTGCAGGCCGACGCTGCTGTTAAAACTGCTGAGACCAATTTGCTGGAATTGCCCAATCAATCAAAAGCTGCCATGGATGTGTATTTGCAAAAAGTAGCACAATATAAAGCAGGGCTCATTACACTGATAGACCTTACCAATGCCAACTTCGTTTTATACCGCTCCCAGACAGATTTCATAGAAGCGATTAATGACTGGTACACGGCAAAACTGTTTAAAGCTGAGGCAACAGGCAACCTGGATTTGTTTATTCAATCAATAAAATAATTATATTCTATATGGTACGAGCAGCATTAAAAAGACCTATTACCATATTGGTTCTTTTTACAGGATTTCTGCTATTCTCGGTCATGGCTATACGCACTATTCCCATTGATATTTTTCCTAAGCTAAATCTGCCTACGATTTATGTGATCGAATCTTATGGAGGTATGTCGCCGGCCCAAATGGAAGGCTTTTTCGCCACCCGTATGCAGGACCAGTTTTTATATGTCAACGGCATAAAAAATATGGAGAGTAAAAATATACAGGGGCTTACATTAATCAAACTTTCCTTTTATGAAGGAACAGACATGGCCGAGGCATCTGCACAGGTAGCCTTACAGGTTAACAGGGCCTCCAAGTTTTTTCCACCCGGTGCCCTGCCACCGCAGGTAATACGCTTTGATGCTTCCTCACTTCCCGTTGGACAATTAGTATTTAGCAGCAAAACCAAATCCTTAAAAGAGATTTATGATTTGGCAGTAACCCGCGTGCGACCGATGTTTTCAACAGTATCTGGATTGTCTGCTCCCCCTCCCTTTGGCGCCAATTCAAGATCAGTGGTAGTTAGTGTGGATCCTGAAAAATTACGACGGTTCAATATTTCACCTGACCAGGTCGTTGAATCCATTGCAAAAAATAATGCCATGACACCATCAGGCAACCTGCGTATTGACAGCCTGATGTATGTGACGACCGTAAACTCTCTCGAAGAGCAGGTCCGGGAATTTGAGGATATACCGCTCACTACAAATGGTTCCGCGACTGTCTTTATCCACGATATTGCCACCGTAGCCGACGCAGCAGACGTTACGGTAGACTATGCTTTGGTAAATGGCAAGCGTTCTGTATATATACCCGTTGTGAAAACAGCGGATGCTTCCACCTGGGATGTAGTGCAATCGCTCAAGTCGAAGATACCAGAAATGCAAAGTTTATTGCCAGACGATGTGAATGTTAACTATGAATTTGACCAATCCGTATTCGTCATCAATGCTGTCAAAAGCCTGATGACTGAAGGCATATTAGGCGCTATCCTTACGGGCTTAGTGGTGCTTCTGTTTTTAAAAGACTGGCGAAGCAGTTTAGTGGTGATTATCACTATACCGGTATCCATACTTTGCAGCATTTTATTCCTGAAACTGTTTGGACAGACTATCAACATTATGACGCTAAGCGGGTTGGCTTTAGCTATAGGTATATTGGTCGACCAGGCAACGGTAACAATAGAGAATATTCACCAGCATCTGGAAATGAGAAAGTCAAAGCGCCAGGCAATTTTAGATGCCTGCGAAGAAATCTCATTCCCGCTTTTATTGATATTGCTTTGCATTTTGGCTGTGTTTGCGCCCTCCTTTGTAATGACAGGGGTGCCCAAAGCCATGTTTCTTCCATTATCATTATCGATTGGTTTCGCTATGATCATCTCATTCATAGCAGCCCAGGCATTAGTGCCCGTTATTTCCAATTGGCTATTAAAAAAAGAGAGGTTTCAATATCATCATGATAAGCTTCATGCGCACGCAGGCCTGGCACTGGATGACAACGAAGTGGCGGAGGTATCAAAGCATACTAAAGAAGATAAAAAACACCCGGAAGAAAATGATTTTTTTCAGCGTATCAAAATGAGCCTGGCAAAACGCCTGCAAAAATGGATGCCAAAACGAAGGCCTATTGTAATAGCCTATTTGATACTGGCATTTGCCGCAGCCGGTACTTGCTTTATGCTCATCGGCAAAGATCTTTTGCCAAAATCGAACAGCGGCCAATTGCAGGTAAGAATCAAAGAACCTGATGGCACAAGGCTCGAAACAACGGAACGTACCGTAAAAGGAATATTAGATATTATTGATTCTGCTGTAAACAGGAATGTATCCGTTAGTTCTGCGTATGTCGGGTTAGTTCCAAGCAGCTATGGTTCCAGCAACCTGTATATTTTCAATAGTGGCACGCACGAAGCGGTTGTACAGGTAGATTTGGATGAAAAGTATAAGACAAATATTGATGAATTAAAAGACAGGCTTCGTAAAAACATCAAAACAATATATCCCTCAGTAAATATATCCTTCGAGCCCATCGAACTTACTGAAAAGATCATGGCCCAGGGAGCCTCTACTCCCATCGAAGTTCGTATTGCAGGTAAAAATTTTGATGACCTGCAATTGTACGCGGGCCGCCTCGTGGATGGCCTTAAACAAATCAGCTATCTCCGGGATGTACAGGTAGCGCAGCCCCTGCACTTTCCTACCATAAAAATAACGATTGACAGGTTTCGTTTAGCACAGATTGGATTAGACCTCAACGAAGTAGCAAGAAGCATTACTGATGCAACATCTTCCAGTCGTTTTACAGAAAAAATTCAATGGTTGGATCAAAAAGTTTCTTACACCTACCAGGTTCAGGTTCAGATTCCTGAATACCTGATGAATTCGGTTGAACAATTACGGTCAATACCGTTGGTAAAGGGAAAAGAAAGGCCTGTTTTATCAGATATAGCTCAACTGACGATGGAGAATTTACCGGGAGAATACGACCGGTCGGGCCCACGCCGGTTTTTAACCGTTAGTGCAAATATTTATAAAAAAGATCTGGGTACGGCTACCACAGCAGTACAAAAAGCAATTAAAAATCTGGGTACACCGCCCAAAGGCCTGGTTGCAGAAATTAAAGGAATGTCATCATTGCTTACAGAAACATTAGGTTCTTTACAGTCAGGCCTGTTAGTCGCTATCGTAGTTATCCTTTTATTATTGGCCGCCAACTATCAATCATTTGGTGTAGCCATTTCTGTTTTATCGACAGTGCCTGCAGTGTTATTAGGAGCCATGCTTTTGCTATTGGCAACGGGTGCCACCCTCAATTTGCAATCATACATGGGTATTATTATGAGCACGGGTGTATCGGTTGCCAATGCCATTTTAATTGTAACGAACGCAGAAAGTCTGCGGTTAAAGTATAAAGACCCCTTTAAGGCAGCTGTTGTAAGTGCCAGTATTCGTTTGCGCCCGATATTAATGACAAGCCTGGCGATGATCGCCGGCATGATACCTATGGCGAGCGGGCTTGGCGAATCAGGCGATCAGACAGCACCATTGGGCCGGGCAGTGATCGGGGGGCTTGCTGCATCCACCTTTGCAGCGCTTTTCATGGTCCCGCTCGTATACGGTTGGGTGCGACAAAAAGCATCTTTCAAATCTGTTTCGTTATTACCGGAAGATTCAAACAACTAAATTATCTGTCATGAAATATTGTATCATTTCTATTGTATCACTCATTATGCTTGTTTCCTGCTCAGACAACAAGGCAGAAAAAAACAAAGCTGCAGAGCCAAAGGACCGTTCTGTCCAGTATCAATTTGCAACGGTAGAAAAAGCGGGTGTACCTACAGCGATAAAATTGCCTGCGCAGTTAGCAGCTTATGAGGAAGTAAGCATTTTTCCCAAAGTAAATGGGTATGTAAAAACAGTATGGGTCGATATCGGCTCCAAAGTTTCACAGGGAAATTTATTGATGGTATTGGAAGCTCCCGAATTGGAACAGGCCTCCTTGCAAGCAAAAGAAAAGTACGCAAGAGCCAAAGCAGACTTTTCAATTGATAAGGAACATTACCAACGCCTGGTAGAAGCATCAAAGACAGCCGGGGCAATATCTCCGTTAGACCTGTCAACGATAAAAGCAAAAATGGAAGCAGACAGTTCTTTGAGCAATGCCGAAAAAGCGAATTGGCTGGCGCAGGAAACCATGCTGGGCTATTTAAAAGTAACGGCTCCGTTTACCGGGGTAATTACAGAACGCAATGTCAATCCCGGGGCCCTGGTAAGCGCCGCGCAAAAAGATAAACCTATGCTGGAACTAAAGCAGGTCGCAAATTTGCGGCTGCAGGTAGATATACCCGAAGATATCATGACAACATTAAACGATAAAGACACCGTTTCTTTTTATACAAGCGCTTTTCCCGGCAAAAAGATGACGGGGCATATCAGTCGCAGGTCAAATAATGTGAACGTGCAATTTCGCTCTGAAAGAATGGAGATAGATGTGCAGAATAAAGATGGATTATTAGCGCCGGGCATGTATGCAGATGTAATATTGTATTCCAATGGGAATGCAAATGCGCTATCTGTACCGAAGTCGGCTGTGATCACTTCTACTGAAAGAAAATACGTATTGGTATCCCATGATGGAAAAATCAGGAAAGTGGACGTAAGCACCGGGAATACTTCCGGCGAAAAAACAGAAGTGTATGGCCCATTACAGCCCGGCGATTCAATAATAAGAAACGCCACCGACGACATCAGGGAAAATCTATAATATCATTCATTTACCCTAACCGGATCAAATATGCGAACTACAAAACAAATGATCGTCTTATCCTTATTGTGCGAAGTTTCCCGGCATCCGCAAGGCTGGTCCTAGATACTATTCCATTGTTGTCCGGTAAAAATTCGCGCCTGTCCGGCATCAGAAAAATGGCGTTAAGAAAATTACGGAGTAAGCCGTCTTTCCCGCGATGCGGGAAAGAAACGCAGGGCTGTTTGAGCCCGTGGTATTTTCAATGCAAGGCATGCCCGGGGCGATCCGATAGCTATCGGATTCCCTGCGTTTAGGCTTACGCAGTAATTTTTAGCCATTTTTCTGGAGCCGGGACTTTTTTTACGTAACCCTTCGGGTTACCTCTTTTTTGTCAAAAAAAAGTAAATAGAATTTTCGAAAAGAAATTAGAGCGCATGCCCTCTGCATCTAATGGTTCGCAAAGTCCAATGCCTTAGCAGGTTTGCCGGATTTGAGAATATTTTCCCCAGGCAGTAATGATACTATTCCCGGCAATCTTCATTTCCCGAATGTGCAGGAAACCAATTTTACTTACCGGGAACCATCTTTATCATTTTCGCCGATGTTGATTTTACTGTATCGGTTTTCTTGGTCGTGTTGTCAACTTTCTTCAAAGCAGGCGCTGCGGGTTTATCTTCTTTGATCGTATTGATCGTATTCGCCGGAGTGACCTGCTTTTCTACCAGTGTTTTTGTGCCTGCGCCCTTATCAACCTGCGCCGGTGTGGCTATTGTCTTTTCCGGCTTCTGCGTTTTGTCTAATGCAGCAACAGAGCCCGCCTGCCTGAATTCTTCTTGTGTCTTTACCGGCAGGTTTGTTTCTTTCTGCAAATCAGGTTTAGCGATCATGCCTGTTCTTTTATCCCGTGATGCCGGGACTAGTGCTTCCCGCTGAAAATTATACGACTTCTGAATCCGGTTGATAGTATGCGGGTCGAGTTTTATTTCCTGTGTTTTTGTGCCAATTTGTATGATGCCTTTATCCCCCGCAATTTTAACTGCACCGCCAATCTGGTGAAATGTATGATTTGTTGTTACTTTGAATATCTTGATCAGGTTTCCAGCTACAGTATCACAATGCCCATACTTTTGAATAATGACCTGGTTGCTGGGTACTTTCTGACAAAGGTGGTTGGAACAGAGAACGAATAAGCTATGAGTACTGTCGTAGCTGCCATCATATTGCTCACCGGGAGCATAATTCCACCTTGCAAAAACGCCGACATAGACAATGGTATCAATACCCGGATCTGAAGCCAATCCATTTTTCTCATCCCCGGTGGTTGTGCCAGTAGATTCACCTGTTAATTTCGGAGCTGTCTCATTTCCGGGTTCCGTTTTTGAATCCGTCTTCCCCGATTCGGGCTCCGCCTGTTTGCCGGTAGGGTCTTTTGACGTCGAAACCGGGTTCTTCTTATCTGGAGTCGTTTCAGTCGAACCACCCCCATCCGGCTTTTTGTTATCATTACTACAGCCGGCAAACGCCAATATCAATACGAGGATATATAAATTTTTCATGTTGTAAGGTATTAAAGTGAACGAAGAATAATTTTTGAAAGCAAAATATCCTGCTTATCTATAAAATACACGTAGCCGGAAGGCAGGGCTCCAAGTATTTTATTGAATGGCCGTTGTTGTAAAACGATATAATATTTATCGGATTCACCCAGTAGCTTCAATAGTTGTTGCGGATCATTTTTTATGATCGAGATATCGCTGTAAAAAACGTCATTGGGCGACAGCGTTGAATCCAGTACCACTGTAGGACTCATGAGGTCAGCATCTTTCCGGAATATAAACTGGATGGTTTTAAGATTTTCGGTATGTATGCGGTCTTCCCGGTAACGATCAATCGCTACTTCCCTGGCCACTTTGAACAAAAGCGGAAAAATCACGACCAGGACGACGATCAATAGCAATAGTGAATATTGCTGGTTCATTTTCTTCAAATACCGGATGATGAGATTGCCGGAAAGAAAGACGCCTGCTTTTTTAAAGAAGGCCTTTTTCTGTCCCAGGCTGGCAATGATCCAAAGACATATTGCTCTTAACAAAACCAGTAAAGCGATGGCGATAAACCAATATAGAAATTTTGTCGAGATCAAAACATTGTAGGAGTATACGAGATAGGTGCTATAGTCTATTTTTACTGATTCAGTGGAAATTCCAAATTGCTGGTAATAGAAATGTACGTAGACCCAGGCAATGAAATAGAGATAAATGCCGATGATAATGGTGAGGTCCCTGATTTTTGATAAAGTTTCACCCATGGCTGACAGGAGTTTATTTAGTCCGGATCTCCAGGTGTTTTATAGGGGAAAGCTTAGTACAAATTAGCAATTACTTGTAAAAGGAGCAATACCACTTAGCGGAACTATAAATAATGCATGAGGATTATCACAGTATTGACCAGGTGGTTTCTTCAATACAATGGGTTAGCGTTCAAAATTAGGTTAGTTGACAAATACCAGGCAGCGTTTTTTAACCTTTAGCCTGCTGTTTTTACACCTAATAGTCTTTTATTTCTCTATATCTCCCCCTTAATATTGCTTGCACTATTTATTAATAAAGAGAATATTCCCGGGCTAATTGTATTTAAAATTTCAAAATGAGTTATTGCCTTGTTTCCTACTGGCCGGTCTTAACTCCCGTAGAAATAACATATTCAAACCGACCTCTGGCGACAGGCGACCGAAGCGTCAACAGTATCCTTGTAATCGGTTGATTATGCCAGGTGACCTTGAGCCCTTGTTCTTCTTCCGTTATGAGGGGTAATGTTTCCTTTGTAACCTGCCAGTTATTCCCGTAACGCAATGAAACTTTATTTCCATGTGCTGTCGAAAAAATAATTATTCCGGGCCGGCGGATATCAACATCACAGATTGTCATAAAACTCTGGGTAAGAGAAGCAAAAGGTTTGGCTGATTCAAAATTGTCGGCAATTACTACATCTTCGGGGCCGGCGCTGATCATTCTTTTCCAGGAGGTAAGTCCCGTAGCAGCCGGGTAAGCTTTTTCAATATTCATAATAAATGTAGTCCGTCCTCTGTCTTTCCCGTAAGATACATGACTCGCGGCATAAGCTGTTCCTTCGGCTTGCTGTTGCCCATTAATGGTTGGCAGGTTATGGTAAGCGGAAGTATTAAACCAAATGTTGTAACGATCTTTTGAGAATGTTTTAGCAGTATAAGTGCCTGAGCCCACATCAATAATCACCGGGTCACCATTGGCATAAACGATACAATCCCCCACATCATTGTGATTATGGCTCTCACCGTTATTTCCGCCATGAGCAGCTACAAAAAGTCCATTGGAAAGACGTTCTGTCATCAATTGCACAGCGGGTAACCAGGCTCCCGGGTTTTCATGAAAAACTTCCCGGTCAGCAGCAATAGACCGGAGGCTGCACAGGTCAAAGAGCGCACGCGTCCGGTGAAAAGTATGATTTATTGTATTGCTGTAACGCCCCCTGCGAAAAAGCCAGGCGCCAAAACTGCCCAGATCAGTATCACCCACTGCTTGCCCGAATCGCCAGATCATCACCGCTTCAGGATTCACTTCAGGATGAGCATCCGCTACATTGACAAAATAATTACCGTTGATATGGGTCCTGTAAATATAAGCTCCCATATTACGGATAATGTTTTCGTGGTAAATATTGATCCGGTCATTACTTGCTCTGTTGAGCAGGTCCAGGACATCCAGTGCGCTTCCGGCGCCAAAGGCCCAGTAACTGGGACCTTCCTCGCAGCCACCATCTTCCCCGATCCCATTAATATATTGGTCGGTAAGCCGGATAGCTTTGGATACATATTGTATTCGCTTTGATGAATCTTTTTCCAGCAATAAAACAGCAGTGAGATAGTTGGAGATAATCCAGGGCGTCCAGTTATTGAGTTTTGCGTTGCTGTCTCCCCGGCCCATCCATTCATAGTTAGCCGACTGCATGGGAAGAAAGATGCGCCTGTTGACTTCATAATATATGCGCCGCCGAATAAGTGGTGAAATGCTATCCAGTTCCGGCCCGATGAAGTAGTCAGCCAGAGCAAGATTGGCGGCAGTCTCGGCGGCAAAAAGATCCACTACCGGGTCTTCTACATCGGGCAAGCCTTTGCCAGCCTTTTGAATAAAGAGATGAGCTGAAGCGCCCCAGAAACTTTCTTCTGATACAGACCAGATGCCATCCAGGATAGCATCTGTAAATCTTTTCTTTCTTTCTATAGATTCTGCCAATATAAGGTTCCAGAGACGATCGCGTTTTCCGAAAGTGATATTTTCATAGCGGGTACGATTACCGTTGCGAACAAAATCCAGTGTCACAGAGGCAGGCACATTAGGGAATCCGCCATTCAACGATTCTTCTCCGGTATGGATAAGCTGCTGAAGGATACTATCGTCAACTTGCTTTTTCCAATCCGCAGGTGTTTGCGGGAAAGGGTGGAAAGCGGATTGGCTCAGCAGAACCTGCTGCAGTTTCGCAAGCGGACAGTTTTTCTCCAGCAGGTTGCGCTGTGTAATCTGCGCAGGCGCAAAGATGGGTAACAATAAAAAAACAATATAGCTCAGTTGGGGCATAGTACCTTTTTTTAATCAAATGAGTAACCTGTTCGTCATTAAATAAAATCTTCACGGTAAGGGCTAAACACGTCGATCAGCATGCCCGGCTCCAAACAAACAATACCGTGCCTTACATGCGGCGACACATAATAGCCATCTCCTTTCTGAATGATCTTCTTTTCTGTCCCGATGGTCATTTCAAAAACGCCGCTGTCCACATAGGTCACCTGGCTGTGGTAATGTTCATGCTCGACGCCGATAGCGCCTTTATCAAACTTTACTTTCACGAGCATCACTTTGTCGTCATATCCAAATACCTGTCGGTAGATCCCATTGCCCAGGTCCTGCCAGGGTATTTCGTTTTTGAACTGGAATGCATTACTCTGTAACATAAAATAGAAGTGTTTCGGCTGGTCAAAGATATTTTGTTTTGGGATGTCATTGACAACCTGTTTATTGAACAGCTGGTCCGGGGTATTAACATTTTCCGGGAGGGCAGCGTATATTTAATTGTTAACTTCAGCTTCATGAGACGATTCTCTTTCATAATTACATTGATGGTAGTTATCTCCTGTAAAAATCGTAAGGAGGAAACAATTTTTAAATCCTGGAAAAGCTATCCACCTCCCGAACAATATACCGCCCAACAATACAATCAGGAATTTCAGGATTGGATTGTTTATAAGGTTGAAGATTCTATAAAAGTTACACTCGATCGTATAGATGCTGAAAAGCAATTTCCTTTTAAAATAGAAACAAATAATGACGCTTATTCAAAATTTGGGGGCCATAAATCATTTATAGCTACTGATGATGGCTATCTCGCAGGGTTTTTTAGGGGAGAATTTGGAGGCAATCTTTGGTGGTTTTCAAAAGATGGAAAAGAAAGCTATGAAATTGGCGAATACCAATTGGTGGGGTTCGCCAAAAGAGACAACAAAATCTACGCAATCGAAGGTCTTGCTCATTTAGGTTTATCCGGTGGCAATCTCCTTGAGATCATCAAGGAAAATAATAAATGGGTAGCAAAGAAGTATTTAGACCTGCGAGAAGCGCCGCTTGGTATTGACGTAGATTCAAGGGATAATATTATAGTGATGACTTCTACCAAAATATTAGCCATTGACAATACTAAGAAAATTGACACTTTAGTCTATCGCGGTTTTTGGTATCCTTATTTGTATCCTACCTCATTGGTGATTAAGAACAATATACTTTATTCCGGGATGAGAAGGGGAGTATATAAATACAATTTAGATTCCGGAAATGAAGAATGGTTAATGAAATGAAAACCTGTCTAACAAGCAGTTAATTTTCTATACCTGCATTTCATATTTTTACTATTGCGTTTAACCCACTGAGAATACAATGATCCGTGTCCGAAATAAAAAATAAATTCTTCTTTCACTTGTTCGGCTTATTGTACCACGGATTTCCTTTGCCGGTTTCACAATATTGTTTTAAGCTATTGAGATAATATCCCCAGTTGAAATTAAAAGTGCCAAATTGCTCTTCCGTAATTTCATTGGCATATTCCTGCGTAAATTTCATAGAGACACTACCTTTCTTATCTGTAATGAAAAATGTAAATTTATCTCCCAGCCACTCTTTCTCCCCGGCTACACATTCCCATTGGACACGGTTTTCCGTGTTTTCTATTACTTTCATATCCGGCTTGAAAACATCTCCAAACCGGAACTGTATAATATTATCTTTCGCCGCTGAGCCACTTGTATCTTTACTCCACCAATTTTGCAAGCCTTCAATAGTAGCAATGGCTTGATTGACAACGTCAATTCCCGCTCCTATATGAAATACATGGATAATCGTTCTTTTCATATTAAATTGATTTTTGCTCCCGGCTCAAATTACAATTTCGTCCTCCCGGATATTTTCAGGTTTCATAATACATAAAAGATACAGCGCTTTGGTAAAAACTTTTAAGTAAGACATTCCCCGGGCAAATTTCATGAGCTTTTGTCCTTAAAGGTCATTATATATTTAAAATATGCTTCATCAGCAGCGTGTTGAAAAGATTCATATAGAAGCGTACCCGATGCATTCGAGCGAACTTCTCCTACGGACTTTTATTTATGGGCTTTACGACAGGCAGTGAGTCAACCCCTACCCGGAACGGGGTTATAACCCGTACCCTATTTCATTTCCTGCTGCGTGACATTTAATGCTCCCCTCATGCCGGTTTCAATTTTCAGGCCGGGCGGGTAATTGTTTTGCCTGCCAAATATTGCTTCCAGGGTTTCCAATAATGATCCTGCCATCCTTTGTCAAGCCCGGCTGCTTTATCATCCGGAACGTTGGCATGAATGACATTCATGACGGCGTTTTTTCCTCTTTGTTCAAATGAAAGAATGAATATGGAATCAGTATCTTTTTTACTCCAATCGGAGCCCCGCCACTGTTGCACGATCAATTGATTTTTTTCTACCTGGAGTGTTTTACCGGTAATATAACCGCCAAAAACCTGCAATATGCTTCCCGGTTTCTCAGAAATTTTTACAGGCCCGGCTGTAATCATGCCGTGAAGTTTTCCATCCATATAAAGATCATAAAGCGCTTTGGTCTTTGTGTTCCTGAACACAACTTTCTGGATAATCGTTTTTGCCATCTTATTAGGTTTTAATTATTGTTGATTTCCTTTCTGACAAACAGTATTGCAAAAAGGGACATGAAAGGTAAATTATTTTCCAGGCTCTTTCTCTTGTTACCTAAACCATCCTGGCCGCTCCTATTTGCATCAGCAATTCCAACATACTCATTTCAATCCAGTGTTCACAAATCTTACCTTCCTTGTTGAATTTATAAACATGGATTTCATTCCATTTGATTTCTTTGTTGGTGGCAGGATAGTGCATATACGGGCCTGCATTTGTTGCCACAGCATGGCTTCTTTCCACGACGGTGTCCTCATTGGCAATTAAGGCATCCTCCGTTACCACTACATCCGGAAATGCAGTGTTCATAACTGTTCCAATTTCTTTGTATCCCCGGAGCCCCGGGCTTACTGGCGCCCTGAAATGGTGTGTAAATTCCGGGGCGAACAAATGATCAACCCCGTTTACATTGTGCCCGTTCTTAAATATTTTGGTAAACTCACGAACAGCCTGCAAATTTTTTTCTTTTGACATGGTAATTGCTTTAAAGAATGCTTGTAATAGTGACGAATTGGATTTCAAGAAAAGGACATCCGGGTAAAATATTTTTAATTGCTTACTGTCTCTATTGACAGCGGGCTTTAATTCCTGTCCTTACTTTTCACCGAAGTTAGAATTGCCCGGAGTTTTGGCTAATGGGTTTTATGCCAAAAGAGGTCGGTTTTTTGAATGCCTATATTTTTTATCTTCATCGAAATAAAAACATGAAGAAAGTTTCTATTCTTGTTCCCGAAGGGACAGCTATAGTAGCGGTCGCAGGGCCTTTTGACATTTTAATGCAGGCAGGAAAATATTGGATGAGCCTGGACAAGTCGCGAAAAAAACCTTTTTTTGAAATCGAACTGGTTTCACTCAATAAACGCCCTGTTAAAAGTCTTAGCGAATACCCGATCACCTGTCACACGCAAGCTGAAAAAGTAAAACAAACTAACCTCATACTCATTCCTTCACTACCGGGAGAATATTCGAAACATATCCAATCCAATGAAAAATTCATCAGGCTAATGCGCGATCAGTATAAGAAGGGCGCCGACATAGCA
>JAUZOA010000010.1 GCA_030706685.1 Bacteroidota bacterium
GGCTCTCTGTACCTTTTATTAACAGCATAGTCCAGCTGCTTATCAAAAATGTCCATTGCCTTTGCAATGAAATAATCTTTCTTGATCGGATATTTATTATTTATCGCCGTCACCAAATATTTGCTTAGAACATTGTCGACAATCGTTCCTCTCCATGCGCTTACAGTTAGCAGTTTGGACAAAAGCGTAACCTCACGTCTGAAAGCATCATTTTTTACTCGGGTATCAGCTGCTACAGTCGAATAGAACCATTGCCTTCTACATTTCTTAAATTTTTTATATCCAGTTACAGAAATCATTTTTTTCTATTTCTAATAAATTTCAGGTAATTCAATAATTCAAGCTCTTCGTCATTGCTTATTGTGCCTACTCTGTAAGCAATTGATTTTTTCTCAGCCTCCTCCTTCTTTTTTTCCTTATTTGGAATCGGATATCCTACCTTTTCCATCAAAAGCTCATAACTAACGCCATAAATCTCCGCCAACTTATAAAGTGTTAAAGGCGACGGTTGTTTTACTTTGCCGGACTCGAGTTGGCTGAGATAGGCATTTGACACGTCTGCTGCTTTCTCGACATCACGCAATGTCATATTTTTTGCCTCTCTAAGCGCTTTGAAATATTCACCATAATTTTCCATAATCATTATTTTGCTTGATATTGCAAGCAAAAATATAAAAAAATGCTTGCTATTGCAAGCAAAAATTTACGACCTCTATATTAAGCTGATTTACAATAATTTATCTTTTTGGCCTAACAAACCCTTCAATCATCTCTTGGGCCATCGCAAAATCTTTCTTCTTCTTATTTAAAGCTGTGATTAGGTTTTTGGCAAACTTGAATTTCAGCTTTTGTAACACACTTTCTTTGGTCTTGAGATATTCCTCAGTTAAAGCAGGCAATAGTTTTTCATCAATATACTTCGCAAAATAATTTCTCGCTGCGATAATTCTGCCTTCCAATTTTTCAAAATTTCTCTCATTACCTTCAATCGAATAACTATTGATTTCTTTATTGAACTTTTCAGCAAACTCATTTAACTCAGCGATCGCAGTCGATACTTGTGATATTAAATATAGATTCAATAATGGGCTTTTATTCTCATTCAAAAAGTCGAGAACTGCATCCCATTTAAAATATTTTTGAAGTGTTTGAAGCAAAAAGTGAATCTCCTCCTTTGTGAGGTGATTAGATAATTCTACGTTTGATAACATTTTCAACGATTCATTCGAAATTGTTCTTTTCTGATTTAACAATTCTGCAGTTACAGGAGAATTGAGCATAAGACCTTCCTTTGATCTAACTCGGCTCAAAGCCACGTAGGCCTGGCCCGGAGCAAATACATTCTCCAAGTCAACTACCACATTATCAAAGGTCAATCCTTGGCTTTTATGTATAGTGATGGCCCAAGCTAGGCGAATTGGGAATTGTGTGAAACTGCCTTTAACAACTTCCACAACTTTTCCTGTATTGGCATCGAATTCATAGGAGATGTTTTGCCAGACTTCCTTTTCAATTTCCAATAGGTAACCTTCTGTGTCAACAATAAAGATCTTTCCATTCTCGATTTTTTTTATGCGTCCAATCTTGCCGTTGAAATATCGTTTGTTTTTATCTTTATCATTTCTCAAGATCATGATCTGCGCCTCCACTTTCAACTTCATCATTTTTTCAGTTGGAAAAGAATGTTCATCAAAAATCCCAGCTATTTCTGCTTCAAAAACCCATTCGTCGCTGCTTAATTTGTCTAGAGCTGATGAATTTATAGTATTTACAAGATTATTATGAGTACTTAGAACTATTGACCTCTCACTATACATGGCGCCTGAAACCTGACGCTTATTTAGTTCATCAATCTGACCAGGTGAACATGAACCGGTTCGTATGCTATTTAATAAAGAAATGAAGCTTTTATCATTCTGCCGATATACTATTTGCAATTCGATAACTATGGGTGGTGCTTCTTTGCATACATTTGAATAGTTAAAGAATAATCCCTTGTAAAACTTATTAAGTTGCTTTAATTCTGCATCTGATGCAATGGGCGAAAGCTGGTAAAGATCCCCAATATATAAGACCTGCAAACCGCCAAACGGCTCCAAAACATTCTTCCGAACTTTACGTAAAACATAATCAATAAGATCAAGTGTATCTGCCCTTAACATCGAAACCTCATCAATAACTAATAATTCAAGATTCTGCAATAAGTTTCGCTTGGCTGCATTCAGTGGTATTTGTTTGGTGGTATCTCCGGGATTAAAAACAGTAATTGGTAAACTGAAAAATGAATGTATTGTTTCTCCATTTGCGTTAATGGCTGCAATACCAGTAGGGGCAACTACTGCCATTTTTTTGGCACTTTTCCTTCTCAGGTCATTTAAGAATGATGTTTTCCCGGTTCCTGCTTTTCCAGTTAAGAATACATGCTGATTAGTTTTATTAATAAAGGATAGCGCTAGCTCAATTTCCCTATTGTTAATTATGTTATCCTGATTTGACATACGAACATTACAATTCTTGTGGGTAATTGAATGAGGTTGAAAGAGGTTTAATCTTTTGTGGGTGATACCAAATTCACCGATATAAAAGACAATCTTTTTTATCAGTTCCTCAAAATCTCCATTTCTATCTAGCTATTTGAAATAACCCTACAAATTTACAAGATGAGAGATACCGTTACCTTAAATGTGTCAAGCTATGCGAAAGTCATAGATAAAAGTGAAAAGAAGTAGGTACCTTTGTATGGTAATCGTAAGCTGTGTAAAGCAGTGTAAGAAAATGGCAGTTCTTTAAAGTTAATCGAGTAAAAGATCGAGTAAAAATATAAGTATTTGCTTTTCAATAAATTAAGAGGCCGACAGCGATGCCGTCCGGTCCGCAGAAACTCTGGAGATTTTCAGAGTTTTTTGCATTTATGGCCTATTATGTTTACATCATTCAAAGCCAGGTAGATGATTCCTATTATAAAGGATATTCTGAGCATCCTTTACTACGGCTTATTCAACATAATAATAAAGAATGCAACTACACTTCACATAAAACGCCCTGGAACCTGGTGTATGTCGAGGAAATGGAATCCAAAACGGCTGCACTTGCCAGAGAGAAGAATCTTAAGAAAGCAACAATTGATAGAATAAAAGCTTTATTGAGCCATCCTAAAAATATCGTTCATCGGTTTATTGAAGACAGGTAGTTCAGTTGGTTAGAATGCCGTCCTGTCATCCCTACAGTATTGTGGGGACGGGTTCGAGTCCCGTCCGCAGACTAATTTTAGAAGCCTCTAATGTTCTACACTTTAGAGGCTTTTGTTTTTTGTATCCAAACAGGTGTCTCCTCTTGCAGGCAATAGTTCATCATTCAAAACCCTGATTTGCCGGTTCTCATTTTAGACGCAAGAAAACAAGCCAGAACAGTTTTATTAAACTGTTACTCCTTCAGTTGTTACTCCATCAAACTCCTCTGCATGAGCTACAGCATCTGCTTTTGTAGATCTTACGATACCATCTTTGTGATGAGCAGGAGAATAAATAGTGTACATTTTCAGTGCAGCGTCCTTGCTGATATTAATAACGTTATGTTTTGCACCTGCGGGGATCACAATGGCATCTCCATCCTTCAATTCATATTCAGTGCGATCTATAATACATTTCCCATGTCCTGACTCAATACGGAAGAACTGGTCATTGTCATGATGGATTTCTTCCCCAATTTCCTCTTTCGGTTTAAGACTCATAAGCACCAATTGGCTATGGCTGGAAGTGTATAAAACTTTCCGGAAATTATCATTTCCTGTTGCTGCTTTTTCGATGTTAATTTTAAATCCTTTCATATTCCAATAATTTTAAGTTTAAATAAATCAGTTTAGAAATTTGAACCTTGCCCCCCGGTTATCTCTCGTAACGGGCATAATGGCCAGAACGATACGAAAGGGATGACTCATTCTATTCCTACCCCGAGATTTCATTTCCTACCCCGAGATTTTATTGTCCAATTTAGTCCGGATAAGAATGGATTTTCAATGATCTCCATCAGGAAAGTCGCTGACTCTGCCAATAGGTAATGGGTCAGTTTGAAATATGTCCACTGAGAACCGCAGAGATAAAGAGTGCCACAGAGAGACTATCATGAATCCTCTGAGATTCTCTGTTTCTCGGCGGTCCTCTGTGGCCCACATAAATATTGAAACTGACCCACTACCTGCCAATGAATTCTATTGGCGATTAATATACTTGCTATCAACGTTGAAGGGGGTGAATGACCGCTTGAAATGGCTGATGGCGACCTCATAATTACCAGGTGGTCTTACGTCCGGTCCCCAGGTCAATTTTAAAACCTCTAATGAACTGTCTTCCGGGGGCTTTTTTATTTTTTGGTGTCTTGTAATTATTTATCGTCAATCCCGTATTGATAATTTAAAAAATCCAGTTCTATCCCCGCATTAGTCAGTGCTTTGACAAACTGATTCCTGCGGGTGGCGGCTATACCGGGCAACGGGCGATAATACCTGATACCATCCCTTAAATTCTGATAAAAGGAGATATAGTATTTTTTTCTTTTTGAAAATTGACCAGCAAGCATGTCTGCTTCCAACTGCTCTTTGAGATAATCAATATATAAATGCAGTTCAGCAATAAACATATGAGGTCTGTCAGAATTGGTAACAATATTCGTTCTCCCGTAAATATGATCGGTCATCGTTTGCAGCGAAACTACCCTGGAAAAATTAACAATATTCGGCCCCGGGCAAATAGTTACGGCACTAAGTGTTTTTATAAAAGTTTGTTTATAGTTAATTGCAGCGGCATTACTCAGACCTACACATAAACATTCTTTGTCCAATACAGCATTTACCTGGTTGTTATATTCTTGCTCAGGCAAATTAAGCGATCGTAACTGCGCGATTTTTAATTTTTGATATTGGTGAGAAGCTGTACAAATCGGCTCTTTGGTGAATTCTGTATTGGAACCGAGGTGCTTTTCAGTACAAGGACTGCCGGGTTTCCCATTCCTGCGTCTTAGTAATTTTTCATTTTCAGCGCTGGTCCCTTTCAGGTAATGAAACCGGACATTCAATGGGGAATTGTGGCTCAGCACCATATCTTTTTCTTTTGCCGCGCACAATAGTTTCATAGTGGCTTCATCAACAGTAGTAGCCTCCGGTACAAGTAAAAAAGGTGTTCCCCATCCCGTACTTTCTATCTGGTAATGCCTGTGTAAAAATTCATCTTCTTCATGGGTACCAATACCTCCCTGTACAGAAAATATTATTTTAGGCGGGTAAATAAGCTGGGTGTTATTTTTTCTCTTTAGAGCAGCATTGTAGATTTCAAAAAGTATATCTGTAAGTTCCTGCCTGTTGGATTTGAATTCTTCCAGGAGAGGACCCATCAAATAGCCATCCGTTGCAAAAGCATGGCCCCCGCAATTCAAGCCGGATTCAATCCTGAACTCACTAACCCAGATAGCTTTCTTTGCCAGGTATTTTCCCTGGATTAATGCAGAACGGTAATCGCTGACTTTTATGATTATTTTTTTTGTGAACTTTCCATCTTCATTTACATCAAACTCCCTGCAATTTTCAAGGTAATTATAGACCCTGGGATTCATGCCCGCAGAAAAAACTACCGAAGAATTTTCCAGGGTACTTTTTGCATATCCTCTCAATGCAGCTACCGCATCAGAACCGTTTTCCAGTAATTCGCCGGTCTTATTATAGTTGTTCCGGTCTATTTTGGTCATAATATTTACGTCAATGCTGCCCGCGATTATTTGTGTCCGTAAATAAGTTTCTATCCTTTTCTTTTCCAATTCGCTGGTCATCTTCACCATTTTCCGGTAGCATTGTTTTAGCAGGCTATCATCGGGCAGCATCTCAAAATACTTTACTATTTCAGAACCCGCTTCAAAAGCAGCGTTCCTGAGTTTTTCAACCTGTGCTTGCACAATTGTATTGACAAGATCCAGGTAATCGGTAATCCTTTTGGCCCGGTAATCCTCTTCATGAGTGGAGATAGGATAATACTCTTTGTTGATAGCCGGGTAATAATGTTTTCTCATCATTTCTATTAACCTGTCTTCGACAATTGAAATAACGGATGAGATACCAAAGCGGGCGACTTTTACCGGGCTATCTATGGTATAAGCCAAACCCATTACCGGGATATGGAATTTGTGTGGTGAAGAATAATGCATGAAATCTTTTTAATATTAGAAAACCTGTGGAATGGGCTCAAAAAAAAGGAACACGGCAGGCAATTAACGGGATGCAGTCAATATCGACTTTAAATCCTTTCCGGGCAATTATTGGCAAATATAACAATTAAGGATAGATTTGTCCTGAATTATTTAATAATCATCCTTTTGCCAAAAACGGAACAAATGCTTTGTTCCCTCATCTGACCTTAATTATGTTACAACTCACAAAAATCTTTCATTTTGAGATGGCTCATGCCATTCATGGTTATTCCGGGGCTTGCAAGGATATACATGGCCATTCTTATGAATTGCATGTAACAGTATCCTTAACTGAAGAATCGAAGGGGTATATTCCTCCTCCAGGCTTTATTTTTGATTTCAAGGAATTAAAAAGAGTGACGACAGAAAGTGTAATTAAACGGTTGGATCATAAACTCGTTCTGTCAAATGACTACCTGGCCAAACACCCTGGTATTGTCCGGCAAGAGAACCTGGTAAACTGGGAAGCTGAACCAACAGCAGAGAACCTGCTTATTTATATGCAACATACAATAGCAGAAGAATTGCCACCCTTCATTAAACTTGCCGGGTTAAAGTTATACGAGACAGCAGATTCCTACGCAAGTTGGATAGATACAGCTCCGGGCAAAGAATAAGTTTGCTGAAAGAATATATAATTTACTTTTCAAAATTACTTTAATGTTTACTAAGGCAACCGAATATGCATTGAGAGCAATTATTTATATTGCTCAAAAGGGCACTGAAGAAAGAAAATGCAGTATTGGCGAAATAGCAAAGGCTATTGATTCGCCGCTGCCGTTTACGGCTAAAATATTGCAGGCGCTTCGTAAGGATAATAAAATTATCCGCTCGGTTAGCGGCCCCAATGGCGGATTTTATATGACTGAAAAATCCAGGAAACAGCCTCTTCGTGCAGTGCTCGAAGCGATGGGAGAGGACCAGGTGCTGGAAAAATGTGTATTGGGCCTGGTTAAATGTTCAGGAACAAAACCCTGTCCAATGCATTTTCAATACAAAACGATAAAGGAACAATTCATAAAACTATTTGAAACGAACACTATCCAATACCTCGCCGATGATATCAAAAATGGCGATGTGTTTATCAGTAATAAGAATAAATAACGTAAAATACCTGCTCAGCAACCTGTTATTTTCAGGAAAGAGGAGCAGCCATCGTTATACGGGGAAGAATGTTTTATGACTGAGCGATCAGCGATTATCTAAACGTTCCATTCCCCAAGATATACACTATGTGACTGCCTTTCCCGGTCGGATGCAACAAAAGCGGCATAAAGATGATAGGTTCTTTTCCGCGTACGGGGCACCGGCAATATATCTGATCCCGTGTTCCTGAACTGGCCGGTGATGGTAAAAGAAGCCTGGCTGTTTTCAATATCGTAGGCCAGCAACATTACCTGGTCACTGGGACTGGCTCCTTCAACTATGGACACATCCCATGTAAACTTTAATTGACCGGGTGATGGCTGTGACACAGTAATATTATTCGCTACCGGCAGATCGCCAAAGCTTACCTTGACCAATGCGGGGTTAATGCGGATGGCTGTTCCATCTTCTTCAAAGGAATTTTTCAATAGCCAGGATTTTGCCGCCACAAATCCTTCCGATCTTTCACTATAATTCTTAAACCCCTGGCGCAGGAACCCCAAAATGGGCTGCAGCCATAACTGCGCCATGGCGAACCTATCCCGGTTGGCTTTTTCCTTTTTACTTATCCGCTTTGTACGTTTTTTATAAGGCCCCTTTACATAAGCGACCCCGTTCCGGGATGAGCCAATGATAGTGCCCACCCTGCCTGTGACAGGCCCGTTGATGCCATTAATAAATCTTCCCATAAATCATAGTTTGATACTGGTCATGAATATACTAAAAACGTATCAGAAAGGAAAGGAAACCGGATTAAACAGGGATAAAAGAGGGGCAATATCCGTGTTTTATCCGTCTTTTATCCGTGTTTGATCCGTCTTTCATCCGTCTTTGACCTATGTTTGACTCTTTTTAGTTTTAGTATATAGCCAGGGTATTTCATGGTTAACCGGGCAGAAGGTTAATGCATAGCACCCGGGGGACCGGTTTCGTTTATTTTGGATTACTTGTGAAGCGGGGAAATGGCTGAAAACAGGAAGCTGCTCAACGATTTGATGGGAACAGTTACATTTTTTATCAGCGTTAAGCTTCCGGGATCATTTAACCGCTTCCGGATGTTTCGGGTGGTTATCTTTATCCCTGGTCAACGCTATCAACCCTAACACAGGTCCTATCGCCAGCAGCATATAAATATACCGGGCATTATCTTCAGTTCGCAATGCATTAATCAACTGAATGCTGATGATCGTAATGGAAAACCCGATACAATTCACTATGGTTAGCGACGCGCCTTTCGATACCGGGGGAGCATTTTGAGCCACTAAGGTTGAAAATAAAGGGGAGTCCGCGATGACGGCCATGCTCCAGGTAAATAAGAATACAATAAGCGCCGGCTCTGAACGATTAAATAATAATAGCGGGGAAATAATACAGCAGGCACAGGATATCAATAATGCAATAGAAGCTGTTTTCTTTGCCCCCAGCCATTGTGAAATCAATCCGCTCAAGACACAAGAAACACCGCCCGCCGCGATTATCAGGAACGATAAAAAGGGAATATTAAAACCCGCTCCCGGGTAATGATCTTTATAAGCCGTCAATATTACCGGCACGAATACCCAGAAGGCATATAGCTCCCACATATGTCCGAAATATCCAAAAGAAACAGCTCTGAATTTCTTATCACGGAAACCTTTTAAGAATGCTCCCGGGTTTAATGGCTGACCGGCTTTACGATAGGGCCCGTCGGGTATCCAGAGCAGCATGGCTAACCCGCCCATCACCGAAAGAAATGAAGTTGAAAAAATAACCCATTTCCAGGGCAGGGCTGCCGTGATGCTTTTCAATAAATGAGGAAATGATGTTCCGATCACCAATGCGCCTACCAAAAAGCCTAATGATTTTCCGAGTCCCTGCTGGTAATAATCAGCGGCGATCTTCATCCCGACCGGGTAAATTCCTGCGAGAAAAAAACCAGTCAGGAAACGAAATAGCAATAGCCAGGATGAATTGATCCCATTAAAACTTATAGCCAGGTTAAATAAAGCGGCTACCAGGGAACTGAGAAAGAAAACCAGGGAAGGCGAAAACCTGTCGGAGATGCTGAGCACGGCGAAAATTAAAGTTCCTGCGATAAATCCTGATTGCACCGCGCTTGCCAGGTGGGCTAAATAAGCGGGTTCAAGATGGAATTGCTTAACTATATCCGATATGATTGCATTCCCTGCAAACCACAAAGAGGTACAAAAAAACTGGGATAAGACAATTACCGGCAAGACCCTTTTCATTTTTTATACTTTGTTTAATGGCAGGATTGGCGCAACCAGGATTTTTAAGCAGGTTTTTAATAATTCGCTGTTTCGGCAGTGCATCAATTTGACTATTCTTTTTCAAAAAGACACAAAGATCACAAAGCGCATGCTTTTCATTGAAATTTATTTGTGACCCTGGTGTCTTTGCGGGAAAAAGTAGTAAAAGGGGCGCACTACCGCCGTTTCATACAGGGATCAGTGTTTACCTCAACGGATTGCTGGTGATCGGATCAATAACAACTTTTACTTCGGATACTGTATTGATGGGAAATTTGCCCAGCCTGGCATGTTCACGAATTACTTCTTCACTTTCGGCTATATGAATACAATAGATCTTATCACCGGTAATAAATGATTGTATCCAGTGATAGGGTTTGCCCAGTTGGGTAACCGCCTCGCAGGAAGTTTGAGAAATAGCTTGCAATTCTTCAGGAGTAAGGTTCCCGGCGCCGGGCAGGTTTCTTTCAACAACAAATTTTTTCATACAACAAATTTTTAATAATGAATAATAGCTGCAAAACTCCGGGGATGGTTGTTGTTGAATGACAGGGTTGTTCCCTATTTAAATATAAAGGATTCCCTATTTTATGATTCCCAGCCTGGCCGCCTCCTGTACAGCCTTTACACGCGATTTTACTTCCAGTTTATATAATATAGATGAAATATGATGATCCACCGTTTTAGCCGATATAAAAAGCCGGGTGGCGATTTCTTTATTCTGCATGCCTTCATTTAACAACTGCAGCACATCCAGTTCGCGGCCTGTTAAAAGGGCAGGATTGGATTGGGTGGTTTTCCGGATACCCCGCGGAATGCTTTTAATACCGGAACTCCTCATTTCCAATTTCAGTTTTTCGTAAACCGCATAAGCGCCGAGCCGGTGAACAATGGCGATGGCTTTTCTTTTATCATTTTCATCGCCTTCAAATAATGCAAGCGCCTGTTCGTAAGGACAACCTGTTTTTTCCCAATGCGCCGCTGCTTTTAAAGCCTTTTTTGTATTGCTTATTTCGTAGCCCTCATATATTTCTGTTAGCAACAGTTTTTGTTTTTTCCCTTTGCATAACCAGAAAGCGAATTCATTGTTTTCATACACGTTGCCCATTCTGTCCACCATATTTATCGTAGTATCAATAGCTGATTGTTCAATGACTTCTTTCCCTGTCAGCCATTCATATTCCAATAGAGCGGATATGGAAGGGATGATCCTTTGGAGTTCCATTGTGTCAAAGGCTTTTGCTTTGGCTTCCTGCAGGAGGGGAAGCGCGTCATCCGGGGAGCCCCTGCGCATTTTTATTTTTGACATAACGTTCAGGGCGCCAATTTTTACATAAGGGGCATGGTTTTCATTTTTGAGAAGATCGCCCGCTATTCGTTCGGCTTCATTCCAATTGCCTGTTTCCAGGTACAAGCGGGCTTTCCAGGCCAGCATATACGCTCTCCAGGAATCAAGATCTCTTTCTTCGCAATACCGTATGCCTTCGTCCAGGATATTTTTTGCAGAAGTATAATCTTTCGTAGTAACCCCGATACCGCCGAGATTGGTATAGGCGCGGGCCCCATGTTCGTGGTACGAATTTTTTAAAGCGATTTCCAGGCTTTGCCGCAACAACTCAATGCCTTTTTGATTGGAGGAGGGAAACCACATTTGCGCAGTACCTACATTGTTCAAAGCATGGGAAAGAATTTCTTCATCCGATAATTCTTTTGCCATGGCAATAGCTTTCTCGCCCCAGAATATGCATTCAAGCGGCTGGTGAGCCAACATTTTTAATTGTGACATAGTACTTAAAGCCAGGGCTTTTGCCTTTGACGAAGGCTGGGTTTCAAAAACCTCAATGGCTTGTTCGGCGAAACGTTCAGCCAGTTTCCGGTTACCTTCAAACCACCAGAGCCGTGATAAAAAGCGGAGGCAGTCCCCGATCTTTTCCGTATCGTTTTTTTCCTTCCAGATGTTTAGCGATTTTCCTGCATAAATAATGGCCTCTTTAATCTGGTAGGTGAGATAACATTCATACGCGTACGATTCATAAAACCTGATCAATATGTCTTTATCATTTCCCTGGTAATATTCAATGGCTGTTAAATATAATTTCGATGCTTCGATATGAGCGCCCACGGAAGCTGCCTGGGTGGCGGCCAATGGCGCATATTGAACTACTACTTCGTATTCGTTTGCATTTTTCGCGTGATGAATGATCCGTTCGATCTCCTGGTTTTGCTCAAAACTCTCCCGGAGCAGGCCCAGTACTCTTTTATTCAGGGCAACTCTTTTCAGCGGCGACAGGGATGTTTCGATCGTTCTCCTGAATAATTCATGTTTAAAATAGATATGGCCATCATTAATGATAAGAATTTTTTTTTCAAGACAGTTTTCAATGGCGCCAGCATATAAAGGCTCAAATTTTTCAAGATATTTTATCTCGAAACTGGCAGGAATGACAGACAGTAATTCCCAAACCTGCTTCGTTCTTTCCGTGGCGCCGTTATAACTGGATAAGACGGAGGTTTTAATATTATCCGGCACACCCGGGCTGTAACTGGCCAATATCTCATTTACATAAAAAGGATTGCCACCCGAAATACTATAGACATCTTCGCCGCTATAGCCTTTTTCATTAGCCATTTTCTCTACCGCCTCCCTGGATAAGGAGGTAAGCTGCAGCCGTGTAAAAGAATCCGGGGGCAACTGGCCCAGGACATTTCTCAATGGATGATGAGAATTTATCTCATCGTCACGGTAGGTAAGAATAAACAGGCATCGCAGTTGCGTAATGCGCCTGGCAAAGAATTTTATAAAGTCAAGCGTGGCTTCATCAGCCCAGTGTATGTCCTCAAATACGATCAGGGTTTTTTGTTTTTGATGACTCAGCTCACGAAAAAAACAGGAAAATAATTCGGACCTTTCTTCAATGCTATGGCTGCTGGGCCAGAGATCATTTTTTACCTGCCATACGATATCGTACAATGGCGCCAGCGGACGGGGCGTAAACAGGGCATCACAGGCTCCCTGGTAGATATTACAATCCCCGGCTTGCTCTTTACAAAACGCTCTTACCAGCGATGTTTTACCGATGCCGGCCTCACCACTTATAAAGACACAATGTCCTTCCCCTTCTGCGATGGTTGAAAATTTTGTTTGCAGGGCGGCCAGGAATCCGTCTCTTTCGATCAGCTCCATATTTCCTCTTTATTAATGATGAGATTACTGTTCTAAAATCGCCAAAGCTCCATAATTCTGTTGGCCAAACAAAACACAAAAGACAAACAGGGAGACCGGAGATAAAGCTTTTTTTGCGGGAAATGCCGGTGGAAGAACAAGGTCAGCCGGTAATCATCTGCAGGTTACCAATGGGTAATTTCCGTTTGCTGCAGCACCCCATCTTTTTTTTACGAACATTTTATAAAATACAGAAAGAGCGATTCTAAAATAGGGAAAACTCCTTATATGCTATGGGCGAATAGGGATTTGTTTTGCATCGAAATTATATTTCATCATCATTAAATCAAATTTTATCATGAAAATGTTTTTTAAAATGTTCTTTGTTTTTCCAACATTCATTATTGCCAGTATCATTTCTTGCCGCTCATCCTCTCAACCCGCTATTGCTGAAACAACACAGGGTACAGACAGCCTGCCAGTTGCTCATAAATCCGACAACATGTATTACCTGGATGTGCATCATATAGGGCCCGGAAAAGTGAAGTATGAAGCGGTAGCCCAGGCACATGCCAAAGACCTGGCCGTACAGGAAAAATATGGCGTTCATTTCATTAAATACTGGGTAGATGAAGCCGATGGGAATGTGTATTGTCTTTCATCCGCCGCCGATTCGCAATCCATAAGGAAAACACATGCGGAAGCGCATGGGCTCTTACCCGACCAGATATACGCCGTAACGGGCGGGACGGAAGCGTCATTGATCAACCAGGATAATTTTTTCCTCGATGTGCATGAACTTGGCGCTGGCAAGGTTTCGGCCAAGGATGTAGCAGCGGCCCATCAAAAAGATCTTTCCGTTGAGAAAAAGTATGGAGTGAACTTTACCAACTACTGGGTAAACGAAAAGGAAGGTCGCGTGGTATGTTTGTCGCAGGCGCCGGATTCAGCAGCAGTTATTAAAACTCATAAGGAAGCTCATGGGCTGATCCCGGTTTCCATAGTAAAAGTAAAGCCAGGGAAATGAATAATGATGAAGAGCCGGTTGGCAGTGGTCAAATTTGAAATTTCCAGGATGTCGCAAAGACGGATTTTGATCTCCCGCAACGGCGCAGAAACGGGGCGAATTGACAATGAGAGACAGCCGTTGGGTCTTTGTGAGAGGTTTTATTGAAGGGCCGAATCAGTGTGTAATACGGGCAAAAACCTCTGTGTGAAAATTGACCACTACCGGCTGGTTATTTATCCTTTGAAAACCTTATCCTTTCCTATATTCTATAATAAAGAGGCTGTCTTCATAAGGTATTTATTTCACGCAAGGACCGCTAAGGAGCAAAGGGCGCAAAGTGTCAGACTTCCTTTGCGCCGCTGCGTTAACTTTGCGGCTTTGTGTGAATTTTTCTTTTTTGACCTTATTAGACAGCCTCTTTATTGATTATCCTGTCTGAAATAAGCCGGCGGGCCCGTTTGACCCGGATCAACCTTCCAAAAAATTAACAAAAAGAGTCTTGCTAATTCACCGGTCTTTTTTATATTTATAGACTTATCCCGAAAGAAGGGCATTCATTAACAGAAAGGAAAAATATTTTGGCGGGTCGGAGCGTTGTTATCCAGTTTAAGTATTAAAAGTCTAATGAGTAGCTATGAAAAAAACGCTAAAAGGATTTTATCTCCTTCTATCATCCCTGTTCATCACTTTATTGCATTTGCCTTCTGTATTCGCAAAGCCGGTTTTGGGAAACAGGCTCCATCCGCGGCCCACTGTTGCGACAACGCCTTCGCCGGGTGACTCTCTTCAACGGATGATCCATTTCAAATCGGTATATGACAGCCTGCACCTTGATCTTTCGGGTCTTAGCCGCCAGGCATTTCTCTATGCCCAGAAAGGCTGGAAGAAACTGCTTAACCAGGGCAAGATCCTCAATGAATCGGTAATGGCCATTATTGATTTCAGTCAACCAAGCGATCACAAAAGGTTGTATGTGCTGGATATGAAAAATTATAAGGTCCTTTTCAATACATTGGTGGCGCATGGAAGAAATTCCGGCAAAGAATGGGCTTCTTCTTTTTCCAACAGACCCGCATCCTATAAAAGCAGCCCCGGATTTTATATTACCGGGGACACTTACTTTGGTAACAATGGATATTCATTGAAACTGGAAGGCATTGAAAAAGGAATCAATGATAAGGCTTATGCCCGGGCCATTGTGATGCATGGAGCAGAATATGTAAGCGAATCATATATCGAAGCGCAGGGATATATTGGCAGAAGTGAAGGCTGCCCGGCTGTACCAGTTGCGGAGGCCAGTGATATTATTGATGTGATTAAAAACGGAACCTGTCTCTTTGTATATGCTGCCAATAATCATTATACGTCCCGGTCGGCAATCCTGAAATGATCCTGATCAGAACAAGGATAACACCAATCAGACGGATAAACAGGGATGCGGGTAAATCTTTACCTGATCCGATACATTAATAGAAGGTGACCATTACTTCTTCAAGGAATAAATCTGTTCAATCCTCTCATCCGTGAATAATGGTTATTTTTAAAAATAGCCGGTAAGACAAGAAGCTGGTAAGCGTTAATTTTCAAATCATTTTTTCTTATCGTCTTCCCGGCTAAATTGATCACTACCCATCCGTGGTCCCTTTCCATTATTGTCCGGGGAAAATATTCTCAAATCAGGCAAACCTGCTAAGGCATTAGACTTTGCGAACCATTAGATTCAGGGGCATGCACTCTAATTTCTTTTCGAAAACTCTATTTACTTTTTTTTGACAAAAAAAAGTAACAAAAAAAGTCCCGGCTCCAGAAAAATGGCTAAAAATTACTGCGTAAGCCTAAACGCAGGGAACTCGCCCCGGGCATACCTTGCCTTGAAAATACCACGGGCTCAAACAGCCCTGCGTTTCTTTCCCGCGATGCGGGAAAGACGGCTTACTCCGTAATTTTCTTAACGCCATTTTTCTGATGCCGGACATGCGCGAATTTTTACCAGACAACAATGGTTCCTTTCTTCAGCATAAAGATGTATCCTGGGATTAGCCCTTAATGCCACTGAATGAACAGGATACCCGGCCTCATTATTTCATTATAATTTAATCCTTAATTTAGCCTCTTCATTTATGGAGTATGCCAACTAATGCGAACCGACAATTCCTGGATTTTGAAAAGCCGATAAAAGACCTCATTGACGAAATTGAGAATGCAAAGCACCGGCAGGAAAAGACGAAGATTGATATGAGCGACCTGGTCTCGCGTCTTGAACAAAATATACTGGAAAAAAGAAAGGAGATCACGGCAAATCTTACCAGTTGGCAAAGGGTACAACTCAGCCGCCACCCCGACCGTCCCTATACCCAGAAATATATCGAGAAGATGACAACAAATTTTGTTGAGCTTTTCGGGGACCGTAATGTCCGGGATGATAAAGCGATGATCGGGGGATTCGCCAGCCTTGATGGGGAGACCGTCATGATCGTTGGCCAGCAAAAAGGGATCAATACCAAAATGCGGCAGCTTCGCAATTTTGGTATGGCCAATCCTGAAGGATACAGGAAGGCATTGCGCCTGATGAAAATGGCGGAGAAATTCAATAAGCCTATCATAACTTTAATAGATACTCCCGGGGCTTATCCCGGCCTGGAAGCGGAGGAAAGAGGACAAGGCGAAGCGATAGCCAGGAATATTTATGAAATGATCCGTCTTCGCGTGCCTGTCATCTGTGTTATCATTGGAGAAGGAGCCAGCGGCGGCGCCCTGGGTATTGGTGTAGGTGACAGGGTTTTTATGATGGAAAATACCTGGTACACTGTCATCAGTCCCGAAAGCTGTTCGTCTATCCTGTGGAGAAGCTGGGAAAAGAAGGAAGTCGCGGCTGAACAATTGAGATTGACAGCGGATAAAATGCTTGGATTTGGCCTGATTGATGGGATCATACCAGAACCAACAGGAGGCGCTCACTGGGATTACGACGCGTCGGCGCAAATTCTCAAAAATTATATCAAGCCTGTATTGAAAGAACTGAAGCAGGAACCTCCGGCGAAGAGGATACATGACCGGATAGAAAAGTTTGGTAAGATGGGATTCTGGGAGGAAGTGTAGCCCCCCTGTCCGCGCCCTGGCGAGATGACTTAGGCGCCAAACTGCTTTTATTGCAGTGGCAGCGGTAAATAGGAAAGGTTTTAGTGATTATTTGCCCGGCTTTAGTATTATAATCTTTAATTGCAGCCATGAGTGAACACTTCATATTTCTGAACTTTACTCGTAACTCATAACTAATAACTCATCACATGTCTCTGAGAAAAAAATTTACAGGTACTGGTATCGCGATTGTGACCCCGTTTCATACAGACGGAAAAATAGACTGGAATAGTTTTAAGAAGCTCATTGAGTTTTGGATAGCCGGAAAGGTGGAATATCTCGTCGTGCTTGGCACTACCGGTGAAAGCGCTACGGTGCATGGTGAGGAAAAACAACAGGTTTTTTCTTTTGTAAAAGAAATGGTAGCCGGCCGCTTACCCCTGGTAGCCGGCATTGGCGGTAATGATACGCGCGAAGTGACCCATGACTTTAAGAAATTTGATCTTAATGGTTATGAGGCTATTCTTTCAGTAGCTCCCTATTATAATAAACCTAACCAGGAAGGGCTCTTTCAGCATTATAAGGCGTTGAATGATGCTACGCCTCTCCCTATCATCATGTATAATGTGCCTTCCCGGACAGGTATGAATGTTGCAGCGGATACTCAATTACGGATCGCCCATGAGTGCAAAAATATATTTGCCACCAAAGAGGCTTCCGGCAATTTCGAGCAGATCAGCCAGATCATTAAACATAAGCCGGATGAATTCATGGTCATCAGTGGTGATGACCCGATTACCCTGCACATGATCGCCTGCGGGGCTGAGGGACTTATATCAGTTGTAGCTAATGCTTACCCGAAAGATTATGCTGACATGGTCAGGCTATGTCTTGCCGGGCAATTTGAAGAGGCGCAAAAATTACATTTCAAATACACAGATATTATCGCTTCCATGTTTGCCGAAGGAAGTCCGAGTGGCGTAAAAGCCTATTTAAGCGAGATGGGGCTTTGTGAAAATACCTTTCGCCTGCCTGTATGGAGGGTGAGTGAGAAGCACCATCTGAGGATTAAAGAGCTGATGAAGCAGGCCAGATTGAATCTTAGCCTGATTTGATTATGCCCAAACCTTTACTTTACATATTTGTCTTATTACTCGCATCACCCGTTATGTCACAAAGCACGGTAAGGATTGAAATAAAAAAGTTACCAGCTTATCATCCTTCCGGGAGCGAGATATATATTGCCGGCTCTTTCAATGACTGGAATGCACAGGATAAAAACTATCGTTTCCAAAAGACCGCTAAGGGGGATTATTATATTAACCTGAAGCTTAATGACGGGAAATACGAATACAAGATTGCAAGAGGAAGCTGGGATAAAGCAGAATGTAAAAAAGGCGGGGCTTTCCTCCCGAATCATGACCTGGTGGTGCCGGGTGATACAGTCATTCAGCTAGATATCGAGGAGTGGTCCGATAGATTTCCTGCAAAGCCAAGGGTTAGTACAGCCAGTAAGAATGTTCATATTATTGATACTGCTTTTGTAATCCCTCAACTGAAGAGGATAAGAAGGGTCTGGATCTACCTGCCGGAAGGATATGAAAAATCCGGTAAACATTATCCTGTTCTGTATATGCACGACGGACAGAATGTTTTTGATGATTCAACTTCCTACGCCGGTGAGTGGGGAGTAGATGAGTGTCTTGATACCATGAAAAAGAAATGTATCGTGGTAGCAGTGGATCATGGAGGCACTAAGCGTATGAATGAATATTGCCCTTATGATATGGAGCGGTTTGGAAAAGGTGAAGGCGACAAGTACGTTGATTTCCTGGTAATCACGCTGAAACCTTATATAGATAAGCATTACCGCACATTGAAGACCCGGGAGAATACATTTGTGGCGGGAAGCTCTATGGGAGGCATCATTTCTTTGTATGCTGTATTAAAATACCCGGGGGTATTTGGCGGTGCGGGGGTGTTTTCACCGTCTTTTGGGATAGGCCCGAAAATATTTGATGATATAAAAGCAAAAGGAAAGAAGGTAAACGCAAAAATATATTTCTATGCCGGTAAACAGGAAGGAGAGGGGATGGTGCCGGATATGCAAAAAGCGTTTGACCTGATGAAACAGGTGTCAAAATCAACAATGACAACTGTTATCCGCGATGACGGCAAGCATAATGAAACAAGGTGGAGAGTGGAATTCCCGTTATTTTACAAATGGTTGATGAAATAGCCATCCTATGAGATTTATTTTATTATCATTATTTGTATTTATTGTTTGTTTTACCGGCAGCGGTCAAACTGAAAAGAAAATTGAAATCCCGGTACTGGTAAAGATTGCAGAAACATCAGATTTTCCCGGCCTGGTAAAACTTGTAAAAAGCCTTTCTTACCAGGTTAGCGATAGCTCCACACAGTCGGATGGCTCTTTAATTTATATTAGCAGGGAAAGCGAAATAAACGGCAATATATTAGGCTGTTTTGTTGATGCGAAACATAAGATCAACCAGGTTAGTTTTTCAACCTATAGCAAAGAGATTTACAACGATTTAAAACAGCAGGCTAAAAACTCAGGCTTCAGGTCTTCGGGCCTGCGTAAAAGACACGAGAACGGAATATCCGAAACAGAGGATCTTGAAAAAGGGAAAACGCTGATCAGTATCGCGGCAAAAAATAAAGAGAATGGACATACCGAGTACGAGTTTACCATTTTGCAATGGTGAACTCATCATACTTTAAAAGTGACTCCTTCCAGCGCTAATTCACTGTTTGGAAAGACTTCCCTGGCTTCCTGCTCAAACTCTTCCAGTGTATCATATTTACTGCTGAAGTGTCCAAGCAAGAGTTTGCCAACATTGGCCTTTTTGGCTATCAGGGCAGCTTGTTTGGAAGTGGAGTGAAACCTTTCTTCTGCTCTTTCGCGAAGATTATCCAGGTAAGTAGCTTCATGATAGATCATATCGGCATCCCTGATATGATCTATCATGGTCTCGTTATATTTTGTGTCGGCGCAAAAAGCATAGGTCTTTCCTTTGGGGCCTTCTATCGTCAGCCATTCGTTTTTGATCACCTCCCCGGCGGTAGTAATAAAATCTTCCCCATTTTTGAGTCTTTCATAAAAGTGCAGGGGGATATTGTTCTCCCGTATACTTTCGAGGATCAGTTTGCGGGGTTTCTTTTTTTCCCGGAAAGAAAAGCCATAACACTCGATCCGGTGATGAGTGGGGAAACACCTGATTTCGATCTTTTCATTGTCTACCAGGGTGTCCGCTCCACTTATGGTATGAAAATGCAGCGGGTAACAGAGCCGGGTATCGGCTACTTTGATCTGCATCTCGATTATTTCCTGGAGGGGCGAAGGGCCGAAAATATGAAGTTCCTGCTGGTGGCTGAGCAAACTGAATGAATTGATGAGCCCTACCAAGCCAAAATAATGATCGCCGTGAAGATGTGAAATGAATATATGGGAGATCTTGCTTCGCCGGATCTTATAATTGATCATTTGTATCTGCGTCCCCTCTCCGCAATCCACTAAAAAATTGTCGCCATCCAGGGTTACCACCTGGCTGGTGGGGTGACGGTCAAAGGCCGGGACGGCAGAATTATTTCCAAGGATCGTAACAGCGAGCATTCTTCAAAAATAGAAATATAATTTTATCAAACACCGGGGAAAGACGGTATTTTAATGGGTAGGGCTGCTTTCTTTCAAACAAGTTTTTTCAGTGTATGGGTTATATCTGCAAGATAGCTCTTCCCGAAAAGATTGAGATGGATCAATAAAGGGTAGAGATTACAAACTTCCCATTGTTCATGATAGTTTGCCGGCAAAGGGAAATGGTAGTGATAAGTATCGTAGAAAATTTTGTCAAAACCGCCAAACAGTGTTGTCATAGCCAGGTCCATACTGCGGTGACCGAAATATACGGCCGGGTCTATCAATACGGGCGATGACTGGCCGCTGCACATAAAATTACCATTCCAGAGATCGCCATGAAGTAAGGAAGGTTTTTCATTATCAAAGATTGATTCGAGTTTTTTGAACAGGGTTTCAAAAGAGGCGGCCAGGTTTTTTCCAAGATGATTTTTTTCAAGAGCGAGATTTATTTGAGGTTCCAGCCGGTAATGAATAAAAAAATCGGTCCAATTACCGGTAAAAGTATTCGCCTGCGGCAGCGAGCCCATAAAATTATCTTCGGGGAACCCGAAATGGGGATTGCTGCAATGATGCAGGCATGCAAGCTGCTCACCTGATTTTTTCCAGAAGTCTTCATTCCGGGTTCCCGGTTCTATCCATTCAAGCAGTAACCATTGATGGTTATGATACGTTTCACAAAGGAAGACGGAGGGGGTCAGGATACAGTTTTGCCGGGCTATAAATTCAAGGCCATTCTTCTCTTTTTGAAAAAGCCCGGCCAGTGTTGTTGCAGAATTAAGTTTCAGGAAAAACTTGTGGGTATCGTTTATCTTTACCTGGTAAGTATCGTTTATAGAACCTCCTCCTACGGAAATGATCCCGATTGAACTAACTACTATATTTAGTTGTTTTGATATATGACTGCTAAAAAGCTCTTTTATTTGTTGAGGGGTCATTGATCAGGAGTATGAGTTTTGCCGGGGTATTTTCAAAGATTTGGGTTACCAAACGATGAAATGGGTGACCCGTGATAACAGTTCCGGATGCAGGATAGGGCTGCAAAAAAATGATTACTGCAGGTTTTGTATGATTAAGAAATGACCGGTACAGGTCGCCTTTTAGGGGACAGAGGCATCCTCTCCGCCCAAAAGCTCTCTTTCGATCTCTTCCATCTGGACGATATCCCAGGCTTCGCTTTCCGTCGGTGTTACATTCATCATCTCCAAAAGTTCATCCTTGTCAAGAAACTCTTCGACCTTTTTTTGCAACTCACAGATGACGAAGGAAGCGCCTTTTTCATAGAATTTTTGCTGGATCGACACGAGTTTCTCAGCGGCAGCATTATCCAGGCTTTCTATGTCTTTGAGTATTAGTACCACGTTTTTAACGTCATTTTGCAGGTAGGGTAGTAAACATGCGGCTAATTCTTCTGTCATACTTGCAGAAATCGATGGTCCGGGCAGCGTGATGGCATGAAATTTTTCTTTGGTATCTGTTTTGACCTGCATATCCTGATATTTAGGCACTAAGCCGGGCGAAGCGCCGAAAATGTTGACCCCCGTGAACAACTAATGTTATCAACATTCCGTTTATAATTACGGGAGAACAGGAACCAAATATATTTGTTAATATTGTATCAACCAATTATCTAAAAATGGATAATAATTTTTCAGCACAGGTAAAAGAGATCATTTCGTTCAGCAGGGAAGAAGCATTGAGATTAGGAAACGATTTTATCGGCACCGAGCACCTTCTCCTGGGATTGATCCGGGAGGGGGATAATACAGCAGTCCGTATCCTTAAAAGTTTCAATGTCGATCTTTATGAACTCCGGAAAGAAATAGAACTCGCCGTAAAAGATAAAACAGGAAAAAACATTGCTAACATTAACAGTCTCCCGCTGACCAAGCAAGCCGAAAAAGTCATCAGGGTGACGGTACTGGAAGCAAAAGCTTTAAAAAGCACGACTGTTGAGACAGAGCACCTGATGCTTTCTATTCTTAAGAATAAAGAAAATATTGCTACACAAATCTTAAACCAGTTTGACGTGGACTACGATCTTTTCAGGCAGGAACTGGGTATAGTAAAATCCAATGACCCCAGGGCCGATTATACTGATGAAAACGACGATGATTTTGATGAAGAAAAAAAATATTCCCAGCAAAAAAGTTCAAAGCAATCGGGCAGCGCTAAAAGCAAGACGCCTGTATTGGATAATTTTGGCCGGGATATTACCAAGTTGGCTGAGATGGGAGCATTGGATCCCATTGTTGGCCGTGAAACGGAGATAGAAAGAGTATCCCAGATCCTTTCCCGCCGGAAAAAGAATAACCCGATCCTGATCGGCGAACCCGGCGTAGGTAAAACCGCCATAGTCGAAGGTCTTGCTCTCCGGATAGTTCAGCGGAAAGTCTCGAGAGTATTATTTGACAAAAGAGTGATCTCTCTTGACCTGGCTGCGCTGGTAGCCGGTACAAAATATCGCGGCCAGTTTGAAGAAAGGATGAAAGCCATCATGAACGAACTGGAAAAGAACCGTGATGTGATCTTATTTATCGATGAGCTGCATACTATTGTAGGTGCCGGTGGCGCGAGTGGTTCATTAGATGCCAGTAATATCTTCAAACCCGCTTTGGCCAGGGGAGAACTTCAATGTATCGGGGCTTCTACACTGGATGAATACAGGATGTATATTGAAAAGGACGGAGCTCTTGACCGCCGCTTCCAGAAAGTGATGATTGAACCTCCGACCGTAGACGAGACGATCCAGATACTGAATAATATCAAGTCCAAATACGAAGATTACCACAATGTGATATACAGCAATGACGCGATTGATGCCTGTGTGAAGCTGAGCGACCGGTATATTACAGATCGTCTGTTGCCCGATAAAGCCATTGATGTTATGGACGAAGTAGGAGCCAGGGTGCACCTGAAAAACATCAATGTACCGCAAAACATTGTTGATCTTGAAAAGAAGATTGAGGATGTAAAGAATGAGAAGAATAAAGTGGTAAAAAGCCAGAAATTCGAAGAAGCCGCTTCTTTGCGGGATACAGAAAAAAGATTGGCCGAAGATCTTGAAAAAGCAAAAGCAGACTGGGAGGAAGAGAGCAAGCACAAGCGTTACCCGATAGATGAAGAAGCCATTGCTGAAGTAGTGAGTATGATGACGGGAATCCCTGTCAAGAGAATGGTACAGGCTGAAACAGAAAAGCTTCGCAAAATGGCTGACGACATGAGGGATATGGTTGTTGGCCAGGAAGAAGCCATTGCCAAAGTGGTAAAAGCTATTCAACGTAACAGGGTAGGGTTGAAAGATCCTAAGAAGCCAATCGGCACATTTATTTTCCTTGGCCCGACGGGTGTTGGTAAAACCGAGTTGGCGAGAGCGCTGGCAAGATATATGTTCGATTCTGAAGATGCGCTGATTCGCATTGATATGAGTGAGTATATGGAAAAATTCACGGTAAGCCGCCTGATCGGGGCTCCTCCGGGGTATGTTGGCTATGAGGAAGGCGGTCAATTGACGGAAAAAGTTCGCCGCAAGCCATATAGTGTTATTTTATTGGATGAAATAGAAAAAGCTCATCCGGATATTTATAATATTCTTTTACAGGTGCTGGATGATGGTCAGTTAACCGATGGTCTTGGAAGAAAAGTGGATTTTAAGAATACCCTGATCATTATGACTTCTAATATAGGCGCCCGCCAGTTAAAGGACTTTGGAACCGGCGTTGGTTTTGCCACTACTTCACGGGTTGAGCACCAGGATGAAGCAAACAAAGCAGTCATTGAAAAGGCATTGAAGCGTACTTTCTCACCGGAATTCCTGAACCGTATTGATGATGTGGTCATTTTCAACAGCCTGACAAAGGAAAATATCTTCAATATCATAGATATCCTGATGAAGGGTGTGCTGAAAAGACTGGCCAATCTTGGTTTCAGTCTCGAGTTAACGGAAGATGCCAAATCCTTCCTGGCAGATAAAGGATATGATGTCCAGTTTGGCGCACGTCCTTTGCACAGGGCTATCCAAAAATACCTGGAAGACCCGTTGGCTGAAGAAATACTGAGCCTGCATGTAAAAGCCGGCGATGTATTGGTAGTCGATCTCGATAAGGAAAACCATAAGCTGAAATTCTCATTCAAAAACGTGGAAGAGAAGTCAAAAGCATAAGACATAGTTTTGATAAATTCGTAAGGAGTGTTTTAACCAGGCACTCCTTTTTTGTTGCCTGCTGCTAAGCAAAATAGCCAGGTATGGCCACAGAGACACCATCATGTATACTCCGCGGTTATCTGTTTCTCTGAGATCCTCTGTGGCCAATATCAATATTGCCCTTAGCATTAATCTTCAAATCATTTTCTCTTATCGACTTCCCCGCAAAATTGACCGCTACCGGTATTTTAAGGATTTAATAAATTCACATTCTATCCCTATTTTGCGAAGCAGTATTTTTGGTATAATTATAAATGGCAAAAAAAATCATCATAACCATTGACGGCTGGTCAAGTTGCGGTAAAAGCACACTGGCCAAACAACTGGCAAAAAAGCTCGGCTATGTGTACGTGGACAGCGGGGCGATGTACCGGGCTATCACGTTATATTTTCTCAGGAATCATATTGACTGGACCAATAAATCGAAAGTAAAAGCTGCCCTGAAAGAAGTTTATCTTGATTTTCATTTCAATGAAAAGGATGAATCCAGTGAGATATACCTGAATGGCGAAAACGTGGAATATGTCATTCGTGATCTTGTCATAGCAGAAAAGGTAAGTGATATAGCGGCGATTAAAGAAGTTCGCGAATTTGCCGTAGCCCAGCAGAAAAAGCTGGGCGCCAAAAAAGGAATCGTGATGGATGGAAGGGATATCGGAACAGTCGTTTTTCCCAGGGCAGAGCTGAAAATATTTATGACAGCAGACAATGCGGTGAGAGTCGAAAGAAGGTTTAAAGAATTATTCGAAAAGAACCCCAACATTACTATCGAAGAAGTAAAAAACAACCTGGAGATGCGGGACTATATTGACTCGCACCGTGCGGTAAGTCCTTTGAAGAAGGCCCATGATGCTCTCGTACTTGACAACACTAACCTGACCCCCGAAGAACAATTTCAAAAAGCTCTCTCCTGGGCCAAAGAACGGCTCAAAGACAAATAAGATTATTGATGCTTCTTTACATCGAGTAATTCCACCTCAAATATCAATGTAGAACCTCCCGGTATAGGCGGGTTTTCAAAGAGGCCATAACCGAGATCGTAGGGAATATAGAATTTATATTTTGACCCAACCGTCATCAATTGCAAACCCTCGGTCCAGCCACGGATCACTGAAGTGACCGGAAGGATCAAAGGCTGACCACGTTTATAGGAGTCATCGAATTCTGTTCCGTTGAGCAGTGTTCCCCGGTAATTGCATACAAAGGTATCAGCGGCAGCGGGTTTTATGCCAGTTCCTTCCCTGATAACTTCATATTGAAGCCCGCTGGGAGTTGTTTTTACTTCAGGTCTTTTTTTATTGTTTTCCAAAAATACTTTACCGGCTTCAACAGCAGGCTTCGCTTTATCTTCCTGTATCTGCATCATTAATTTATTCATGCAAGCATTAGCGGCCTGGTCGTTCATCAGGGTTGGTTTCTTTCCGTATACATCATTAATTGCCTTTGCGATTAATGATGTGCTCATATTATTGACACCCTGCTGTTTGTAAAAATTTGCTACACTCAGGCCAATGGCATAACTGACTGAATCATTCAGGTTCTTCAAAAGAGGTTTCGGGGCTACGGGCTTAACGGCCGGTTTTTTGGCCGGTTGTGCTAAAACTAAGTCACAGGTTATAAGTAAACAGGTAAAAAAGATCAGTTTCTTCATGAGTTTTAATTGAGTCGCAAAAATAAAAGTTATCGGCCGTATTCTGATACCAGCAATCCGTTAATTTAGCCTCGTTTTATAGCTTATTTTTCAGGTATGGAGAGTTTTTTAAAAGAAGTACAGGTTCGATGGTCTGACCTGGATCCTAATGTTCATCTCAGGCATTCGGTTTATTATGACTGGGGCGCTTTATGCAGGATCGAATTTTTATATAAGTATGGCCTCACAGCAGGCTTGATGCAGGAATTGCATTTCGGGCCGATTCTATTCAGGGAAGAATGTGTCTTTAAAAGGGAGATTCACCTGGGCGATAAGGTCCATATAGGGTTAAAACTTATTAAAGCCAGGAAGGATTTTTCCCGCTGGTCAATACGGCATGATATTATTAAAAACCATGACACCGTTTCAGCTATTCTTACAGTAGACGGGGCCTGGCTCAATACAAAAGAGAGAAAGCTGGCGGCGCCTTCTGAAAAAGTGTCGGAGGTTTTCCTGCAAATGCCGATGGACAGGGATTTTCAATGGCTGGACTGAACAACTTCTATTTCAAAAACCCGGACTTTGGCCGGAAATTTAGCTGCGTAGCTATTAATAAGATTGGAAATAAAGCCGTTTTCTTTATAAGGAGTAAGAAAACTTTGTATCATTCCGGGCTCGGTGACCTGAACATCTGCAGGAATATATCCCATTCCGTAGAATTTCCCCCTGATAACAAGAACGCAGGATTGTTCGTTTTCATTCAGCCCGTCTTCGATGATTGCAAAGGATGGCCGGGCCTGTAAAAATTCAATCGCTTCCCGGATACGTTCATTGTAGGCAAAATTGTCTTCTTTATTTTCGCAGGCGCCGTAGCAGCAGGCTTCTTTGATCCCTTCGCATTTTCCGTCGCCGGTTTGCATAAAACACAGCTTTGGACAAAGATGAAATTGTTTGATGATTCGCCGCATCGTGTCATGCCCGTCTATGATGCGGTGAAAAGTGCAAACGGGAGTAAGTTGCTTTTTGTTTTTTTCAATCGCCAGGCGTATATAACCATTCTGATCCTCGTAAGCGAAAATGCCGTAAGTATCTTCCCTGCTTTTTTGTGAATAATTAAAAATGGGCCAAAGTTTTTTAATCTCGGTAGATTCAAGGACACAAGCCATCAGTTCAGTAGCGCAAGGCTGGCAGCTAATAGCATGCACATGGCGGAGAAAATTCTGTTTTTGCCTGCTTTGTGAGTTATTACTGAAATGACTGTTTACGCGATAGCGTACATTCCTCGCTTTACCGACATAGATGATCTTTCCCTTTTGATCATGGAAATAGTAAACACCCGGGGTATAGGGCAACTGGTCGAAATGCTCTTTTGGAACATTGGGGGGCAAAATGTGTTCTTTTGAGTTTCGCAGCAGGCTCTTGTGGATGAACTGATCTTTATCTTCTTCCAGGAGTTTTTTAAATAGTTGAACGGTAGCTTCGGTATCACCCCCGGCGCGGTGGCGATTGTACATGGGAATGCCCAGGGAATGACAGAGGTTGCCTAAACTATACGAAGGAAAGCCGGGCAGAATTTTACGGCTCAGCCTTACCGTACATAGTTTCTTCGAATTAAAGGTAAAGCCGCATCTTTCCAGGTGACCTTTTACAAAAGAGTAGTCAAAATTTACATTGTGGGCTACAAATATTTTATCAGTAAGCAGGTTATAAATAGCAGGAGCTACCTCTTCAAATGCAGGAGCGCCGGCGACCATTTCATCTGTGATACCAGTCATAGCCTGTATATACCGGGGGATGGGCAAACCCGGGTTGACCAGGGTCTCAAATTTTTCTGTAACCTGGTTGCCGTCAAACACATGAATAGATATTTCAGTAATACCGTGGGCATCCGCATAACCTCCCGTAGTTTCAATGTCGACAATAGCATACATGGCACCTATATATTAAACCAGGATGAAAATCGTATGTGGGTCAATAATTAAAAGCAGACTGCTAATTTCGGAATAAATGAGGAAGGAGTACAGAAATTTTTAGGCAATTTTACCGGGATATGATAACGGCCGAAAAAATAATGATGTTTAGTAATCGCCTGGCGAAAGTCTTTCGGCATACCGGTAAAATCGCTAAAAAAACAGGGGTTACCTGCTATAGGATATATGACCACGATCTGCCGGAATTCCCTTTCTGCATCGAATTTTATGAAGATAATTTATACGTGGCTGAATACCGGCGCAGGCACGGCATGACAGAAGACGAGCACGACCAATGGTTAGAAGAAAGTTTGAAAGTAATCAGCGAAGTTTTGAAGGTCACGGGTCATAAAATCTTTTTGAAGCTCCGTCAGCGAAAACCCGGAAGGCTGGGGCAGTATTCAAAATTGGACGGTATAAAGCAGGAATTTGTCGTAAATGAAAATGGATTGAAGTTCATTGTAAACCTGAGCGATTATCTTGATACCGGTTTGTTTTTGGATCATCGCATTACCCGCGAATACGTAAGAAAAGAAGCACACAATAAAAAGGCATTAAACCTGTTCGCTTATACAGGTTCTTTTTCCGTTTATGCGGCCGCAGGCGGGGCTGCAGAAGTAGTGACGGTTGATCTTTCCAAAACTTACCTGGATTGGGCAAAAAGGAATATGCAACTGAATCATTTTAGCGACGACCTGAAATATACATACATTCATACTGATGTCGTCCGCTACTTACAAACCCTGCAGGAAGAATATTTCGACATCATTATTTTAGATCCGCCGACTTTTAGTAACAGTAAACGAATGAATGATTTCCTGGATATTCAGCGGGATCATGCCGTCCTGATCAATGCCTGTTTAAAGGGATTAAAACAGGGGGGGATTTTGTATTTCAGTACGAATTACAGAAAGTTTATGCTGGAGAAAGCTAAACTTCATGCTTCTTTGGTACAGGAAATCACAAAAGCTACGACGCCATTTGATTTTGAGGGGAAGCTCGCCCGGTATTGTTTTAAAATAACAAAATGATTTTTCCCGGTTAGCTGTATAAAAAAAGCCCCGTGTTAGCGGGGCAATCACTTTGAACCGCCAGTGGCGGAGTACAATTAAGGTTTCGGGATAAAAATTACTTACCCCAAGTAAGGATCATAATAGCAGCAATCACTAAAAGCATTCCGCCAATGATCAAATTACCTTGTACTTTCTCATCGTGAAGAATTGTGTTTAATTTCTTCATAACCTGATTTTTTTGATGTTTTCAAATTGGTTTACGATCAGGTTTTCAAGGGGGCGAATCAAATCCAGGCGGGTACTGTCGAGGATTAAATTTGTTGGATATATATTGTAAAGGTATGATTCAATGACTTCACCTGCAAGAATATAGCCAAATTTATTATTTGCAAAATAACGATTCAGGGCACGTAAAAATACGATGATGTAAGCCAGTAATGCAAAGATCATTTAGAAAATCAGGCAGATACACGGGCAGAAAGCATCCCGATCGAAATTATACCAGCTTTTTTTAATCACAATGTTTTCAATACATCGTTCATACTTCTTACAGCATCTGCGCTTTTATTGAATTCTGCCTGTTCCTGTTGATTGAGGCCAAAGTCAACAATTTTCTCCCATCCATTCTTCCCGATTACTACCGGCACCCCGAGGCAAATATCCTTCTGCCCGTATTCGCCTTCCAGTTTTACGCAGCAGGTAAATAATTTTTTTTCATCCCGGACTATACTTTCTACCAAAGCAGCTCCGGCAGCTCCGGGAGCATACCATGCTGAAGTACCAAGAAGTTTTGTGAGTGTAGCCCCGCCTACCATCGTATCAGCTACAATTTGTTTTTGCTGCTCATCAGTTAAGAATTTTGTAACCGGCACGCTGTTCCAGGTAGCCAGCCGTATAAGAGGTATCATGGTAGTATCGCCATGACCACCGACCACCACAGCGTTCAGATCACCGGGGCTACAACCGAGACGCTGGCTCAATTGATACCTGAACCGGGCGCTGTCCAATGTACCTCCCATACCGATAATCCTGTTCTTGGGTAAACCGGTAGCTGAAAGGGCCAGGTAAGTCATTGTATCCATCGGGTTACTTATAACTATGATAACAGCATTGGGCGAATGTTTTAAAATATTTTCGCAGACACCCTTTACTATACCTGCATTAGTACCGATCAGTTCTTCACGCGTCATACCCGGCTTTCTTGGAATACCTGAAGTGATTACCACCACATCGCTGCCGGCCGTTTTACTATAATCATTTGTTGATCCCTTGATCTTTGTATCAAAACCAAGAAGGGCCGCAGTCTGCATCATATCCTGTGCTTTGCCTTCAGCCAGGCCCTCTTTGATATCCAGCAATACTAATTCTTCAGCCAGCTCTTTGCGGGCAATATTATCAGCACAGGTAGCGCCAACAGCGCCTGCGCCTACAACGGTAACTTTCATTCATTAACTTTTATGTTGTAAGGAATTTATTTGCCCGGCAAAGGTAAAAGAAAGTTGTTTTTAATAACAGAAGTTTTTGATTGGTTTTACAGGGAAAGCGCGGCTTATTTAAAAACTTTAATCAGGTCCTCCATTTTCATAGTGCCTTCAAAGGTGGAAAGTAATTTCCCGTCTTTATCGTACATGGCAAGATAGGGCAGGTTGCGAACCAAATAAAAAGAAGGCAGCATATATTGAATATCCTGGCCCACTTTAATATTTTTATACTTTTCCAACTCATATTTTGCATAAAATTCTTTCATCTGCACAAAGGGCATAGTCGTAGCCATTACAATCTGGATCTTTTTGAATTCATCCATGTTTTTGAGTAATTCTTCCGTCTCATGCTGGCAATGTTCACAAGTAGGGCTGAAGAGCATTAGTAAAACCGCTTTGTTTTTTTTCAGGTCAGCTTTAGTAAAAAAAGAAGCGCTGTCTGTCTCCAGTAATTTAAAAGGAGGGACAGTTGGAAAACGCTTGTACGGAAGACTTGAATCGGGGCTATTTTGCGCCGCTAAGGTACCTGCTGACAGCGCCAATAATACAATGCAAAAAAACTTCTGCATAAATAATTTTTTTAGATCAATTGGTAATAAGTGTAAAAAATTTGAACCGGGCAAAGGTAAGCTAATATTATACCGCATTTTTTTAGCAAAATAATTTTAAGAAAGTCCTGCCGGATTTAACCACTTATTAATTCCCTTTATCTTATTAATGTCGTGGTGCCTCTTCTTGTCACTGTCTTGCCGGTATAATCAACCCCTTCCGCCGTCCAGACAAATACACCGCTGGGCTGATCAATACCCTGGATCGTTCCATCCCATCCTTTATCCGGGTTTTGCGAACTAAAGATCATTTCTCCCCATCGGCTAAACACCCGGAAAAACCTGAATTCTTTCATTCCAACCGGCAAGGCCATTAACCAGTCATTTTTTCCGTCATGGTTCGGAGTAAAGGCCGAAGGAACATAAATTTCAGGCCCCTGGTAAACTTTAATCTTTATTTCATCCGATCCCTGGCATCCTGCCGGTGTTGTACCTGTGATCGTGTAGACATATTCATACGGGACTATGGCGGCGGGAGAAGTAAATAGCGCTATCGGGGATGAGGTAAAAGTATTATCAAAGAAAGCAGCAGGGGACCATTTCCATTGGGTAACTCCGCTATTGCTCAGTTCAACGGCATGAAGTTGTAAGGGTTGATTCATTGCCACCAATGTATCGTTGCCTGCAAAAATTTTTACAGAAGGTGTTACGGCTACCGTTACCGCGCCCGGTTGCAATGAATAACAGCCATGGATATCTTTTACATTCAAATAGTAGGTAGTTGTTGCCGAAGGCTTGACGACAGGGTTACTGATATTTGTGGCAGAAACAAAGCTCGGGTCGGGTATCCAGTGATATTCTATGCCGCCGGAACCATTTAGCTGGTCAGTTATACCATAACAAATCGGAAGAGCGTTTCCCGCGTCAGCGGTAGGGGCAGGCCATACCTTCAATACAATGGAATCAGTGCGGGTGCAGGTTCCGAAACTGGCAGTTACATAATATTTGGTTGTACTCAGAGGATTCGCTGTTGGTGTCAGCGTGGTTGAATTCGTAAGGGCTGTAGTGGGCGTCCAATTGATATTTGTGGTGTTGGATGTAGCGGCGATAGTATAGCTTGTGCCTTCGCAAAGAGTAGTATCAAGCCCCGCATCGAGAGTGATCGTATTTATTTTCGGTACTATAATGGGTGATTTGGTTGCCACACATCCATTACCATCTTTTACAAAGATTGTATAACTGCCTCCGGCTACAGTGAGGACATTATTGTTTTGATAAGATGCCCCGTCTGACGAGAAAGTATAGCTGCCATTACCTCCTGAAGCTGTCACTTGTATATTTCCATCCGGCGTAATACTGCAAGTCGCTGCTTCTGTACTGGCACTGATGGCAATATCAGGAAATGATTGTATCAGGGATACAGGTATGGAGTCTTTACATCCCGATGGATCATTCAATATTGCCCAATAATCGCCGGCGGGCAATCCTGAAAAAGTATTTCCCGGCTGGAAGGGTCCGTTATTAATCGCATAGCTAATAGGATTTTCCCATCCTGTCCCGGCTACTGTAATAGCGCCATTGGTCCCGTTGGTACAGGGAATATCGGTTTTGCTGATTAGCGATATGGTCTTCCATTTCACCAAAACAGAATCACGGGCTATACAATTTCCGATAGTAGCGGTACAAATGTAATTGGTAGCGGCCGATCCCGGCGTTGCTACAGGGTTATTGATATTACTGGCCGAAAGGGAAGCGCCGTTCGTCCATGCATAATTAAGATAGCCGGTTGCCGCTTCCATTTGAACAGGGCTATTTCGGCAAATACGGACGCTGTCTGCCGGCGTTATAGCAAGTATATCAATATCTCTTATTTCAATTTCAATACTGTCAGAAAAAAGGGTAGCGCAACTATTCGATATATAGATTTTCAACTTTTCATGTCCTTCCGGGATAAAATCAGCTATGGCTGTAACCGGGATAATAACTACCGAATCATTGGCAGGAATAGTGATAGTGGACGGCAGAAGCGACACATCCACACCATTAGTCGCTGTTCCGGAATAGGAAAGACTAAATGTTTGGGCATAAGGTCTTTTTTGGTTGCGATAGATATGAAGAGAACCGCCGGTACAGCCTTCTGCCAGGTAGGGTTGGTTGAATTCATTGAGAGGAGTATGACCATCAAATTTTACAGGATCTGATCTCAGGCTTCCGGCTTCAAGAAAAACGCCGGTGTCCCAGGCATGGTCACCCTTATCAGCGATTACTAATTTCAGATGATAAGTCTGGCAGGGTTGTACTTGTGAACGGGCGGTAAACAGGGTAGTATGCCCTTCATGTGTAAAATAGATATTGGTGGTGTTATCCACGTAATATTGAGGATTATTGACACAGCCTGCCGTAACAATATTGTTTACATTGCTGATTGTTACCGGGGTATTTGTTCCCGGTACTAATGCAATATTCTTATTGCCTGTGATACCCGGGCCGGATATAAAAAAAGCGAAAGCGTCATAATAAATACATACCGTCCCGGTTGTGTATTCTTCGGAACTCAGTATATAATTGAATCTAATACTGTCTCCGAGAGGAATAAAATCAAATTCAAGCGCTATGGCATCATAGAGCTGGTTAACCGGGATACCCAGCTCATTGGCGAGGTCCTGATCGCCGGGAAGATTCAGGTTGGCATCAGCTCTCTGGGCAGAAGCCGGGAATGTGCCATTACCATCAAGGCCTATTAAATTATTACGAAAATCGGATTTGGCTCTGCCATTGGTCAGTACAATGCCGCTGTCCATACCAATATTGGGTCCTCCGAAGTTTCTGAAAAAACCTGTAGCAATAGGATTGCTTGTTATGGTAGCATTGCTGATGATAACGCCATCGCCAACAAGTTTCTGGGCTAAAGCGAAGGCAGTATTATTGGTGGTGATCTCAAGCTGCCCGAATAAATCATTGCCGGTAAAACAAAACAATAACGCAGCTACGATCGGCAGTCGGATAGGTTTCATTAGTCTTAATTGTCCAGGTAAGTAGGTCGAAAGCAGTCCGATAAAGATAGCAGAAAAACCGTCAACCCGGAACGATAGGGGGAATTTACTAATGTGTTAACAATATGTATTTTCTACTTTGCGCTCAACCGTCACTGCCTTATCTTTGCGCCTCTTAAATTTTTTGTTATGGCGAATACAGCGGATATCGGTCGGGGAATGATCCTTAACCTGGACGGGAGTTTATATTCAGTTATTGAGTTTGGGGAAAATAAGACTGCAAGGGCAGCCGCCAAGGTATGGGCTAAATTAAAGGGAGTTGATAATAACCGCAGTATAGAAAAGACCTGGAACTCCGGGGACACTATTTACCCGGTCCGTGTAGAGAAACGTTTTTATCAATTCTTGTATAAGGACGATACGGGGTATAATTTCATGGATAACCAGACTTTTGAACAAATAGCCCTGCAGGAATCTGCTATAGACGCCCCTCAATACCTTAAGGAAGGACAGGAAGTGGGCATACTCATCAACACTGAAAACGACCAGGTACTGGCAGCAGAATTACCCGACAAGATCACTCTAAAGGTCACTTATTGTGAGCCCGGTCTCAGAGGTGATACAGCCACACGCACTTTAAAACCCGCCACACTCGAAACCGGCGCGACAGTCGGAGTTCCATTGTTTGTAAATGACGGAGAATTAATACGCATTAATACAAAAACAGGCGAATACGTTGAAAGAGTAAAGGAATAAATGCCCGATTTTATTCAAAAATGGCCCAAAATCATTTGATTTTGCCCCGTTTTACCCTTCTTTTGCCTCAAAATCAATAAAAAATAGGGAAATACTGAGTTTGATTTCCCTATCTTAGCCTCCCTTTCATACTAACAAAAATTGCCTGTTAAATTGAAAAACATGGACTTCAAGCAAATTCAGGAGTTGATTAAAATGATCAACAAGTCAAATATCGGTGAGCTGACCATTGAACAAAAGGATTTCCGGCTGACCATTAAACAGAAGGAGGAACATATAACCCAGGTCGTTTCTTCCCCTGCCCATCCGGCTCCTGTTTATGCGGCGGCTCCTCAGCCTGCAGCCATTCAACAGCCTGCGGCAGCCAGCAGTACCTCAGCCGGCGATAAATCGAAAGCCGCTGAAACCATATCTCCGGATCTTGTAACCATAAAGAGCCCGATGATCGGCACGTTTTATCGCCGTTCCTCGCCGGATAAGCCTAACCTGGTAGAAGTAGGGGATGAAGTCGCCCCGGGCAAAATAGTTTGCATTATTGAAGCTATGAAGCTTTTCAACGAGATTGAAAGCGAAGTAAAGGGTAAAATAGTAAAAGTGCTTGTAGAGGATGCATCGCCGGTTGAATATGATCAATCGTTGTTCCTGGTAGAACCTGTTTAATGGTGAAATTTTGGGATTGGTGAAAATTGAAATTTCTCCATTTCCTTCCTGTAAAAAAGCGGGATACAATTTCAAAATCAAATTAATTCAATGTTCAAAAAAATACTGATTGCCAACCGTGGTGAAATCGCTCTTCGTGTTATCAGAACCTGTCGCGAAATGGGTATTAAAACGGTTGCTGTTTATTCTACTGCTGACCGGGATAGCCTGCATGTAAAGTTTGCGGACGAAGCTGTTTGTATCGGCAAGCCTCAAAGCAGCGATTCTTATCTTAATATTCCGCATATTATGTCTGCCGTGGAGATCACTAATGCTGACGCGATCCATCCCGGCTATGGTTTCCTGGCAGAGAATTCAAGGTTTGCGAAAATTTGTAATGATCATGATATAAAATTCATTGGTCCTACTGCTGAAATGATCAGTTCCATGGGGGATAAGATCACCGCCAAGGAAACGATGATCAAAGCAGGAGTTCCCGTTATACCCGGCGGAGCCGGATTATTGCAAAGCCTCGATGAAGCGAAAGCCTTTGGCAGGGACATGGGTTTCCCGGTTATTCTGAAAGCGACTGCAGGCGGTGGCGGAAAAGGAATGCGTATTGTATGGGAAGAAAGTGAAATGGAAAGGGCCTATAATACGGCCAAGGCGGAAGCGTTAGCAGCATTCAAAAATGATGGTATTTACATGGAGAAATTTGTAGAAGAACCCAGGCATATTGAAATACAGGTTGCCGGTGATCAATATGGAAATGTATGCCACCTGAGTGAAAGGGATTGTTCTATTCAGCGTCGTCACCAGAAGCTGGTAGAGGAATCGCCTTCACCGTTCATGACCGATGAATTGCGCTATAAAATGGGAGAGGCAGCCAAGAAAGCCGCCGCCGCCATTAACTATGAGAGTGTTGGCACCATCGAATTCCTCGTTGACAAACACCGCAATTTCTACTTCATGGAAATGAATACCCGTATCCAGGTGGAACATTGTGTTACCGAAGAAGTGATCAACTTTGATCTTATCAAAGAACAGATAAAGATCGCCGCCGGCGAAAAAATAAGCGGTGAAGATTATTTCCCCCAAATGCATTCCATCGAATGCCGTATCAATGCCGAAGATCCCTACAATGATTTCCGGCCCTCACCCGGCAGGATCACCGTATTGCATCAACCGGGAGGTCATGGGGTGAGAGTGGATAGCCACGTTTATGCCGGTTATGTCATACCTCCGTATTATGATTCTATGATTGGTAAACTTATCACTGTTGCCCGCACCCGGCTCGAAGCGATTGACACCATGTACCGCGCCCTGAGCGAGTATGTGATCGAAGGCGTGAAGACAACCATCCCTTTTCATTTGCAATTGATGAGTGATGAGCGATTCCTTAGCGGTGATTTTAATACTAAATTCCTGGAAGGATTTGAGTTGAGGTAAAACAGGAAGGAGACCTTTTACCGCCCGTTGTTTTATCTTTTTATCATTTTGTCTTTCAATATTCCCCTCATTGTTTCTTCGTAGAGATTCTGGCTGATGACAACTTTTGCGTGCCCCAGGTCAATTTCATTGCCATTAATGCTTTTTATCTTATTTATATTGATGATATAGGACTTATGTATTTTAAGAAAGATAGTGGGAGGCAACTTTTCCGTAATACCCTTTATCGTCAGGTAAACCATCATTTTCCGGGTAGTAGTATGCAGGACGATATAATTAAGCATCGCCTCGATATAAATTAACTCTTCATACAATACTTTTTCGATTTTTCCGTCACATTTCACGAAAAAATAATCGTTGTATTGCCCGCCGGGCTGATTTTCTCTGCTGTTCTTTTGAAGCTCGTAATAATCTTTTGCTTTATGGCAGGCTTTCAGAAATCTTTCAAAAGATATAGGTTTCACCAGGTAGTCAAGAACATCCAGTTCAAATCCTTCAATGGCGTACTCGGCATAGGCGGTGGTCATAATCGTCATGGGTAATGAACGGGAAGTGCGCAAAAATTCGATACCGCTAAGCCTGGGCATATTGATGTCGAGGAACATCAGGTCAATAGTCGTGTTGTTGAGGATAGTACTGGCTTTGACAGGGTCTTCCGCTTTGCCCGCAAGCTCCATAAAATCAATGTCTTCAATATATTCTTCCAGCACTTTGCGGGCTACCGGTTCATCATCAATGATAATACAATTCAGTTTCATGATAGTTGCAGTTTTAAAATAACTTCATAGGTGGATTCATGCTCATGTATCGCCAGGTCATGTTTGCCCGGGTATACCAGTTCCATCCTTCGCCGGGCATTCATTACGCCGATGCCATTATGCTCTATGCCTTTGTTATTATTTATTCCTTTTGTGTTATAGGTTTGGAATAACAGCGAGCCGTTTTCAGCGCGGAAGGATATCTTTATCCTGTTTTCTTTTTTGTCATCGTTGCTCACATACTTAAAAGCATTTTCGATAAATGCGATGAAAAGCAAAGGAGCGATCATAAAGCTTCTTACATTTTCATCAATATCCAGTTCTACGACCAGGTTATCCCCCTTTCGCACCTGCTGAAGAGCGACATAATTCCTGATATAATTCAGTTCTTTGTCAATGCTTACGCTGTCAGTATTGCATTCATACAACTGGTAACGGAGCATATCCGAGAACGTGAGCAGCATATTTCTCGCCGAAGTATTCCCCTTATCTATATGACCGTAGATCGAATTGATCGAATTGAACAGGAAATGAGGATTGAATTGCGCTTTCAGAAAATCAAGCTCAGCCTTTGAACGCTCCTTTTCAATTTTATGTACATATTTCTGGAACCTGGCCCTGTCCATTACCAGTTTGGCCGCTACCAGGCAGATCACCCAGATAAAAATATTGATAAAGGAGTTATAAAATAATTCGGCAAACCCCGGCTGAGCTTTGCCAACCAGGAACCAGGTTTTGTTGAGATACATGGCCACCGGTACCCGCATCAGCGCGCCTGCCATGATGGCCGCAAGAGCCACTATGACAAAAGAGGTGATTTTCTTCTGGTATAAAAATTTTGGTATGGCGAACCATATATTAAAATAGTAATTCGCGGCAATAAAAAACAGGTAACAAAATTGGACAGTGGCTGTCCGGGAAAAAACAACACTCCGTTTCTGGAACACCAGGATCCATAGAAGATACAAGGCGACCCATCCTGCTATATGTACCGGGGCTCGTTTAATCATTACCGGATCCTTTTCCAGGTTTTTCATAAAGGTATATCAAGATGGGTGATACCGGGAAGGTTTTACATGAGCGATAACAAAACCTTGATTATCCAATCAGGGTGCATAATCAAGAAATCATCTTACATGATGTAAAAGATTTTTCCCCGGGTGATCTTTTCTCTTTTTTGCGGTCTGATTCATAAAATTCAAAAAAAAGAAAAATCATGGGTAACATCATTTTGCAGGATGACAACGAGGATGGTCTCGACCGGCGCGGGTTTTTGAAATGTATGGCATGGGCAGGAACCGGCATGCTATGGGTTATGAACGGGGGGATATTAAAATCTTATGGCATGAGCCAGGTTATTGACAGGCAAACCGGTAATATCAAGCGCGGACTCGACCTGCCTAAAGGAGACTTTAGTTTCGTACAACTGAGCGACAGCCATATTGGATTCAGTAAAGAGGCGAACCCTGATGTGGTGGGAACCCTGCAGGCTGCCATTGCAAAGATCAATGCTCTGCCGTCGCCTCCTTCCTTTATATTGCATACAGGAGACCTTTCGCATCTTTCGAAAGCGGAAGAATTTGATACGCTTGACCAGGTTCTCAAATCAGCTAAGAGTGAAAAAGTATTTTTTGTGCCGGGCGAGCACGATGTATTGACTGATGACGGCAAACAATATCTGGAACGTTATGGAAAGGAAACGAAAGGCGCCGGATGGTACAGCTTCGATTCAAAGGGAGTGCATTTCATTGGATTGGTGAATGTGGTAAACCTCAAAGCAGGCGGTCTCGGTTTCCTTGGCGATGAGCAGTTGGAATGGCTGGAGGAGGATGTAAAAAGACTTTCCTCCAGTACCCCGATTGTTGTCTTTGCACATATTCCCCTCTGGTCCGTTTATCCTGAATGGGGCTGGGGGACCGATGATAGTGCGAAGGCGCTTTCTTACCTGAAACGATTTGGTTCCGTGACAGTGTTGAACGGTCATATTCATCAAACATTGCAAAAGATCGAAGGCAATATAACATTCCATACGGCTATGTCTACTGCGTTTCCCCAGCCGCAACCCGGCATGGGTCCTTCGCCGGGTCCAATGAAAGTGCCGGCGGAAAAACTCCGCAGTTTACTCGGATTGTCCGGTGTTAATTATGTTGAACATGGTCATACACTGGCCATTACCGACATGCCGCTTATTTCGGATATGACCAACAGGGTAGTCATTGATAATTTCAGCTTTACCCCGAAAGAATTAACCGTTTCGCCCGGTACTAAAGTAACCTGGGTCAATCATGACGAAGTACCGCATACTGTAACGAGTACAGACAAACGGTTTACTTCATCCAGGGTACTGGATACGGATGGAGAATTTTCAAATACGTTTAATGAAAGTGGTGTATTCGATTATTATTGCACTATTCACCCGCATATGACAGGAAAAGTAATCGTAAAATAAATTGAATTTGGGTGGAGATATGCAGGACGCGTTTTCCCGGAAGACCGACAGCGGCAAAATTATCCCGGCCATAATAGCCGGGATTTTTTATTTTCACCCAATAAAATCCTTTCATGAAACAATTGCTGGTCATTTTATGGCTTTTCCTTGTTTTTGTCAATATTGCTTCATCGCAGTCTTCCGGGAAACTGCATCAAAAAGCGATACTTGCAGATACACACAATGATGTTCTTTCCTCTTCTGTGCTGGAAGGAAAGGATATTTCCCACCGGCTCACTACGGGCCACAGCGATCTTGACCGTTGGAAAGAGGGTGGGGTGGACGTACAATTCTTTTCGGTATGGACAGATAAAACACCCAGAAATAAGGAGGGGTTTTTTAAAGATGCCAACCAGGAGATAGATTCATTGGATGCCATAGTCAATAGAAACCCGCAACGGATAATATTGGCAAAAGATTACAAGGAGGTAAAGGAAGGTATTCGCGGTAAAAAATTAGTCGCATTGATCGGCGTGGAAGGGGGCCACATGATTGAAGATGATCTTCATAAGCTGGAAGAATTGTATAAACGCGGTATGCGATATATGACATTGACCTGGAATAACAGTACGAGCTGGGCATCGAGTGCGATGGATGAAACAGCCTCCTCTAAATCTCCCCTTCCAGGAGAGACTTTACGCGATTCACTTAAAAAGAAAGGCCTTACAGCTTTTGGGAAACAAGTAGTACAAAAGATGAATGAACTGGGAGTTATTGTTGATCTTTCCCATACCGGTGAACAAACGTTTTATGATGCAATCGCTACCGTGACAAAACCCGTTTTGCTTTCCCATAGCTCTGTCTGGAATATTTGCCCCGTCTTTCGCAATGTAAAAGACGACCAGATCCGGGCAGTAGCGAAAAACGGAGGAGTTATCTGTATTAATTTTTATTCGGGATTCATCAGCAAAGAATATGATCAGCGATCAACTTACCTGAACGGTCCGGGTGGCAGGATCATACAGGATTCATTATTTGCCGTATCACATGATTCCGCCACTATGAAAGCACAATGGACGAAATACTTAAACACAGAATTGAATAAAGTAAGGCCCACATTGGCCCAACTGGCAGATCATATTGATTATATCGTAAAATTGGTGGGAGATGATTATGTTGGTATCGGTTCTGATTATGACGGTGTCGGCTCATTGCCGGTGGGGCTGGAAGATGTAACGACCTACCCGAAGATTACAGGGGAATTGGTAAGAAGGGGCTATTCTAAAAAATCTATTAAGAAAATACTGGGTGGGAATGTGATGCGGGTAATGAAAGCTAATTTTAAATAGAAGTTCTTCTCAAAGACCATCTTCCCTGTTTTTATCATACAAGATTAAATCCGTTAATTTTGCGGCGCTTGCTGAAATCAGAAATATGACCCGGTAATGAAAGAACAATTGCAGCAATTAGCCGCTACGCTTGAAGGAGAATTTTACAGTGATGATATGATACGTACCCTTTATGCTACGGACGCCTCGGCATACCGCGAAATGCCGTTGGCAGTCGCGATCCCCAGAACTAAGGACGATATCAAAAAGCTGATCTCTTTCGCCCGCCGGTTTGAAACATCCTTAATTCCCCGTACGGCCGGTACTTCATTAGCAGGGCAGGTAGTTGGCAATGGGATCGTGGTGGATCTATCAAAATATTTTACGCAGGTACTTGAATTCAATGCAAAAGAGAAATGGGTCCGGGTGCAACCCGGCGTTATCCGTGATGAATTGAATATGTTCCTCAAACCGCATGGACTATTTTTTGGCCCTGAAACTTCTACGGCCAACAGGGCCATGATCGGCGGTATGGTAGGAAATAATTCCTGTGGCTCCAATTCGGTTGTTTACCGGAGCACAAGGGAGCACCTGCTCGAAGTGAATGCCTTGCTGAGTGATGGATCGGAAACTGTTTTTAAAACAGTAAGTCTTGATGAGTTTCACGCGAAATGCGAAGGCGATAGTCTTGAAGCCGGTATTTATCGTACGGTTCGGGGCTTATTGAGTAATTATGAATGCCAGTCAGAGATTCGCAAAGAATATCCTAAGAAAACAATAGAAAGGAGAAATACGGGCTATGCGGTTGATCTGTTAGTGGAAACAGCGCCATTCACGGCCGGGGGACCTGATTTTAATTTTTGCCAGCTGATCGCAGGTTCAGAAGGGACTCTGGCTTTTATTACCGAAATAAAACTTCGTGTCGTTCCGCTGCCGCCGAAGGAGACGGGTCTGCTCTGCGTTCATTTTAATTCTATTGATGAATCGTTGCGGGCTAACCTTATTGCATTGAAGTATAAACCCAGTGCCAGTGAATTAATTGATCATTATATCCTGGAATGCACCAGGAATAATATTGAGCAGCTAAAGAATCGTTTTTTCGTGCAAGGTGATCCGGGAGCCATATTGGTGATTGAATTCATAAGAGAAACAAGGGCAGAAGTAGAAGCGATGGCTAAACAGGTAGAAAACGATATGCGTGCCGCGGGATTAGGTTATCATTTTCCTTTATTGTTTGGCGATGATACCAAAAAAATATGGACGCTTCGCAAAGCTGGCCTGGGCCTGCTGGGAAATATGCCGGGCGATGATAAAGCAGTACCTGTTATTGAAGATACTGCCGTGGATGTAAATGACCTGCCTGCTTATATCCGGGAGTTTAATGAAATATTAAAAAAATATGGGTTATATGCTGTGCATTATGCCCATGCTGGTTCGGGTGAATTGCATTTGCGGCCAATTATCAATTTAAAAACCGAAGAAGGAAATAAATTGTTCCGGACCATTGCTGAAGAAATAGCCACCCTGGTTAAAAAATATAATGGTTCATTAAGCGGTGAACATGGCGACGGAAGATTACGCGGCGAATTCATCAGGCAGATGGTAGGCGGGAAGAATTACCAATTATTGAAAGAAATTAAAAAAGCGTGGGACCCCCAGAACATTTTCAACCCGGGTAAAATCGTTGATACACCACCGATGAACACGATGCTGCGGTATACTCCGGGGCAACACACACCTGCTTTCAAAACCGTTTTTCGTTTTTATCACCAGGATGTGCTGCAACATGCTGAACAATGTAACGGTTCGGGTGATTGCCGTAAGACATATCTGAGCGGCGGTACTATGTGTCCTTCCTATATGGCTACCCGCAATGAAAAAGATACAACAAGGGCGAGGGCAAATATTTTAAGGGAGTTTCTCACTCATTCGGGGAAGCTGAACCGTTTTGATCATAAAGAAATTTATGAAGTGATGGACCTCTGCCTGAGTTGTAAAGGTTGTAAATCCGAATGTCCAAGCAATGTAGATGTGGCCAAACTAAAAGCTGAATTTTTGCAGCATTACTATGATGCTAACGGCGTGCCTTTTCGTAGTAAGCTGATCGCTAATTTTAGCCGTTCTGCCAAAATGGGCGCCCTGGCCCCCGGCCTCTATAATTTTTTTATGACTACGCCGGGTATCAGCCACCTGGTCAAAGGGATTTCAGGATTTGCCACAAAACGAAGTATGCCGGAGCTTTATAAAACAACATTGAAGAAATGGTATAGCAATAAGTTCCCGGTTGCCAGTTACCAATTACCGCTAACCGGTGACCGGAAGCAAGTATACTTGTTCTGTGATGAGTTTACCAATTACAACGATACTGAAATCGGCATCAAGACTATTTTATTATTGCAAAAGCTGGGATATGAAGTAATCATTCCGCAACACGAAGAAAGCGGGAGAGCCTGGTTATCTAAGGGCTTGCTGAGAAAAGCAAAACAGATAGCCAACAAGAATATTGAATTGTTATACCCGGTTATTACCGGTGAAATACCCCTTATCGGTATCGAGCCATCGGCCATTCTCACTTTCCGCGATGAATATATTGACCTGGCAGACGATGATAAATTAGATGCGGCAAAAGCTTTATCCAAAAATGTCTTTCTATTCGAAGAATTCATTGCTGCGGAAATAGATAAAGGGAATATTACAAAAGGTTCGTTTACAACGGAAACTAAAACGATCAAATTGCATGGTCATTGCCAGCAAAAGGCTTTGTCTTCTATGGCTTCGTCGGTAAAAGTTTTATCCTTTCCTGAAAATTATTCCGTACAGGCTATTCCATCGGGCTGTTGTGGCATGGCGGGTTCATTTGGTTATGAAAAAGAGCATTATGATCTTTCGATGAAAATTGGAGAGATGGTATTGTTTCCTGTTGTACGTGAGCAACCGGATGATGTAATCATTGCTGCAGCCGGTACCAGTTGCCGTCACCAGGTAAAAGATGGAACGGGAAGAAAAGCTTTACACCCTGCAGAGATATTGTATAATGCACTGTTACCCTAGCATTTCACGGAATAAGTTGAATTATAAATGATTATGTTTTGGAATTGTCAATTACTTAGGGAAACCACGACTAAATTTCACCAAATAGACATAAGTCTCCAACTATCTTTCCACAATCTGATTTCATTTCACGCGTTGGCACCTTTTTGGCTTTAGTACTTCCTCAAATTGCTGGCATAATGCCACGGACATTTATTAGCCAAATTCAGTAATTCAATTATTTTATTTATGAACAAACAAATCAAAGCACTTGTTGCAGGAGGACTGGCATTTATAACACTAATCCTGTTTTATGCTTGCCAGAAAGAATCTTCCGCTAATAGTAGTATACCTGCGGGTAAAACAAAGCTATCTGTGTTCCTGACAGATGGCCCTTATGATTTTCAGCAGGTGCTGGTAGATATCCAGCGCATTGAAGTAAAGGTGGACACTTGTCGTCGTAATGGAGATGATGATCATGACGGTCCCGGTTGTGATGATGATCATGACTCCCTGAGCAGTCACTGTGAAATATGGGATACACTTGATATTCGCCCGGGAGTGTATGACCTGCTGACTCTTCGAAACGGAGTGGATACTTTATTGGCCAATGGTTTCCTGATTAATGGCAAAATTGAGAGAATAAAAGTTGTACTGGGAACCAATAATAGCGTGATGGTGGATAGCGTCGTACACCCACTGCATCTTATTGATAACAGGAATTATGTTTATATCAATATCCATCACGATCACCTGGATTCACTTTCTTCGAATAATTTCCAGTTGTTCCTGGATTTTGACCTGGCTCATTCAATTAAATTAATAAACGGTGATTACTGGTTGAAACCTGTTCTTAAGCCCTTCGGACGGCACAGCAGTGGCGAGATCGAAGGCAAAGTGAGACCTGTTCATTCATTTGGTCTCATCAAAGCTTTCAACTCTACCGATACCGCTTTCGCATTTCCGGAAGATGAGGGTGAATTTAAAATACGCGGATTAAGAGAAGGCACTTACAGCCTCTTCATAGATGGTATCAATGGATACCGTGATACCACGATCAATAATATAATGGTTCGGCGAAATCACGAAACCGAGCTGGGGACTATTCAACTTAGTCATTAAGAAGATATAAAAAAGGAGGCCGCCTGAAAAGACGGCCTCCTTTTTTATATCTTTTATCCTTTGGTTCAAGAATGAGATACCCGTGTCTGCCAGCAGGTAATGCAATGATTGTTTTTGAAATCTCTTTTTGCAGCTACTAATGGGTACAAGCCTCTATTTTGACAGATCCATTTCCTTAACCGCACTTTCATTTCCGGTACGATCAACTGCTGTTACAGCAATTTTGTTTAAGGCGACTCGTTTTACATTTTCGCCTGTAAAAGGGCTTAGTGTCAGTGATCTGCTGTTACGAGTCATGATCGTATCACTCCAATTGTTTCCATATTTATAATAAACTATCCACTGAAAAACATCTTTCTCATCAGGATGGGCCCAGTTTATTTTTACTGTACTGTCCTGCCGTGTTGTTGTTACTGCCGGGGGAGCAGGCTTTTTTTTGTTCAACCAGGGGCTGGCGGGGACAAGCGCTTGTTTATGATAAGGACCATTCAGTAAAGCATTCGCCATGTTCGGGTTTTTCGTCAAGGAAGAAATACTCCAATGCACAATTCCTTTACTTTGCGGCAACATGCCCCTTGTAATCATTAGTTCGCTGAGTGTTTCATTTACGTTTTTAGCGCTGGTATCACGACCTACACTGACACCCGGCCATAAATGGCGATGCTTTGTATTTTCACCAGACCACCAACCCAGCAACACAGGAAAGCTTTGAGGCATCCTGTTGATCGGCCAATATAGCTGCGGGGAAAAATAATCTACCCAGCCTTTATTCAGCCAAAGACGCGCGTCAGCATATAACTGGTCATATTGATCAAATCCGGAAATACTTTCCGGATAGCCGGGCCGCCAGATACCGAAGGGGCTCAGGCCAAATTTTACATAAGGCTTTACTTCTTTAATATTTTTATACAGTCTTTTGATCAATGTATTCACCGCCTTTCGACGCCAGTCGCCACGGGATAATTTACCACCACTTTGCTGGTAAGCTGTCCAGCTTGCAGAATCAGGAAAGTCAGCGTTCCCATTATAAGAAGGATAAGGGTAGAAATAATCGTCGAAATGGACGCCATCTATATCATATCTTTTCACAATATCCATTACAACATCCACGGTATGATCCTGTGTTCCTTTCATGGCGGGATCCAACCACCAATAGCCTTCTTTCAATTTTACTACCAGTTCAGGATGAGTTTTTACAATAGACTGATCGCTTATTTCTTTCCCGTCTTTATGATGGGCCCGGTATGGATTAAGCCATACATGCAGTTCAAGACCACGGTCGTGCGCCGCTTCAATCCAGAATTCCAGCGGATCATAATAAGGATCAGGAGCTTTGCCCTGTTGCCCGGTGAGATAATATGACCAGGGTTCGAGATCGCTTTTATATAAAGCATCACATTGCGGCCGCACCTGTAAAATGACGGCATTGAAATGATGTTGTTGTAAAAAATCAAGTAAGGCAATAGCTTCATCCTGTTGTTCTTTGTCAGTAAGCCCTGGCTTACTGGGCCAATTGATATTGGCTACGGTTGCCACCCATGCCGCGCGAAATTCCCTGTCTGCTTTGGGAGAGCCTTTAATAATTTCGTCTTTGGTGGCAGATTTAGTAGAAGAACAGGCATACAATAGCAAAAGGATGTAAAGGCCTGCGAAGATGGATAATAATTTCCTGTTCATGTCATTTTGTTTTGGCCTTACCCCGCCATGAATTCTTTTGATGGGAGATACTGTCCCTCCTCTCCTGAGGAGAAGGGATGAAGATACTTCTATTAGCGAAATAATAATGGGGAGAGGCTAAAACAGATCATGTAATAAGATATTCAGCTATTTTTTCCAAAACCTTCTCCACCTCTTCCATTATTTGTTCATTCCTGAATCGTATCACTGTAATTCCGTATTCACTTAAAACACTTTTTCTTGCAGCGTCATACTGCCTGTTTTCTTTCAGATCATGAATGCCGCCGTCCAATTCTATTGCAAGGCGGCATTCATGGCAATAAAAATCAAGAACATAATTGTCTATAGCATGTTGTCGCCGGAATTTTTTCTGCTTCACCTGGCGGTTCCTTAATAGCTGCCAGAGTTTTTTTTCAGCTTCTGTTTCACTGTGGCGAAGTTCAAGGGCATTTTGAAAAGTAGATGGTTTAGCGCCTTTATGGAGGTTATCAATATAGTCTTTTTCGTTTGCCATAGAAGATGAATAATAAAGTTACTTTTTTTTCACTTTGCTATCATTCAATTTGTATTGGTTTTTTTGATTAAAGGAGGACTTATGATTAAAGATGCAAAAAGGAATATGGAGTCTGGAATTTGATCAACCTCACCCCTTCAGCATACTGCTATTAGTAGAGTCTTTATCCCCTCTCCTTATGGAGAGGGGGCGCAGAGTTTTCAATTTAAATAATTCGTGGTGGGGAGAGGCTAAAGATACTTCAACCACCATTGCCCGTGATTCATTTTATATGTATAAAACCAGCGGCAGGGAAAATACAGCGAGGCCACTACTGTTATCCATATAAGATATACAACAGGCAACCTGAACCCAAAAGTCAGCGGGCGAAATAAGAAAGGCAGTGCAGGATCCCTGATCTGCGATGTAGTATGGCCAGTAGCAAAAAATGCGATTACCAGCAAGAGATGCAGGATATAAAAATGAAGAACATAATAAAAGAAAGGAACTTTTCCATACACCGAAACTACACGGCTCCATTTCGACTTTACACTTTCTGATAAGGCAAGAAATAGCAGAGCAGGCCCAAGAGTAGCACAGGAATACAACAGCGAGGGAGGGTATTTACTTACGTTCATAAAGGATAAAAAGCTTCGCCAGGTTTCAGGAAGAGTGACCCGCTGAGACGGGTCGCCATATTTATTGATGAATCGGAGAACAATAAACAAAGCAATCGATAAAAGACCAGAGACAAGCAGGTTGCGTTTTCTTTTTTGGGCAGAATATTCTTTATTAAACCAATACCCGATGCCATAACCTAAAAACATGATTCCTGTCCATGGAAGAATAGCATAAAAATCACCGATTATATGGGTTGAATTAAGCGGGATAATATTGTTAAATGCAGTAAAAAGTACTGTGACCAGGTCTACCTTAGTTCCGGGTTGCGGGGGATGTACGTAGTTTAGCAGGTCATGTCCCAAAAAAAGAATACAGCCCATCACTAGTATCCATTTATTGGATAATTGCCTGGCCAGGCCAAGTAAAATCATGCTGCATCCAATCGCCCAGATCACCTGCCAGATAATAAAGCTGAATGTTGGGTCAAACGTAAGACCAAAACTAACGATCACTACTTCCACGAATATCAGCCATAACCCGCGCTTAACCAGGAACAGACCGGCTTCGGCAGGAGTTTTCTTTTGTGAGGAGAGATAGGCCGACAAGCCCGATAAAAAAACAAAGGTAGGCGCACATAAATGCGTAATCCATCTTGTAAAGAACAGGGCCCAGGTCGTAGAAGCCGGATCAAGCGGGTTACCCGTCATTGCTGCAATATGAAAGAAATCTCTTGTATGATCCAGCGCCATAATGATCATGACGAGACCGCGCAAAATATCTATAGATCCAATACGGTAACTGGTTGATGAAGGCATAGCGGTTGGTTTTTTAAAGATAAGGAATAGCGAAGAGTGAGTGAAGGGTTTAATGGTTTTAAGGGTTGAATGGTTTGAAGTTGTTCCGGGTTCGCTGTTTCTTATTGATGACCGGCTGTTCGCTTTATAGCCATTCGCATCAGTTTTCAAAGCAACCTACCTGATACCATAAATATTTACCCTGAGTTGTTTCATCTGTAAATGGATAGGAACTTTTTGATTGAAGAGGGCCAGCTCAAAAACCATATTGTTATCGTCACGGTAACTGTCGAGGGTAAACATATCATTGGTAGAAACATGGTTCCATTGACGCGGTTGGTAATCATTCCGGGTCATCAGGACTATATCCCTGTTGCTCCAGTAAATATAGTTTTTTGCATTCTTTTTTATATCCACCAGGGCGAGACGGAAAGAAGGCTGATCTTCTTTACCCGGCGCAGAAAGATCGACATCCGCGGCTACTTCTACAAAAAGATATTTGTATTCTTTTGGGACGGCAAAAACCGGCATCAGGCTGGTGTCAGTTTTCATCGTATAAATCGTCTTTACCAGCGAATCATTAAATGTGAACAATAATTCTTTTTTCCCGGGCAACAGTTCCTGGCCCGGCGGGTATATTTTATTGTTATCACACACATAGGAATTAATGATCTTGAAATTGTCCAGCAAGCGGGTAATATGTTTTTTTACTGAATCATTTTTACAGGGCACTTCCAGTAATTCCGGGGTTAGCTGGTATAAATCACCCTCTGAAAGCATATAATCTTTATAGATGTAGTCGTTGATCTCCCTGCTCCACGACATAAAAGGCATGGATTGCCGGTTCCGGAATGTGGCGCAGGTATCCATTACATCGCCCAGCCAATGAACCTGGTCGGGGACATACGGCAGGTTGTAATTGTTAAATAAAAGGGCGCTGATAGTCGGGGCCAGGTTATTATGGGAATTTACAGAATAAAATTTCTTTGCTTCCTTCAGCATCGGTGAATAAACAATCAGGGGCACATGATAATCATCAATATTGCCCGTTGAAGGAAAAGAACCGATATGGTGATCGCCGGTAATGAAGAAGATCGTATTTGCATATTCTGGTCTTTTGGCATAGTCTGCAAAGAATTTTTTTATACAATCATCGGAGAACATATAAGTGACCAGCACTTTTTTACAGGCTTTTAATGTTCTCTTGATGCCTGCTGAAACACTTATCGTTTTCATTTTTGCATCAAACAACTTTTCATAGAGCGGTTTTTGCTCAAATAAATAAGGCATATGCGTTGTGCCGGTATGATAGATGTTTAAATAGGGCGTTTTTTTGAGGGAATCCATTACTTCAAAACTCCGGCTGTAAAGGGCATCATCGGGATAACCCATTGACCATCCTTCCGAGCCTACTCCCATTTGTTTATATTTGGGGCCATAATTCGACAATATAAAATCAGTTCCCTGGAGGCGGATATAACCGCCCATATTATCAAAGTCGGGATTAAAACCGATCATAAAATTGGTTTGATAGCCGTTTAACCGCAATATCTTGATCAGCGATAAATGATCGGGCATCACACTCATTAATGAAAAGCCGCGTTTGCCATAAGGAAGCGAACCTGAAATTGCCGGATGTGCCGCGAATGTTCCCGGGGCTGTACTTAAAAAGTTATCCCATACCAAACTCTTTTTCGATAAAGAATCCAGGAAAGGAGTAAAACTGGTAGCATAAGCGCTGTCACCACAGAAATCACGGGACAAGCCTTCAACGACGAGGATAACAATATTGGGAGGTGTTTTACCAAGAGCAAAAAAACTGCCCAGTACATCTTTGCCATTATCCTTATGCATCAAAGGATATTCGGTATTGGTAAAGTCAAAAGGGTGATTGGCCTGGTAGAAATTAATTTCTTTTTCCAGTTCAGCATTATTCAGTTTACGGGCGTTGAATTGATCCCGGGTATTGAGATAATGATAGCAATCATGTATCCAGTAACTGAACTTATTGCTGGCGAGATAATAACCGCCTGTCTGTGCAAATCCGTCTTCGTTGGGTAGGGAGAAGCGGGCGAAGCAAACGGAAAGCAGGGTAAGGCCACTTAAAACGATCAACAGGGGTTTTTTAATAGTAATCTTTTGAAACAGCAGAAAGTATAATGCAAAATAGAGAAGGATGTAGGCTGTAAAAGGAATATAAATCCTGAAGCCACTTGCCAGCATTTGCTTGGTGGTGAGCCAGGAATCGGCCCAGTTCCGGGTGAACAATTCATGATCATAAGGGCGGGTACGTTCGGAGAAAACGACTAATAAAGCGAGATATAGAATGATCAACAATACATTCAGGAAATGAAATACGAAACCAGCCAGTCGTTTATTGATCCAATAGAATAGCAAATAAGGCAAAAGAAAGAGGCTGCTATAAATAAAGCAGGCCCATATATCATAAAGAAGCCCGGCCAGTTCAAACTGGTAAGCATGAGAAATAAAATACTTGGAGGCTGCTGTAAAATATTCAAAGACCCTGATCAAACAAACGGTGATGACAAAAGCAATAAGTACACGGAAATAGGATCGGAAAAATGAAATGGTTCCAGACGGCATTACAAAATGGTTAGACGGACGAAATTAATAGTTTTTAGGGTATTGCCACAGCCGGCAATGGATCATTTTGGGTTCACGCAAAGAAACACTAAGAATACTATAAATCTTTGCGGTCCGGTCTGCCGCTCCAACAGATAAAACGATTCTTACTTGTTTTTTATTTTGTCATCTTTAACAGGGGAGTAGTCAGTTTTTATTTGACCGTTTACTAGTATTTGGTCAAAATAACATTTTACCCCTGTGGCAATATTCATATCCTCGGTATTTTGGATATGAAAATGCAAATGAGGTTCGGAAGAGTTCCCGGAATTGCCGCAAAGCCCCAAAATTTGTCCTTGCTTAACCTTTTGCCCTTCGGTCACCCTTAGTGAATGTTGTTTGAAATGGGCAAAGAAAAGATATTCATTAGCCGAATCCTTTAAAATGACAGAATTTCCCGGAAGATAGACGGGGTTTAATGTTCCGGGCTTATTATCTTTTATACCGTCAACCACTAAAACGATCTTGCCATCGCAAGGTGCGAATATTTCTTTTCCAAAAGCGTAATAGTCTTCATTCGTTAGCCCGTCCGTTTTAAACGAATTTCCCTTTGTATCTCTTATTACAATATCAAAAGCATTTTTCTGAGCCTGGTTTTCTACGTGATAATTTAGCTCTTTTGTATCACCGCCCCAGAAAACAGTCCATTCCCCGGTAAAAGGTAATTGCAGTTTTGTTGAGTTTCTTTCTATTTTGGGCAGGTTATCATCTGTGAAAGGTTTTAGAAACAGCCCGTTAATTTTAAGATTATTATCCACGGAAATATTCAGGGCGAATAATCCTCTTTCAAAATTTGTTTTATAAGAAGCATATGTCTGCTCATATTTTACAAATTGTCTTTTTTTGATATTCCCTGCCTGTGATTTTAAAGCGTTCAGGAAATCCAGGGTCTTATCAGCCGGCAAGGCTTTTTGCATCTCTGCCGAGAATAGGGCAAAAATGCTGTCATAATTGTTATTGTTATAGTTGCTCTCAAATTTGCCGGCAACGGTCTTATACACCGCTTTCTCTGTTTGCCCCCGAAGATTACTTAGGGTAAATAATAGCGCAAGAATTAAAAGTAGAGTCCGCACTTCAAATAATTTCCACAAAGTTAGCTACTATCTTGTTGCATTTAATTGTAAAATATAGATCTTCCGGGTAGTAATCTTCAGTATTTCATCCTGTAATTTTACGGTATGGCCGGTATTTTTTTCCTGCGCGCCTAAATTGTAATTAATAGCCGCCGATTATTACTTTTGATAAAGAATCCGGGTGTTAAATAGCTAATGATAAAAGCAATTCATTTTCCCCTTCATCTTGCCAGCCACGAGCTGGATGACTACCTGGCACGCGGCTGGTTCCGCATGGGGCAAACCATCTTTACCACCGATTTCGTTCCGGTCCATGAAAAGATGCTTCCTGTTTATTGGCTCAGGGTATTGGTACAAAAAGTCCGGTATGGTAAAAAACAGAAAAGATTATTAGCGGTCAACAAAAACTTTTCAGTAACTACTAAACCATTCAAGGTTACTGATGAACTCGAGGAACTTTATGCATTGTACAGGGCCTCTGTAAATTTTGAAGCACCGTCATCTGTAGAAAGTTTTCTCCTCGACGGAACAGGCGATACATTTAAAAGCGTTTATGATACCCGGGTTATCGAATTGAGGGACGCTGGCCAATTGATAGCCGCCGGAATTTTTGACAAAGGTGATACCAGCATTGCCGGTATCATGAATTTTTATAACCCGTCTTATAAGACAAAGAGCCTGGGTAAATACCTGATGCTTCTAAAGATCAACTATGCCATTGAATCGGGTAAATTATATTATTATCCTGGTTATATCGTAGGTGGGTTTCCCAAATTCGATTATAAACTCTTTCCCGATCCGGATGCTACTGAATTCTATGATTCCAACCGTGAGGAATGGATTTCTTATGCAGGAGCATCTTTACCTATAGCTGCTAACCTTAATATGAAGAATGACTTCGCGGGAGAAGCTTGAGCAAGCTGTGATACCGGTCACTGGTTACAATGATGCTGATCATTTTACCAGCTTTGACCGGTGAATACCTTTGTGATTCATGTGGATTTGTGTGAGAGTTTTTTCCCTGATATTGATAATAGTGCTGCTGGGTTTTTCTGCAAAATCACAATTATCTGGTATTAAATCAATCCCCGGCGATTATCCTGACTTGGCTGCGGCTATTGCTGATCTGAACAACCACGGCCCCGGCAGCGGGGGTGTTACATTTAATATTTTGGCTTCACAAACAGCTCCGGAAGGGGGGTACTTAATTACTGCTACGGGAACTTCTTCCAATCCTGTTATTTTCCATGGGAATAATAACACCGTATTGGCTGCTGGCACCACAACAAATACCGATGGTATTTTCAAACTGGTAGGAAGCGATTATATCACGATCACCAATTTTATCCTTAGTGGTGATAGCTCAGTAGAATGGGGTGTTGCATTATTGAAGAAAGTGACAGGAATTAAGAGAGATGGCTGTCAATACAATGTTTTTTCACGATTAACAATTACGCTGGATAAGAATAATGTAAAATCTGTTGGCATCTATGGTGCGCATCATTCATCAACCGACACCACTGTTTTATCTTGGGACGGGTACAGTAGTGAGGCAAATTCCTGGAATCAAATCCTGTCAAATAATATATCAAACGTCTACATTGGTATAAAGCTTACCGGCATAATCACTCCGTATCCGAATGCGATTGAATATGCCTATGACAAAGGAAACGTGATAGGGTATCCCGACGGTCAGGGAAATAGAATTTTCGATTTTGGCGGAAAAATAGAAACAGCGTATGGGATCAAAGTGGAACAATCTATTGGTGTGTGGATTCGGGCAAACAAAATCACACTTTCGGAAAGAACCCTGGGACAGGCTTATGGGATCGCAGCATCGTCAGGGAATGGTAATGTGGAATACGATACGATCAGTCTCCAATCAACTCTAGCCCTCTCGGGCATTGATGTGAGCAATGCGGGAATGTATGTGATAGGTAACGTAGTTAAAGGATGTTCTAATTTAACGGGGGATTTTCATGGTATATCCAGCAAAGGCGGTTATTGTTACAGTAACCAGGTTATAGAAAACAGATCGTCGGGTTCAAATATGTATCTTATATCATATTCAGCCGGGGGCGAGGTCGGCAATAGCCAGTTGTATCATAATGTAAAAAGAGGGGCCGGGTCTCTCTTCTGCGTTTACTTGACGTCTGCATCAGCTTCCGGTAATCAAATTTATACTGACTCAATTATCACAGCCGATCCAGGCGCCTCGGCCAGCATTTATGGGATTTATTTTAGCAATGCCGCAGGGTCAGTATACGAGATGTGCTCAGGTAATACAATATACAATTTGATTTTTTCAGGAGCTACCACTACACAATCTTCTGTAATTTCGGGGATTTATTCACAAACAATGGGTGGTAACAGAGTTTATTCATCAAATAAAATCTACGGTTTAAACTTTAATAATTCTTCAACAGGCGGAGCAAGAGTAAGCGGTATATGTGAGGACAATGGGTTGGGAATATATATTTCCGGGAATAAGATCGGCAGCCTGAGGGCCGACGGTCCGACTTCGACCATTTACGGCCTGCATATAGGTTTTACCGGAAGTTCTGTTATGTTCAACAACCTTATCGGAAACCTTTATGCGCCAGAAGCAAATGTTGATAATGCGGTCAGGGGTCTGGATATAAATGGAAGCGGTGACATAGATGTCTGTTTTAACACAATTGTTTTGCATGCAGCCAGTTCAGGAAATAATTTTGGATCCTCAGCTATCTCTGTTTCATCTGACACCAGGCTGACCATGTGGAGTAATATTTTTATCAATAATTCAAACCCGGGTATCAACGGCCGGTCAGTTTCCTACAGGCGTTCGTCAGATTCTTTAGAGACCTATGGACCGTTATCAAACAACAATCTGTTTTACGCAGGTACTCCGGGTGTTCATCATCTTATTTTTTATGATTCCGTCAACGGAGATTCATCCCTGGAATTATATAAAAACCGTGTAGGAACAAGAGATTCCCTTTCAGTGCAGGAAAATACCCGGTTTCTGGATACTGTGGTTATGTCAGCTTATTTTCTTCATGTAGATACAACCATAGCTACCCTTGCAGAAAGCGGAGGTGCATCAATAGTTACTACCAATGGAAATAGTGATGGCAATATTGCAGATTACGATGGAGATAGACGTTATGGCCATCCTTATTATACAGGATCAGGTTTTGCCCCTGACATCGGCGCAGATGAATTTGAAGGATTATCCTTCCTGCAAAATGATGTGGGGGTTACCACGCTCAGTGAGCCGTCAGCTTGTTTCAGCAGTGGGGGAGTGACGACGGTGGTAGTCAGAAATTATGGCCCGAGAGCAATCAATTTCAGCCGGAGGCCTGTTACCGTACGACTGCACATTACAGGTGTCGTCGATATTGAGAAAGACACCGTGCTTAATGCTGGCATTCTGTTTCCGGCTACTACTATAGCAGTTAATATGTTTGATTCCTTAGACATGTTTGCTTCAGGCACTTATATTTTCAACGCTTCCACCAGCCTGGCAAATGACCTTGACACCACCAACGATGCCATGATCGAAGCAATACGTGCAGGAGGACATCCGGCAACTCTTCCTATATTGGTCGATTTCAACGGATATGATGGCACTAACCTCGCTGAAACTTTCCCGAATTGGAAAGAAGGAAGCGGGGTGAATAGCCCATCAGGTACACAGTCATCCTGGACAAGTTGTTCTGATCTCGGCGCTGCGGGTAATAGCTCAGCTAAAATACGGTTGTCAGGTAATACAGCTAACGAATGGATCATTTCTCCCTATGTTATACCTGCCCCGGCTCTTGAATTAAAATTAAAAGCCGCACTTACCGGGCATGGCAGTCTTACTAATAGTGCTGTAATGGGTGCTGATGATAAAGTCAGCGTTATGGTTTCTGCAGATTGCGGAGCAAGCTGGGCAGCTATAAAAGATTTTACCGCTGCTGATGCATTGACACCGGTATTAACTGAATTTACGATCTATACCCCGTCTTACTCAACACAAAAAATAGTAGTAGCATTGCGAGCTACGGATGGACAAGTGGATGATCCCAATGACTACGATTTTCATATTGATGATTTGCGACTGCAGGCGGTTCCTTTCGCCTTGCCTGTTGAACTATTGAGCTTTTCCGGGCAGCGAACAAGAAACATCAACCTGTTGAAATGGTCAACAGCCAGTGAGCAGAATGTAAAGGGATTCCAGGTTGAACGTTCAGGAGATGCCCTTCATTACGATCCCATTTCTTTTATTAATTCAAAAGCCAATGGCGGTAACAGTGATACCCGCCTGGACTATGAATATACCGATGATAATATAACCGGCGATAAGCAATATTACCGGCTGAATGAATATGATATAGATGGCAAAAGCCATTTCAGCAACGTCATCCTGGTAAGAAATAATAATCCTTCTCACCTCGTAGTGGCAGGCCTTTATCCCAATCCTGTGACTTCTGCATTGCAGGCAGCCATTCAATCACCTTACCGCGATGACATAAAATTCTTTGTACTGAATAGCCTGGGGCAAGTGGTGAAAGAGAAAAGTGCTGTGGTTGAAAGAGGAATAAACACAATTGACCTTGATACGCAGAATCTTCTTCCCGGCATATATATTGTAAAAGTGCGATCACAGGCAAATAACGAAATCGCAACCGGCAAGTTTGTGAAGCAATAAATACGCCCGGGCGCATAACTACTATCATTGTCCGTCGCGGGCTACCCAAAGCAAACTGATGGATTTCGTTTAAAAATCTGTTCTTTACCCAGCAAATCAGAAGTTAATGCAGCATATATGGCCGACATAGATAAGGAAATAGTATAATTTTACAGACTTTAAAAATTTATTATGGCAAACTTCACTACAAGGGTAGAACTGCGTGCTGCTGCATTGGAGGATTATGAAAAACTGAACGAGGAAATGGCCAAACAGGGATTTCGAAAAAGAGTTCAGATGCCCGGGCAACCCGTCTATCAACTGCCTACCGGTGAATATAATTTCAATGAAGACTTTTCTTCCGTTTCTCACGTACTTGACCTCGCGAAAATAGCTGCCGCGAATACAGGAAAAGAATTCAGTGTATTAGTTACTAAAGCGGATGGAAACAGGGAGTGGTTTAACCTGGATGCGGCTACGTAATTAGCGATACTATATAAATGGTTTTTCTTTCATCGGAAACTAATTCTTAGTAATCTCCCTGTCTTTTATTTTTTGCCGGCAGTACTGATTTTATAATCAGCCTTCACAATTTCCCTGATCCTGTCTAAGTAAGGGGCAGGTTTATAATTATTCCCCGGAGTTCTGTTCCCGGCGCCATTTTGCTGACAGGTTTCCTGGGTGACGCGCTACAGCTGTCAAGGCCCGGTTTGAAGATCCATGGTTCCTCTTTTCTGTCGGTATTGGCATATTGATCTGGGCGGGAATCTTTTTGCGGGATCCTCAAAGTGCGCTTTAACTCCGGGCAAGAGTTGAACAAGACTCGAACAAGGGCTTGATATTCAGCCAATGTTTAATTGCGAAGAGTTTGTGTTCCCGTATAGATGGTTCTACCTTCACCTTTTTAAATAAAGACTTGATTATGAGCTATCCATGTGTCAACCATGTATCAACCTTGCCTAATCTTTGTGCCATCCTTGTGCTATTTATGTGTATTTAAACGGGAGAGCACAAGGATAGCACAAGGATGGCACAAGGATGGCACAAGGATTAGGCATTGTTCGATCGTTGAAGCCCGGAAATTGAAGTTTCTTATACTAAAATAGCTAACAGGCAGACCTTTCAGCTTTCCCAGTTTTCATCCTCCGTACAATTACTTGTCTTCGAACAGCTATAACTGCTTATGAAGCCTGGCAGGAGCGTACCACCCCAGCCCTGATAATACAAGGCAAAACTTCATAGAATGATCAACCAGACCCGCATAATTGTGCCAATACAAAAACCATTATCTTAGTTTTTTAAGCCCAATTTTAATATTATCATCATGCCCAAAAACAATCGTCGCGAGTTTCTATCAAAAGCAATCGCCCTTGGTTCCGTAGCCTTCTTGCCTTTTACCGGGATGGCTAAAGAAGCCGAAACAGAAGAAGCCAATGAACTTCCGTCATTAAAAGGAAAAAAGATACTTTTTACCTACGGTGGATGGAATGGTCATGAACCGGAAAAGTTCAGGGATTATATGGTGCCATGGCTGAAAGAGGAAGGCGCTGAAGTGCTGGTGTATGATAAACTCGATCCCTATACGGATAAGACTTTAATGGACAGTATTGACCTTGTGATCCAGATATTCACCATGTCGCAGATAAGCAAGGAGCAGGAAAAAGGATTGTTGGAAGCCATAGAAAAAAATGGTACAGGCATGGCCGGCTGGCATGGCGGCATGGGTGACGCTTTTCGCAATAATCCCGATTACCAGTTTATGGTCGGTGGTCAATGGGTGGCGCACCCCGGCGGCGTGATTGATTACCGCGTTAATATTACGAATCACCAGGATGAAGTCACCAAAGGCTTGAAGGATTTTGCTATGCACAGCGAACAATATTACATGCATATTGATCCCAATACCAAAGTGCTGGCCACTACAACCTTCAATGGCGCTATTGATTCATGGATCAATGGTTGTGTAATACCGGTGACCTGGAAAAAAATGTATGGCAAAGGAAGGATATTTTATACTTCAGTAGGGCATAACCTCGATCATATTATTAAAGTGCCGGATGCTATTGAAATGCTGAAGCGGGGAATTAAGTGGGCGAGCGCCGGTAAATATCTTCCGGCGGAGAAATGGGTGTCGCCGGTGTATGGAAAATAAAATAAGGCATTGGCTACAGAGAGCCACAGAGTTTAGGAGAATCCAGAGAATTCCAAAGGCTCCATTGCAGTGGCCGGGTATCAAAAAATAATTAATAACCTGCCTGCTCTGTGACCCCCGGTTTCCCTGCTGCTCCCTGTGGCAATTTCTAAAACCGGGGTTTCAGTTGTTTCCATCTTTATCCTTTTGTTTCTTTTCCATCAAGGAATAAGAATAGAAAATGTTATTGAATGTTTGCTACTGGAAAAGAACAATAACCTGCCAAAATATATTATCCCGAATTATCAATTAACTTAGTTTCATCTTTTCAACAAAAGAGACCAACATGAATAAACTTCAAATAACCATACAGGCATGGGTAATTATTTTTTTAACATCTGCCTTGTCTGCTCAGCAAAATAAGGAGATACTTCTTTGGTCTCATGGCGCTCCCGGTTCTGAAAGTAAAACAGGAAAAGAAAAAATAAGAATAGCGGAGGGAGGCGATCATGTGATATCCGGGATACATCATCCTTCCATCACGCCCTATCTTCCCGCCAAAGAAAAAAATACAGGCGCCGCGATCATCATTGCTCCCGGCGGTGGTCACCGCGAACTATGGATCGATCATGAAGGTTATAATCCCGCGCAATGGTTTAGCGAAAGAGGTATTGCCGCTTTTGTATTGAAATATCGTTTAGCCAAAGAAGATAGTTCTACCTATACCGTAGACGACAATGAGCTGGCCGATATGCAACGGGCGATTCGTTTGGTAAAAAGCAAAGCGAAAGAATGGGGTATCGATACGGCAAGAATTGGCGTGATGGGTTTCTCCGCGGGTGGTGAAGTAGCTGCTTTATCCGCTATGCGGTTTGATAATGGGAAAGCCATATCGATGGATACGATTGAAAGACAATCATCCCGTCCTGCTTTCCAGGCATTGATCTATCCCGGCAATTCGTCGAGGTATATGGTATCAAAAAATTCGCCGCCGGTATTTATTGTATGTGGCTATAATGACCGCCCGGATATTTCAAAAGGAATGGCAGAGCTATACCTTAAATATAAAGACGCAGGAGTGCCGGCAGAGCTGCATATTTATGCTACAGTAGGTCATGGCTTTGGTATGCGGGCAAGCAATAAAGGCGGAGTGGCAGGCTGGCCAATGCGATTGGCAGAATGGTTAACAGATATCGGGATAGTAAAAAAGAACTGATACACTGCAGCGATCCGAAGCAGGGTAGAAAAGTAAGGCGTCAATTTTGTTTCACGCAATAACGCAGGATTCGCCGGGGATAGAGAGAGTTCTTTGCGGTTTTGTAAGCTTTCCGTCTTTTCATGAAATAAACCCGCTATCAAATAAAGCAATATGCTTTCTGCCTGGAAAAGATTACCCCTCATCGTAAGAGCTATTCTTACCGGCGGCATTGCGGCAGCCGTTGGAACTTTTACATGGAGTTTGCTCGTACAGGCAAACCTTAAGATCCTTCCGGGTGTGCCCTGGTCAATATTTCCGGCTTCTTTTTTTCTCTGGATTTTCTGGCGGTATCTGCAAGGTAAGGGATGGCCGCGGTCAACATCAGAAATACGAAAAACAAATCTTCGGGCCAACCGGCTTTCCGGCGATGTATGGGCATCAGCTATTTTTGCCGGCATTTTAGGATTGATAGCCTTGCTACTTTTTATGCGTGTCATGAACAGGATGATCAGGTTGCCTCAACAAGAGGTTGCTGATTTGGTATCTATTCCACGGATTACATTATTTTTCCTGTTACTGATGGGCTCCGCCGTTGCAGGTATTGTCGAAGAAGCATCATTCCGCGGCTATATGCAGGGGCCAATTGAAAGACGGTACGGCCCGGTGATGGCTATATTGATTACCGGACTTCTATTTGGGTCAGCACATTTTGTACATCCCGAAACTACAGTAGCATTAATGCCTTTCTACCTTGGTGTCGCCGCCGTATATGGTATGCTGGCTTATATTACCAATTCGATTCTTCCGGGTATGATCCTTCATGCGGTTGGAAACGTATTTGGAGGAATTGACTTGTTGACGAGTGGCCAGTCGGAATGGCAAGCATCAACGAAACCGATGCCGCTGATCTGGGAAAAAGGTACCGATTCATCCTTCCGGGTATCTTGTATCATTTTTATCGTTTTCGGCATTGCTGCTATTTGGGCGTACAAGGCTTTGGCGGCAGTTGTTCGAAAGCAATGGCAGGAAAGTAATGAATAAAGATAGTAGTGAAAAAAACTACTTAATCACCGGTCCTGTGTTACTAATAAACGCGATGTGTTTACTGTCGGGGCTCCAGGAAGGAGTATTGATGGTACCCTGCCCGCCATACAGGTAAGCAATTACTTTAGGCGCACCGCCACCCGCGGGCATCAACCGCAACATTATTCTTTTATAAAATGGATGATCACCGGGATCAATGCCCGGAGGGAATGACAGAAACGCGATCCATTTTCCATCCGGCGAAATATGGGCGAACCAATTATTGTATTCATCAAAAGTAATTTGCTCCTGCCCGCTACCGTCCGGTTTCATGCGCCATAATTGCATCGTGCCGCTTTGATCGGCATTGTAATAGATCCATTTGCCATCAGGAGAATATTCCGGGCCGTCGGCCAGGCCTTTGTCATTAAATGTAAGCTGTACTTCAGGACCGCCATTGATAGCTTTTTTATAAATATTATAGACAGGGCTCTTGCTGACGCGTTGAGCAGTATACACCACTTCTTTTCCATTGGGATTCCAGCCATGCAGGTAGGAGGGAGTGCTATCGGTAATAATTTTCGGCTCGCCACCCGTGATCGGCAAATAATAAATAGTGCTTCCGCCACCCGGCATACCATCGCGGTGCGAACTGATGCCAAGCATTTTGCCATCAAACGAAATAACATGATCATTATTATTTCGTTTGATAGTACCCGTATTCAATAATTCAGGTGTGCCGCCTTCAAGAGGGATAGTATAAATGCTTCCTCCCTGGTTGAATAATAATCTTTTTCCATCCGGCATCCAGTTCGGTGCTTCCAATCTTCCTTTGTCTTCATAAATGATCCTGCGTTGACCGTCAAATACATTCATGATCTCCAACTTGCTTCCCAGTGTTCCATCCCTGTAACCATTGTGTGTATCCGGCACTGTTTGTTCTATCCGGATATTCCATGCCGAACCTTCTTCCATTATATCGGGGTTGTGACTGCATAGAAATATGCCTGCCAATACTTCTTCGGGCATTTCTATAGCATCGGTTCTTCCAATTTCTTGCAGAGGTTCGCCCGGATTGGCAATACGCAGGATAAAGGTTTTGCCGATCCGTTCCAGTTGTATGATTTCAGCGTTTCTTTTAACCGAAAAAATTTCATCCTGCGGGTCCCGCATATAAGCGCCGCGCAGACGCCGCCATTGCAAAACGGTCAGACCATCACCGTGTACTACAGCCGTCATATGAGCCGCATCATCTTCTTCACCGGCACGGATCATCCAGCCGATCTTGCGATGCGGGTCGGTACCCTTGCCGGCCAATTTAAAATTGCCCGTTAGTATAAAATCGCCTTTGATCTTATTGTACGCGTAATGAAACTCATCCCTGTTGAACCAGATATTATAGCCACCTGCTTTCAGGTCATAACTCTGTTCGGCGGTATTGTAGGTTACACTGCCCTTTATCTTCGGTTTGCCTATATCGGCCTGGTTACCGAACAGGCCCACTGCATTTGATTGCGCTATCATGCCGGCAGTATGAGTAAGGAAGAGGCCAATAAATAAAAGATTTTTCATGGCAGATCGTTTTCCTAATGTAAGAACAGGGCGGTCCTGATAAAAAAGAAATGACCTGTTTGATAAGATAGTAATGGAAGGGGATAAAAAAGTATCATCATTATCCTTTCAGCTTATCCAGGTAATCCAGGTCAAACTTTATGCTTTCGGAGGCTGTGCTGGCAAATTCCTCCTGTTCGATGAACATATATTTCATTCCCGCCTGCTGGCGATGACTGAGCATGGCAGTTATATCCAATTGCCCTTTTCCAAATTCAACACTGTGTTTTTTGACAGTGTCCATATCTTTTAAATGCCATAATGGAAAACGACCGGGATACCTCGTAAAATAATCCAGCGGATTTTGTCCGCCAACAATTACCCAGCCAAGATCCATTTCCATGTGTACAAGATCCGGCTGTGTATTCGCCAACAAAATATCGTATAAGACCTGTCCATTTTCTTTTTCAAATTCGGCATCATGATTATGGTAGCCGAATTTAAGCCCGAGCTTTTTACAATCTTCACCGGCTTTATTAAAAGCCTCCGCTGCTTTTTTATAATTGTCAATGGTTTGCCCGGCGGCAGGCATCGTGGAGCAGATCACGTATTCCTGCCCGCTTTCGGCCACTTCATGCAATGTCTGCTGCCATTTGTCGTCAATATGCACATGCCCGCTGCGAAGCATCATCCCGAGATCCTTGCAGACTTTTTTCATTTCTTTAGCGGTGAGACCGTAGTAATGACCTTTATCACTGCTGGCCGACTCAATTTGTTTGATACCAAGAGCGGCGATCTGTTTCAGGGTTCCCATGGCATCGGCAAGGAGCTCTTTACGGAAAGTGTATAATTGCAGACCGATATTTTTTATCTTTTCTTTGCCAACTTCGGTCAATGAAGGAAGCAGGAAGGCGCCAATGGCTAAAGTCCCGGAATGTTTTAGAAAATCTCTCCGTGTTTTCATATTACAATTTTAAAATAAAATGAATGGTTGTTTTGGGGGAGTAAAAATTTCATATACCGGGGTAAGGTATCAAAATCGTATCTTTTGGAAAAATGTTTTGTATGAAATTCATTGTTTTTTTCATAACCTGCACATCCCTTACTTTTTCTTCTTTTGCCAAAAGATATGTCAAGGACGACCCCGTTACTCTGGCGATTGGCAGCAAAGCACCGGGTTTCAAATTGCCGGCTACCGATGGAAAGGTCTATTCGCTGGCCAGTTTTGCCAAAGCGAAAATACTTGTAGTAGTATTCACCTGTAATCATTGCCCGACCGCGCAGGCTTATGAAGATCGTATCATTCAGTTGACAAAAGATTACGGCCATAAGGGTGTTTCGGTCGTAGCTATTATGCCGAATGACCCGCAGGCTGTCCGGCTGGATGAGCTCGGTTATACTGATCTGGGCGATTCATTTGAAGAAATGAAGACAAGATACAAGCAGAAAAAATTTAATTTCCCTTATTTGTATGATGGCAAAACACAGGGTGTAGCAAAAGCATACGGCCCTGTTGCTACGCCTCATGTTTTTATTTTTGATAAAGACAGGATACTTCGTTACCAGGGAAGAATTGATGATATGGAGAAGCCATCAAAGACGCCCTCTGCTTTTGACACACGTGCCGCACTGGATGAATTGCTGGCGGGCAAGGAGGTGACGACAAAGACCACTAAAGTATTTGGTTGCTCTATCAAATGGGCGTCGAAAGAGGATACGAAGAAACAGTTTGAAGAGAAATGGGCTAAAGAGCCTGTAGATGTGGCAATGATTGATGAAGGGGGCCTTAAAGATTTATTGAAAAACAATTCCGATAAGCTTCGCCTGGTCAATGTATGGGCTACCTGGTGCGGACCCTGTGTGAGCGAGTTTCCTGATTTCATTACCATCAACCGCATGTATCGCGGAAGGGATTTTGAATTTATAAGCATAAGCGCCGATGATCCCGGTGTAAAGGATAAAGTAGCAAAGTTTCTGAAAAGCAAAGAGGCGTCGAATAAAAACTATTTGTTCAGCATTGACAATAAATATAAACTGATCGAAGCGATAGATCCGAAATGGCAGGGAGCGCTGCCTTATACGATATTGGTTGAACCCGGCGGTAAGATCGTTTACAGCAAAGAAGGAGATATCAATGCACAGGAACTGAAAAAGGCTATTGTAGATAATCCCCTGATCGGGAGGTTTTATAAATAGGCATTTCAACAGGCAACAATCCAGAATGATTGGTCAGTTTGAAAAGTTGTCCATTGCTAATTGCCTATTGCCTGCTGAAAAAATCATCTCAGGAACAGCATCTCCCTGAATTTAGGCAGGTACCACTCTTTATCATCTACCAATAGTTCCAGCTTGTCGGCATGGTAGCGTATATCATCAAAGAATTTATCCTTTACCTGGCTCTGGTAAGCGATAGCTTTTGTTCTTGTATCATTAATATTGTTACATATTTTCCTGGCCTCAATCATTTTTTCTACCAGGTCGCTGATACTGTTTACATGCTCAGCTATCTTATCCAATATTTGTTTTTGGTTGATGCAGGCTGATTCGGGCAGGCCGGCTTCCTTTAGGCCGCGAATATTGGTGGCCAGCAGGTTCTGGTAACGAATGGCCGGTGGCAGGATATGGCTGGTCGCCAGTTCGCCCATAATGCGGCTTTCGATCTGTACCTTCTTGATATATTTTTCCAGTTCTATCTCATGCCTTGCTTCCAGCTCTTCATGTGTATAAACATTATTGCTTTCAAAAAGGATCTTGGCTTTATCCGTTACCATAGCATCCAGGGCCAATGGTGTTGTCTTCACATTCGGCAGACCTCTTTTTTCGGCTTCTTTCTCCCATGCCTGGCTATAGCCATCACCTTCGAACAATACTTTCTCGCTGGCCACGATATACTCACGGATCACGTGCATGATGGCGATCTCTTTCTTTTCGCCTTTATCTATCAGTGCATCCACATCTTTTTTGAATTGCTTTAATGTATCGGCCATGATGCTGTTCAATACTGTCATCGGGTTGGCGCAGTTGGCCGAAGATCCGACGGCACGGAATTCGAACTTATTTCCGGTAAAGGCAAACGGTGATGTGCGGTTGCGGTCGGTATTATCCAGTAAGAGTTCAGGAATATTCTTATGAATATCTATTTTCAGCATGCTTTCATCCTGCTCGTCGAATTTATCACCCACCCTTTCTTTTACGTCACTTAATACTTTGGTAAGGTATTGCCCGATAAAAACAGAAATGATGGCAGGAGGAGCTTCATTAGCGCCCAGGCGGTGGTCATTAGGAGCCGACGCGATGGAAGCCCTGAGCACATCGGCATAATCATGCACTGCTTTGATAGTATTCACAAAGAAAGTGAGGAACATCAGGTTGGTCTTTGGCGTTTTGCCGGGAGCCAGGAGGTTCACGCCTGTATCCGTTGCCATGCTCCAGTTATTGTGTTTGCCGCTGCCATTGATACCAGCGAACGGTTTTTCATGCAGGAGCACTCTCAGTTTATGCCGGCGGGCCACACGATCCATGATGTCCATCAATAATGAATTATGATCAACGGCCACACTTACTTCTTCGAATATGGGCGCCACTTCGAATTGGGCGGGGGCCACTTCATTGTGCCTTGTACGCAAGGGGATACCGAGTTTATAACATTCAGTTTCAAAATCACGGATATAAGCATATACCCTTTCCGGTATAGAGCCGAAATAATGATCTTCCAATTGCTGGTTTTTCGCGGAACTATGTCCAAAGACAGTTCTGCCGGTCATTACAAGGTCGGGACGCGCATTGAAGAGCGCCTCATCTATAACAAAATATTCCTGTTCCCATCCCAGCGTGGGGGTAACGCGGGTTACATTCCTGTCGAAATAATTGCAGACATCCACGGCAGCTTTATTCAATGCTTCCAGTGCTTTCAGCAGCGGGGCTTTGTAATCCAGTGATTCACCCGTATAAGAAACAAATATGGTGGGAATACATAATGTTTTGCCGTTGCCAATCTCCATGATAAAAGCAGGCGACGAAGGATCCCATGCTGTATAACCCCTTGCTTCGAATGTAGCGCGAAGACCACCACTGGGAAAAGAAGAAGCATCGGGTTCCTGCTGGATCAATGAATCGCCTTCGAATTGCTCAATCGGCGTACCATCACTTTTTATGGTAAAGAATGAGTCATGTTTTTCTGCAGTGGAGCCGGTCAATGGCTGGAACCAGTGGGTAAAGTGAGTGACTCCCTTGCCTTCAGCCCATGCGCGTATGCCGCTGGAAATCTGATTAGCGATAGCCCGGTCAATTTTCTGCCCGGACCGGATAGAACTTACCAGGCTTTTATAAGCTTCATCGCTTAAGAATTCGCGGGCTGTTTTCAATGTAAAAACATTACTGCTGAATATGGTTGTGATCTTAGGAGTGCTTTCCACTTCTATAGAAGGTAAAGAGGAAAGATTTTTCAATGCATTAAACCTGAGTGACATAATCTTGAACTTTTAACAAAGAAAAAAAATCCCTTCCATACAAAGACGGAAGGGATGAAATACTTATTGACAATGTACGTACAGGCAGGGGATGCCCTGTCTCTATCATGCCTTTACTGATTTCACCGTTTTGATGATACGTGCCGCTACTTTATATGGATCTGCTGCAGAATTGGGCCGGCGATCTTCGAGATAACCTTTCCATCCACGCTGTACGCTGCTGATCGGAATACGAATAGAAGCACCACGGTCGGATACGCCATAGCTGAAATCGTTGATGCTTGCTGTTTCATGTTTGCCGGTCAGGCGCAGATGATTGTCGGCTCCATATACTGCGATATGTTCTTTTATTACCGGGCGGAAAGCTTCACATACCTTTTCGAAGATAGCTTTGTTTCCTGCATTTCTCAATAAGCCATTAGAGAAATTAGCATGCATACCACTGCCGTTCCAGTCGAGGTTACCGAGCGGTTTGCAATGCCAGTTAACAGCTACTCCATATTTTTCACCAATTCTTTCAAGGAGATAACGGGCGATCCAGATCTGGTCGCCGGCTTGTTTTGCTCCCTTGGAAAATATCTGGAATTCCCATTGACCGCTGGCTACTTCAGCGTTGATACCTTCCACGTTGATACCTGCATCAAGACAGGCATCGAGATGTTCTTCTACAATAGCGCGGCCGAAAGCGTTGGCGGCGCCTACCGAGCAATAATAAGGACCCTGCGGGCCGGGGAAACCACCTGAAGGAAAACCAAGAGGTTTATTTGTTTTAGTATCCCAGAGAAAATATTCCTGTTCAAAACCAAACCAAAAATCATTATCGTCATCTTCAATTGTAGCACGGCCATTTGATACATGCGGTGAACCGTCGGCATTCAGCACTTCACACATTACCAGGTATGCGTTCTTACGTTGCGGATCAGGTACTACAAAAACGGGCTTTAATACACAATCGGATGATCCTCCCGGAGCCTGCTCCGTTGAAGAGCCGTCAAAACTCCAGTCGGGTAGGTCAGCCAGCTTGCCGCTAAATTCTTTTTCAATTTTTGTCTTGCTGCGAAGGCTTTGAGTGGGCTTGTAACCATCAAGCCATACATATTCTAGCTTTACTGCCATAAACGGGTATTGTTTTTACTTAAATAAATTAAAAATACTTTGCAAGTTTAGCGAAATAATGGCAAAAAAAGGGTAGTACGTTTAAAAAAAGTGAATAATTTGATGTAAGTCAGGTCTTTTCGACTTGAAAACTGCAAAATTAGATAAATTAGTTTTTATTATAATTCGATATTGCAACTCAAATTATTGCAGATTCGCAGATATAAGTCGGGGCAATCCCGGTAGAGAATATCCTTGCCTGATGATCCTCCGGCAGCAGGTTTCCTGTAAGGACAAGAGCTGTGTCAAGGCCGAATTTATTCCCTCCCAGTATATCGGTATGAAGAGTATCACCCACCATCAGGATATCCTTTTTGGTAATACCCGGATTTTGCTGAATGATATATTCCCAGGCAAACATGAAGATCTGGGAATCGGGCTTGCCGAAACGGATGAATTTTTTCCCGGTTATTTTTTCAACCATATACGAGAGGCCGCCAATCGCAATACCCACATCTCTTTTTGACATCGGGTAAGCGCCATCGGGGTTTGCAATGATAGCGGGTATCGCTCTCCGCCGGAGAAGGTTGACTGCTTTATTCAATCCATCCATCCAGTCAAAACCTTCATCATCCAACAAGACAAGCGCGGTGATATCGTCAATATTGTCTTCATTCATTTGTTGCAGCGGAAGTGTATCCAGGCCGGGATGCTCGATATAATGCGCCGAATCCTCTGTTCCCAGGTAAGCGACCAAACCTTTCTTTACTTTGAGGTCAAGGAATTCTTTGGCCAGCATACCCGATGAAATAATACGATCCGCTGTAATGGCATGCAGACCGCTTTTATGATAGGCAGAGGCAAGCAGTTCCGGGCTTCGACTGGCGTCGTTAGTGATAACATAATAAGCCTTATTCTGCTCTTTCAGCCATTCAAATGTTCTTTCAATGCCGGGGATCAGCCCCTTGTAATTCTTTATCACCCCGTAGGCATCAAAGAATATGATCTTATAATTTTCCAGTAATAATCTGAAATTATCCATGGTGATTGTTGTTATTATGACCTGATTCCCAGGTGATCGATAATTTTCTCAGGGTCGAATTTACTGTCCACGGAAGGAAGATATATATCCAGGGCTTCTGCATGTAATTTTTTTGCATACTGCTCGCTGAAAAAATAATTTCCATTCTTAATGACATAGTTCAATATAAAGAAACGATAAACTTCACGGAGGAAACGGATCTCATCGGCAATGAAAGGATTTATTTTATGGTACTCACTCAAAAAAAGCAGGAACCTGTCTTCCATCATAGTGTCGATCAGGTAGCTGAATACCGTTCTGTCGCCGGCATCGCTGACTACCCGGCTGAAGAAATAAAAATCAAGCATCCGGCTGCTCATGCGGAACCAGTCATAATCCCAGCGGCTGAACAATTCAAAATTATCAATAACGGAAAAGTTGCCGATATTCCAATCAATAAATACGGGGATGATCTCGAAAGAACCGGCACTGCATTTAAGGCGGTTTTTTAAAAAAAGTTCGCAATGATGCCTGATCAGTTCACCTTGCGCTTTGTTCCCGAACTTTTTTTCATTCGCGTCCAGTTGTTCAAGTAATGTATTGATATCTGTTCTTAATGTCTTGCCGCTTTTGGGTAAAACATTGCGGATGCGGCTGCACGCCAGGTGAAATTTGCCGATTTGACGGCCGAAGTTTCGTATATGACCTTCCTGTAACCGCCGGGGCATGCGTTGCATCACACGGCTTGGATTATAAAAAATGACCCAGGCATCAATTTTACCTTTCCGGTGACGATAAGTGTAGACACGGTTGTTCTTTAACAGGCTTTTGGCCAGCAGGTTTTCGAAAGGATAAAGAAGGTTGTTGCTCAGGGAATGGATAATACGGTGATCTTCTTTAAAATGCTCGTATTTACCAAAAGTGGATAGTTTGGCTATAATAAAATCTTCATCGGTAAAAGTGACCTTATATACACGATTGGTAGAAACCATGGGACTGATATCTTCGATAGTTTGAATCATTCTTGAAGGATCATATCCTTTCCAGGCGGCATTTATTATATCAGGATAGTTGATCATACAGGGATTACAGGCCGGTTGTTTTATTTTTCTCAGTTAAAAATGATGCCAGTTTTTTCCAGTCTGTCTGGGCGATTATAGGAATAATAAGTAACGGGATCGTAATGCTGCGGTAACGTACAATGGCGCCAAGATTGTTTATACTAAATCCAATCGCCAGCAAAATGGAACAGGATAAAAAGATACAGAGATAGATCGTATTCCGGGAAACCACGTCGTTCTTTTTCCTGGCAAATAAAAAGAGGAGGAATAGCAACAACATGAAATTGATTTCGATCGACGCGGCGAATGAAAGAAGATGCTGTACATCGCCCGGGTAAGGTCTGAGAAAAGATAATGTAAAAGCCTGCGGGGTATTTTTTAAAAAACTGGCGGCGGTAGGCTCCAGTTCTTTGATAGGAATAGAAGAAGCGCCACCCTGCAACATAAGAAAGGCTTTTTGCTTATTGACCACAGCCTGGGGAAAATCAAGTCTTTTATCAATATGGCGTGCCGTAAAAAAAAACAGGCCAAAAAATAAATAAACAGACAGGAAGATGGCGATACCCCTGCGGGGATACCGGTACGCCAGGAACCACGCTATAATAGCCGGAATAACGAGCATCATCAAAAAGTTTCGCAAGACCAGTAATATGAATATTCCGGAAAATATACCTATCCACCTGCGAAAACTGTATTTTTTTTCTTTCCCCCCAAAATAAAGGTGATAAATCATCAGGCCGAGGCCAACAAAAAGCAATCCTTCTTTGTGGATGCCACTGGTCCAGTAAATAAAAGAGGGCATCAGGAATGCCGTAAGCAACAACAATAATTTCCTGCCCGGGAAAACATCTTTTACCACCCGGAAGAAAGCGATGAGTCCGAAAAGAGAAAGAAAAGAATAAAAAATAACGTTCACATAATAATAGCCGAAACTGAAAATATCAAACAACGAAAGAATCTTGACGAATACATTTCCTTTCAGGTCATTCCAGTACGAATTAGAAGAGCCAAAAAAGTTTCCCAGCTTATCGGGATAGGGGTCATTAAAAAGATTAGTGAAATAGGCCCGGGGATCGCTTTTTAAGATATCGTATTCCGCCAATCCTATATGATGATAGGACCAGGTATCGAGCATTTGGGCAAGATTGCCATAATATAAACCAATCCAGCCATAGAAGATCCCCGCCAGTACTTTCAGCAGGAAAAGAATGATGAGCTGGGAATTGTTCAAACCTGAACGGGTAAAGAATTTAACCCGGGTCACGAGCCAGGCAAACAATATAAGATAGACAACAAAAACCAGGTACTCCAAACAATGTAGTTTAAACGTGCAAAATAAGCAAATAGAAAGCACGAAGTACGATATACGATGTATGACCGCCCGGAATCGGGAAGATATTTCAATATCCGGGCTGACATATATCGTATATCGTACTTCGTACTTTATTCTTAGCTTTGCCTCTCTTCATTATATTCAGCAGCAAATCATCTTTAATGGAAGTAACAATTAAAACGGCCGCGCAATTAAGACTTACTGAAGAAGAATTTGAATTGATAAAACAAAAGCTCGGCCGCACACCCAATTTTAATGAGCTCTGCGCTTTTTCCGGCATGTGGAGTGAACATTGCAGTTACAAGAATTCTATCAAGTGGCTGAAAACACTTCCCAGGGAAGGCGGCAGAATGCTGGTGAAAGCGGGAGAAGAAAATGCAGGGCTGATGGATATCGGTGGAGGACTAGGCGTGGTTTTCAAAATCGAATCGCATAACCATCCATCCGCTATTGAACCTTTCCAGGGAGCAGCTACCGGCGTGGGCGGAATACATCGCGATATTTTTACCATGGGGGCAAGACCCATCGCGTCTCTCAACTCACTTCGTTTTGGAAATATCGAAGAGGATAAAACCCAGCGCTTGCTTTCAGGAGTGGTGCACGGCATCGGGCATTATGGCAATTGCTTTGGGGTGCCTACTGTTGCCGGTGAAATATATTTTGATGAATGCTACCATACCAATCCCTTAGTGAATGCGATGAGCGTGGGGATCGTTCGTACAGGTGAAACCGTTTCGGCAATAGCAGAAGGTATTGGCAACCCCGTGCTATTTGTCGGCAGTGCAACGGGTAAAGACGGAATTGGAGGCGCTTCCTTTGCTTCTGCCAATATCACGGAAGAAAGCGCCCAGGATCTTCCCGCCGTCCAGGTAGGCGATCCCTTCCAGGAGAAAAAATTATTAGAAGCCTGCCTGGAGGTAATTCAAACCGGCGCCGTGGTAGGAATGCAGGATATGGGGGCAGCAGGCATTATTTGTTCTACATCGGAGATGAGCGCCAAGGGCCAGTCGGGAATGAAGATCGATCTGGATAAAGTCCCTACGCGGCAAAAAAACATGAAAGCCTGGGAATTGCTTTTGAGCGAAAGCCAGGAAAGAATGCTGCTCGTGGCCCGGAAAGGAAGAGAAGAAGAAGTGATAAAGGTTTTTGAAAAATGGGATCTGCCCTGCTCAGTAATTGGCGAAGTGACGGGTGACGGGATGCTTAATTTCTATATGCACGGCGTATTAGAAGCCTCGCTCCCTGCCCATGAACTGGTTTTAGGCGGCGGAGCTCCTCAATATGAAAGAGAATACAGGGAGCCATCCTATTTTGCCGGGATAAAAAACTTTGATCCCTCTGTTATTGAAGAACCGGAAAACCTTAAGATCATCGCTGAACAAATTGTTCAAATTCCATCCATTGCCTCCAAGAGATGGATCTATACGCAATATGACAGTACCGTAGGAACCGTCAATGCTTCCACCAATGCGCCCGCAGATGCTGCTATAGTATTTGTAAAAGGAACCCAAAAAGGTTTAGCGATAACCACCGATTGCAATAGCCGCTATGTATTTGCTGATCCCTATAAAGGAGCTATGATCGCTGTCAGTGAAGCGGCAAGGAATATCGTATGCAGTGGCGGCAAGCCATTAGGAATAACCAATTGCCTGAATTTCGGTAACCCGTATGATCCCGAAGTCTATTACCAGTTTGTGAATGCGATTAAAGGAATGGGAGAGGCTTGCCGGAAATTTGATACGCCGGTTACGGGAGGTAATGTTAGTTTTTATAACCAGAATCCCGAAGGCCCGGTTTATCCTACCCCGACGATCGGTATGGTGGGTTTACTGGAAGACATCAACGGGAAGATGACGCTTGATTTTAAAGAAGAAGGCGATGTGCTTTATGTACTGGGTAAAATGACGAATGATATCAATTGTTCCGAATATCTTCACCAGATATATGGAACCAAATTTTCGCCGGCGCCCCACTTTGATCTCGATGACGAATATGAGCTGCAGCAAAAAATTACTGAGCTCATAGCAAAAAAACTGGTAAGGTCAGCGCACGATGTGAGTGAAGGAGGACTGTTTGTGACCTTGAGTGAAAGCGGGTTCAACCGCGAGCTTGGGTTTTCTGTTATTACCAATAGCAGTTGCCGGAAAGATGCCTGGCTGTTTGGCGAGGGGCAAAGCCGTGTTGTTGTCAGTGTTGAACAGGAAAAAGTAAAAGACTTTGAAAGAACCGCCGCTAATCTTCCCTTTGAAAAAATAGGAGTGGTGACTACGGGGGAGATCGTCATAGACGGCGATTTCTGGGGAACGATTGACTGGTGGCGGGATAAATATGATACAGCTATTGAAAATTTTTTAACGAAAGAACAAGCGGGTTCCGCATTAAGTGCCATTTAATATACAGACCGCCTTCTGCGGTTATAGTTTCCAAACAGTATGGAGCAAAACTCAGTTATCATTGTTACCGGTGCAGCCGGGTTTATCGGAAGCTATATGGTTGGCTATCTCAACAGGAAAGGATATAAGAACATTATTATCGTTGATGATTTCAGCCCTGCTTCGAAAGCGAAGAATTTTATTGACAAAAAATTTACGGCTAAGGTAGAAAGGGCGGAATTATTCAGTTGGTTGGAAAAGACTACGCTGAAAGTGGATTTTGTTTTTCATTTTGGCGCCCGGACCGATACGACTGAGTTTGATTATTCCATTCATGAAAAATGGAACGTGGAATATTCAAAGAAGATATGGCAGTACTGTGCGGTCAAAAACATTCCTCTTGTTTATGCATCTTCTGCAGCTACTTATGGCGGCGGCGAGCTTGGTTATTCGGATTCACATGAAATGGCGGAGAAACTGCATCCATTGAACCCTTACGGGGTTTCTAAAAACGAATTTGATAAATGGGCGCTTCACCAGGACAAGCAACCTCCGTTTTGGGCGGGGTTGAAATTTTTTAATGTATATGGCCCGAATGAATACCATAAGGGAAGAATGGCCAGCGTGATCTTGCATGCTTTTAACCAGGTGCAGGAAAAAGACAAAGTAAGGTTGTTCAGATCGCATCGCCCCGATTTTAAGGATGGCGAACAGCTCCGGGATTTTATCTATGCGGAAGATGTTGCAGCAGTTTGTTACTGGTTTATGGAAAAATCTGAAGTGAGAAGCCAGACTTCCGGCTTCAGTCCTCTCATGTCCGGTCTCTACAATTTAGGGACAGGAAAAGCGCGGAGTTTCAATGATCTCGTAAAAGCCGTCTTTGCCGCGTTACATAAAAAAGTCAATATCGAATACTTTGATACGCCCGAGGATATCCGTGATAAATACCAATACTTCACTGAAGCGGATATGAGCAAACTCAGGAATGCCGGCTATACAAATGATTTTTATTCCCTGGAAAAAGGAATAGAGCATTATGTAAGAAACTTCCTGGTTGAACACAAGTATTACTAATAAAGAGGAGCCCCTGCCGGGCAGAGCACTCCTTGCATGATCCAATTGGACGATTACGAAGCGTTTGTTATACCGTTACTCAAACGGTGCAGGTAGTAAATTTTATCTTCATTAGCTTGCCTGAATCAAAACAAAAATGAAGAGCAAAATTGCTGTAAGCATTGATAACGCCCTGATTTTCATATATAGGTTTTTGGTTCAGTTGGTTAAAAAATCAGCTACGGGAAACAGGTCAACCCGGATTTGGAAAAAGACAATTTTCTTTACGAAGTAAAAACACCGGTTTCAATCATATTAAAATTATGCGCCATCCCGGTATTTTTTTATATGAGGAAAGAGGCGTTAAATCATATAGTAGAAACGATAATTTTCATTTGGTTAACTTTGATGATAATCGTTGAAATAAATAGTTTGAATAACCTGTAATTATTATGAGTAAGAGAATTGTCATCATTGGCGGAGGTAACCTGGGAACAGCTATTGCGGAGGGTTTATTGATCAGCAAATTCAGCAAGTCTTCGGAGATCATTGTAACGAAAAGGAATATATCCACTCTTCGTTCATTAAAAGATTCAGGCGTTGAAGTAATGAGTGATAATGCCCAGGCCGTAAAGAAAAGCGAAGTGATTATCCTGGCGGTAAAGCCTTTCCAGGTAACAGAAGTATTGAACGGGATAAAGAAGGAATTGACAGGGAAAAAAATACTTATTTCTGTAGTAACAGGAATTACTATCAGCGATATGGAAAGCATTGCCGGGAAAAAAATCCCTTTGTTCCGCGCCATGCCGAATACGGCGATCGCCATCCGGGAAAGCATGACCTGTATCTGCAATAAAGACGCTGACCCTGCCGATGTGAAATATGTAAATGAATTATTCGGTAAACTTGGTAAAGTGGTGACAATTGATGAAAAGCTGATGGAAGCTTCTACGATTCTTGGGGCTTGCGGCACAGCTTATGCCATGCGGTACATAAGGGCGAATATACAGGGCGGAATAGAAATCGGTTTTGATGCCGCGACAGCTTCATTGATCGCCGCGCAAACAGTAAAAGGCGCCGCGCAGTTATTACTCCAGAAAGGCTCTCATCCAGAACAGGAAATTGATAAGGTCACTACTCCCAAAGGATGTACGATTGCCGGCCTGAATGAGATGGAACACCAGGGGTTCAGTTCTTCGTTGATCCGCGGAATTGTGGCCAGCTACAAAAAGATTGCGAAGGATTAAAATAGGTTTGACCCAATTAGTGAATGTGTGCAGGGCGATATAATTGTTTTGTAAGGTTGGTCATTCTTCCTGAATACCGGTTTAACAGCCTGCATTGAATATCCAATAATGGGCCAGTTTGAAAACTCTCTCGCGGCGAACGCAATAGGAATTCGTTAATTGTCATAGGCTATGTACTCAGCGAGTGCTGCGAAAAATCTCAAATCGGGATACTACAGAGATCCCGGGTGAATAGGGCCGGAAAGCAAATCTTTAATTTTTTGAAGCGAATTTCAAAACTCCCGAACAGTGAAAACGATTGTTCAATATGCCCGCTTCTTTTTTTATACTGCCCTTAACTGGAGCCCCTGGCTGGCTCTTTTTATGCTGTATCATGATATACGTGGCGCTCTGAAATATGGCATTAAGACTTTTGTGCCGGCTAAATTGTCTGATCTTACTATCATCAATGCCGACATTACAAAATCGTCGCCGTATGAGGCTGTAAACTATTTCCTGCTTGAAAAATTATTGGCTGCATTTCGGCGCCTGTCTCCGAACACATCCATTGTTGATCTTGGCTGCGGGAAGGGGAGAGTGATGGTAGTAGCGGCATATTTTGGATTTACCCGTATTACCGGGATTGATTTTGCAAAGGAATTGTGTGAGGAAGCATTGAGTAATATGAAAAAGACACAGGCGGTTATTCCGGGCATAAGCTGGAACGTGATACATGCTAATGTGCTGGATTATAGTATTTCGCCTGAAGATACCGTTTTCTTTATGTTCAACCCGTTCGTGGAAGAGACCCTGGTTGCTTTTCTTGATCAACTCGAAGAATCACGCAAGCGGTTTCAAAGGAAAATTTATTTTCTGTATGCCAGCCCGGAGCATGCCCTGGCTTTGCAAAAACGGGACTACAAAATAGTTTTTCACCAATCCCTGATGAATCTGGAAGGACTTATTCTTGCCAAAGATTGAAATAGGGTTAAGGAAGCCTCGAACTGAGTTTTTCGTTGATTAAAGCGGTAGCGGCGAGTTATAAGAAAATAGTGAAGGATGAGCAGGATGGGGACATGTGTTCCGGCAAATCAACACGACAATTGTAGGGTGAAATAAACCATAAATTTGGGTGATTTCACCCATTGATTCCCTGCGATAATTTTGTAACTTGTATATTCAAGAGATGATTGCCTGGTATAAGAATATTTCTTCATTTCCTGCAATTCGTTTTGTTTCCCAACTCTATGATGAATTTATAAAGACCATGGCTGGCATGGATGCGTGGTTCAATGTTACAGGGGTTAGCAGGTACAAGCTCCCGGATTTTCCATACCTTATTTTGCTTTTCATAAGCTGACGACATGATTGCATTTGCCGTTATTCATGAAAGAAGAAATCCCCAAATCCGGAAACTAAGATTCAAGCGGAAATGAATAAAACCCGGACTGTTTGGATATAGTGCTGAATGTTTAAATAACCGGCCGGTTCAAACACGATTTGCCAATACTTAGAGAAACACTACCGGCCATTTTAATTTACGAGAGCAAATAAAACAGAATATGGATACCCCGGAACTTATCCTACAACCCAAACGCAGATTATTCCATCCCTGGATATTGCCTTTGCTTTTACTTGCAGCCCTGTGTATTGCCGCCTTTTATATTCGTACCGATTATCTTCTTTACAATCAGTGGCTTTGGTTTTGGTCAGCGGGGTTGATTGGCTTTTGTGTCGGCTTGTCTGAATTGCTCAACCGCTACAAAGCATTTCGTTATATCTTCAGTAATAATTATAGCTGGGTTTATATGGGTATTAATATGCTGGCAGGTATGGCGGCTTATGCTCTTATTATCAAATACAATATCAACCTGGGCGATATTGGAAAATTTCCGGTAGGCAAAAGTATAGCTGCAGGTATTGGCGCTATGGCTTTCCTGAGAAGCTCGCTTTTCAGTTATAAAGATTCTGCTAATAAGCCTATTGATGTAGGGCCTGCGGCGCTTCTAAATGTGGTGCTGCATGCTACAGAACGCCAGTTCGACCAGGTGGTTACCCGGAAAACGCTTATACAGGTTGAGCCTATCATGAAGGGGATTGATTTCATCAGCGCATCCAAGGATTTACCTGAGTTAATCAACCGTTCTATGCGGGTTCTCTCGCCTGATGAGCAGAGCCAGTTATCTTCAGAAATATTGAAATTGCTCAATGATAATAGTATTACTGAGGCTACAAAATGTATTAACCTTGGAATGATTATGGAAAAATACACCGGCATTCCCTTACTTAGGGATGCGGTGGACACTTTGAGACGGATTTATGATGAAAATAAGAGTAAATTTGTTTTAGAAAACATCAGACTTTCGTGATTAGCTTTAAAAATGCTTAATAATTCGTTATGATGCAGGATAATCCCAATTCGCAATTCAATACTTTTAGTGACAGTTATAACAGGGGCTTTTACGAATATGCGAATAACATTTCAGGAAGTTTTTTTAAAAGCATTGATGTTGATAAAAACATACTGATAAACCAGGCTGATGATTCGGTGCTGAAGGCAAAGTTTGAAAACCTTGATACGTTGATTAAAGGACAAGATAGTCTTGACAAGAAAGATTATTATGGCCTGGTAAAGCTGACTGGCAGAATACTGGCAGATGTGGTGATAGATATTATGCAATCCAAAAAGCCCGAAGTGAAGAAAAGCGGCGTTAATATTATAAATGCATTCTTTGATGTAGCCCGTAAGACCAAAGACAATGAATTGCTCGATACTGCGCAATCTATTAAAAAAAACGTAGATGCTATTACCGCAAAATAGCCATGAAGCTGTTAATCTCCGGTAATTTTATTCTGGTTGTTATATACCGCTTCGGGTTGAATGACCTGAAACATTATGGCTTTATTATTCATTGAATGATATCATTGTGAGTCATAAAAAGGCTGAGAGGGAATGATGGAGCAACCTTTCGTTCAATAAACTTTCCCGGTATCCATATCTACCTGGAGAGGATATAAAGGAACAACAGAGACTGTGTACCGCATCTGAACTCCGTTGTAGGTGTCGAAAGTATTATCATGCGTATCGCCGCGAAGGCTTCCATAAAAATCAAAAGTATGGCCCTGCCGGATCACTTTAAATGGGACATGCCCGGGTTTTACAAACAAATTTTTTCCATCAAAAAATCCCCAGTAATCTGTGATAATAATTGATTGCTGACCCTGCCGGATGGTTACATCGGCGGAAAACCTGTCTATCTTGTATGTAAAATCAGGATAAGAAGTTTTGCTCTCTTTGAAGTCACTGAATGTTAAATAGACTCCTCTTTGCAGGTTTCCCTGTGTTAACACGGGAATGGTAAAACGGTTTTCATAATTTTTACGGATATCCTCCAGCGAAAAATCCTTCTTTTGGGATATAACCTTATCAACATCCATCAGGCTGATTTTTTTTAAGAGGGAATCAAAAGGAAGCAGCAATGCTGAGAGGTTATCTACTGTATTGATTTCTTCCATATTGAAGCTATGATTAATCCTCACCAGCGCCTTATAAACAGCACCCGATACAGCGAATACATCGATATCGGCGAGGCAGGCAGGAGCTTTATTCAAATAATAGGGCAAGTCCGGGTAATCTTTTTCTTTCGAAAGGAGCATCTGGCCAATTGCCCCGCTCTGAAGCCAGAGTCTTTTCAGAACAATAAGTAATGTTTTTCCCGAAGACGTATCGAGGTTGTTTTTAAAATAGTTATTCAGGTAACCCGCCAATGTTTTTTCAAGCCCCCCTTTTACGGCAATCCTTTCATCTATTCTGTTGTGAACATTATAGCCGACCTTGGAAGTATCAAACCGGTAATCTGCCAATTCAATTCTCCCGAATGGAATTTTTTCTTTACCCGGGTAGCTTGCAGGGGGCAAAACGAGATACTGCGTTTTGCACAATGAAATATCAGACCTTTTCCGGTTGGGCTGTCCGGGCTGACCCAACAAGCTGGTGAATGATGCAGGTGTCAAAAAAATGATGAATACCAACTGCCGAAAAAAAGGTAATGTACCAGTTTGGTTTCCCGCAGCGTTCGCAGCGGCCTGCCGGCGCAGCGAACATTGCTCCGTTGTGATCGTCGCATGAAATATATTTTCAGATTGGTACATTACCGAAAAAACATAGGATCAGTTATCTTTTTTTATTGTTTATACACTACGCCGTCCTTCATCACAAATACTACCTTCCCAAAAACTTTAGAATCGGTCAGCGGATCACCATCAACCGCTACAATGTCGGCGACTTTATTGGCCTCAATGCTGCCGAGCTTGTCTTTTTCGCCTAAAAGATCGGCGGCATTTATTGTTGCCGATTTAATAGCATCCATTGGCTTCATGCCTGCTTCGATCATATACCCGAACTCCAGCCAATTCATTCCATGTTTATATACTCCCGCATCAGTGCCAAAAGCGATCTTTACCCCGGCTTTATAGGCTTTGGCAAAAGTAGCTTTGATCTTTGGACCGATCTCCAGCGCTTTGGGGGTAACCAGGTCAGGGTAATAACCAGGTTTTTTTGCTGAATCAGCTACTGATGAACCAGCAGTTAATGTCGGCACGTACCAGGTGCCATATTGTTTAAATAGCGCGATTGCTTCATCGTCCATATAAGTTCCATGTTCAATGGAGTTCACGCCTGCCCGGATAGCCCTTTTCATTCCTTCGGCGCCATGAGCATGTACAGCAACCCGGAATCCATAATCTTTGGCAGTTTCGACAATCGCTTTGATCTCCTCCTCGGTAAATTGAGGATTGCTGGCGCTTTTGGCTACGCTTAATACCCCGCCGGTTGCAGTGATCTTGATAAGGTCCGACCCTTCTTTGTATCGCTGACGAACGGCTTTACGGCATTCATCCGGGCCGTTGGCTACGGCTGCGTCGGGCCCGGGATCACCCATCAGGTCTGCCCTGTAACCATTAGTCGGATCGGCATGACCCCCCGTAGTAGCAATAGCTTTTCCTGCTGTATAAATTCTCGGCCCTTTTATTAATCCCTTATTGATCGCGTTGCGCAACGAAATATTTACTCCTGTTCCGCCAAGATCTCTTACGGTGGTAAAGCCCGCCATCAGGGTTATTTCGGAAAATTTTACAGACTGAAAAGCATAGTCGGCCGGGTTCATGGTAAACTCCTGCAAATAACGGTTGGGATTCGTTTCTTCTTCCAGGTGAACGTGCATATCTATCCATCCGGGAGTAACCGTTCTTGATTTCAGGTCGATCGTCCTGTCATTGGCCCCGGCTTTTGAAAACCCGGTCTCAATGCCGGATATTTTATTCTTCTCCACCACTATCGTCATGTTCTTTTTAGGCTCGTCGGATACTCCGTCAATCAATGTACCGCACCATATATAGGTTTTTTGAGCTATAAGCTGTGCAGATACAAGCATTATTACTATTAGAAGGGAAACTTTTCTCATCTGGTTTGATTTTTATTACTAAAAATACCGGTTTTTTCCACAATGGATATTTCAGATTTCAGTGGCACGAAAATTTCTCTTAGCTTTGCATGACCTCCCGGAAATTCTTCTGATTCTCATATTTACTCATCGAAGTATCCGTTTGGTCAAAATAGGGTGGGCTTACTAATTTTTCATTGAGTTTATTGATCTTATCGTAGAAAAGCAGTTTAGTCTTAAGCGATTTTGTATTGCTTGAACGGGTGTTTTTTTATGGGAAGACGATTTTATAAAATTGACCAAATTATGGCAAAGTACATTTTTGTTACCGGTGGCGTTACCTCTTCATTAGGAAAAGGGATCATCGCCGCCTCGCTTGCAAAACTGCTGCAGGCAAGGGGCCTTAAAGTAACTATCCAGAAATTTGATCCTTATATCAATGTTGATCCCGGTACTTTGAACCCTTATGAACATGGAGAATGTTATGTGACAGAAGACGGCGCCGAAACCGATCTTGATCTTGGGCACTATGAACGTTTTCTGAACATTTTTACTTCGCAGGCGAATAATGTAACCACCGGTCGTATCTACCAGACCGTTATTAATAAAGAAAGGGAAGGGGCTTATCTTGGCAAAACAGTACAGGTGGTTCCGCATATCACCGACGAGATAAAAAGAAGGATGCTGCAACTGGGGCAGGACGGACAATACGATATCATCATCACCGAGATTGGCGGCACCGTAGGCGATATCGAGAGTTTGCCTTTTGTTGAAGCAGTTCGTCAGCTTCAATGGGAACTGCCGGAAGAAGATTCTGTAGTAGTGCATCTTACCCTGATTCCTTACCTGAAAGCAGCCAAGGAACTCAAGACAAAGCCGACCCAGCATAGTGTAAAGATGCTTAGCCAGGAGGGTGTGCACCCGGATATACTCGTATGCAGGACAGAAAAACCATTAATGCCTGAGCTGCGGAGAAAAATCGCTTTATTCTGTAATGTGAAACAAGAAGCTGTTATCGAAGCGGCGGATGCGCCTACCATTTATGAAGTGCCCCTGGCCATGATGCGGGAAAAGCTGGATATCATTTGCATGAAAAAACTCAATATTTCTACTTATAATGAACCGGAACTGACAAAATGGAAAGAGTTTTTGGATAAATTAAAATACCCGAAGAGTAAAGTGACTATTGGCCTGATCGGTAAGTATCTTGAGCTACAGGACGCCTATAAATCCATCCTGGAATCATTTGTCCACGCCGGCGCCATGAATGAGTGCCAGGTACAGGTAGTCAATGTTCATAGCGAGTTCATCACCGGCGATAATGTGGCAGAAAAGCTTGGAGGGCTTGACGGCTTAGTCGTTGCTCCCGGGTTTGGACACAGGGGTGTGGAAGGCAAGATCGTTGCCGTGAGATATGCAAGAGAAAATAATCTGCCCTTTTTTGGAATTTGCCTGGGTATGCAGATGGCTGTTATTGAATTTGCCCGGAATGTTCTTGGATTAAAAGAAGCACATTCTACTGAAATGGACCCGGATAGCAAAGAACCCGTGATAGACCTGATGGAAGAACAAAAGAAGATCACCGCAAAAGGCGGCACGATGAGACTTGGAGCTTATACCTGCGAATTGAAAAAAGACTCGTTGGCCTATAAAATATATGGTTATTCCCCTATAAGCGAACGCCACCGTCACCGCTGGGAGTTCAATAACAAATATCTTGAGATGTTTGAGAATGCCGGTATGATGGCCAGTGGTAAAAACCCTTCTACAGGATTAGTTGAAATCATTGAATTGCCTAATCATCCCTTCTTTATCGGTGTGCAGTATCATCCCGAACTAAAAAGTACGGTGGAAAACCCGCAGCCTATTTTTGTTCATTTTATAAAGGCTGCAAAGGCTTATACGGAAAGAAAAGCAGAAGTAAAAAATCCACTGTTGCAAAGTGAAATGATCTGACCTGGTGCCATTTGCCGGTTGCAGGTTACTTGTCGCCGATTTCACCGGGATCAAGGAACCGGTAACCGGGACAGGCAATCCAAATCCCCCTATCTTTGCGATCTTTAATCAATTTTTACTCCGAATGAAGTTTGATCGTAATACTGTTCTTGGCATCCTGTTGCTGGCAGCGCTTTTTATTGGCTTTTTTGTCATTACCAGTAAACAACAGAGTGAAGTACAGAAGGAGCGGGCAAGGGAAGATTCTATTGCCAATGCCCAAAGACCAAGACCGGATACATCATTGGCGCAAAAGATCGATTCGGCACATGCGGATTCAGTAAATAAAATTGCAAAGGAAGGCCAATTCAGAGGGGCAGGCACAGGAACGGAGCAATTGACTATGGTAAAGACCAGCTTATTTACCATTGCTTTTACAAATAAAGGAGGCCAGCCAAAATGGATCGAACTGAATAATTATAAGAATAAGGATAGCAGCCTGGTAAAACTGGCGGGTTCTGATTTTGATAAGATCAGTTATAAAATCAAAACGATTAATGGCACTGCTGAAACAGGGGAGCTCTATTTTCATCCGGGAGTAGTCACTAAAAACCCGGATAACAGTACTACGGTCTCTTATTCCCTGGTTTCTTCTGATAGCGTATCTCCTTCTGCGATAACCCATCGCTTTACGGTGAAGCCCGATGACTATATGATTGATTTTGATGTGCAGTTAAACGGCGCTGATAAATTATTGACGGATGGTAAGATGAACCTGACCTGGCAGTATAGCGCTGCCCAGCAGGAATCCGACATTTCTTTCGAAAAACAGAATACAGAAATTGGATATGTAGAAGATGGTGAGTTTGACTATCACACCATCATCAAACGCACTTCCAAAGAGTTCAGTAGCCCTGTCGGATGGCTGGGTGTGCGGCAGCGTTTTTTTAACGGCTTCCTTATTGCAAAGAGTAATTTCTCATCGGGCCAGATGGAATGGACCATTCCCCCTGATGATAAAAAAATAATAGTCCAGGCTACCTCGAATATGCAGGCGCCCGTATCATCTTCCGGGAAGATAGCTTTTAGCTTATTTTATGGACCGGCGGATTATCGTATCCTGAAAAAGTACGACCTGAAATTGTCGAAGATGATCAATCTTGGACAAGGCATGTACACTTTTGTCAGCCCGCTCAACCGGTTTGTAATATTACCGGTCTGGGATTTCTTTAAAAGCCTGGTAGGCAGTTTTGGGATGGTCATTGCTTTATTGACTCTTTTCATCCGGTTGATTATTTCTCCCCTTACATATAAAAGCTATTTAAGCGGCGCCAAGATGAAGGCATTGAGGCCGGAGATAGCAAAATTGAAAGAAAAGCATGGCGGCGATCAGCAGGCGATGAGCGTAGATCAAATGAAATTATTCCGGGAAGCAGGGGTGAATCCATTGGGCGGATGTATACCTGCGTTATTCCAGATCCCGATATTCTTTGCGCTGTACAGCTTCTTTAACTCAAGTGTAGATTTGAGAGGCGCCAGTTTTCTCTGGGCAAAAGATCTTTCCGCTTTTGATGAGGTAATCAAATTTGGCGTCAGTATTCCTTTGCTCGGAAGCCATCTTAGCCTCTTTACTATTACCGCGGTATTAACGAGTTTGCTTATTTCCCTGTACAGCATGAGCATGTCACCCGACCAGAGTAACCCCGTTTTGAAATACATGCCCTATATCTTCCCGGTATTTCTTTTATTTATATTCAACAGGCTGCCTTCAGCCCTTACCTGGTATTATACTGTTTCCAATATTATTACGCTTATACTGCAATTCGTTATTCAGAATTATATAATTGATCATAATAAGATATTGGCCAAGATCGAAGAAAACCGTAAAAAGCCAAAGGCAAAATCAAAATGGCAGGAGCGGATGGAACAGATGCAGGAGCAGCAGAAAAAGATGAAAGAAATGCAGAAAGGCAGGAGATGACAGCCTGGATGCTGGATACTAGATACTGGATGCGGGATACTGGATGCTGGATGCTAAAGCGGGAAGCTTCTTTTAATAGTAAAGTATTCTTCTATAGGAATCTAGTATCCAGTATCTAGTATCCAGCATCCAGTATCCAGCATCCAGCATCTCATCCCCGTGCAACTTATTGACTAAATTGGCACGTCTTTTAGTACAGATAATATGTTTTAATAAGATGAAAAAGTTCAATCAACTAATAGTTGCCGGCAGTTTGTTATTTTTTTCTTTCCCCGTATGCTCACAAAAAAAACTGACTGAGGCTACTATTTCCTATGATGTCGTCATTAATACCAATAATGAGACACCCCGTGCCGCGGATTTGCTGGATGGGGCCAGGAATGTGATTTACCTGAAAGGAAACTCCAGCCGGGCTGAAATGATCAGTTCCCTTGGCACCCAATCCACCATCGTGGATGGAAAAACCGGGAAGGCGACTATTTTAAAGGATTATGGCGAACAAAAATATATGATCACGATGACGGCGGAGAACTGGAAAGCGTCCAACAAGAAGTATGAAGGAATAAGCTTTACCTATGAAAACGAGTACAAAACCATTGCCGGGTATAACTGCCAGAAAGCTACAGGAAAATTGACCGATGGGAGCATATTCACCGTCTATTTTACCAAAGACCTAATCCCGGTCAATAAGGATTTTCAATATCTCAACAAAAATCTGCCGGGTCTGGCGATGCAATATGAAGCTACCCTGGGCAAATTGAAAGTAACGTATACCGTTTCTACTATCAACTTTGGTGTGGTTCCTGCAGCAAAATTTGATCTTCCTAAATCAGGCTATAGAGTAATGACGTACGAGGAAAGTGTCGGGACTGGTAATTAACTGGCTGAATTAGCGGCGGGTTGCGGCATTGGGATTGAAGACCACTTTATCATTCAGGATGGCCTTTTTCTTCAGGGGGACTATATAGTAGGTATGGCCTGTTTGAAAAGTAACAAGTGTGTTCAGGGTAATATATTTATTTTCTGTGGTGTTGATAACATGGTTACCACGGAAATTATAACCAGAATGTAAAGAAAAATAACCGGGAGTTAGCGCAGTCTTTGCAGAAAGCAAGGATGATCTTTTTGCAGGATCAGTATTTCTTGCCTTCCCCGCGCCTGAAATAGCAAAAGCAGCCGAAGCCGTTACTGCAAGGAGCAGGAAAATAGCCAACTTTCTGCCATACACTTTTAATATCGTGGAGTTAGTTTTCAACTGTCCGCAAATTTAACAAGAAAAAAAGGATTAAATCAAACCGTTCGTCCAGAATTTTAATACTTATTTAACGGCGCCACTGCAAATTTGTTACATAAAAGACCAAAAAAAGGGAACAATTTTACACATATGGGGAAAACTACTAAGATGAATATACGGTTCTTTTCAATTAACTTGTTGATTATAACATAGTTCAGGGTTCAGGGGCCCGCTATTAGCTCTTTATGTTCTTTTCTTGTGTAACTTACCTAAACACATCCGGATTTATGAAAGAAAATCCTCATCATCAGGACAAGGAGCAGATAAAAGAACTGCTGCGTCAGTATGAAAACCTAAAACAGGGGCATAGCCATTATTTTCTCGAAGAAGAATCATTCGAAAAGATCATTAACTACTTTGAAGAAAATGAAGACCTGGGCAAAGCGCTGGAAGCGACAGATATTGCCATTGAACATTTTCCTTATTCTTCTCTTTTACTTATCAAAAAAGCGGATGTATTGCTGGCCAACCGCCAATATAAAAGAGCGCTGGACATACTTGAACAGGCTTCACTTTTTGACAGCAGTGATATCAATTTATATATCCTGAAAACAGACGCATACCTGGCGCTCGATCAACAGGAAAAAGCAGTAAAATTACTCGAAGAGTCCCTCGCATTGTTTGAAGGAGAGGAGAAGATAGAATTGCTTTTTGAACTGGCAGATGTTTATGATGACTATGAAGAATTTGATAAAGTATTTGATTGCCTGAAAATAATACTGGAGCAGGATCCCAATAACGAAGAAGCTCTTTATAAAATATGTTTCTGGACAGATTTTACCGGCAGGAATGAAGAAGGCATACGCCTGCACCAGCAGATCATTGATGAATTCCCTTACAACGAACTGGCCTGGTTTAACCTGGCGGCTGCTTACCAGGGTTTGAAGCTGTATGAAAAAGCAGTTGATGCTTACCAGTATGCTATTGCCATTGAAGAGAAATTCGATTATGCCTATCGCAATATGGGGGATGCTTATATCCGCCTTCGAAAATATAAAGAAGCGATAGAGGCCCTGGAGAAAGTAACCGAACTGGCAAAGCCGGAAGACGTCATTTACGAAGCCATCGGGCATTGCTATGACAAGCTGAAAAACTATGCCCAGGCAAGATTTTATTACAGGAAAGCTACTCACCTGAACCAGGATGACAGCAAATTATTTTATAAGATCGCCTGTACTTATTTCAATGAACAACAATGGGTGAGTTGCATCAAGCAATTGGATCATGCCATGAGAATCCACAGGCTGCAGCCTGAATACAACCTGCTCATGGGCGAGTGTAAATTAAAATTGGATTTATTTAAAGAAGCCACGCAATACTTTTCCAATGTGGTTCGGATACGCCCCCGCAATGTATCGGGATGGGAAGCCCTGACCAGGTGTTTATACAGGGCAGGATACCTGGAGGAAGCATCAGAACAGGTAGAAACAGCTTTAAGAATTACTGAAGGGAAACCTTTATTTATTTTTTATAAAGCAGCCATATTGCTCGCTATCGGAAAAACCAAAGAAGCTATGCTACAGCTTGAAAAAGCCATGACCAAATCTCCCAGGCTTCTGAAAAAGTTTATTGAACTCAATCCTTCCGGTCTGCAAAACCAACAAGTAGTGGATATCGTGGCAAAATATAAGCGTAATAAGTCTATTTGAGAAGAGAGGCTGTTAGCTATTAGCCCGCAACTTAATAGTTGAACAGGTTTTTATCAAAACAAATAACTGCTTTATCTGGCTTAGCTAACAGCTATCACCTTTTCCTAACTCATTCTTCCCTATTTTTGCGCCGGTTTTACTGTATCAATCAGCTTTAAATGTTTACGACAGGAATATTTTTTATTACCCTATCAAATTTTCAGACATATGAATTTTAATTTATCGCAAATCCCGGCCCGGCTTCAGAGACCCCGTATTTCGGGGATTACCATGGTAATGGATAAAGGGTTAAGTGTAAATGAAGCTCAGAATTTTCTTAGTGTCAATCACCCGCATGTAGATGTCATTAAGCTGGGCTTTGGCACTTCTTTCGTAACGCCGAACCTGGCAGAAAAGCTGGAAATATACCGTTCTTATGATATCCCCGTTTACTTCGGGGGCACATTATTTGAAGCATTCCTGATCCGCAACCAGTTCGATGATTACCTCAGGGTCTGCAAGGAATATGGCATCAGCTATATGGAAGTAAGCGATGGTTCAATCACTATTCCCCACGCAGAGAAATGCGGTTATATTGAAAAGCTGACCAGGCACGGAACTGTACTGAGCGAGGTGGGAAGCAAGGATGCCGCCCATATCATTCCCCCTTATAAATGGATCGAACTGATGAAAGCCGAATTGAATGCCGGTTCTTCTTATGTGATCGCCGAAGCAAGGGAGGCAGGGAATGTCGGTATCTATCGCGGTACCGGGGAAGTAAGAGAAGGACTGGTACAGGAAATACTTACACAAATACCCGGCGAAAAAATTATCTGGGAAGCTCCGCAAAAAGCCCAGCAGCTTTATTTCATCGAACTGCTCGGCTGTAATGTCAATCTTGGAAATATTGCGCCTACAGAAGTGATTCCCCTGGAAGCTATGAGGATCGGCCTTCGCGGTGATACATTTGATTTATTTCTTGATAAAAAAGAAGCCTGATGCGGCTGTTCGGACTTATCGGTTTTCCTTTGTCTCATTCTTTTTCAAAAAAATATTTTACTGAAAAGTTTGAGAAAGAAGGAAGAAACGATTGCCGGTACGAACTTTTCCCAATCGAAACTATTGATGGTATTAAAAAATTGCTTGATCAACACCCGGCGCTTTGCGGGTTGAATGTCACCATCCCGTATAAGGAACAGGTATTGCCTTACCTGGATGAAACGGATGATATTGTTAAAAAAATAAAAGCCTGTAACTGCATCCATATTAAAAATAACCGGCTGACAGGTTATAATACGGATGCCGGAGGATTTGAACGATCATTGAAACCGCAACTGAAACCCCGGCATAAAACAGCTTTGATATTAGGAACAGGGGGAGCCGCGAAAGCCGTCGAATTTGTATTGCGGAAACTGGGGATCGGTTTTAAATATGTTTCCCGGAAGCCTTCCATTAATAATTATTCTTATGATCAGCTTACTCCCGCGATTATGGCTGATCACCTTTTGATCATTAACACTACACCTTTAGGCATGTACCCGGCTATCCATGAAGCGCCGCCCATTCCTTATGATGCCTTGACCAGTAATCATTATCTTTTTGACCTGGTCTATAACCCCGAAAAATCATTGTTTCTGAAAAAAGGGGAGGAGAGAGGCTCCATTATCAAAAATGGTTATGAAATGCTCGTGATCCAGGCAGAGGAGAGCTGGAGAATATGGAATGATTTGTAATGGATAATTAATAATTGATAACGGATAATGGATAATCACCATTACAGATTTCAAATTCCCGTCTTTATCGACTCATCTTTATTATCAATTATTAATTATCCATTATCTGTTATCAATTTCAACTTCGCTTTTTCAGGTACAGGCACTATTTTTTTATTAGCGTAATCATAACAAACCATCCCGGTTTTTGCAATGGCTACTACTAGTTTTTTGCCATCGGCTTCTTTTTCTATTTTATAATATATATCGAAACTTACTTTACTGAACCCTGCTGCAGTTACCGAAACTTCTACCATATCCCCGTAAAATAATTCATTTTTAAATTCAATACCCGCGTCGGCCATGATCATGCCGGCGCCTTCAAATTCCAGTTCTTTATAACCATGGCTCCCCAGAAATTGCATTCTTGCTTCATGAATAAGGCTCAGGATTGTATCGTTGCCCACATGCCCGCCATAATTAATATCGGTAATACGGATTGGAATGAAAGCAGTAAAATGAAAACTGTCCGGAAGATCAATTTTTATTCTTGGCATAGATCAACGTTTATCAATAAAATTAAGTAAAAGGAATTTTCAAATGGGCTATTCGGGTCATTGAATGAGACAAAAGGCTATACTGAAGTTATACTGAAGTTATACTGGAATTATACTGGAGTTATACTGGAGTTATACTGGAGTTATACTGGATATGCTCCGGGTATGCTTAAGGTTTACTCAAGGTCATCGCCCTATATACGCCCTATCAACTCCCTATGATGCCCTGAACAATAATCAATTGCCTGCATTATAAATGTGTAAAATAGCTATTTTTTAAAGTTCCTGGCTATTCAGCGAACTGACGAGATTGAGAATATCCATGAAATTACCGGGGGAGGGAGCTACGGGGGAGCAGGCTATTTTTTCCTGCCATTTTTTTAACTGGTCCTTGCAATCTTCATCCTGTTCCTGCCCGGACACACAGCAGACAAGACCGCTTAGTTTCTTCGACATCCTGACAATACCATTGGGGGTCATCAGCATCACATACCGGTCAGCAAGTCTTGCCGGAGCAAGTTCATTATAGGCATAAATGGGCTCTGTATCAAAATCATTAGCCGGAACAGGATACTTTTTCCTGGCTTTTTTTACGGGAGTTGTTCTTACAGGTTCAATTTTAGCAACCGGGTTTCTATCTTCCCGGTCAACTATTTCCCCGTCGTTTTTTTTGTCTGTAGTTACGACCTTGATTTCCGGGGGAGGGTCGGTTTCCTTTTTTGAAGAAGTATCCGGGTATTGGGAAACGGCGATGCCGTCTTTGTTGGTTGTATTGCTATGATTACTTCCTGTCCATTTTATAGCACCGAAAATGATAATACCGGTAATTATTGCGGCAGCGGCATAGCGAAATACAGGAAAGCTTCTTCGGACGGAGGGTATTTCCGCATTCAGCGAATCAGCTATTTTTTCCCATGCCGTGGAGGGCGGATTTGCCTGTGCCGAATATAATGTAGAAGGAAACTTATCGGAAATATGCGATTCATCCAGGGCAGCAGCTATCTTTTCCCAGCTTTTTTCGGGGGGAGTTTGCTCATAATTATATAATTTTTCCTGTAAGCTACTCATGGCTTTGCCTTTACCTCATTTTGCTGCTCAATGAACCTTTTTACCATTTCCTGCAATATCACTTTAGCTCTCGATAGTTGCGACTTACTGGTGCCTTCGCTGATCCCGAGAATATCCCCGATCTCTTTGTGCGTGTAACCTTCTACCACATACATATTGAATACGGTACGGTATCCCGGGGATAGTTGCCTGACCAGCTCCAGGATATCCTTTTCGGCCAGTTCATCCAGTACCGACAGGTATTTGCCCTCAATAGTGTTCTCTTCCTTCTCCGTTACCGGTTGCAGGTACCGTTTGCGCCGGAAATGTTCAATAGCCGTATTCACAAATATCCTTCGTATCCATCCTTCAAAAGAACCATCACCGCGAAAACTACCCAGTTTTTTAAAGATCTTGATAAAACCTTCCTGTAAGATGTCCTCGGCTTCTTCGGAACTGCCGGCATAGCGGAGACAAACTGCGTACATGCGGGGAGAAAAACGGCGATACAATTCTTCCTGCATTCGCCGGTTGCCTTCAATGCATCCATTGATTAAGTCGCTTTCGGGGGTAATATGGTTGCGTTCGGGAGTCAAAATTTATTGATTGGTTCTAAGGAATTCAAAAATGCTACCAGTTTTTCGGTCGCTTTTGTCCTGTGGCTGTATTTTGTCTTTTCTTCCAGGCTCATTTCCCCAAAAGTTTTGTCAGATCCATCGGGTATGAAAACCGGGTCGTAGCCAAATCCCCGGGTTCCTCTTTTTTCATCAATGATCCTTCCGGGGCATACACCTTCAAAAAGGGTTTCCCTGCCTTCAATAATAAGCGAAATGACGGTGCGAAACCTTGCGCTTTTGTCGGGTTTGTCCTGCAATTTTTGTAAAAGTTTTTCAATATTCCTATCAAAAGACCTCCCTTCACCGGCATAGCGTGCGCTTTTTACTCCCGGCTCACCATTCAGGGCAGCTACTTCGAGACCTGTATCTTCACTGAAACAACCCGTTTTTGTAAGATGGTAAATAGTTCTTGATTTTTCTGAAGCATTTGCCTCAAGTGTTTCATGAGGTTCCGGAATGTCCATATCAATGCCCGCCTCTTTTAAAGCGATCACCTGGAACGAATCATTTATTACCGCCTTTATTTCTTCAACTTTATGCAGGTTATTCGTGGCAAAAATCAGCTTCATGTTTGCAAAGAAAGGAAGATTCTGGATACTGGATACTGGATGCTGGATGCTGGATACTGGATGCTGGATACTGGATGCTGGATACTGGATGCTGGATACTGTATACTGGATGCTGGATGCTTAAAGCAGGAAGCCGCTTATCTTGAATGAATATTTCTGCTATAAGATCCAGCATCTTGTATCTAGCATCTAGTATCCAGTATCCAGCATCCAGCATCCTGCTCAAATTCCAAAGATTCGCCTGAGACAAACCCATAATTTACTTTTCAATAGTTCATCTTTTTTTATTTCTTCCGTAGCAGGAGTAAACAGAAAAGTTGTTTTGGCGAATGACTGAACCTGGAAATGGGGGAAACTAACCGGCATGCCGAATGAGACCGGGTCAATACCAAAGAGAAAAACAATTTTACTTGAAAATTGGGCGAGCAGGTCTTTATAATCGGACCCGCTGTAGTTATTCCTGTTTACAATAGCTACATCGCCAAGGTTTAGCCTGCAGGCAGTCAGCATATTGGTAAGAAATGAAAGTTCTTCATCGGGTAAATAAGCAGCGTCATGATAATTAACTACAACCAGGATGTTCTTTTTATTTTCACCAAGATATTTCCATTCATCGCCTGATTTGCCGGATCTTTTCGTCAGCACTATATCTTCCCTCATAGGGGTATTTTCATTCAATTCAATCAGGGAATGGGGGTATAAATTTGCAATAACAGACGCCGGGAGGTGAATGTGGTTCAGATTCATAAATAATTGGATTAAACACTAATGAGTGTTCGCTTTTTTTTGTTTCTTTACTCTTCAAAAATATAACTTTTATGGTAGCCGCTATGGATATTTCGGTAACAAAAGCAGAAAGGAGCAAATTGCAGGATCTGAACCTGGACAATCTTCCGTTTGGTCGTTATTTCAGTGATCATATGCTGGAGGCGGATTATGAAAATGGGGAATGGAAGAATATCGAGATCAAACCCTACCAGCCTTTATTGCTCAGCCCGTCTTTAGCGGCATTGCATTATGGCCAGGCCATTTTCGAAGGAATCAAAGCATACAAGGATAAAGAAGGGAATGCATTTATTTTCAGGCCCCGGGATAATTACCGCCGTTTCAATATTTCTGCTGAAAGAATGGAGATGCCTTCCGTGCCGGAATATCTTTTCATTGAAGGAATGCGCAGGCTGGTGGAATTGGATAAGAACTGGATACCTTCCCGCGAGGATCACTCTTTATACATTCGTCCTTTCATGTTTTCATCTGATGAACTGATAGGTGTTCGTCCCTCGGATAATTATAAGTTCATGATTATTCTGAGCCCGACCGGGCCTTATTACGCGGCGCCCATGCGTATTTATGTAGAAGAAAAATATGTTCGCGCAGCGCCGGGCGGTGTAGGATACGCGAAAGCAGCCGGAAATTATGGCGCGGCCATGCTGGCCACCGCTGAAGCAAAAAGGAAAGGCTATGACCAGGTCTTATGGACAGATGCCTTCGAGCATAAATATGTGCAGGAGATAGGGACAATGAATGTGTTTTTTATTATTGGCAATACGGCCATTACTCCTGACCTGGAACAAGGAACCATTTTAGACGGGGTTACACGCCAGAGCGCTATCACGCTGCTGAAGGAAATGGGTCTCACAGTAGAAGAAAGACCTTTGAATATCGATGATATCATGGATGCTTATAAAGCAGGATTGCTGCACGAAGTATTCGGTACAGGAACCGCCGCTACTATCTCCCTTATCAGGGAACTCCGGTACAAAGATTTTGTCATGAAATTTGATGTTGATAAATGGAAAACAGCTCCTGTCTTAAAAACATGGCTGAACGACATCCGCGAAAGAAGGCGGGAAGATAAATATGGCTGGATGTGGAAGGTTTAAATAAAAATATTTATTTTAGAGGATTGCTGAAACACATTTTCTCTTTAGCATACTGATCCTGGTTCCTTAAGAACAACCCCGCTTAACTTTTACTTGTCCTGGATTTTAAATCATAACTGACTGCATGCAAGCGAGGTTGCTATTACCGGCAATTGTTTTCTTCCTTTTTTATGGAATTGATCTGCCTGCCCAAAATTTTTCACCGGTGGCAGTAACAGGTTTCAACCAGGATGTGATCGCAGAAGGCGGACCAAGTTCATTAGCTACTACCACATTTCCGCTTGACGGAGTCACTACATCCAACATGATAATTTATACTGCCGCCTTCCGGGCCTTTGCAGGTTTTAGTGGCGGTGGTATACCCGATAACGGAATCATTAGTGACGGGGCAGGATCTTACCAGTTAGCTCCTTATACCGGCAATAATGCTTTATTGCTGCAAAGGACACAGAGCGGGGATCTGAATTTTGTAACACCGGGCCAGTATTCTAAACTGCGTGTTCTTTGTTTTTCGGCGGAAGGCGCAAGTCTCGTCAATGCAACCGTTTTTTTTACAGATGGCAGCTCGACTGCCTATATTTCGAATTATTCTTTAGCTGACTGGTTTTATGGAACAACCAATACGGTGATTACCGGCTATGGTCGTTGCAAAAGGGTAGCCGGTCCTCCTTATGGAGAAGAAGCTTTCCCGGTTAATCCGAAGATGTATTATATTGAAATTTCCCTTTCCTGCGCCGACCAGGCTAAAACTATTGCAAGAATAAACTTTGCTAATAGCAGTCCGGGCCCAACTGGTTTTATTTACCCCAACTCCATTTTCTTTGCGATATCAGGTATTCCCTATTCACAAACGATAACTCCTGTTATTATCCCATCAGATTGTTCCGGTCCCAACGGAAGTATTAGTTTGAATGTGACAGGCAGTTCGGGCCCTTATTCTTTTTTCTGGAATACAAATCCCCAGCAGGTAGGCGCTACAGCAACGGGGCTGGCTCCCGGATCTTATCATTGTGTAATCGCGGATGCCAATGGTTGCACTACGACCTATGATGGTATTGTTACATTAAACAATAATGCGACGATGACCGCGATTGCCAATCCGCCGGCTATTTGTCCCGGCGCGACCGTGCAATTAGGCGCCAATGTTACTGCACCATTGACAACCTTTACATGGAGACCGGGTAATTTACCAGGTCAATCAGTAAGCGTTTCGCCCACTACCACGACCACTTATACGGTGAACGCATCCAACGCCATAGGCTGCTCGTCATCAGCACAAGTAACGGTGATAGTCAATCCGGTTCCGGCGGCGCCGGTCATTAATAACGTTACGGTCTGTTCAGGGGGTAACGCTATTTTACAAGTACTAAATCCACAAACAGGAGAGACTTATGACTGGTTTGCCAACGCAACAGGCGGGACACCTGTCGCCACCGGAACGTCTTATACTATCAATAACGTAGTGTTAAACGCTACGTATTATGTTGAAACAAAAAATGCAAGCGGCTGCACCAGTACCACCCGTACACCTGTGACGATTATTGTTAATGCAAATGCTGCATTACCGGCTGCGGCTGGTATCACGGTTTGTCCCGGTGATGATGCGCTATTACAAATACAGAATCCGCAACCTGGTTTTACGTATGATTGGTATAGCGCCGCGACAGGAGGAACACTGCTATCAACAAATACTTCCTACACTGTAAATAATGTAAATGCTGTCACTACATTGTATGTAGATGCTATCACTACGAATGGTTGCCCAAGCATTTCCCGTTCACCGGTGACCATCGATTTATTCCAGCCCTTAGCTACGCCCGTAGTAACAGTATCTAACGTAAGCTTTTCTTCCATTACGTTTTCATGGACTGCTGTTCCCGGCGCTACAGGTTATGAAATAACTACTGACGGAGGCCTTAGTTACCAACCTCCGAGTTCAGGACCAACCGGAACAACTCATACGATCAGCGGATTGAATGGCAATGAAACGGTCAGTATCCGGGTCAGGGCATCAGGTCCGCAATCTTGCCAGAACAGCGGGTTAAGCGATATTGTATCGGGTACTACGTTGAGCAGTAAAGAAATATTCGTTCCCAATGTTTTTACTCCGAATGGCGATGGTAATAATGATGTGTTGTATGTATATGGCAACTATGTTTCCTCCATACAGCTGAACATTTTTAATCAATGGGGTGAAATGATTTTTTCTTCCAAGGAAATGGCGAAAGGCTGGGATGGCACTTATAAAGGGAAACAACAACCTGTAGGTGTGTATGTCTATACATTGAAAGTGATTTTGCAGGACGGGAACATCGTTACAAAAAAAGGATCGATCAGTTTAATCAGGTAATACCGTGAAAAAAATCTTTATCTGCATAGCGCTCATATTACTCAGCCAGCTTAAAATATTGGCACAGGTGGATCCGCATTTTTCCCAGTTTTATGCTTATCCTTTATGGCTTAATCCCGGGTTGACGGGTGTGATGGACGGAGATTACCGGGTAACAGGCCTCTACCGTAATCAATGGCGGAACGTGACGGCTCCTTTTTCTACGATGGGTTTTTCGGCTGAAGTGGCTACCAATAAGAACCTGAATCTTGGCGCCAATATCATTAGCCAGTCTGCAGGTGATGGCGGCTATAAATACCTTAATGTTTATGCGACCATTGCTTATAGCGGCATCCGTTTCGGTACCGATCTCAACCAACAGGTGACGATCGGGATACAGGCCGGTATGTTAAGCCGCAGGTTCGACCCTTCCAAATTCCAGTTTGGCGACCAGTGGAACCCGGTTACGGGATATAACCCTGCTGTCGCGTCGGCGGATCTTATCGCCGGTAACTCTTCTTCGGTTTTGGATGTAGGTTCGGGTATCTCGTATATGGACAACACACCGGGTAAACAGGTAAATTTTTTCGGGGGCTTTGCCGCCTTTCACCTGACTCAACCAGAAGATCCTTTTATAAACGGGAGTATTAAAAGATACCTTCCTGTTCGCTATGCCATTCATGCCGGGGCGAATATTACTTTATCTGAAACCACCAGCATCACCCCAAATGCCTTATACCTGCAACAGGGAAACGCTACTGAGAAGATGATCGGGATATACAGCACCTTCAAAGCAAATGATATGACCAACCTGATGCTTGGCGTCAATTATCGTTTCGAAGATGCTGTATCGCCGTTTGCGGGCATTGGATTTAAGGATTTTGTCCTCGGACTAAGTTATGATGTAAACGACTCCCCGCTTGGAAAAGCTGTAGCGGGCACTAATAGTCTCGAGGTATCACTTAGCTGGACTGGCCGGAAAGCCGGGAAACCATTACGTTACCTGTCTTGCCCAAGGCTATAAGGTGCGGGGAAAAATCTGTATCCGGTTATTTGGACAAGGGGCCTAAATATTTTAAAATGAGCCATCATTTTTTGGAGAATCCCCTTGTGGCCTTTACCTTTGCCGTCCCAAAAACAAGGGTCAATAATGCCTACTATTCAACAATTAGTTCGTAAAGGAAGAGAAATTATCAGGGCGAAAAGTAAATCGAGGGCTTTGGATAGCTGCCCGCAGCGCCGTGGTGTTTGTACCCGTGTTTATACAACGACACCTAAGAAACCCAACTCGGCGCTTCGTAAAGTAGCCAAAGTTCGTTTGACCAATAAAGTAGAGGTGATTGCCTATATTCCCGGCGAAGGACATAATTTACAGGAACACTCGATCGTGCTGATCCGCGGTGGCCGTGTAAAAGATCTTCCGGGTGTTCGATATCATATAGTTCGTGGTTCATTGGATACAGCAGGTGTTAAAGACCGTAAAAAAAGCCGTTCTAAATACGGAACCAAAAAAGAAAAAGCCAAAAAGTAAGACGCTAATTAGCGTAAATAACTATATAATAAATAAATAACAGCGATGCGCAAAGCACAAGCAAAAAAACTCCCCTTAGCACCGGATCCGAAATTCAACGACAAACTGGTTACACGTTTTGTCAACAACCTGATGTGGCAAGGAAAGAAAAGCGGGGCATTCAATATTTTTTATGATGCTTTGGAAAAAGTTTCGAAGCAAACCAACGAAGACGGGTATGAGATATGGAAAAGAGCTTTGGCCAATGTAAGCCCTTCTGTTGAGGTCCGTAGCCGTCGTATCGGGGGTGCAACTTTCCAGATACCTGCCGAAGTTCGCCCGGACAGGAAGATCTCTCTCAGTATTAAGTGGCTGATCCGCTATAGCCGCGACAGGAATGGCCGTAGCATGTCTGATAAACTGGCTGGTGAAATTGTTGCTGCCAGCAAAGGCGAAGGCGCCGCTTTCAAGAAAAAAGAAGATACGCACCGTATGGCTGAAGCTAATAAGGCTTTTGCCCATTTCAGGGTGTAAAAAATACAAGAACAACAGTCCTCAAAGCCATCCTGTATAGTAAGGCACAAACAGGGTGGTTTTTTGTTTTTTGGGGAATACAGCTTCCCGGGCAGAACCTTATAAAAACGAAATCGTCCCATGTAATCACGGGACGATTTTATTTTTATTATCTTTTTTTTAAGAGGGGTTCTCTTCTGATTTTGTTCCTTCAGACATCCATGTGCCGCTCTCCATGGGTTCAATCACTACCGGCTCTTCCGTTATAATTATTATTTCCTCTTCAATCATTACCGGCTTTGCCTCTGGTTTCTTTACCGGTTTAGCTTTAGCGGGGGTGGATTTCTTAACGGCCTTTTTAACTGCTTTCTTTGGAGCCGCGCGCTTCACAGCTTTCTTCGCGACTTTCTTTTTGGGAGCTGATTTTTTCCTGGCAACTTTCTTTGCCGCTTTTTTTGCAGCTTTCTTTTTGGGAAGAGGCCTCCTGCTTTTTTTAGAAGCTGTTTTTTTCTTTAATGGTTTCCTGGCTGCTTTCTTTTTGGCTGGTTTTGCTTTCTTTTTGGAGGGCATACAATGAAATTTTGGCGTTAATAAATGATATATAAAGTTTAAGGGGAATTGAAATTACAATGAATCCTATTCACTAACAATTTACAAGCTGTTTATTTTAAAAAAAAATCTATAGCTTCTCATTGCTGATAAAATATCTCTTACTGAAATGGCGGTGAATGATATTTTAGAACATCTCCGGGGCATTGTTACCATTTTCAGCACGGGGTTATGACAGGGCTTTTTCTATCCTGCTTGTGACCGGTGACTTTGTTTGACCGGCTCAAAAATCCCTACCATTTTACCAGTAGCTTAAAAAATCATCGGAAGATACGGAGAATGGCTTTGGCCAATCCGGTATTTGTCCCGGCGAGACTATCGGTTGGTAAAGTGAAGGAACGTGAAGTAACCGGGCATTTACCTTTATCCGGGTATTGATTCTTAAAGTGAATGGATTTTCACTTTTCCCGATCATAATTAACCTGCACTTAATCAATAATTTTCCACCGATTTCCCTACCTTCGCGCCCTAAAAAATTGTTAGCGAACAGGGTCCCGGCCTCCTAAGCGGAAGAGTAACAAAAGCCCGTAAAACCAGGCCGGTAATCAAAATAGTAAATCGAAAATATCAATATTAAATTATCATGGCAGACTTAAAGTTTCAAAGGAATTTCGGGATAGCCGCTCATATTGATGCGGGTAAGACTACCACGACGGAACGTATCCTCCGTTATACCGGCATGATCCATAAAATCGGGGAAGTGCATGATGGCGCTGCTACTACCGATTGGATGGAGCAGGAAAAAGAGAGAGGTATCACTATCACTTCTGCTGCGGTTAGCTGCCAGTGGAATTTTCCTACTATCAAAGGAAAGGCGACGCCCGATACAAAACAGTATTATTTCAATATCATTGATACTCCCGGTCACGTTGATTTTACCGTGGAGGTAGAGCGTTCTATGCGTGTACTGGATGGATTGATCGCTTTGTTCTCTGCCGTGGATGGTGTGGAGCCGCAATCTGAAACTGTTTGGCGCCAGGCAAACCGTTATAATGTACCCCGTATAGGGTTTGTAAATAAAATGGATCGGGCGGGAGCAGACTTCCTGAATGTTGTAAAGCAGGTTAAAGAAATGCTCGGTTCCAAGGCAGTTCCCCTTCAGTTACCTATCGGTGCGGAAGATGATTTCAAGGGAGTCGTTGACCTGATTAAAATGAAAGGTATCATCTGGCATATGGAAACAGAAGGAATGACCTTTGATGAAATTGAAGTGCCTGCTGACCTGGTTGAAGAAGCAAAAGAATGGCGGGCAAGTCTTGTAGAAGCCGTTGCCGAATATGATGATAAGCTGATGGAGAAATTCTTTGAGGATCCCAATTCGATTACAGAGAATGAAATGCATGAAGCCATCCGCAAAGCAACGATTGATCTTAGCATCGTGCCGATGATGTGTGGTTCCTCTTTTAAGAATAAGGGAGTGCAAACCGCTTTGGATGCTGTTTGCCGTTACTTGCCTTCGCCTATGGATATTGAAGCGGTGGAAGGAGTGAACCCCGACACAGGGGAGACCGAAAAACGTAAACCGGATGCAAAAGAACCTTTCGCTGCCCTTGCTTTCAAGATTATGACTGATCCGTTTGTAGGCCGTCTCGCTTTTTTCAGGGTATATTCCGGTCACCTCGATGCAGGTTCCTATGTGCTGAATGTAAGAAGCGGTAAGAAAGAACGTATCAGCAGGATCATGAAAATGTTTGCCAATAAACAAAACCCGATAGATTTTATCGAAGCAGGTGATATTGGAGCCGCTGTTGGATTTAAAGAGATAAAGACCGGCGACACACTGGCTGACGAAGATCACCCGATCACATTGGAAAATATGTTCATTCCGGAGCCGGTGATCTCTGTTGCGGTTGAGCCAAAGACACAGGCCGACGTGGATAAAATGGGACTGGCTATTTCAAAGCTGGTGGAAGAGGATCCCACACTTCGCGTAAAAACAGATGAAGAAACAGGGCAGACCATCCTTTCGGGTATGGGAGAGTTGCACCTGGAGATCATCGTTGATCGTATGAAGAGAGAATTCAAAGTAGAAGTGAACCAGGGGGCGCCACAGGTAGCTTATAAGGAAGCCTTCCAGGCTACTATTGAACACCGGGAAACCTTGAAGAAACAGACGGGTGGTCGCGGTAAGTTTGCGGATATTGTTTTCGAACTCGGTCCTGTAGATGCAGAATGGAGAGCTGAAAATCCTGATAAGCATTACCAGTTTGTAAACGATCTTTTCGGCGGATCTATTCCCCGTGAATTTGTTCCGGCTATTCAAAAAGGTTTTGAGCAGGCTATGACAACAGGTGTGCTGGCCAGCTATCCTGTTGACAATATGAAGATCCGTGTGTTTGACGGAAGCTTCCATGCCGTTGACTCGGATTCCATGTCGTTTGAGCTTTGTGCCAAACAAGGTTTCCGCGAAGCTGCAAGGAAAGCAAAACCAGTATTGCTGGAACCGATCATGAAAGTAGAAGTAATAACTCCTGCGCAATACATGGGCGATGTAACCGGTGATCTTAACCGTCGCCGCGGTATGCTGGAAGGTATGGATAATCGTGCCGGCGCTGAAGTCATTAAAGCAAAAGTGCCGTTGAGTGAAATGTTTGGTTATGTTACACAACTTCGTTCATTGAGTTCGGGCAGGGCATCATCCACCATGGAGTTTTCTCATTATTCTCCTGCGCCTTCGGGTATTGCCGAAGAGGTAATAGCAAAAGTGAGGGGCAAGGGGAACGCTTAGAACCAAATTGTTTACCTGATTATACAAGCCCGGTTGTTTAAACCGGGCTTTTTTTATATCATTTTCAGCGCATTTTGGAGTTATTAATCAAAATAGCCCCTATATACAATAAAGGTACAAGGGGAAGCCGCCCGAACCTGAAAAAAGATCAACAAAGCTGCTAACCCGCAAAAGTAAAAGCTCTTTAAAGCAGGGGGACAAAATAGGTCGGTGGAAAAAAGTAGAATAAGAAAGCAGTTATTTTTAACTGCCATGCCTATATTTGAGTAGTCGCTACACAAAAAATACGATACTATCTTCTACTGCAAGGCATAAAAAAGCGGCCAGTTCTCGTAAAACTGACCGCAAAAAAGGTAAGAGGAAACCAAGTTGAAGGAATTAAACCCTCGTTTCCCGGTAGAAAGCCGGACGTCCTTTCGTTAGACGATACCAGCCTCTTCCTTTTACATCCTGTGCGGATGCTTTGCAAGTATAAGTAATAATGAGTTACTACAAAATTTTACTCCCCCGTATTTAATACCATTTTGGGGAAATCCTAAAAGACTTTTGGCACAAAAAAAGCATTACTTTTGCGCCTTTTTTAAAAGTGTATATGTGCAGGCGATGTGGACAAAGGATTATGTACGGGCGCTTTTTGGTTTTCTTTTAGGATGGCTTGTAGGCCTTGCGCTATGCCTTCTTTTATTCCCTGCTTAAGCCCTACTTTATACCCTTGTTCTTTGCTTA
>JAUZOA010000100.1 GCA_030706685.1 Bacteroidota bacterium
AAGATGTTGCTTCCAATTTTGTTGATAAAATAGACGGGACTGTGCCGCCGGTTACCAATGTTGATACCCTGAAAAGTTTTATGAAAATGCTGGAAGCCTCTATTGAAGGCTACAAAGGAGAAAACCTCCGGTATTATGCCGGCAGTGATTATGTATTGGTATATGGTGAATGGGGCGGCCTGTTTAAAAGCAATATGGGTACCATTAAAGCTACCGGTAAACCGGTCACGTTCAGGGATATTGATATGTTTAAACTGAATGATGAAGGGAAGGTAGTCGAGCACTCTTCTATTCAAAATCTCAATGCGGTGCTTATGGAAGCCAGTATGATGAAATAACCATTATTCACAGACCGGAATAAAATCTTTTATGACAAATAAGGGATTCTTTATACAAAGCCGGCACTGCTATCAACTGCCAATTAAATAATTAAACTATCATAACAACCTAAAACTTTAAACATGGAAACTTTAGCAACTGTAAAAAAAGAACAAAACATCCAGGTCGTTCAAAACGGGTTTGCCGATTTTCTCAAAGGCAATATCCCCGGTTTATTGGATTCCTGTAATGATGATATCGTATGGGGCTCTTATGATAACCCCCTCGTTCCTTATGCGGGAACGTATCATGGGAAAAAAGGAGTAGCAGAATTCTTTACTACGCTGGCTGGCCATATTGATTATTCGGCTTTTGAGCCCAAAGAATTTTTTGCAGATGGCGATCATGTTTTTGTAAAAGGATATCATGCGGGAACCGTAAAGTCAACCCATAAAACATTCGGCCATGATTTCATGATGGTATTTCAAATACAGGATGGTAAAATAAAATCTTTCTTTGCCTGGGTTGACAGCCGCGACCAGGCTGCTGCTTTTACAAAATAAGTTGCGCGCTTAAGATTACTTTTCGAAACATTATTGAACAGGGATGCCTGAACTGACCCTGCTATTGCCATCTACCCGGATTTTATTTTCAGCCTGGAGGAATTCAATCACTTTCCAGGCTTTTTCTTTTTTAATATCGGCCAATCCCAGCAATAACTCTTTTACCGGCACAGGATGTTCTTTTGTCATGCTGATGATCCGGGAACGGATCATTTCAAATTCTTCTTTACTGAGCGTAATTGCTTTTTGCTGCAGACAATTATCGCATATCCCGCAGGATGGCATATTCGTATCGCCGAAATACGAACCGATGATCCGGCTCCTGCACCCGGTATTTTCTTTTGTATACCGTATCATCTCTTTTACCCGGGAACGAAACTTCTCTTTCCGGGTGTTATAAGCCGTCATATTCATAGAAAGATCTTCTGCTTTGATACGATCCCGGAGCAGGAGGACCTGGGGTGAATCCTTACGGGGAATATATTCAATGATGCCAAAGCCGTTTAATTGAGCGAGTTGCTTCTTTACAGTTTCTACATCTTTCTTCAGCAATTGCGCAACCTGCAATTCCGAAATAAAAGAAGCCTGGTCAAATATTCCTTCGTAGGCCCGTAATAATGTCTTGATGACAGGCTCCAGGCCCGGATGATCCTGTTCGAATTGATACAGGACCCTTTTATCAGTCGTAAACCGGATGCTGGAAGGGAGAAAGACCTGTTCATTGAAAGAAAGCCATCCATCCTGTTCCAATGCTTTCAGTGCATACAGGGTCGCCTGGCTGTTTAGTTTGAATTTTTTTACAAAATCAGCCATGTCAAAATCATAATATTCGCCTTTACCTGTACCGGTTGGTATCTGGAGATAATTGGCAACAGCCCCGTACACTTCACGGATATCTTTTAGCGAAGGAAACCGGAGGGAAGCCATTTCTTCCAGTTCATCCAATTCTTTATCATCATATAATAACACTGCATAAGACGTTTTACCATCTCTTCCGGCACGTCCTGCTTCCTGGTAATAATTTTCAAGGCAATCGGGAACATCGGCGTGGATAACAGTACGTACATCCGGTTTGTCAATACCCATTCCAAAGGCGTTGGTACAAACAATGACCCTTGTGTTGTTATTGATCCATGCTTCCTGTTTGCGGTTACGCTCTTCCTGTACCAGCCCTGCATGATAGAAATCGGCAGAGATATTTTGCAAACGAAGCAGTTCACTTATTTCCTTGGTGCGTTTCCGGCTTTTACAGTAGACAATCGCGGTACCCGGAACCTTATTGAGTATTTCGATGATTTTGTTAATCCTGGAATCAACTGTAAAAACACTGTAGGAAAGATTGGGTCTTTCAAAGGACTGCCGGAATGTTTTCCAATGATAAGATGACCCGTCTGTTTTCGGAGGCCGTTCCCCTCTCCATTTATGGAGAGGGGTCAGGGGTGAGGTTAGCTTCTCACAAATATCCTCCCGCACTTCCTTTGTGGCTGAAGCTGTCAAAGCCAGTACCGGTACGCCGGGTAATTCATTTCTCAGATCAGCTATTCTTAAGTAGGGCGGTCTGAAATCATAACCCCATTGAGAAATGCAATGCGCTTCATCAACGGCAATAAGATTGACATGCATCCCCGGCAGGTATTCTTTAAATAATGCTGTTTCCAGCCGTTCAGGAGATACATAAAGGAATTTACAATTACTATTGACAACAGTCCGCAAAGTGTTGATGACTTCTTTACGGCTCATGCCGGAATAGATGGAATAAGCTGTAATGTTTTTCTTCCGGAGGTTTTCTACCTGGTCCTTCATTAAGGCGATCAATGGAGATATAACCAGGCATATCCCTTCTTTCGCAAGGGCAGGCACCTGGTAGCAAAGGGATTTGCCGCCGCCGGTCGGCATCAAGGCCAGGGTATCATTGCCATCGAGAACAGAATGGATGATATCTTCCTGTAATGGACGGAAGGCATCAAAGCCCCAGTATTGTTTTAATATTTTTGAAATAGTTGTCATGAACACCGTTCATCATCACGATGATAATTATCATTTATCGGGTCCGATCAATAAGCAATTTACTGATTGTGGCTGAACAGCTCATTCCTTTGTTTCCCGGAAAATAACTACTTCTACCCGCCTGTTTAACGCCCTTCCCTGTGGGGTACTGTTGCTGGCAACGGGTCTTGTTTTCCCAAAAGGATGTATTTGTACCCGGTCCCTGGTAAGAATGTTGTTTTGCTGCAACCAATTCTCCACGCTTTCGCAGCGTTGCAGGCTCAACTGCATATTCCGGTTATCCGTTCCAATGGAATCAGTATGGCCTTCTACATAAATACTGTCAATCGGCTTTTCCTGCCGGCCAGTTTTGAAATAGGCTTCCAGCATTTTTAGTGCTTCCGGTTTCAGGTTGGCTTTATTAAAATCAAAAAAAACATCTCCTAATTTTAAAGTATCAGCCGGGGCTGGTTTTTTTCCCGGTGGTTTTGGTATTTCTGTACGGGTAATATAATTACTGTCTGTATTATCAAACGGAATTGTTAATTCGCCTTTTCCATAAAGTGAATAGTCCATTTCTTTGTGACGGAAATTATAGTTATAAATCTTTTCTTTGTTCTTCATGAAATCATTACAAGCCGTTTCATTATCATTGGCGGATAATAATTGAAAATTATCCAGTACCAGCGCAACTCCCTGGGCGCCGATAATAGCTTTTTTTCCCACGGTGGCGTCTTCCCTGATAAAGGTTCCGAATGTCAGGTATTTTTCTGTTCCATCAGCAACAAAACTGTATTCAAACTGGTAAAAGTTGCTATGCGGTACAGGGGTAATTTGTACAATACTATCCGGGTGCATGCCTGCTGAGAACGGGCGGTTCGGAACATAAAATTTTTCACCCGCTACAACACCCGGTTTAAAGACCAGTCCACCATTGATCCTTACTTTCAACATGCCTTTAAATGTATAGCGGGTATCTTTTTTTAAACGACAAGGCAAAATAGTTCCTATGATCGGGGAGAAACCTTTGTAACCAATCCAGTTGAAGAAAAGACCAAAAGAGTTATTGCCAAGTGAAGAGACAGAATCGTCATTCGCTAACATTTGCGCTTTTATATCTTTCAGGTAAAACCAGGCTTCTACACCGCATTCGGCATTGTATTCTATGCAGGTATTGATATCTTCAAAATTCCCATTGAGTAAAAAATTAGTTTGCGCGCTAACAACGTCAACCTTCAGAAGCAGGAAGAAGACTACAGGAATAACGGAAAGGAATTTTTTACAGGAATGTAGATGCATAAGGTAAGATCAGCCGGGACATATTTCAATGAAATTAGACCTAATTGCTGAATGGGATTGTTTCTTTTTTGATAAAATTTTCTGTGAACTGGTTAAACTTCTATTCTACTTTCTTTACAAACAGCCTCCCGGAGTTAATAGCGAGGACAACATCGCTCAGGCCCATTACCAATGCGCCAAAAGCCGGTGTAAGGAAGCCGAAAGCTGCAACAGGGATAGCAACAATATTATACGCAAAGGCCCAGAAAAGATTTTGCCTGATTGTGATATAAGTATGCTTGCCTAAACCAAGCGCTGCCGGCAAATTCTTTAAACCATTGTTCATTAATACTACCTGCGCGGTCTGCATGGCTATATGGGAGGCGTCGCTCATAGAGATCCCTACACTGGCTTTCGCCAATGCCGGCGCATCATTAATGCCATCGCCTACCATGGCAGTGGGTATCTGAGAATTCAGTTCAGCGATCTTTTGCAACTTTTGCCCGGGCGTTTGCTCAGCGATTACTTCATCAATACCCAATTGATCACCTAACAGTTTTGTTTTGGCATATTTATCCCCGCTAAGTAAAATAGTTTTAATATTCTTAGTATGTAAATATTTAATCACCGCCTTCGCCTCTGGCCGTACTTCATCTTTCACGTCAACCCATCCCAGCAGTTGGTTGTTTTTTGTTATATAAACACTGTGTTTATCGTCCTGTGTCAATTGCCTGGCCATTTCAAATGATCCGGCCTGGTAGGTATTGCCCTCTTTATCTTCCGCCTTCATGCCCAGTCCTTTTACCTCTTCTATCTTTTCCCATCTTATTTCATCTTTTGACTTCCATTCAGCCGTAATGCTCTTTGCTATCGGGTGATTGGAATATTTTTCTAATGAATAAACAATTCGTTTAAACTCTTCTTCCTGCAATGAGGCTATTGCCAATTGCCAATTGGCGATTGCAAATTCTCCTGTCGTCAGCGTTCCTGTTTTATCAAAAACAACCTGCCGGATGTTTTTAAAAAGTTCAAGACTTGTTGCATTACGGAATAATATCCCATTTCTTGCCCCACGTCCCAATCCTACCGCGATAGCTGCAGGCGTGGCCAAACCCATCGCACAGGGGCATGCGATTACCAATACCGCGATACTTCGCATCAGCGCCGAAGCAAAGTTTTCTAAAATGATCCAGTTTGTAATAAATGTAACTGCTGCTATTCCTAAAACTACCGGGACAAATACCGCGCTGATCTTATCGGCCAGTAATTGCACCGGCGGCTTTTCTCCCTGTGCTCTTTTTACCAGGTTGATGATTCCTGAAAGAACAGTATCATTACCCGCCGCAGTAACCTGTGCCTTTACCGTTCCATCCTGGATAATGCTTCCGCCGATCAGCATATCCTTTATGACTTTATGCAAGGGTAAACTTTCCCCGGTAAGAATGGATTCATTTACATCGGCTTCTCCCCACAATATTTTGCAATCAGCCGGAACCTGCTCCCCACTTTTAATCAGCAGGAGATCGCCGGTTCTTAATTCAGTACTTTCTACCCGGAATACCTGTTCCCGGTGCTGATCGTCAAAAGCGATCATGTTGGCCATAACTTTTTGCGACTTTGCCAGTTTATTCAACGCGCGCTGGGTAGAATGAACGGAAGCATCTTCGAGGTAATTACCCAGGAAAACCAATGTAATGATGGCGGCGGCGGTTTCATAAAACATATAATTTTCGGCCTGGCCGCTTAGTGATCCATATAAGCTATAAATGAATGCAGCCGTAGCGCCGATCGCAATCAGTACATTCATATTAGGCAGGCCGTTTCGTAAACTTTTCCAGGCACTTCTTCCAAAAAAATTCATTCCTGTTATATAAACCGGTAAACAGAGAACAAGCTCTACCCATGGATTGACGAGCGCATGAATGTGCAAACCGGGAATCATGTGAAGCATCAGCACGGCGGTAAACGGAAGACAGAATAAGAAACGATGAAGATGGGTGGAAAGAAAAGGTTGCCGGTTGCCGGTTACTGGTCGCTGGTTAGCCACCCTATAGCCAAGAGATTCTATTCCCTTTGAAAGTTCTGAAGTAGCTGTATTTCCGTTTATATCAAAACTTACATCACCTGTTCCAAAATTTACTTTCACATCCTTCATACCTTTTTTTTCAAGGTAACGGCGGATGGTAAGCGCACAATTGGTACAATCCATTCCTTCTACTTTCCATTGAATTTTTTCCATATCGTTTATTTGTTTCCCACAAAGCCACTAAGCACGCGAAGAAAATTCACGTCCTGGTTTTAAATCTTTGTGCTCTTTGAGTCTTAGTGGGAAACTTTCTGCAAAATTATTAAATGCTTTTTCACCTGCCTATGACCTGTATCAATATCTTGGCAACATGGTTGCTAATCCTGCTAAATTTGTAATATGGAGATGATTTTTACATTGGATAATATCAAAGAAACCGCAACAAGGTTCTGGAAAATAGCCGGCGATGCAAAAGTTATCGCTCTTCATGGTGAGATGGGAGCAGGAAAAACAACTTTCATTCATGCACTTTGTGATGTAAAGGGAGTAAAAGATGCGGTGACCAGTCCTACTTTTTCTATCATTAATGAATACAGTTATACGGAAAATGGGATAGCCCGGAAAATATTCCATATTGACCTGTATCGTTTAAAAGATGAAGAAGAAGCGATACAGGCAGGAATAGCGGATTGTTTATACAGCGATAATATTTGTCTTATCGAATGGCCTGAAAAGGCCCCCGGTATTCTCCCCGGGGATAGCTTTCATGCTTTTATAAAGGTTACAGATTCTGCCAACAGGAAGTTGGGGATAGGGCATAAATAAGCTAATTTTGATAAATCCCCTGCCTCTAAAGGGTGTATTGAATGAAACCTGAATTTGGCACTTTCAACTTTCTTCTTGCTGAAAAGAGCCTGGTAGCGAATTCTATCAACAAACAATAATATCTAACGATAAATATTTTGCATGAGCCAGCAAAGACCCAAAATAAGCACCTCTTTCAGTTATGAGACCTTAGAAGAAACGCTGGACATAAAACCGAAAGCAGAAGGGATGATGATCGGGATACCCAAGGAAATTGCTTTCCAGGAAAATCGTATTGCCCTTACACCGGATGCGGTAAGTGTATTGATGAGCAACGGGCATAGCGTGGTAATCGAACATAATGCCGGCGAAGCTTCTCATTTCAGGGACAAGGATTATAGCGAGGCCGGCGCCAGGATCGTTTATGACCGGGCCGAAGTTTTTAAATCTCCTGTAATCGTAAAAAGCGCGCCGGTCATTGAAGAAGATATCCCGCTCCTGCAAATGAACCAGGTCATTATTTCCCCTATTCATCTTTCAGTGCTCAAGGCGGACCTCCTGGAAAAAATGATGGAAAAAAAGATTACGGCTATTTCCTTTGAGAATTTAAAAGACGATAGCGATTCTTACCCGATTGTCAGGAGCATGAGCGAGATAGCCGGAAGCGCAGTGATGCTTATCGCGGCGCAATACCTGAGTTCGGCCAATCATGGCAAGGGCGTGCTTCTCGGAGGCATATCAGGCATTGCCCCGACCAAAGTTATCATCATCGGCGCAGGGATAGTAGGCGAGTATGCAGCAAGGGCCGCATTGGCATTAGGCGCTTCGGTAAAAGTTTTTGACAATAGCGTCTATCGTCTCAAAAGATTACAGAATAATATTGGTCACCGCTTGTGGACATCTGTGATAGAACCGAGAATGCTGGCGAAACAATTGAAGACCTGTGAGGTGGCAGTGGGCGCTTTAGGTTCCGAAACAGGCAGAACACCCATGGTAGTAACAGAAGAAATGGTCAGCAATATGCGGCCCGGCTCGGTGATCATTGATGTAAGTATTGACCGCGGTGGTTGTTTTGAAACGTCGGAGATAACCAGTCATGAGCATCCTATCTTTTTAAAATATGGTGTGATACATTATTGCGTTCCCAATATACCTTCCGGGTTTTCACGAACTGCCTCGCAGGCTATCAGCAATGTGCTGATGCCATTATTGCTGGAGGCCGGTGAAGAGGGAGGGTTTGAAAAATTAGTCTGGCATAAAGTACATCTCCGCAGCGGTATTTATCTGTTCAAAGGTTCATTGACTAATTTTTATCTCAGTGAGCGGTTTGACCTGAAGTATACAGATCTGAACCTGCTGATCGCCAGCCAGCGGTAATACTTATTAGTAGAATGACCCGGCCACTCAGCATTTTTTTCATTTTAGAAATGACTATCCGTGTATATCAGCCGGAAGATTATACTTGCAAAGCCCGGGGTGTTTATAAACCATAAACACTTACACTCCTGTAAGGGACTAAAACAAGAAGAACCTTCACAGATTTCCCGGTCCTATCCGATTCATGTCCGGGTCATAGACGTCTTCTATAGGGAGTATATGGGGAGATGACCCGGGGATGACCCGGAGTATACCCGGAGCATATCCAGTATAACTCCAGTATAACTCCGGTATAATTCCAGTATAACTTCAGTATAGGTGAGGTGTCTTGAAGACCACCTAATCGTGAAACTATTTCCCGCATTCTCTCCCGGGAATGACGAGAGCCGTTTTATTGAAAAGCTACAGGCGATTGCTGCCGGCATCTTTTTTCTTTATAGTCCTCTCCAGGAAATTTTATAATCAAGGTCTGCGACAACGCACTGTTATTTAATTAGCCAGGTATATGTGCGCTAACAAGTGTTTGTGACATCCATGTCTTTTTTATAACCGGTCATAAAAAAAGTTAATTAAACAATTGTTTAAATCAAACATTTGTTTAATTTCGCCCTTCCTTTTTCAAAAAAACAGGTATGGAATACAGTGACAAACAGGTGCAGATCATGGAAATCGCCGAGATCCTTTTCGCGGAAAAAGGATTTAATGGTACTTCCATCCGGGATATCGCTGAAAAGGCACAAGTGAATCTCGCAATGATCTCTTATTATTTTGGTTCCAAGGATAAACTTCTTGAAGCCTTATTCAGTTATCGTGGCGAACATCTCAAACTGAAGCTTGAGAGCATGATAGAAGATAAAGGGCTCAGTTCGATGGAAAAGATAGATGTGCTGATTGATCATTATATCGAGAAGGTGATGAAGCAGCAATGCTTTTCCCGCATCATGGCAAGGGAACAGGTGCTGAATCATACCGGTATTACCGCCGAATTGATCTACCAGATGAAAAAGAGGAACCAGGAGCTGATCTCCAGGTTAATTCATGGCGGACAGAAAAAAGGCGAGTTTAAGAAAAACGTCGATATACCGTTGCTGATGGCTACCCTCATCGGCACAGCCAATAACCTGGTAGCTACGCAGCATTACTACAGGGAGATCAATAATTTTCAATCCAAGACCGATGAAGAATTTCAAAAGCACATGAAGAAAAAGCTAAGCCAGCATTTAAAAAAAATATTTAAAGCAATACTGACCAATGAGGAATAAACTGAAAGGCCTTGTGACTGTTTTTTCTTTGCTGTCATTACAGGCATTTGCACAGGAAAAGAAAACATTGTCCTTAAATGAAGCCATCGACCTGGGCATACAGAACAGCAAGCAATTAAAAGTTAACCAGGCCAGGATAGATGAAGCTACGGCTGCCTTGAAAGAAGAGGAAGAAAAGAAATTGCCGGACGCGAAAGTATCAGGCTCTTACCTTAGGCTGAACAACGCCAACTTTGATTTGAAATCAAAGGGGAATAATAGCGGTGGCGGTACCAGCGGCGGATCGCCAAAAATCAACCAGGCGGTCTACGGTCTGCTCAATGTTTCCTTGCCCATTTACAATGGTGGCCGTATCCGCTATGGAATTGAATCAGCAAGGTTCCTGGAACAGGCCGCCAAGCTGGATGCCGAAGATGATAAAGACGAAGTGATACAGAACACCATTGAGGCATTCGCCAATTTGTTTAAGGCAAAAACAGCGGTTTATCTTGTAAAAGAAAACCTGGAACAATCACAACAGCGTGCAAAGGATTTCGCCAACCTGGAAAAGAATGGATTGCTGGCGCGCAATGATTTACTCAAAGCAGAGCTGCAATCATCCAATGTAGAGCTCAGTTTGCTGGATGCCCAGAATAACCAGCAAATAGCCAACTTCAATATGGACCTGATGCTTGGTCTTCCTACGACAACGGAGCTGGTATTGGACACGACCAGTATTGAAAAGAAAGACGACAACCGTGTACTGGCGGATTATTTACAGACAGCAGTCGGTAGCCGTAAAGATATGGCCGCAGTGGATTACCGGAAGAAAGCCGCTGAATCCGGAGTCAAGACAGCGAAAAGCGATCTCTACCCGGGCATTGCGCTGACAGGTGGTTATATAGCGGCTGATATACCCAATTTTCTTTCTGTTACCAATGCCGTGGATATCGGTATCGGTATTTCTTATAATATCGGGTCGCTTTGGAAAAATAAATCGAAAGTTCAGCAGGCAGAAGCAAGAGTGAAACAATTATCCCTGTCCGAATCCATGTTGGATGATAATATCCGTCTGCAGGTAAACAAAAGCTATCTCGGCTTGCTTAGCAATCGTAAAAAAATTGATGTGTATAGTAAGGCGGTCGAGCAGGCGCAGGAAAACTATCGCATAGTCAAAAATAAATTTGATAACAGCCTGGCCACCACTACTGATCTCCTGGATGCGGATGTTGCGCAATTGCAGGCCAGGCTCAGTTATACACTGGCAAGAGCCGATGCATTTGTAGCCTACCATAAATTATTGCAAACAGCAGGAATATTAAGTGCGGAATTAAAAAAATAAAACCAAAAAATAATTGATTGAGCATGGAAACGCAAGAAACTAAAAAGAAAAGAAACCCGATTTTTATTATTATACTGGGCATTTTGGTAGTTGGTGGCTCCTGGTTTGGTATTTCCAAGTACCGGTATGCGCTCCATCACGAGGGCACCGACGATGCCCAGGTAAGCGCCGATATCAGCCCGGTAATTCCCAGGGTAGCCGGTTATGTAACGGATATACGGGCAAGAGATAACCAGCAGGTAAAAAAGGGAGACACTTTAATGATACTGGATGACCGTGATTATGTACTGAAGGTTGAGCAGGCGCAGGCGGCATTACAAATTGCAGAGACTTCATTGAACAGCGCTAAGGCAACTACCTCTGCGGCTAAAGCGAATATTGCCACTTCACAGGCTTCAGTCGGCACTATTGACGCGCAGATAGAGGCGGCTAAGATAACGCTGTGGCGCGCTTCCCAGGATTTTGACCGCTATGCGAACCTGATCAAAGATCATTCTATTACCCAGCAACAATTCGAACAGGCTTCCGCCGCCAAACAAACGGCAGAGAAACAATTATCCATTTTGCAGGAACAAAAAAACCAGGCCCTGCAGCAAACCAATGCTGTTTCCGTGCAGAGCAATGCGACGGCTTCTCAAATAAATGTTGCGGATGCTACTATTCATCAAAGACAAGTGGATGTAGATGCCGCGAAGCTGAATCTTTCTTATACCGTGATCACTGCGCCGCAGGATGGCCTCGTATCTAAAGTAAACGTGCAACCAGGGCAGTTTGTGCAGGCGGGACAACCTTTATTCAGTATTGTGCATAGTAATAATATATGGGTAATCGCCAATTTTAAAGAAACGCAACTGGATAAAATGAAAGAAGGACAAAGAGTGGTTGTAACTGTAGACGCTTATCCCGGGCATAAATTCGAAGCAAAGCTCACTTCTTTCTCCCCGGCTACCGGCTCTACGTTTGCATTGCTACCGCCTGATAATTCAAGTGGAAATTTTGTGAAAGTAGTACAACGTTTACCTGTCAGGATCGAGTTTGCGGGTGTATCAGATACTTTGGTAAAAAAACTTCGCCCGGGGATGAATGTATTCGTGGATGTGCATTTGGATTAAGACCCCCTGTCCCCCTAAAGGGGTGACCTGGAATGAAGATTCATTTGCCGTCCAGTAAGTTCTTTTGAATGGTAGTTAACAATATTTATTAATCATGACATTATTAAAGGCGGGTATTGCTCTTTAACGAATGTTGTTAAGCCCCTTTAGGGGTTTGGGGTCTATGGTACAAGCAAGTTCATTAGTAGAATATGGTTCCAGGAGAGTGATCATTACGATCACTGCGATCATCTGTGCATTGCTGGAGATCATTGACACCACTATCGTCAATGTCTCGATCACTGATATGCGGGGGAACCTTGGCGCCACCACCAGTGAAATAGGCTGGGTGATCACCGCCTATGCGATCGGGAATGTTATCATTATACCAATGACAAGCTGGTTATCGGCGCAATTCGGAAGAAGGAATTATTTCGCCGCATCCATCATTCTTTTTACGATCTGTTCCTTTCTTTGCGGTAATTCAACAACGATCACTGAGCTGACTATCTTCCGTTTCCTGCAGGGTGTGGGAGGCGGCGCTTTATTGGTAACATCACAAACCATCATCACAGAAAGTTACCCGATAGAGAAAAGAGGTATGGCCCAGGCGATTTACGGAATGGGTGTGATCATCGGGCCTACACTTGGGCCGCCATTAGGCGGATATATTACCGAGCACTTCGGATGGCCCCTGATCTTTTACATTAATATTCCTGTTGGCATTATTGCCGCGCTGATGGCTTTGCAATTCGTCCGCAGTCCCAAATATTCTGAAAAAAGCTCAATGGCTGATATTGACTGGACAGGCATCGGGCTGCTGGCCATATTTGTAGGATCACTTCAATATATCCTGGAAAAGGGGCAGGAAGAAGATTGGTACAACAGCAATGTTATCATTGTGCTCACCGTGATCAGTATCCTGGGTGCTTTCTTTTTTATATGGAGGGAAATGACTTTTCGCAACCCGGTGGTTAAATTAAAAGTACTGAAGAACGGGAACCTGCGGATTGGAACAATCTTATCATTCATCCTCGGGTTTGGATTGTACGGATCCACTTTTATCATACCCTTATATACGCAATCAACGCTGGGGTGGACAGCTACGCAGGCTGGTCTTTTGTTTGTTCCCGCGGCCCTGACTACCGCTTTCATGATGCCGATTATCGGGCAATTATTACAGAGAGGAGCCAAACAGCAATACCTGGTGGCATTAGGCATGCTTTTGTTTTTCTTTTTCTGCATGTGGGGTTATAAAATACTGACACCGGACACAGGTAAAGATGATTTTTTCTGGATGCTTATTCTTCGCGGTGTTGCCATGGCCACGCTTTTCATACCTATTACAACCTTGTCGTTGAGCACGCTTAAAGGCAGGGAGATTGGCGAGGGCGCTGCTTTTACAGGGATGATGCGGCAGCTTGGCGGTTCATTCGGGGTAGCTGTTATCATTACTTTCATGTCGCGGAGAAATATGCTTCACCGGAATAGCCTTGTTAATATGATCAATGTTAATGATCCCGCCGTGCAGAATAAATTATCTGTTATGCAACAGGGTCTTGCCGCGAAAGGCATCAATCCTTTTACGGCAAAACAGGCAGCCGTTAAACTAATGGATATATCGGTGACCAAACAAGCAGCTGTGCTGAGTTATATGGATGTGTTTTTATACCTGGGTGTCATGTTCCTTATTTGCATTCCCTTCATATTATTTGTAAAAGGAAGAAAGAAGAAAGCTGAAAAGATTGATATGGGCAGCGCTCATTAACGATAAGTTTTATACTCTTATTATTTAACCAGGATGTCTTTACATCCGAAATCTTCTATATTGATCGTATACCATTCCAATCGCCATAAACCTCCCATCAGCCAATAAATTTTGTATCCTTTTTTTGTAAGCGCACCGGCGAGCTCCAACCCGGCCATGCCGTCTTGTGACATCAGGATATAGTTTTTTTGTTTGTCGGGAAATTCCTTACTAAACAAGTCTTCGCCTTTACCGGCAAAGAAATTGACCGATCCCTTCAGGTACCTGTAATCGTATTTTACACCATCCGATATTTTGTTAAAAAGAGTATCGTGCCGAAGATCAATAACCTGCAGGTTCTTTTGTGATACCTGATTGCAATAATCAATAGGGGTAATAAATTGTATGGAATTCTTTTGAACCATAAACTTACCTGCTTTACCGGCCAGTTGCTTATTACGAATGTGTTCATAAAAATAATAGTTACCCCCTACGAGATAAGAAATACCGGGAATACCTTTTTGAGTCAACCAGTCGGCCAATTCAGCGGCGCCGTTATTCACCATATTGAAAAAAACAACCTGGCGGCCCTTTTCTTTTTGCACAGTTTCCAGCACTTTCAGGGAATCGCTGTAATCAAAATAAATGGCCTCTTTAAAAAGAGGCAAATAGTCATATAATTTTTTTGTTGCCGAATCCCACCAGAAACGGGGAGTGCCGGATATCCCGATAAGCAAGGGATTCTTCCCGGCTATAAGATCATGGGCCACCTGCGACGGGGAAACGTTTTCGTAAGAAGTGCTTGTTTCATAAAAATCGCTCTTATACGGTGCAAGATCATCATAACGGCGGAACCATTCTGTCATTCCTCCGCGTACATTGTTGACATGTGTAAAGCCATTTTTCAGCAGGATACTGGAAGCGGAACGGCTGCGGTAGCTATGAGAGCAGATCAAATAAATGTCTTTGTCTTTATAAGCGTCCAGTTGTTTGACCGCGTCGGGATTTTGTTGCAGGTCGCGCAATTCAATATGAAGGGCGTCTTTTATCCTCCCGATATTTGATTGTTTTCCCCTTGTGGCAGAATCGTAATATTCAGCATTGGTTCTGACATCAACGACCACAATATTTTTGTCAGCTTGCTTTTTCTTCATCAGTTCCGGCAAGCTGATCTCATTGTAATTGTTCTGTGCCTTTACAACATGGGTAAGTATAAACAGGAGAAAGATAATGGCCGGGATTTGCTTTGTCATACGGCTATTTTTGACAAAGCAACGGATTATTGTTCTGCAAAACGTGTACAATATTGACTTTTAGATGAACGGAAGGATTTGGGGGAAGCGCCGTTCATTTTATAGAATATGCGGTTAAAATGGGAAGAATCATAGAACCCGGATTGTACGGCGGCTTCCCGGACCTTAAGCCCTTTACGTAATAACTGCCTGGCATGCTCTGTACGAATGATGAGCAGGTATTCATAAAGGGATACGCCCACCGCTTTTTTAAAAAGACGGGTAAGATGAAAAGGATCGAGGCTGACAAGACCTGACAATTGCTGTAGAGAAATATTTTCTTTGAAATGGGAGCGGATAAAGCCGGTCAGTAATTGTATCCTTTCGTTTTTGGAATGACAGGATATGGATTGATGGTTATTCCTGCTGGCCGGCTGTAATAATTCATACATGCAGTCAAAGAAAATTTCCTGCTGTTGCAGGGAGACCTGCCCGGAGCCCAATGAATCAAAAAATAACCGTAGTTTTTGGGTCAGCAATGATGAATCGACCAGTGATCGTTGAAAACAAAAATTTACGGGTAGCGAAATGCCTAAGATAGCGGCTACCTGTTCCAATTCTTTTTTACCGGGATATAAGCTGTAGTAATGAAGGGGTATATCCGAAACAGTATTGCCGGTATGTACTTCACCGGGATTGATCAATACCAGTTGGTCGTTTTGTGCTGTATAGTTCCGGCCATCACAATAAAAATTATCGACGCCTTTCGTTACGAGTTCGATTACGTAATGATCATGAAAATGCCGGGAGAAGCTGTGATGAGAAAGCGCATAGCTGGCGAAATCAATATTATAAAGCTGCTCTGTTCGCCAGAGAGAAAATTTAGTCGCCGGTGCCGTGGTTTTCATATAAGTAAGTTAATAAAAGAAGCACCGATTCAATTACCGTTGATAAAAATAGGGCAGAAACAGATGGTGGTCATCCTGTCGCCGGGTAGGCAGACTACCGTATACCCGTAGTTCCATGATAGCTATAATAAAGCTATATCGTCGCAATATGAGCGCTATATTGTCTCGTCAGTGTCTCGT
>JAUZOA010000101.1 GCA_030706685.1 Bacteroidota bacterium
AAAGTTTTATTGGTTTAAAGGTCAGGTTGAATGGTTAATGAATTTGATGAAATAAAAATATAATCACGGGGAGTCGAAAGCAATTCCCGGTTGAATGAATTGCTGTTATTAATGACCGAATTGCATTCCGTCATGGCTGCCGGCGGCAATTCAGGCAGGCATTTCATCAATTCATCCGGCATATTGTCAATTCGACTGGTGAAACCCTCATTTTGCGCAGTCATTAGCTATATTTGAGTGATACAACTACTTTATATTGCGCAAGACCGGGTTACATATTCTTTTCTTCCTGCTGATAGCTGTGCCGGCTTTGCACAGCCAAACCGCCAAGCGCTATTCTTTTACTCACTATGGCAGCCAGGAAGGGCTTATGTCCAATGAAGTGACCTCTGTCATCCAGGATGACGAGGGATATATGTGGATCGGCACTACCAACGGCTTACAACGTTATGATGGTATCCGGTTCAGGACATTCCGGAACCGCAAGAATGATTCCACTACCATACCGGCAAATTATGTCACCCAATTAATGATTGATAAAAAAAGGAACCTGTGGGTAATGACGGAAGATAAGATTGGCATTTTTGATACAAAGAATTTTACGTACAAAGCAGTTCATATCGATGCCCGGAATGACATATTTTTTTATGCCGCCAAGAAACTTGTACAGGATGACGAAGGAAATATTTTTATCGTCGCTCAAAATCTTGAATTGCTCACCTTCCATGAAAATAGGAACGAATTTTCTCCTGATAATTTTATCCGCTATCCTTCTGACTGGAAAATCATCGGCCTGTACAATCTCCCGGGAACCAAAAAATATATCATCAGTACAACATCCGGAATTACGGTTTATAACCGGCAAACCGATCAAATGAACTATCCCGGCCATAACCCGGAAAAAGAAGGCCTGGTGGAAAAGCTTGGAAAGATAGGGACGGCCGCCCATTTTCTTCTCGACGATCATGATCGCTTATGGTTTGATATGTGGGATGTAAGCTCGGCCATGATTTATTTATATGATACCCGGAAAAACGAGATCATACTGAATAAATATAGCCTGATGCCGCTGGTAAAAGGCTATCATGAACCGGGTGGCTTCCTGCAGCAACGAAACGGGAATATCTGGGTAAAGGGGCTGAACATATTCGGTCAGTTCCTGGAAAAGGAAAAAACATTCCGGATGGTCTACAATGGCTATGAAAATGAACAAAGCATTGCTTATTCAAGAGTAGATGATTTTTTTGAAGATAAGGAAGAAAATATATGGGTAGTCACCAATAATAACGGGCTATACAGGTTCAATCCCGCGGCGCAATTCTTTACCAATATCCGGCAGATCAACCGGGCCAGCGGCAAGCCCGGCGATGGCAGCCCGATGTCTTTTATGCAAACCAAACAAAATACGATCCTGGTTGGCGTATGGGGCGACGGGCTTTACCAGTATGACAGGAATTATACCATGCTTCCATTGAATATCCGGGGACTTAATGAAAAGTTTACGCCTTCTATGTGGAGCATGTATCCTTCCAAAGACGGCAATATAATATGGATAGGCGCTCAGCCCGGATTATATGCCTTTAACCAGGCTACCCGTACCGCGACTTTTCATAATCCGCCTATATTAAAAGAAAAGACACTCCGGCAAATTGCCGAAGATAAATATGGGAACCTGTGGATAGGAACTCAAAATATTGGTTTGTTTAAATGGGACGCTCAAAAAGGCAGGAAGAATTTTGACGATGGAATAACTCAATATGAAGATGTGCCGGCAGGTCAAATACTGGAAATATATATCGACGCTAAGGGATATGTATGGGTAGGTACCTCTGCCAATGGGTTATTCGTGATAGATCCTGCCAGCAACAAAATCATCCTGCATTTCGGAACAAAAGAGCCCCCGGAAAGAAAACTTTTAAGCGATGGCATTGCCTCTGTTCTGCAATACGATGACACGACTATGATAATAGCGGCAAATGGATTGCATCTCTATAATAACAAACAGCAAAGGATCAGCCTGTACATTCCATTGCCTGAATCAATGCCGGGAAGTATTGCCGCAGTCGAAAAAGATAAACTGGGCTATTTATGGGTCTCGACTACTGCCGGTATTTTCCGGGTAAATCCTCAAAACCGGATGTTTATTCATTTCGACAGGCTCGATGGCATTGCCAATGATCATTTTATACTGCAAGCTTCCTGTACATTGTCTGATGGTAAAATATTATTCGGCGCCGACAACCAATTCGTCGCATTTGACCCTATGCAGGTACATATGAATGAACCGGCGCCTGACATAACCATAACCGGGTTCAGACTGATGAACAGGCTCCTGAAGATGGATTCCTTAATAAGGAAAAACAAGGTAAGACTCGGGCCGGAAGATAATTCTGTCGCTATTGAATTTTCAGGCCTCCGGTATAATGGCGCCTATATCATCAAATATAAACTGGAAGGACTGGATAAAGACTGGATAGCAGCCGATAAAAATAACCAGGCTATCTATTCCTATCTTCCACCGGGCACTTATACCTTCAAAGTACAAAGCGCAGACGCAGAAGGCTCGCCCGGTAAGAATATAACCAGCCTTGTCATCACCGTTGAACCCCCTTTCTGGAAAACATGGTGGTTTTTTTGCCTGCTGGCCCTGCTTATCGCCGCTGTTTTCTACTGGCTCGACAAACAAAGAGTGAATAAATTGATCGCCCTGCAAGGTGTCAGGACTGAAATTGCTTCCAATCTTCATGAAGAAGTAAATACTACGCTGAACAATATCAACCTGCTGAGCGAAATGGCGAGGATCAAAGCGGATAAAGACATTGAACTTTCCAAAGAATTCATTGACCAGATCAGCAACAAAAGTCATAACATGATCATTGCGATGGACGATATATTGTGGAGTATTGATCCGGAAAATGATAGTATGGAAAAATCATTATTGCGCATGATGGAATTCGCCGACGCGTTGAAAAACCGGCATGGCGCTAATATAGAACTGGCACTGGATAAAAAAGTAAGATTTCTCCGGCTGGATATGAAAACCCGCCATGAAGTGTTCCTTATTTTTAAAGAAGCGCTGAGAACAATTGTGCAATATTCCTGCGGAAGAGAAACCCTGGTTCATATTGACCTTTTCAAAAATAAGCTCTCCATCAAGCTACAGGATGCAACAGCAACGCTCGATAAGAATGTGGCTGAAATTGACAACAGTATCCGGGAGATGAATAACCGTGCCACGATAATCAATGCGGATATCGATGTTCAGTACGACAAAAAGGGGGTGGCGATTATATTGCTGGTACCGGTGAAGTAACCAGGTACAAAGCAGGAGATACGAAGTATGAAATAAAAACTTCTGTATAAAAAAAAGTTACTATACTCCCGGACAAGAAAAACCCCGGTTGTTACAGGGTGTATTTCGTACTTCGTATTTCCTTCCTCGTGCTTCCTATTTTCCCATCCATTTCTTAAAATCAGTTACTTTCTCCCGGCTTACGATTGATTCCTTATCCACAGCAGGTTTCAGGTGAAGAAGGAGGCGGTTACCGAAATAATCATGTATCTGGTCAACACTGCTTACTGAAATATAAAAGGAACGACTGATACGGAAATATTTTTCGGGGTCAAGCATGTCTTCCAGCTCATCCATGGTATAATCCACTACGAATTTTTTATTATCATAGGTTTTGAAAAAATTCAACCGGCCGTCGCTGAAGAAATACGCTATTTCATCCACTTCAATGGATACTAATTTCTGCGCATGTTTGACAAGGAAGCGCTTCCTGTATTCCTTAGGTTGAAGTTTTTGTTGCAGCTCCTTTACCAGGTTATCTATGTTTACATCCGGCTTTGCGTCCCCGGCCTTATACATTTCCTTTACCCGCCTGAGTTTTTGCAGCGCGGCTTCCAGGTCTTCTTTTTGTATAGGTTTCAGCAGGTAATCAATGCTGTTTACTTTAAATGCTTTTAATGCATATTCGTCATACGAAGTAGTAAAGATCACGGGACTTTTAATGGTGGCCTGGTTAAATATCTCGAAGCTCTGCCCGTCGGACAACTCAATATCCATCAGGATAAGATCCGGGGCCGGATTCTCTTCCAGCCAGTTTACAGTAGACAGGATACTGTCGGTGACAGCTACAACCTCTGCATCGGGCTCCACTCCTGCCAGTGTTTTCCGTATTTTTTTTACAGCCAGTTCTTCATCTTCTACGATTAAGATTTTCATATAGTATTATTTAGAAGTTAAATTTTACTGCTTGCTTTTGCCGCTTGTATAGTTGCCCATCTTTTTTCTACATTATTATCCCAGATCAGTGGTAATACGACCGTGAAATTCTTTGTATCTTCCATTACATGAAACCCGCTTTGTCCAAGCAAACTATACTTGGTACGGATATTATCCAGCCCGATCTTATTGGAAGGACCCTTCTTTGTTCTCCGCTGCAGGTTATTATTTACAATAAGCTTATTCCCGGCAGTAGTGAAAATATCAATCACCAATGGTTTGTTCTTTGAAAGAACATTGTGCTTCACGGCATTTTCTACCAGCAACTGCAGGCTCAGCGAAGGAAGAAGATAATTGTCATAACGTTTATCCGCTTCCACCCTGAACTGGACAGCATCGCCATGCCTTGTTTTCAATAAGCGGAAATAAGAATCAATAAATTTCAATTCGTTTTGCAGGTTGGACAGCCCTGTTTCATTGTTGCGAAGCAGGTAACGGTATACCTTGCTCAATTCATCCAAAAAAACCTCCGCTTTTTTTGCATCCTCGTTGATCAGCGATGACAATGTATTGAAGCAGTTAAACAGGAAATGCGGGTTTACCTGGCTTTTCAATATGTCAAACTCCTGCTGCAATGACATCTGGGAAAGCAATTCTTTTTCACCTACGCTTTCCCTTTGCTTCTCCATTATATACAGGGCTTCCCAGAGTGTCGAAAAAACAAGGTTCACCGCCAAACCTACCAGCAACCCCTTCAGCAGATCGTCCATCGCCAGGTGATACCCAAGTATATGCAACTGGTCGTAAAGAAAGAAAATGATCAGTATAGCCGGTGTCATCACAAAAATATTCACGAAACATTTTAGTATGATCCGTTTTGCACTTTGACTGATCTCCGGGTATTTTCTCTGGGCATTATGACTGTACCAGACATGAAAGTACCATGTTATGATACCCGCTACCCAGATCAGGGGAAATGACAGTAACCAAACACGATAATCCGAGAAAAGACGGCCTTTGTAAACGATGAGATTGAGACCGAAATCAATCAACGGCATCGAAACGAGAAAGGAATACCATTCTGTCCGTGTAGATTTTTCCAGTTTGATCATAGGGCTGTTCCCTCCTTTCTGCAGATCAGGGGTAAAACAATAGTTCTTTCGTTGCCCGCATCATGTATTTCCACCGGCTTTTCGCTCATCAATTGATACTTCTTGATAAGGTTGTCCAAACCCGATTCCTGGTCGCCTGTTTCAATGATCATTTTTCGCTGCAGGTTATTTTTTATCAGCAAGGTATTGGCGCCACCCGACGTGATGGCTATTTTCAAGGGGGAATTTTTACTCGTTATATTCTGGTAAAGGGCATTCTCCGCGATTATCTGCAAACTAAGCGGCGGCAGGTTCTTTTCCTTATCAGCATCATTGACCGAGATCTCCAATTCAACTGCATCCCCGTAACGCGCTTTCAATAAAGAAAAATAAGATAAGATGAACTGGATCTCCGTGCTGAGTTTTACCAGCGGGTCATCATCATTGCGAAGCATATAGCGGTATACTTTGCTCATTTCATCGAGAAAGTTTTCCGCTTTTGCCGTGTCTTCCTGTATCAGGCCGGATAAAGAATTTAAACTATTAAATAAAAAGTGCGGGTTTACCTGGCTCCTCAGGCCTATCAACTGGCTTTCCTTATAAGCAATTTTCAGTTCTTCTGTTTCCCTCAGGTTAGCTTTCCAGCTTTCATAACGATAGATGCCTTCGTTTAAAAAAGTGAGAAAAATATTGAGTATCCCGGTGGTAATATAAGCCCAGGTAAAATTATTTTCCTCTTTCCGGTCGCCCAGGAAGCCGATACCATCATAAAGCTTATAAATGCCGAATATGATCAGCGCCGACATGGTCAGGAACAAAAGGATCAGTATCAATGTCCGTTTCAAAAAGAAATGATCCCCAGGAAAACGCTGCCGGAAGCCGACCGCTATATTACCGTACAGTATAAAACTACCCGACATTACCAGAAAACTAACGAGGGTAGCGATACACAACACACGGGCAGATGAGAAATAATCGCTGCCGAAAATAATGATATTCAACAGGATAGAAAAGGGAATAATGGTCCATAACAAGATAGACAAATCCCTGGTCGTATAGTGAGGTAGCCCTAACATGCCTATTAGCAAATTACCACCTTTTGGTCAGGATTTTCGACGGCCCTCTCGCTGATTGCCAGAATCCTGTCATGAATTGTACAAACAGGTGTTTGAATTGTTGACAGGATAAAAAACGGGCTATACCGCCTGTTTTTAAAAGCCCCGGTTGATTGCTTTGCAACCCATTTCCCCATAGTTGAATAAGGACAGTAAGAAATTTAACTATCCTACGTAGGGATCAATATATCCTGGTCGCCTGCCTGACCCGGGTCATAGAGGTAGCTCATTTGGGGATAAGCCAGAGATATCCCACATATGTCCCACAGATAAGCCAGAGATGTCCCACTATTATAAGGACTGGCTTATCTGTGGGATATCTCTATTTTAGAGCCGGGTTAAATTTAACTTATAGACAAGTGAGGTCGGCAAGAATCCCGGCTGACAATGGGCTTTGACAGGCCTAAACCGGGCTACGCCAATATTATCCCAGCCTCAAAACTCTAACTGGGCACTGCCAGAATCTGTACGATCCCTGGTTGAAATAAAATTTACCTGGCCGCAATTCACCCCGCTGTTTTCTCAAATCATTCACCCACCTGTTGCCTTCCGGGGAAAACAAGAACATTTTTGCCGCCTAAATCAAACCAAGCCTGCCATTTGCAGGCATAAAACCTTTTGTTATGAAACAGAAAAAACTTTCTCCCTTTTTAGTAAAAACGACTGCTGTATTATTCTTCGGCCTGGTGGCAGGAGCCGGCTTACTGTTATCTTCTTTCCGGGCACAGAAAATGACGGATGATATCTGGAAAATGCTCGGTATCACCAAACAGACAGGCGACGAAAATATCAGGGCCAGTTTTATGAATGGTTATCTCTATTATTATGGCGCAAAGAACATAAAGAATATTGCATTGAATGATCGTGCCGCCGTGGCGAAAGACCTGCTCAGTTATACCAAAGAATTTATCAGCAGCGCTTCTTTTAAAAAACAATACGACGATATGCGGAAAAGCGCAAAACCTTCAGAGCCGGTATTAAAACCGCTCCGCACCATCGATCAGATACAAAAAGATGAAATAGCGAAGACAGAAAAGTCTATCAAAGACACGGAAAAGAATATGAAGGATATGCCCAACTACGCGAAATCCATGCAACCCATACTGGATGTGCTGAAGAAAAACCTGAACGATTACCAGGATCCGAAGAATACTTATTTTTCCTCCATCGCACTCGGTGAAAAAAATGACCAGGATTACCAATTAAAAAGCTATAAAGAAAGCACCAGGCAATGGGAAGATGCTTACCCGGTAACCGCTGACCAGTTTGTAGCCACCCGGCTTCAGAAAATGCTGGAGGCCACAAAAGATATAGATTATAATGCAGAACTGGTAGAAAAAAACAACAAGAAAAGATTTGTGAACCCCTCGTATGAATATAAGAATGGTGAATGGAAACAGGGATTCCGCGCCGGCAAAGAAGTGACGGAAACCGCAAGGGCATTCGCACAGAAATGGCTGGCTGAGCTGCAAAATAAAAAATAAACATTCCCTGGATTAGTAGCGATAAAACAAAAAAGCCTCCTGACGGGGGCTTTTTCATTTTGATTAACCCGGCCTTTAGCGGTTTTAGTTTGAGGGGGAATGATCTTCTGTATCATTTCCCGGTTCATTTGTAAATATCTTAGGTGTTTTTCTAAATCTTATTTGTACAATAAATGCAAACATCCCTGTAATATTGGCAATGATAAGCGGTATATTAACAAGATATTCCGCCTGGTAGCCGAAATAACCAAATACTAATGCTGTGATCACGATTATTACGAGGGGGATAAAAAGAAATTTCATAATGCTATGTCTAATTTTTTAAAAGAGTGCTGCGCATTCTATTACTCATTTTTTATGGTTAGTTTCCTTTAGACGCTATCACAATCTTACAGCAAAGCCCTGGCTGGTTAGTCCCGGGAAAAGATGATATTGATTTTCCTCCGAACGAGAGAATGAACCGTGTTCCCCTGCCTTCCTCTGATTCCACTTCTACGCGGGCATGGTTGGAATGAAGAATATCCAGTGTTGCTGACAACCCAATACCCATTCCGCCCGCTTTATTCGTGAAATACGGTTTAAAAATGTTTTCCAGGTTTTCTTTACTGATGCCGGTACCGTTGTCCCCGATTTCTACGACATATTTTCCGTTCATTGATTTTGTAACCAGTATTAATTGTCCCTTTTCCGGGGGCATGGCGTCAATGGCATTAATAATAATATTTGTCAAAGCAATTTTCATTTTTGGTCCGTTCATTACCATTTTACGGTCCTGTGCAGCATACTCTTTCCTGACTGTAACATTTTTAAGCAGGAGCCGGTCCTGGGCCATAGCCAGTGTTTCGTCAAGCAATTGGTGTATAGAATGTTTTTCCGGCCGCAGTTCACCGGCTCGTAAGGAAGTAAGAATGTCTGTTACTATATCATTAATTCGCACAGAGCCGCGCAAAATAATATCCAGGTATATTTTCTGGTAGTCATCACTGACAATAGACTTCAGCATTTGAGCTGCCAGCTTGATACTGGATAATGGATTCCGGATCTCATGAGCGAGGGCTGGAAAAAATTGGCCTGGCTGTTCGGGTATTGTTTTGGAAAGGGACCGGGACGTGTTTGAAGAATGCGGATAACCGCGTTTTTTGGTGACAGGGCGGGTAATGATGGCTGAATTCATTATTAAGATTTTAATTTGGTGCGGGTCTGAAAAAATGCAGGATAAAGATGCCATCATTTGCTGCACTAAGTGTTATATATACCTGTGAATTCGTTATATTATTCCCACATTACTGTAAAAAGAATCTTTATCATACGATTTTGACAATTGGGATCATGCCCGGACTCAGGGGCAATACAATTTTCAATTCATACCCTTCCCCGGGCTTTGATACGATTGTAACCTTTCCGCCATACAGTTCCGTTCTGCTCCGGATATTGATAACGCCCACTCCGTTATTTTCTTTTAACATGTCACAACCTTCCCCATTATCTGAGATGAGCAATATAAGCTTATTGTCCTGCCGGCTTAAGCTGATGGCCGCGCGGGTAGCTCTGGCGTGTTTCAAAATGTTATTCATTTGCTCCTGTACGATCCTGTAAATTGCCAGTTGCAGCTTTTCATCCAGTTCATTTTCGGTAATGCCATTCTCATGAAATGAGATTTTCAGGGGATTTACAAGGACCAGGTCATGCACTAAATTTTTAATATTATCGAGCAGGCCAATAATGTGTTTAGGAGGGATCAATAGTCCCTTGGAAATCCTCCTGATCTCCCTGATTACATTTTCAATAAAGTCGCCGGATTTATCAAGGTATATTTCTCTCTTGTCTTTATTCGCCTTAGCCATTTGCAAATACATTTTGGCAACAGCCAGTACCTGGCTAAGATTATCATGCAGTTCTCTTCCAATTTCTTCCCGTTCTTTCTCTTGCGCTGTCAGTACTGCATGGGTAATTTCTCTTTGCTTTACTTGTCTTTCCTTTGTTAATTTATTTTCCAGTAAAACCTTACTGCTAATATCATGGGTGGCGCCGACCATCCTGGATGCCCGTTTGTCTTCGCCGTAAATTATATGCCCGCGATCGTGGACAAAAGCATAATCACCGTTGGCTTTTTTAAACCGGTATTCATCTTCCCATAAAGAGCCGGATTCTTCCATAAGGATTTTATTTAATCTTGCCAATACTCTCTCTTTATCATCTGGATGCAGGCAGTTCTCCCAAAAATTTTGCGAAATCAGGGCGTTCTCTATAGGATAACCAAAAACCCTTTTATGGCCCCCGTCTATCCAGAATAGTTCCTTTGCCCGGAGGTCCCATTCCCAGAGACAATCGTTGGTTACTACTGTCACAAACCGGTAGAGATCGTTCAGCATTTTTAGTTGCTGCACCAGTTCTTCCGGATGCGGGGGATAGCTGCTGGTTTTAAAAGAAACGGACAAGGTATCATCACAATAGTAAGTAATCACATCAAACCACTCTCCCATTTCTCCCCAGTATTCTTCAAAATGAAGAGGTACATCCCGCAGGAATGATTTGTGGTAGACGGTGTAAAATTCAACCGGGATAACTCCGGCAAATTTCTCCCATAGATTTTTCCCGATTATATCCTTCGCGGAAACGCCTAACAATTTTTCCGCTGCCTTGTTCCAGTATTTCACCACCCATTTTCGATTCACGGTGAAGAATCCGTTGGTAAGAGTTTCCGAGATTGACTTTACCGGGTAGCCATTGCTGCGACCCATGTTTTCAACACGATTTGCATTTGAAAGAAATTTAGTAATCATATTGCACTATTAGGTGTTTAGTTTGCCCGGATGCGGGAACGCCGGATCTTCTGTGACAATGGGATTACTCGTACCCGCTTTTAATAATAGTGGAGATCATTTTAAACCTTCCATTGGGCTTTATAAAATTCGGCGAATGGGCAGGTATGATGATCCCCTCACCCGAGTCGAGTAAATGTGCCACTCTATCAATAACGATTTCCGCTTTACCTTCAATGATCTGGGCGAAAGTATCAAAGGGAGATGTTTTCTCCGTCAATCCTTCCCCGCTGTCGAAAGACATCACACTTATATTCCCTGTTGATTTTTTAATAATTGTTTTGATCACAACAGAATTAGGCACGTATTCAATAATCTCAACAATGATATGCGCTTTCGATTTTTCCAGTTCCGCATTGTCCTGTTTTCCCTTTGTATTGTCACTATTCATGATTTGAAATTTTATTAGTAGTTGTTATCTCAATTTTATTCCCGTACTGTTTTCTATCTTATTCCCTTCATTATTGAACCCCGGCATTCCATGCGAAACAAAAAAGGGCCCAGGATAAAAATCCGGCCCCGTTATAATCCAATATCCTATGAAAACTTAAAACAAAGGTACCGGGCGGGCAGGTGATGACTGTTATACTATCTTGCAATCCTGTTATATAATTCACACATTTGCTGGTTTTCCAAACAGTTCCCTTCTTTGACGGGATCAGCAGCGGAAAGCGCATCTATTTTGCTGCTTATCACGCTATTTTACTAATGACAGGTTGTAAAATGCAGAACTGCTCATATTGTTCTGCGCCAATGCCGTTATTTTCTTCGCGACTTCCCCGGATGAAGCAGCATTCTGACCCGTGATAATATTGCCGGCTATCACCATATAGCTGGTATAGTCAGCTCCTTTGCTATACGAGGCCCCGGCCAAAAGCAATTGAGTCTCTAATAAGAAAGGCACTACTTTCGTCAATCCTCCTGATTCTTCTTCGCTATTGCTGAATCCGGTAAGTTGCCTGCCTTTTATCAATAACTCTCCCTTATCATTTTTCAATTCCAGCAAACCCACTACACCCTGGCTCACGGCAGCAATGGGTTTGTTGACGTTATTAAACGCTTCCAGCAATTCCTTCATTATTTTGTTGCCTGCAAAATCCCACATAGATCCATGTCCACCGGTGAGAAATACAAGGTCAAAATCATCGGCCTTTACTTGTTGCAGTGTAATGGAATGGGACAGGAAGTTCATCGCTTCCTCGTCTTTCAGGAAACGCTTTGTATTCCCGGTGGCAAGAATGACAGACTGGCTTTTGGGATCCAGCGATACCCTGCCGCCAATCGGTGAGGCAACAGTAATTTCAGCGCCTCCATCCTTAAATATATAATAAGGAGCCGCGAGTTCTTCCAGCCATAGCCCGGTCTTTTCGTCTGTATCGCCCAACTTATCGTGCGAGGTGGTAATGAATAAGACTTTTATTGATTTCATTGTATAACTTTTATCAGTAAAGCGAATTTCTGGGGCAAATGTTAAAGAACTTTCCGGCCTTCAATAATTCTTAATAAAATAATGACGACAGCAACGACAAGGAGGATGTGAATAGCGGCCCCCATGTTGAAGATAAAAAACCCGAGCAGCCACCCAATAAGAAGAATGACAGCAATGGTATAAAGTAAGTTTCCCATAAAAGTGTTTTTATTAATATTTATAAAGTCGCCAGTAATTATTCTTTTGTTGCCCTTAAGACACAGGGGAAAATAAATTACTGGCGACCGGTGTCCGGGAGCCTGCCTCTTTATCCGCCATGATTATGATCATTTCTCCCATGATTATGGTCTCTTTTCCATTTATCATGATCGGGATGATCTTTGCTCTCAAAATATTTTGAATCGCGGCTGTTACGGATGGTTCCCTGATCATGATTACCCCTGTATCCTGCATATTTTGTTCTGTATGTTTCAGCATGCCGATAGGGCCGGCTATCATTCACCACTACCTTGTAGCTATTGTTCACATCATAGTCGTGAAAGCGGTAAGGTAAGGAAGTGGCAAATATCCAGCGACCGCGTTCCTGGTAAATATATTGATGCGACGGAACATAGTAGAAGGCATCAATATCGGGCATATAATAATAATCAACATGATCGTAGCCCACAGGTCCCCATCCCGGCTGAATACCAATATTGGCCCTGAGGCTGACGCGAACCTGCGCGGTAGCAGATTCAAATACAAAACCGCTTAGCAGTAATGTAACTATAAGAATTGTTTTTTTCATTTTGTAATTATTTGTATTGTTTTATAAAATTGATATGACATCCTGCTGTACCGGAACCTGCTTATAACGCTGCGATAATAGTACGCAGTTCATCTTTAGTTTTACCCAGTTTTATCTGCAGTCTTCCCAGCATCTCTTCTTTCCTGCCCTGCTCAAACAGCAGATCATTATCCGTCAACGCTGCGAATTTTTGTTTTAATTTTCCTTTCTGTTCATTCCAGTTTCCCTTCAATTCTGTAGTATTCATTTTTTTGATTTTAATAGTGAAATAATTTTCTCCCGGTAAAGATGGATCTTTTAATCCCCGGAAGCATTATACAATTGTTGATAAGACTTACATCATTCACACATTGTTATATATCGTTGCGGGATATCGTGGTGTCTTTTCTGTTCCCGCGCTGCCTGCAGAAGTTGCAGGTTATCATTTTCATTACACGTTATCCAACTTAAAGCCCCTGTAGGAACAGGGGCTTTAACCAAACTAACTGCTTATGAGAAATAGATTTTTTTTGAAAGGCTTATTAAAGGTCGGTTTCTTTTCCTTCATAATCGTTACACAATTCCGGAAATTCCTTATAGCATTCCTATATTTCATAATTGGATGGATACATCTTTCGCCCCCTGTGCTCAATACCAATTATGCCGTTGGTTTAAATGGAAATTGCCTTTATACTCCATAATTGTATGCAACACTTTAAGCTTTTGAATGATCTTGCTTTTCATGCTGCCGTGAAATGGGGTCTTTTTAGCCTCATCCAGGGCGCTTGTATAGCTGATCATCGCTTCTTCATATCGCCCGCTATTTTCTTTCTTCAGGGCCTCCGTAAATAACCCGATGGTGATATTCCTTTTTGGCCGGACAAAATAACGAAGTAAAAGACCAATAAGTGATAAAGTCATGATTGAAAAAAAGTAATAAAGTATCATAAATATTTTTTTGGGTGAAATCAATATGTATATGTAAAAATGAGTCTTTCTTTATTCATAATTGTTACACGGCGCCCGGAAAGAGTTATATGATTCACATATCGGCATTCCAGGCTTTAAAGAAGATCACCTTTTAAGCGGCGGGTTTTTTAATAAAGGGTATACCGTCCTTATATTCACCAAGAATCAGTACTTCTTTGTACCTCGCATACAGGCTGGCATTGTCTTCCATGTCTTTTTTGCTTTCGCTTCTTATTTTCACTCCTTTCTTTACTCCTTTATTACAAACTTCAATATAAAATCCGTCTTTTAATTGCACCTGGCGAAACCTGGGCCTTCCATTACTTCTCATGATTAATAGTATTAAAAATTATGAAATCTGTTTAAAAGTTGTTGCCGAAATTTTCTCCCCGGAACCGGGCAGTGTTTATCCGGCCTGATTGAAGAAGCCATGCCAAGTTACATCTCTGTACCGGCGCTATTATTACACCCTTCCAAAAAAAGATTGCATAATTCACACATCTTCCAGCATGGAGCGTCGCTTGTTCCTGAGTTGCTTGAAATGGGAGGGTGTAAGACCGGTCACTTTCTTGAATTGCGCGGAAAGATGCGCCACACTACTGTAATGCATCCGGAAAGCGATCTCGGTAAGATTAAGCTCGTTGTATACGAGCAATTCTTTTACCCGCTCAATTTTATGGGCGATATAGAATTTTTCAATCGTAGTGCCTTGCACCTCTGAAAAAAGATTGGCGAGATAGGTGTAATCGTGGCCTAACTTCTGGCTTAAATATTCGGAAAATTTTATAGCCAACGGTTCCTCAGAATAATGAGCCAGTTCGATAATGACATTTTTTATCTTCTGGATCAGCACGCTCCTTTTGTCATCCATCAGTTCGAGACCTGATTTCAGCAAAGCTGCCTTGAACCGTTCATGCTGCACGGGTGACATATTTTCCATGATTTCCGCTTCCCCCAATTCCACTACGATATAATGCAAACCAAGCTTTTTCAGTTCATCTTTCACCACCATCTTGCAACGGATGCAAACCATATTTTTAATGTACAACTTCAAAGGAATAGGTATTGAGAGTCAAGCGAAAAACCGGGTCACTGCCACACCAAATATACTCAGAAAACATAAATGTCATTGTTTATCGTCCACGGGAAGCAATTGATTAAATTTCAGATCGTCAATATCCATATTCCGTTCGGCTTCTTTTATCGCCGCATCACTGAATCCGCCCTCCTTATGAAGTTTAAGAAGCAGTTCACGCTGGAATTTTCCTATCTCTACCTGCGCATGCTGGACCGGTGTAAGGACGACTACAGGTAATTGTTCATCTTCCTCTTTGTTTTCATTCCGCCGGTGCGTTCGTATCTCTCCTGTTAATTTTTCAGCCATACTTTCATATTTCTTTTTCAGTTGCTTTTTAAAATGTACATCCTTTCCCATGGAAAATTCATCATCAATGTAACCAAGCGTGTTATTGACGATATACAATTGCAGTTCTTTTGCCTCCTTATCCTCATTGCTCCCCGCCTTTACGCCCAGTAACCGCACCAAAAGCGGCAGGGATAATCCTTGTACCACCATTGTTATAAAGATCACAACAAAGCAAAGAAATAAAATCAGCGCCCTTTGCGGGAAAACGGTTCCCTGATACAATGTGAGCGGCAAAGCAAGCGCGGCTGCCAATGATAATATGCCCCTGGTTCCTGTCCACGAAATGATCAATACATTCTTCCAGGTAGCCTCATCCTCCTTTTTTATAGATGCCATATCCGTAGTCTTCCTTTCCCGCTTAAACATATTTGTTGAATAGGCTCCTGCAAAAACCCATGCAATGCGGACCAAAATAGTCGCCAGGCTAATGAGCATGCCATAGCCAATAAGTTCTGCCAATGTATAACTGGCTAATTGCTTTAAAATAGCAGGCAACTGGAGACCGATAAGAATAAAAACAAAACCATTCAATAAGAATATCAATGTATCCCAGACCACT
>JAUZOA010000102.1 GCA_030706685.1 Bacteroidota bacterium
AAAAAAAAGCAACCTTAGGATGGTTGCCTTTACTTTATGGTGAATGTACGGATCAGCAAAAACTTAAATGATCATATTTTTTTCCAAGAATAGCCTCATCATCCGCATCGAGCCAGTTCTTTAAAACAGTAGCATATACATTTTTAAAATCAACGTTATACTTCAGGTCGCCTTCCTGCAGATCAGCCAGGTCGGGAAGAGGGTTGATCATACCTTTTTGCTTTAGTCCCCCGCTGATAAGAAACATATTATTGGCCGTACCATGATCTGTGCCACCGCTGGCATTTTGTTCCACTCTTCTGCCAAATTCTGAAAAAGTAAAAAGTAATACATCATTGAAACGGTTATTAGCTTTCAGGTCATTGACAAATGCTTTTACCGCGTCATTCATCTCCGTAAATAATCGCTGCTGCTGGCCATCCTGGGCCACATGCGTATCAAAACTTCCCAGCGACACATAATAGACTTTGGTATTAATATCGGAATAGATCAAAGAAGCGATGGTCTTCAGGCTATTCGCCAGGTCCGTTTTAGGATATTCCGCCGATGAGGGATGAAGACGGCTTTGCTTAAAGATATAATCCGCGGACGACAGCGTTTCCGCCATTGTCTTGTATAAATAATCAACCGGCTGTTCGCTCCCGTCATCCTTATGATTTTTTAAAACATCCCGGAAGAATTTCTCATTGGCCGTCCCATATAAACGCCTTGGATCCTTTACTGCGATCCCTTTTACATGCTCACCTTTCATAGCGAGGCTTAACACATCATCGATCTCGATAGCCTGCGTCGGTTTATCACAGCCGCTGCATTGCGCATCCAGGTAACGGCCTACCCACCCTGTTGTGAGGTAGTCCATGCTTTGACTACCCGTCTGCCATATATCCATGCTGCGGAAATGCGAACGATCAGGATTGGGATAACCCACGCTGTTCATGATGCCAAGACTACCATCATCGAATAACTCTTTAAAACCGGTTAATGAGGGGTGAAGACCCACTTCATCCGTAAGCAATAATGCCTTTGTTTTCTCAATTCCTAATTTGGGCCTTGCTTTATAATACAGGTCATTTCTTACAGGTATCACTGTATTCAATCCATCATTGCCGCCGCTGAGCTGCAATATCACTACTACCTTGTTGCCGGGCGGTACCATATCGGGAACTTCGAATGCTTTCAAAAACTTCGGAAGCATCAGTGAGGCTGTCGCCAGCGAACCGACCTGGATGAATTCTTTGCGTTTGATATACATGTTGTATAGCTTTTGGCCTTTAGCTAGCAGCCATTAGCAAAAGCTAACAGCTATCCGCTAACAGTTTGTTTTAACACATCTGGTATTCCGGCGTACTCATAATCTGTATAGTAGCCGTTTTAATAAAATTATCCCGGCTGCCCGCGTCGGCATACTGGCTGATGAGGTCATTGCTAATGCTGGATTTCACCTGCAACAATAAGCCCGACATAGCATTCACCAACTCTTCCCTGGATACTTTGTCCAGGTTTTTCAGGTATAAGCTCCAGTCTACATTGGCATTGATCTGTTGCCGTCCAAACGCGTTACCGCCTCCTGCTTTCCTGATGGGCCGTTCATCAGTGTCCTTTCTGCCCATCATCTGGTCATCATCATCTTTAGGCTTTACATTCATTTCATCTTCGTCATTGATAAGCTGGGGTATCCTCATCCGCATCATGAGGGTAGAGCTATCGATCCATGTTTTACCACCGGGCCAGCCTGCTACATTGGGAGGATAAAATAATAGCTGGCCCAATACTCTTTGCAGCAGCATCAGGGCTTCTTCGTTTTCCAATGTCATCGGCAGCATACGCTGAATGCCTGCCAGCAATTCTACCGGTGATTTTATTTTAACGCCTATATTCTTTTCGTCATAAAACCAGTCGCTGGTAAAAATATCCTCCAGCAATTTTGAAATATCATAACTGTTTTTATAAAACCTGTCCGCCAGCCATTCTATTTTCGCGGTATCCGGTTGCTCGTTGACAAAAAACCTGTAGATCTTCTGGGAAATATATTTAGCTGTTTGCTTTTGCTCCAATAAAATATCGAGCACTTCGTCTCCGTCAAACTCGCCTGTATGGCCCAGTACGGTTTTGGTACCGGCATCATGCTGGAATTTCCGGAATACAAATTCTCCCTGTACATTGGCTCCCCAGCCGGTAAAAGCTCTCGCGCTTTCTTTTATATCATGCTCGGTATAATTGCCTCTTCCAAGTGTAAAAAGCTCCATCACTTCGCGGGCGAAATTCTCGTTGGGATGATCTTTCCGGTTTTGCTGGTTATTCAAGAAGTTCAGCATAGCTGCCGATTTGGAAACCTCCTTCAGCAAATCACCAAAATTCCCCAGCGAATTACGGCGAATGATATCCAGCATACCCTGCTGGTAAAAAATATTGAGGTTACGGCAGGCAAAATGACCATGCCAGAAAAAAGCCATTTTTTCCCGGAGCTGCGCCCCGCTATTCACCATTTCCTTCAACCAATATAAATTCAGGTTCCTGATCCCTTCCCGGCTCAACTGCTGCATCTTCTTTCTATCCTCCGCCGACAGCTCTTTTTTTTCCATCTTACCTGCCTGGTCTACTCCCATCATCAGGCCCTGGAGATAATTATCAGCGACATTAATGTATTCCGGCTTTTTGTCGGAAGCTTTGACGAGGGCTTTATAGAATTGATGGGGGGAGAATTTAGAGAGGTCACCCAGCTGCTCAACGGCTGGCCCAAAACCCGCACGCCATAACAGGTGCTGGTTTTTTTGCTGATTAGTCAACGCCATCTGATTACAGGATTTTTGTCTCTGACCACCCGCAAGCCAATAGGTTTAATGGCAATGTATACCCCTTTATGAATGGTCCGAAACGATATATAATTTTTTTAATTTGACACCCTCCTTACCCGGTTTCCTGCGGTCGCTTTGATATATCTCTGCCCCCGGGGGTATGAATCAATTGCCTTTAACGCGCCCGGCTTATTCAGGTGATGAATAAAAACTATATATGACGGCTTATTTTTTAGCTTAATAACCAGTAATTATTGACTGCTATTCGTCATAATATACGCTCTCACCTGTTTTGCCTCGGCATCATTCAACCGGGCTCTTGGAATCATTGTTTGCAAAATAGTGGTCCATCGTTGGGAAGTATACCCTTTTATATCCTTCAGGCCGTGGCAACGGTTACATCTTGTTTCAAATACAATTTTGCCGGCAGCTATTGCTTCGGGGTTGTTTTCCGCTATGGGTTGTCTGGCAGGTTTTGGCGCGGGCGGAAAATTGGTTCTTCTGCTGATCTCGGGGATAGCTTTATTATGACAGGACAGTATAATAACCGCCAGAAGGAACAACACGCCGGTTTTCATTCTTACTATTTTCAAATTCAAAATAAATTCCCCGAATATACTTCCTGGAAATATAAAAATAAGACGACTACTTCTTCTTTTTCCTGCCTTCCCAAGATTAATCTTTACTCGCCTGTTTAAGACATTACCAGGAAGCATTGGTTTATTCCCTTTACAAATTATTTACCTTATTCAAAAGGGGGAATAATTTATGTGCGCAATACGTTAGAATTACTTTTTGGAGTTGGCATGAACATAGGCTGATACCTGCCCGATTTCTGTAGTAGTAAGTTTTGCTTTTCTTACCATAGCGCCCAATACAGGTCTTAACTTTTCGTATGTCCATTTCCTGATTGGCTTTTCCTTATGGCACTGGGTGCATTTAGTGGTAAACAGAACATGCCCGGCTTCGATAGTGCCCGCATCATTGCTGACAGCGGTTCCCGAAGGAATCGTCGCTTCAGTTACAGCAGGAGAAGCTTTGGGCGTGCACGCGAAATCAATAACTGCAATGGCCAACAAGAAGAAAAGAATTTTTTTCATACAAGATTAACTTAAGCTAAGTATACCCATTACTAAGCCAGGTATTTAAACGGGCGCCATGAAAGTTCCGTTGCCTGGATGATGTTAATTAATAAGCTTACCTCCGAAATAGGGATGTAATATCTCCGGCAATTTGATGCCCCCGGGCGTTTGGTTATTTTCTAACAAACAGGCAACAATCCTGGGTAAAGCCAGTGAACTGCCATTAAGAGAATGAGTTAATTGTGTTTTTCCTTTCTCATCTTTGAAACGGATCTTCATGCGATTGGTTTGATAAGTCTCGAAATTTGAAACCGAACTTACTTCGAGCCACCTTTCCTGCGCCGCACTATACACTTCAAAATCATAGGTAAGCGCCGAAGCGAAACTCATGTCACCCCCGCATAAATTCAAAACCCGGTAGGGCAGTTCTAATGTTTGAAGCAGTTTTTCAACATGCGCTACCATTTCTTCGTGCACATCATAACTTTTAGCCGGATACACCAACTGAACGATCTCTACCTTTTCAAACTGGTGAACACGGTTGAGCCCACGGACATCCTTGCCAAAACTACCCGCTTCTCTCCTGAAACAGGGTGAATAAGCAGTCATCTTTACGGGCAGATCTGTTTCCTTTAAAATCTCATCCCGGTAAATATTGGTGACCGGCACTTCAGCAGTAGGGATCATATAAAAATTATCCGCTGGCATATAATACATCTGGCCTTCTTTATCGGGCAACTGCCCGGTTCCAAAGGCAGATGCTTCATTCACCATAAAGGGAGGGAGGTATTCTGTATACCCGGCTTTTGTATTAAAATCCAAAAAATATTGTACCAGGGCTCTTTGCAATTTCGCCCCCTTTCCTTTGTATAAGGGAAACCCGCTTCCGGTCAGCTTAGCACCCGTTTCAAAATCAACGATATCATATTTTTTAATGAGATCCCAGTGTGGAAGGGCCTCTTTGGAGAGCCGGGGTTTATGGCCACCTTCTCTTATCACTATATTATCGGCTGGCGTCTTGCCGGCCGGTACTTTATCGGAAGGGAGATTGGGCAATTTCACTAATTCATCCTGTAATTGTTTTTCAATCACACTTAATCTTTCATTGATGGGTTGCAATGCTGATTTTAGCGTGGCCACCTCCTGCTTTTTGGCTTCGGCCTCTTCTTTCTGTCCTTTAGCCATCAAAGCGCCGATCTCTTTGGAAGTGCTGTTCACTTTTGCCTGGGTAGTATCAAATTCCAGTTGTAGTTTTTTCCGCTGGTCATCCAATGAAAGAATACTATCCACCAGGCCGGTTTCTGCAAAATGTTTTATGGCCAATCTTTCTTTTACCTGCCCGGGATTTTGCCGGAGCAACTGTAACTGTAACATTGCTATTCAATTTGCGGCAAAGGTACTTGTTGACGGCGATTCATCAAGAGTGGCCTGCTAAATGCACATCCGCTCCTGAGCTAACCGCAGTTAAAAGGATAAATAGAAGTTTCCTAAACTTTTGACAGAGGCTCGATTCTTGCCGGGGCTACCAGGACAGAAGGAGAAAGAGAGCGGAGTGCGCGCACTCTTTCTCTTTCTGTTTCTCCTTTGAGCTGTTCGCGCCTTTTATAATTCGCTGATTTTTACTAGATCTTCCAAACAGTGGGTCGAACTTTCTCTTGTTTGGGCTACAGATCGCATTTTAATGGCGTTCAAACTGAGCGCTATTTTCTTTTTAAACCCCTCCACAGTACAAAAGGATAAAGCTGCCTGCAACGGTTACATGCCGATTTACTACCGCTTCACCATTGACTTCTGAAATGTTATTACCTTAGTGTGTAGACCTATAAGGAATATAACGCCAGAATTTGAACGCACAGGAACTGGACATAGAACAATTGATAGGCATCATCGTCCGGGGAAATCCTAAACCGCTAATATTGCTTGGAGTGGGTGCGTCTGTAATCCTGCTGGGGAAATTTCAAATGATTGAAGGACCTTCAGGCTAATTTATTTCCAGTAGGGTTATTTATTTTTTATACTCTTATATTACCCGGTTTATTTAATAACAGAAGTGAATAAAAACCAAGTAAGCTTGAGATCAAACTAAAAGATGCAGCGAGAGGAAAGAAGTAGATCAATTCACTGATGCCCCACACTAACAAAATAATGGAAACTGTAAGAATAATTTTCTTGTTGAAATTTTTATTGGTTTCCCTTACATCTGAAACGTACCACAAGATCAGTGTGATTAAAAGTAAAGACAAAATACCTTGAATGCCGAATCCTTCGAAATATTGTCCCATGCTTCTTGAAGTTCGCATAAATGGAAATTTGTTCTCTGTCATTTGTTTTATCACTTCCATTTTTTTCGGATCGTTATCATCTTTCCATGTTAATACTGCCATCGTATGTCCTATATCGTGAAGAAAGATGACGATGGCTGCTGCCCTTAAAATTATTTTAGCCGTCATGATTTATCCGTTTGAATGAAGTCCTACTGTGTTGCCTTCGGTATCTGAGAATATACCCATGTAGCCAATTTCGTCATCGATCTTTGTCTTCGTCATTATAATTTTTCCCCGAGCCTTCTTAATGCTCATAAGTTTAAAGTTTTGGTATTTATTGCTCAATAATATTTCTTTATTCCAATAGCACAAAATATTACAGGATGAAGCTGGAAAAAATCAGGACGAGCTAATATTTAAATAGAACCATTGAAAATTTTATGAGGTGGTGTGAGTTTAATTTCTGCCCCGGCTGTGACAGGATCGGTTTACAACCTCAATATTATAAGGCCTATTGATTATATGAAATAACGGATAGACAAGATAAGTTGTTTTTTTTGAGGGGGTAGTGGCTTTTAAATAGCGATTATTTAATCCTCTCACTCAGTCACTCCCGGGAGACTGCTAAACGCAATGAAATCGGCCAGTAAGTGGTTAGATAATTGTCCGATTGAGACTACTTTCCTGGTTTTATACCCAAAACTTTATTATAGAATGGTGCGTGCCTCACTCACCAATACCAAGTAGGCAATAACTGTTAAATCGTCGTGAAGTGAGTTCGAACTGCTCTTGTTTGGGCTACTAAATATACTCTCAATACGACCCAGAACCAGATAGGAGCTGCTACGCGCTTTTGAATATTCCTCCAAGTGCGGTATATTTAATTGTTGCATGCAATTTTAAATGGTAGTCACACTACAATATAATGACCTGACAATTGAACTGGTTGACGACTCTGCATTTACACAGAGTCCAGATAGTCCAACACTATACGACAAAGTAATACAAGCTGAGAAAGACAAAGCATTCTCACCAAGCTCACAACATGCCATAAAAATTTACAAGAACAATATTCCCACTGTTAGTGCGATAATTTTAGGAAGTGGCGGCGCAACACGCGTTGATAGTGACACGGCTTTAATTGACGACAACAACTTAATCATACGCTGCAGCGACAAATTGTTCAGCTTGACTCTTCCAAACTTGGAAACTAATTGGGTAACAGAAGCTGACTGGGCGACATGTTTTTCAATTCATACCTATAAAGACACATACATTTCTTATGGAGAAACGTCTATAGCTAGAATTGACAAAACAGGCAAAGTAATTTGGAGTTACTCCGGAATGGATATTTTCATTTGCCTTTCTGAAGGCAATCCTTTTGAAATGCATGACACTTATATTGCTTTGACAGACTTTAATGGAAGTACTTATCAAATAGATTATGACGGTAAGACAATTAGTTATAGCGAAGCATCAGCCTCAAAAAGACCGTCACCCCCCTAAAATATAAAGGGCTGCTGTTACAAGTCGTTGATTCGCAATAAATCTTCCAAACAGCAGTTCGAACAATCTCTTGCTGGGGCTACTGATAAAAACATGCTGATAAGCAGCATTTTTTATCCAATACCCTAAAAGAATATTGAACATCAAAGCTGTAGTAATTATAATGCCGGGGGGCCAGCAAAACATTTTAATAAAAAAATGAGCCCTGGTAATCCTTAGGGTACAGGACTTTGATACCGAATGATCCGTCGTCTGGTACTTCTGTCTGATTATTTTCAAGAGCTATAAGATATGGCCGCTCTATTCCTTTTTCTCTTAATGCATGTACGATAGTATCAATTGCGATATCTGGTATTACCGTCTCAAAGAATAAGTTTATAGTTCCGGATCCAATATCTCCTCCTGATATGCTTCCATTGCCAGTCCAAAAAAGAAATCTGTCTAAATACTCCCAAATTTCATTACGAAAGTCAAGATCATCTATTCCGCCCCATCCGTCAGCGGTTTGGAATTGAAGAATCATTCGCTGAAATTCTTCAGTTTCCTGGTATCCTTCGACCTTTTTCCCGAAGATTTGAGCATCATACATTTCTTTTAAATCGCTGAGCATTCGATTTTTTATTTCGATGAATTCGCCGTTTTCACCCAATTTGCCCCAATGAATCACCAGGAATACAGGATTATTACTGCTCCCATATATTTGCCAATAATAAATGGAGGCATCTGTTTGCTTGTACAATTTAACAGTTGGAAATTCATTACGTGGCTGAATGTTCTTTAAAAACTCATTGATATTTACAAAGCATTTAATTTCAAATTCAGTGATAGGGTTATCTTTATCTTGCGTCTCCTTATCTCTTAGCTTTATTCCTGATTCGTAATAGCTTTTTAGCTCACTGATATGGGATATTTCCTTAAATCCCGAAGCAGACAAAAACCCTGGAATTTCGATATGGGTCACTAATTCACTATCAGTAGATTGATCCATATACTCCGGTTCAATTACTATTACATCCAAAGCCAAAAGAGAGGTTTCTCCCATTTCATATTTGGTTGCGAACAACAAGCAATTGTGGAAATAATCTGCTACAGGGGGAATTTGCAGATCGTAACCACTAAGAGCAATCTCGTATTTGCCCCTTTCAACAGAAGAAATAAATCCTGCGAGAAATGCATCGCTCGCAATTTTGAAGAATATACAATCACCAGCTTTGAATTTCATGAATATGGTTTTTAAGCGACAGGAGGACTCATCCCAGACAATTAGTCTTTACTCAATATAATACTTCGGCAGGCTTCTTTTACAAAGAAGTATTGCTTCACGACTATATTCTTCAGCTTTCCGGAGACGCCTATCAGTAAGGGATTATCTGTTACAATCATACCTTGATTAGTCTTAGATGAAACTATGTAAATTTCATTATATTTTCGTACTAAATTCATAAATTCTCCATTCATCTTCCATTAAATAATGGAAGATGAATGGAGAATTTATGGAAAAATAATGTGTATATAATGATTTAACAGTGATTTCAATAAGGGAGCATTCTGGTTATGATCTGGAATAGCCGGACATGCAATTCACATTTTTTGTGATTCAGGTATACCGCCATCTATGGGCTTTATTTATGGGCTTATCCTCCGGCCATTCAATTGGGTAAGGTCAAATTTCCGGGAGAACATTCAGATCCCGGTTCTTCGCAGTGTTCCTCCTAATCTATAATAAAATCAGAAACTTTAGGTTGTTATGCTTTGTCCCAACCATTGGCTATGGGATAAATATTGCAGCGAAGCATGGCATCAAAGAGGCCGCCGCGGTAAAACATGAAAGCCGGTCATCATACTTCCTTGATTTTTACTAACCCTTCTAAACAGTAGCTCGAACAATCTCCTGGTTGGGCTACAAAGAAGGCGACCTTACAGGTTGTTCTTCGGTTTTATGGAATGGTGCCGGGGCACAGCTCCTGGAGGAGAAAACATTTATTCTTTATTAAAAATTCCTCTACTTAGCGGCTTGCTGGTGCTTTCTTTCTTGCTTTAAAGCCGGAAGATTTGTTAAACCTGGAAGGAAACGCCGAACCCGTAAATCGGTGCTGTCATTCCAGCGCCATTAAATCTGGAAAGCCGGGAAGCAGATTTTTGAAAAGTAATTTTGGAGTAAGACCTGTTATTTTTCTTGAATCTTTTCTAAAATGAGACTGGTCATAATATCCGTTGGCCAGCGACATATTTAACCGGGTCGCGGAACTTACATCCGTAATGCTTCTGATATCCCGGACCGCTTTTTGAAACCTGACAATCTTGCTGAATAACTTTGGCGTTAACCCAACTTGTTTAATAAACGTTCTTTGCAGCGTTTTTTCAGTCACGTTAAATTCTTTTGCTAACCATTTAACAGAAACGAAGTCTATTTCATCGTTTTCAATTCTTTGAAGAATATATTGCAGGAATATTCTTTCTTTATTGCTCCCGGTGAGCCTGCCGTTAAAAAACTCTTCTGTCTCTGCAATAATTAAACCGATATTTTCCTTTTGGGGGAATATCTCATAAACAGATTCCTTTATATCTGTATCAAATACCTTGTTGAATGAAACCGGCTGTTTGGACGTCAACACTTTATTTATATCACCATACAGGAGTACGTGAGGAAAGAATTTGATATTCAGACAAACTAACTCTTCCTCAATCTTAATTATCGTGCTCTTGCTTGAAAGCGGGAAAAAGCCGTTTTGGGGAGCCCTCTTAAACCTTTCGGATTTTTCATCAAAAAAATAGAAACTCCCTGTAAAATTGATCCATGAATCCAAACGCCCGTTTGGCAAGGTTCTAAGCATCACCGGCTCTTTTATTTTGATTAATTGGTAATAATCAACGATGCTCTTCATAAACGAAGATTCAGGATATATTTTCAAACTCATTGCTTCCATGTAAAATGTCTGTTTTTTACTATCTTATCTTTTTCCCCGGTTTTATTTTTATTCTTTAAAAAAACTTGATCTATGTTACAACGAACGAACATACTGTTTGTTACACTCTCTTTATTTATTGCTATATACGGTAAAACCCAAAACACCATTCCTTATGGTAATAATCCCGGTGCGGGTAAATACTTTTCAGCAAATGGCACCAAAATATATTATGAAATTTACGGGCAGGGGCAACCATTCTTATTACTACACGGGAACGGAGGCTCCATTGCCAGCCGTTCAAACACAATTGGCATGCTTTCCCGAAAATATAAAGTAATTGCAGTTGATAGTCGTTGCCATGGCAAAAGCGATTGTATGGCCGGCGAACTGGATTACGATATAATGGCAAACGATATATATCTTTTGCTCAATGAAATACATGTAGATTCTGCTTTTATCTGGGGACATAGTGATGGCGCCATTATCGGCCTGATCATGGCATATAAACACCCTGAAAAAGTGAAAAAGCTGCTGGCTACCGGCGCTAATATAATTCCCGATTCAACAGCTCTTCAACCCGAGCTCGTTGAAATGATGAAAATGTACCCCAGGATAACAGATACATTGATGCAAAAGCGAATTAAATTGATGGTTTTTCATCCCAATATTCAATGGGAACAATTGACCCGGATTAAAGCACCTGTACTTATAATGGCCGGTGATAGGGATGCGGTCAGAAATGAACATACTTTACGCATTTTTGAAGCTATACCGAACTCGCAACTTTGCATTATTCCTGGTGCTACTCATTTCTTTTTTGATGAACAACCCGGGTTATTCAATTACTGCTTTACAAATTTCTTTGAAAAACCATTTCAGATGCCTTCCACAGTAGAAATTATGCGTAAAGTAGCATCCCAGATGATAAAATAATGCACATTCCGTTTCTGATCTTGTATCAGCCTCAAAGAAGGTGTAACCTGTAAGACATGAAGGTCAGCAATGATAGTTCTATGATTTTTAATACATCTTCTACATAGCGGTTCGAACTTTCCCTTGTTTGGGCTACTAATCATATTCTCAGTAAGACCCAGTACAATGCAAGAGAGCTTTACGACTTCGCCTGCACGACATCTAAACAAAATGATGCAAGCCTGTGACATTTTTAAAATCATCTGGCTCATTGCCAGCACTGACAATACAAAAACGAGAATACCAGGGCATTGAAAATCAAGGGCAATCCTTTTGAATATTCCTGCAAGTGCGGTATATTTAATTGTTGTGCCATTCGACGATATTACCCAATTCAACGTTTATGAGATATATACTTATCCTTTTGTTTATTCTCTTCAATTTAATCTCCTTTTCACAAGCAGCCGATACATTAAAAAGCCAATCCAATAAAACACCAGGAAGAGTCACTTTCATAGCTAAAGTTGACATTGCTACTGCAACTAAAGACGGGATTTATCTGAATGGATACGTTGTAAATATTGATTATGAGCAAGCCAAAAAACTTAATGGCAAAAGAATTAAAGTAACAGGTAAAGTCACAATCGTAAAAGGCTTGAATAATCAGCCCAAAGAATTTGATAAAAACGGGAAAGAAATTATTAAACAAGGACGTAGTGAAGACACTAAACACATATTATCGCCAAAAATTAAAATTATAGGATAATAATTTCACTGAAATAAAACGGAATGCTGCATGGGGGGGCCTGTGTAAAGCGGTATAAGAGGTCCTGCCTGCCCGTAAGCAGATATGTTTTCAACTTAAGTATCTTTATCTCCCTGCCGGCAGGCTGGCTCAGCTACAGTTTCGGCTGATCCCGCCTCAGGCGGGAGACTTCCAGCCCGGCACCATTGCAGGCAATTATCAACGAAAATGTATGAGTACAATAAACACTTAAAAATGCAAAAACTTCAAGACGGGAGATATTTAGGTGGAAACATCTTTGAAAGCAGGATTAATGGATTGATTATTTCCCAAAGCTCTTATCAACAAAACTATTGTTCATCCTGGCATTATCACGAAAATTCTTATTTCGCTTTCATATTAAAAGGAGGTAGCATCGAACGACGAAAAGGAAATGAAATTGAATGTACTCCGGGGCTTTTGCTATACTATAACACACAAGAACCACATAAAAATGAAAAGTACCTTGCAGGATCGAAAAATTTCAATATCGAATTCCAACACTCCTGGTTCGAAAATATGCACATCAAAAAAAATATTTTAGAAGGTGGCATGATAATTAAAGAGCCCGTTATTAAATCACTTTTTCTTAATATCATGGCCGAAGCAATGGAACCCGGTAGTGAAACCCACTTATCAATCGAAGCTTCTGTTTTAAAGTGCTTCTCCGTGTTAAAAAATAAAAACAAGAATTATGTATCAGCACCTGCATGGCTTATCCGGCTAAAAGAATTGCTTGCTGAAACTGAAAATCATCATTACTCTTTGGCAGAACTCTCTGTTCTTTTTGGCGTCCACCCCGTCACCATTTCAAAATTGTTCCCGCACTTTTTTCATTGTACTATTGGGGAGTATATCAGGAAGACCAGGATTGAAAAATCTTTATCGCTTCTTTCAAAAAAGTATATACCGTTAGCATCCATTTCTTCAGCATGCGGTTTTGCCGACCATGGCCATTTTACAAGGGTATTCAAAAAACATACAGGTTTTACCCCATCCCGGTACAGGGAAATACTGCTACGCTAAAATCATTCAAGCCATTTTACAGGGTCCATTTTAACTGGTTAAAGGATAGATAACTTTGTCAAAAATTTCCGGGCATGCGTTTGCTTCTCCTGCTGTCATTACTTTTTCCGTTTGCAGCGCCAGTTAATGCGCAGGAATTTAAGGAGTATGAAATGGCCTTAAATAACGCAATGAAAGAAGCAAGGATCACATCAGCCGGGATTGTAATTATTAAAAATGGAAAAGAAGTATATAAATGCCCGTTGGGATATTTGAATGCAGGCAGAACGAAGAAAACAAATTCTTCTACTTTATACAATGTTGCCTCTGTTTCAAAATCATTAACAGCCTGGGGTGTAATGAAACTTGTGGAACAGGAGAAAATTGAATTGAACGAACCGGTAAACAAATACCTGAAAAGATGGAAGGTCCCTGATTACAGTGACGGCACCCCAATCACCATAAAAATGTTGTTAAGCCATACTGCCGGCTTAAACATGGGCGCTGTTCCCGACTATGCACCGGGAAAATCACTGCCCTCTCTGCCTGATGCCGTTAAAGATTTAATGGTGATTCAGAAACCCGGAGAAGGCTTCAGGTATTCGGGAGGCGGGTATATGTTGCTTCAACTGCTTATTGAAGACGTTACAGGAACGGAATTTTCAACATATATGAAAGAAACCGTACTGGCTCCACTGGGCATGATGAATAGTTCATTCCAAATTCCCGTTCATTCCGATAATGTTGCCACTCCATATGATGAAACATTAAAAGCAGCTCCGCATTATTCTTATGTCGGCGTGAGTGCAGCAGGCCTTTATACTTGCCTGGATGATCTTTCAAAATTTGCGATAGCAAGTTTGGGGGTACAACCAAACCCGGTTTTGAAAAAGGAAACGCTTGATTTAATGAAAGAAAAAGTAACTAAGAACTACGGGCTGGGTTACTCCTTCGACGGCCCTGATTCTTCAATTGAATTTTTGGGTCATGGAGGCGCTGCATCAGGCTGGCGTGCCGCCTATTACATTAATACGTCAGGCGACGGGATTGTTTTGCTTTCAAACAGCTCCTTTAATGATTTTGTAAACCTCGGACTCTGCATCTGGATAAAATCCGCCTATCATAGAGACAGCCGGTATTGCACCAAATCGGATTATACATTCTTAATAATTGATCTTTTTACCAAAGGCCAAAAGTATACAGCCAAAAGAATTAAAATGCTCCAGGGGGAAAGTAAAGAAAATATTTTTCCCGAGTTCATTTGCAATACGCTTGGTTATTGGCTTATGAGGCTTGAAAGAACAGAAGGGGCAAAAACTTTTTTTGAATTCAACACCAGGCTTTATCCGAACAGCGCAAACGTATATGACAGTATGGGTGAATTTTATGAAACAACAGGGAACAACAAAAAGGCTTTGAAGTACTACAGGAAAGTTTTGGAACTTGATCCAAACAATAATCATGCGCTGCACGCCATTCAAATTATTGGCAGGAAATAATTGCCGGGTATAGTTATCAGTAAAACAGAAACAAACATCAAAATTGAAACCTGCCATGAAATACAAAAAATTTGCTTTCCCATTCTTGTCTATTATGATCCGAACCAATTTATCATTTGTTCTTAAAGCTATTAGCCTCAAGCCGGTTTTGTTACCGTTCAAGTTAAACCTTTGGGCAAGGGGGCCTGTCGTGAGTTCATATTTTTTTCTTTTTGTGTTTGCACAAACTTGTTTTGCCCAGACAACCATTAGCGCTTTACCCGGGTTAGAGGTAGGCGATGGTGCTCCCGGTCTCAAAGTGGAGAAATGGATAAAAGGCGGAGGTTTTAATAGTTTATCAAAGGGTAAGATTTATGTCATTGACTTATGGGCCACCTGGTGCGTTCCGTGCATCGCAAGCATGCCGCATTTGTCAAGGTTACAGGCAATGTATAAAGATAAAGGTGTGGAAGTGATAGGTATTACCAGCGTAGATAAATATGGAAACACTTTGCCAAAAATTGAAGATTTTGTTCATCGGCGCGATTCCGTTATGCAATATAACGTCGCGCTTGTACCTGTCTCAGTCAATGAAGACGGCTTGCAGGGGATTTTTGTTTATCCATGGATGCAGCAAATTGGCTCAATGAATTTGCCAACTGCTTTTGTTGTTGACCGTGACGGTAAGGTTGCATATATCGGCGACCCACACACAATTGATAAACCATTGGAAGAAATGGTAAATAATGAATATGACATGAGAGTTGCCATTGCAAATTACAGATCAGGCGCACATGCTGCCGCATTGCTTCCTGAA
>JAUZOA010000103.1 GCA_030706685.1 Bacteroidota bacterium
GCTTTAAAAATATAAATATCATCAAACAGGTGAGATAAGCCAAGGGTAGCCAGCATTAAAAACCAGATCGTCATAATGGGGCCGAAAAGCTTTCCGATGGAAGCCGTGCCAAATTGCTGCAGGAAGAAAAATATGACGAGGATGGCTAAAACGATATAAACAATGCTCCAGTCAGCAATATCTTTCATGATGGGTATCTGCCGCAGACCTTCGATGGCAGAGGTTACGGAGATTGGCGGCGTGATCATTCCATCAGCGATCAGGGCCGCCCCTCCGAGCATGGCAGGAATGACCAGCCATCTTTTTCGCCTTCTTACCAATGCATACAAAGAAAAGATTCCTCCCTCACCCCGGTTATCGGCCCGTAAAGTAAGTATTACATATTTGACAGTAGTCTGAAGAGTCAAAGTCCAGATGATGCAGGATAGTCCTCCCAGTATGAGTTTTTCGGTGATCAGTTTGCCATTGATGATGGCGTTCATTACGTATAGAGGGGAAGTTCCAATATCTCCGTAAATAATCCCTAATGCAATAATTAATCCTGCGGCGGTAACTCTATTGGTCGGTATTTTCACTTTCTGTTCTTGTTGTTTTTTCCGGCACAGTCATCAACTGTTTTGGAAATGCCTGCAAAGGTATATGCAAAAATCAATTTTGGCGAATCTGTTGTTAAAAGTATCGTGTTTTTGTGAGTCGCGGGAGCGAATAGAAACCATCATGCAACTTTTTCCGTTTTTTTTTCGTTGTGGATGTAATACCCCGTCCTTTTGCATCCGTTTAAAATAAAAGTTACTGCTTTTGACGGTCATCCTGTAACTTTAATAAGCAAAAAATCAGAATATTATGTTTCGCGGAAAATGGTTTTTTATTGTTATGCTAACAGCCGGTAGTCTTTCTGTATCCGCACAAAAAATCGTGTATTCGGAGCCCGAAAAGGACGATACCCGCCGCTTGAATTTTGAAATAGCCGGAAAGATCGGCGGCAATTTCCTGATCTATAAAAATATCCGCAGTACCAGTTGGATAGCTGTACTGGATAATGACATGAATCAAATAGCAAAAGTGGAGCAGGACTATGTACCCGACAATGACAGGATGATCAATACCGATTTTTTCTCCTATGGTGACTTTTGCTATATGATCTACCAGTATCAAAAAAGAAATGTTGTGTATTGCAGCGCTGCCAAAATTGACGGGAATGGTAAAAAAATAGGAGATGTCATCCCGCTGGATACTACGCAACTGGGTTTTGCCGCCAGCAATAAGATCTATTCTGTTCTGAGCAGCGAGGATAAAAGCAGGATCATCGTTTTCAAGATAAACAGCAGGAACAAGAGAAATTTCATGATCACCACCCTGCTGTTTGACAACCGGCTTTCTTTGCTTAAAAAAAGCAGGTTGTCCATGCCGATGGAAGACAGGGATGACGATTTTCTCAGCGAATTTGAACTGGATAACGATGGCGACCTGGTGTTTACAAAATGTAACCGGGTAAACAGCGAGAATATTGGCAAAGCAGCTTTTATCATCAAATATGCGCAGGCCGATTCATTCTCGGTGAAGGAATTAAATCTTGACAAGACTTACCTGGACGAGATACACATCAAACCTGATAATTATAATAAACGCTATTTTCTTACTTCGTTTTATTATAAACAGCGGCGGGGAAATACGGAGGGTTATTATTTCTATATCTGGGACAAGGAGAAACGGGAAGCGGTCATAGAAGATACCCTGACATTCAGCGAGGATCTCCGGAAGGAGGCAAAAGGCAATTCGACTGTGAGGATGGCCTTTAATGACTATTTCATCCGCAATGTCATTACCCGTAAAGACGGTGGATTTATCATAGGCAGTGAAGCGTATTATACTACTACCCGCGGCAATGCCTGGAACAGGTGGAATTATTTGTACGGCTCCCCTTTTATGCGACCTATGGATTATTACTATTCCCCTTATTATTACAATAGCTATTGGGGGAATTCAAGGTATGGCGAGCCGGGGAATGTGCGCTACCAGGCCGACAATATCGTTGTCATGTCTTTCGATAAAAACGGCAAGCGGGAATGGAGTAATGTGATTACGAAAGAACAATTTGATGATCAGACAGATGATCTCATTTCTTACCAGATCATGAATACCGGCGGCCAACTGCATGTCCTTTTTAACAACCTGGAAAAAAGGATACAACTGCTGAATGATTTCGGCATTACCCCCGATGGCAAGATCAACAGGAGCCCTACGCTCAAAAACCTGGACAGGGGATACGAGTTCATGCCCAAATATGCTAAACAGGTTAGCGCGAGGCAAATAATAGTTCCTTGTTTATATAGAAACTATATTTGCTTTGCTAAAATCGACTATAACTAACCTGTGTTAATATCCATTACCTGTGATCGGAGTATTTAAACAAAAAAACCCCGCTAACATTATATTATTGCTTGTATTCGGCATACTGATCAAGCTGCCTGTTTTCATGCACCCTTATATACCTGCGGATCGCCCGGCCGACGGGCTCCTTTTTTCAGCCATATTAAAATTTCTTCACCCGGCGGCTACCTCTTTTCCTTCCCTCTATCCTTTGCTCGCCTTTTCGTTATTATTTATACAGGCGATGGTATTAACAAGGTTTCTTAATACCCAGCGGATGATGAACCGCCCGAATTATCTCGCAGGCATGGCCTACCTGCTTATTACATCTTTATTACCGGAATGGAATTATTTTTCCGCTCCTTTGCTGATTAACAGCATACTGTTAATGGTTTTGTCCGGTCTTTTCAGAATATATAACCAGCCCAATGCAAAGGGTACTATTTTCAATATTGGTCTTGCTCTTGGTATAGCCGGTTTCCTGTTTGTATCATCGCTCACTTTTATTATCTGGGTGTTGCTGGCACTGGCCGTCATGCGCCCTTTTCGTTTAAATGAATGGTTGTTGTGTATCGTGGGTATTACTACCCCGTTTTATTTTTATGCGATCTATATTTTTATCAAAGAAAAATGGAGCTGGCAGGCTTTTTTGCCGCATTTGAGTATCGGCGTTCCGTCATTGCAGCAAACCGCCTGGCTGGCTGCGAGTGTATTCCTGCTGATGGTTCCCTTCCTGGCAGGAGGGTATTATGTGCAGGACAACCTGCGAAGGATGCTGATTAATGTACGCAAAGGATGGAGCCTTTTATTGTTATACCTGTTAACAGCTTTATTGCTCCCCTTTGTCAATACCAGCGGCACTTTTGAGAACTGGGTAATGGCCATGGTGCCGATGGCAGCTTTTCATGGCTATACTTACCTGCATGCGCGCCTGCGTATTTTTCCCCTGCTTTTATTCTGGATTACAGTGGCTTTTGTGATCGCTCACCAATATTATGGACCGGGCTGGTGAGCTAATAGCTAACGGCTAACAGCTAACAGCTTTCTCTTATCTTTGTACAAACAACTATCATGAAATTTGGTGTAGTAGTTTTTCCGGGTTCTAATTGCGACAGGGATATGCAGGATGCCCTTGCCGGCGACCTGGGACAGGAAGTAATAATGCTCTGGCATAAGGACAGGGACCTGGGCCTGTTCAATACGGAAGACTGCATTATTCTGCCGGGGGGCTTTTCCTTTGGAGATTACCTGCGTTGCGGCGCGATTGCGCGGTTCAGTCCCATGATGCAAAGTGTGGCGGAATTTGCCAACGCTGGCGGCAAGGTACTTGGAGTTTGTAATGGTTTCCAGATATTATGTGAATCGCATTTGCTGCCCGGCGCATTGCTCCGGAATGCCAACCAGCAGTTCGTTTGTAAAAACGTTTATATCCGCGACCCCGAAGAAAAAATATTTAAGATTCCCATCGCTCATGGAGAGGGCCGCTACTATGCGGATGAAAAAACTTTAAATGAACTGGAAGCAAACGGCCAGGTAATTTTCCGTTATTGTGATGAGAGCGGGAAGATCACTGCTGATGCCAACCCGAACGGGTCGGCGAGGAATATTGCCGGGATCAGCAACAAAGCCCGTAATGTCTTTGGAATGATGCCCCATCCTGAACGAGCCTGTTCTTCCATTTTAGGCAATACAGATGGCAGGGAAATTGTTAAAAGTTTACTGATGGCTGAGCAACTGGTAATACAGTAAGCCGGCCCGGAATGATCATTTAGCATCTTTTTGTCATTTTACTTACAAACAAAAAGGGTGCGAAGAGCTAATTTTGTAACATTAAATCTAAAGGGTGAAAAAATTTTTTGTTCTTGCACTGTTAATCATGACAGGTGTCGCGTCGAAAGCACAGTTAAACCCTGTCAGTTGGACCTTTACTTCAAAGAAAATAGCCGATAAAACATTTGAATTGCGGTTAGCGGCTTCTATCCAGGATGGCTGGCACCTGTATTCACAGTCGCAACCACAAGATGCCATTGCGGAGCCTACTAAAATCACTTTTAATAAGAATCCTTTACTGACGGTAGATGGCAAAATCAAAGAAGAAGGAAAAATGGAAAAATTTCATGATGCCAAACTGGATCTCTCGGCCAACCAATATTCATCCCGGGTAATCTTTATACAGACGGTAAAGCTGAAAACGGATGCCAAAACAAAGGTGAGTGGTTCTGTAAGGTTTCAAACCTGCAATGATGAGAAATGCCTTCCGCCAAAATCTGTTACTTTCAGTGTAGCGCTGTAAACAGGCGAAAGAATTTGATTATAAGTGACGAGTTCTTTCCGGACTCGTTTGTTTTTTAAAAGGATAAATGATGAAGAAAATTTCCGGGCCTTTCGTCTTTATTGCGGTACTGCTGCTTTTTAGTATCCGGGTTTTTTCGCAAGACAGCGCTTCAGTCATTTCGTGGAAAGCAACCAGTAAAAAGATCAGTGATGGCGTATATGAACTGGTATTTTCAGCCGGTTCCCCGGGTCAATGGCAATTATACTCACCCTCGCAAAAGATAGATCTTGCTACCACCGAACTGCAGTTTAATGATACAGCCATCCGGGCCGGCGAAAAATTTTCAGAGAAAGGCCCGGTAAAAGAAATTACAAGCCCGCTGTTTGATAACGGGGCTATCCGGGTATATGAATCGCCCTCAGAATGGAAAACACAAATTCATTTTGCCAATAAAGATAGTGTGCCCGCCAGGCTGCAGGGCAGGTTATTATATACGTATGGCAAGGGCATGGATTTTTATCCTTCTACGGAGTTTTCATTTACGGTGACGCTGGAAGGAGGAATAGAATCCGGCACAACTATTAAAGTAGCTTCAATTGACATCAATAATCCTGTAAATAATTGCGGCGATGAAGGCACAAAGAATAAAAGCATCCTGAGTATTTTTTTACTCGGGCTTTTAGGAGGCCTGATTGCGCTGCTCACTCCCTGCGTATTCCCAATGATACCTGTAACCGTAACGTTCTTCACAAAAAGATCGGGGGACAGGAAAAAAGGTATCACCCGTGCCATTGCTTACGGGCTGTTCATTTTTCTCATCTATATTTTTATCACCATACCTTTTCATATTGCCAATAAAGCGATAAGCCCTGAAATATTCAATAATATCTCGACCAATGTGTGGCTTAACCTGTTCTTTTTTGCTGTGTTTGTATTTTTCGCGCTCTCCTTCTTTGGGCTTTTTGAAATAGGCCTGCCTTCCGGGCTTGCCAATAAGATGGATTCGAAATCGGGACTGGGAAATTTCGGGGGAATCTTTTTTATGGCGGCGACATTGGCTATAGTATCCTTTTCCTGCACAGGCCCTATACTGGGTACCTTGCTGGTAGGCGTTGCCGACCAGGGCGCATGGCCACTGACCGCAGGGGCTGCAGGCTTTGGGCTGGCGCTCGGGTTGCCTTTTGCACTGTTTGCAATGTTTCCTCATTGGCTGCAATCGTTGCCTAAATCGGGCGGCTGGATGACAGATGTAAAAGTGGTATTGGGATTTATAGAGCTTGCCCTGGCTATAAAATTTTTATCCAATGCTGATCTTGTCAAACAGTGGGGTTTGCTGAAGCGGGAAGTATTTATAGGATTATGGGTGCTGATCGGGTTATTGATTATTTTGTATTTATCGGGTAAAATAAAATTCGCGCACAGTTCCCCTGTAAGGAAGTTTTCATTTACCCGGTTTGCATTTATCGCCTTATTCGGGGCTATTACCCTTTACCTGTTGCCGGGCCTTACCAATACCCGGTGGGCGGATCTGAAGCTGATAAGCGGTTTTCCACCGCCACGAACCACATACAGCATTTATAGTTTCTCAAAAGGACACAAGGATATCTTTGAACCTATACAGAATAATTACCAGCAGGCATTGGCCATTGCAAAAAAGGAGAATAAACCCGTATTAATAGATTTCACAGGCTGGGCTTGCGTCAACTGCAGGCGCATGGAAGAGAAAGTATGGCCCAATTCATTAGTAGATAGTTTGATGAGGACGCAGTTCGTAGTGGTTTCTCTGTATGTAGACGAAAGGAGGAAACTTCCATTGACGGAACAAACAGTAATAAAGACTTCCGGCGGAAATGAAAAATCAGTTGTAACGGTTGGTGATAAATGGTCAACTTTCCAGACAGAAAATTTTGGCGCTACCTCGCAACCTCAATACGCAATAATAACAGCGGATCAAAAAGCATTGACCAGGACAAAATTTTATACCCCGGATGCTACTGAGTTCGCGGCATGGCTTCAATGCGGGCTGGAGGCTTTTGGGAAGAACAGGCAATAGCTGCTAGCCGTTGTTAGCTATTGAAAAGAAAAACCGCCGGTCTTACAGACCAGCGGTTCAATTTGGTGTCATTCTGTACCAGCCTTCCCAGGTTTTATTCCATTGAGGAATGGCAAGCAAACCGAAAAATTCTTTTATACCGAATTCTTCATCTCCGGTCGGAGATACAGAACGACAATATCGTATCCAGCTTTGCTCATGCAAAAGTATAAACGAAGAATTAGATTACAAAGCAATTTGTTTTTGAATCATCAATTTTCGCAGGTTAATCAGGCCATAACGCATACGCCCAAGGGCCGTATTGATGCTGCAGTTAGTGACAGAGGCAATTTCTTTAAAGCTCATATCAGCATAGTGGCGTAATATGATTACTTCACGCTGATCTTCGGGCAGGCGCTGAAGCATTTCACGGACACGGTCATGACTTTGGCGTTTCATCATAGTTGTCTCGGCGCTGTCATCAGCAAAGTTGAGCACTTCAAAGATGTCTTTGTCTTCGCCATTACGGATGGTTGGCGTACGTTTTACCTTGCGGAAATGGTCTACGCAAAGATTGTGGGCAATTCGCATGGCCCAGGGAAGGAATTTCCCTTCCTCGGTATAACGGCCGCTGCGCATGGTATCAATAATGCGGATAAAAACATCCTGGAAAATATCCTCGGCGAGGTATTTGTCCTTAACAAGGAACAGGATTGACGTATAAAGTTTATCCTTGTGGCGAAGCACAAGTGCCTCAAGCGCATCAAGATTTCCATCTGTAAAAAGATGGATCAGTTCGTGGTCGGTTTTCTTACTAAAAGCTTTCATACTCCTACAGGTTTTAGGTGTGTTTAGACGGATTCTGGCTTGTAAATCGGTGATCGGTTAAAAAAGAGTAGAAGTATTAGCGATAGGCGAGATAAGTTTTTGGTTTTTCATTTTTCGGATTTGGAAACTAAAAATAGCTTTTTTCGACAAACCTCCAAACGTTTGTCTACGCAAATTGTATTTATTATTCTAAAAGAAATGTTAATCATCCTGCCTGAACTTTAAGCAGGATAAGGGTTTACATTTGCCGGGTAGAAAATGGAAAAAATAATAAAAGAGAAAAATCCCCTGAAAGGGAAGACCGTAAATTCCGCAGATAGTATTCTTATCAAGGGCGCCAGGGTACACAATCTGAAGAATATAACGGTAGCCATACCCCGGAATAAGCTGGTGGTTGTCACCGGGGTATCGGGTTCGGGAAAATCTTCCCTGACAATTGATACCTTATATGCCGAAGGCCAGCGCCGCTATGCGGAAAGTCTTAGTGCTTATGCCCGTCAATTCCTGAACCGGATGAATAAGCCCGATGTGGACTACATAAAAGGCTTATGCCCCGCTATCGCTATCGAACAAAAAGTTATTACCCGGACTCCCCGCAGTACCGTAGGAAGCATGACGGAGATATATGATTATCTCCGCCTCCTGTTTGCCAGGATCGGCAAAACCATTTCACCGGTTTCCGGCAGAGAAGTGAAAAAAGATGACGTGACAGATGTGGTGAACGCGATCCGGAACCTGAAAGAAGGAGACAGGGTTTATATCCTGGCTACTTTTAAACAGCATACCAACAGGGATATTAAAGAAGAATTAAATATCCTGGTACAGAAAGGATTTTCCAGGATAGCCACCCGGAACCTTTCCGGGGGAGCTTTGGAAGTGCACAGGATTGAAGAAGTACTGGAATTGCCCGATAAGAATAGTAAGGCCCTGTTTTCCGCCAATCACTCACCGCTTACCACTTACATTCTTATTGACCGCCTGGTAGCAAAAGATTTTGGGGAAGATGACATACATCGCATCGCTGATTCAGTCGGTACAGCTTTTTATGAAGGGGAAGGAGATGTTTACCTGGAAGTTCAACCTGTAGCCGGCAAACAACAATTGTTGCATTTTAATAACCGTTTTGAAGCCGACGGAATGCAGTTTGAGGAACCAGTTCCCAATTTATTTTCTTTCAATAATCCTTTTGGCGCTTGTCCTACCTGTGAGGGGTTCAGCCAGGTATTGGGAATTGATAGTGATCTTGTGATCCCGGATAAAAGATTAAGTGTATATGACGGCGCTATAGCTCCCTGGAAAGGAGAGAAGCTGGGCTGGTGGAGAGAACAATTTATTAAAGGGGCTAAGAAATTTAATTTCCCGGTGCATAAGGCCATTGCTGATCTTACGGAAAAGCAATACCAGGTAGTATGGGAAGGGAATGAACATGCGCATGGCATCAACGAATTTTTTAAGGAGGTAGAGCAGAATCTTTATAAGGTGCAGTACCGTGTTTTGTTAAGCCGTTATCGCGGGAGAACCTCATGTCCTGATTGCAAAGGTTACCGTTTGCGCAAAGAGGCTTTATATGTAAAAGTAAATGGCAAACATATCGGGGAATTGAGCGATATGCCCGTAAAGTACCTGAAAGAATGGTTTGATGGACTGGATAAGCAATTAAGTGATCATGATAAACAGGTGGCGAAAAGAATTCTTATCGAAATACATCACCGCATTCATACTTTATTGAGTGTGGGCCTCGGTTATTTGACGCTTAGCCGGCTGGCCAATTCCCTGAGTGGCGGGGAAAGCCAGCGTATACAATTAACGCGCAGTCTTGGCAGCAACCTTACCAATTCTCTTTATATTCTTGATGAGCCTTCTATAGGTCTTCATTCACGGGATACCCAAAACCTGATCCGTGTGCTGAAAGAACTTCGTGATCTTGGCAATACGGTAGTAGTGGTGGAACATGATGAGATGATGATGCGTGAATCCGATCATATTATTGATATGGGACCTTTAGCTTCTCATCTCGGCGGTGAAGTGATCGCGGAGGGCAATTATGATGATATTGTCAATAACTCCCAAAGCCTGACCGGTAAATACCTGAATAAAGAACTAACGATAGAACCTCCGAAGAATATCCGCAAGTGGAACCGTTCTATTAAAGTGGAAGGAGCGAGGCAGCATAACCTGAAGGATATAACGGTTGAATTTCCCCTGAACGTTCTTTGCGTGGTAAGCGGGGTAAGCGGTAGCGGTAAAACAACCCTGGTCAAACAGATTCTTTACCCGGCTTTGCGAAAGATAAAAGGAGAATTCGGGGACAAGGTCGGCTTTCACCAGGCGATTACGGGTGATATTGACAGTATCGCACAGATAGAGATGGTAGATCAGAATCCAATAGGTAAATCTTCAAGAAGTAATCCTGTTACTTATATCAAGGCATATGATGAGATCAGGGACCTCTTTGCAAAGCAACCGCTGAGTAAAATGCGCGGGTTCCTTCCCAAACATTTTTCTTTTAACGTGGATGGCGGAAGGTGTGATACCTGTAAAGGGGAAGGAGAGCAGGTGGTGGAAATGCAGTTCCTCGCAGATGTGCATCTTGTCTGCGAATCCTGCGGGGGGAAACGGTTCAAAGAAGAAGTGCTCGAAGTAAAATATAAAGATAAAAGCATTGCTGATGTGCTGGACATAAGTGTGGATGAAGCGCTTGAATTTTTTTATGAAGAAAGAAACCTGGTAAAAGCTATTCAGCCATTGAGTGATGTAGGATTAGGATATATTAAACTGGGACAATCATCCGATACATTATCGGGTGGTGAGGCGCAGCGGGTAAAACTGGCATCATTCCTTGGCAAAGGAAAAAATACGAATAAAATACTTTTCATCTTTGATGAGCCCACCACCGGGTTGCATTTTCATGATATCAAAAAATTGCTGGCTTCTTTTAACGCCCTGATAGAGCAGGGACATTCCATTATTGTGATCGAACATAATACAGATGTTATCCGCAGCGCGGATTGGGTGATTGATCTTGGTCCCGAAGCCGGAGACGCTGGCGGTAATATTGTTTACGCGGGAAAGCCGGAAGGTTTGATAAAAATCAAAATAAGTCATACGGCCCGTTATTTGTAAAATTCGTTATAATATTTACAGCACTCATTATAATAGCAATAGATGATTTCATTAGTAGTTTTACGAAAGAAGCAGGGAGATTTCCTTAGCAAAAGCTTGGATAATCAGGAAAAGCGATATAGGTTTGTACCGTTTGTATAATATCCCATCATCCAATTCTTGCTGATTACCACCAAAAATCCTTAAGAAAAGACAAGTAAACTAAAGCAATTCCTGCCCGGAATCATTCTACTTTATTTGTTTTCCGTAAAGAACCGCCGTTCACGCGGTTTATTTTTTTCCAACTCCTTTTAAAACTTTTAGTCCACTGCCTGGTGAAACCCCCGACCAAGTACATTTTAATCTGTTTTATAAAAACTCAAATCAGGCTTTATGAAAAAGTATTACTCTCTATTGATTGCTGTTTTGGTAACGGCGGCTGCGATGTCGCAGACAACTTATACCTGGCAAGGAGCAAATAATGCGTCCTGGGCCGTTTCCACGAACTGGACTCCTACAAGGACCACTCCGGCAGCAAATGATATTCTTCAATTCAACGATGGTTCAACTAAAACTGTTACAGCGGTACCTACACAGACTGTTGGCACGGTAGTAGTGACAGCTAATACAACTGTCACTCTCCAGGCTGCGGCTGGCGTAACGCTTACCATTGGTAACGGCGCCGGAACAGATTTCCAGGTTGATGCCGGTTCACAGCTTACGATGGGTACAAATGTAAACGTTACCATCGCCGCGAATGCTACGGCAAGCATTGACGGAACATTGACGATTAATGCCGGCAGAACGTATAATACGAATAACACCGGGGCAATCGTAACAACTGTTACAGGTACCATTGATAACAGTGGTACAATAACAGCTTCCGGTACTAAGCTTACTTTCTCAAGCGGCGGAACGTATAACCATACTCAAAATAATGGTACGGTTCCGACAGCAAGCTGGAACGCTGCTTCCAATTGTAACATTACAGGAGTAACCAATGGAGTACCCGCCGGTCTTAACCAGGCATTCGGCAATTTTACATGGGATTGTGCAGGACAGGGAATTAACCAGTTGCAATTACCGGCTGCAGGAATGTCTATTGCAGGTGATTTTACAATAAATAATACAGGTACTACCGGGCGTTTACAAACCAATCAGAGCCCTCTTACTGTTGGCGGTGATTTAAGCTTAAATGGCAGCAGTACATTGAGGATCGGTTCAAATACTGCCCGTACGCTTACTGTTTCAGGCAATGTATCTGTCAACGGAGGAACATTATTAATGTCCAGTGGCAACGCTAACGGTACGCTTAATGTAGCAGGGAATTTTTCGCAAAGTGGCGGCACGATCACACAAGCAGGCGGCAATGGCCATGGGATCATTGTATTCAATGGAAGCTCAACACAGACATTTTCAAAAGCTACAGCACCAACTGCTGTTATTTCCAATATAATTGATGTTACAATCAATAACGGCGCGATCGTGGATTTCGGCACATCTGTTTTAGATGGTTCGACCGGTACATTTACTTTGAGCGCTGGCGGCAAGATCATTACTTCCAACAGCAATGGTCTTAGTGCAACCGGGACTGTCCAGATCACAGCAGCTTATAACAGTGGTGCGGATTACGAATTCCAGGATGTATCAACAGGTGTCTTCACCACTGCCCCCACTGCTTCTACAGTTAGAAACCTGGTGATTAATAATACAACAGGCAATGTTACCCTGGCTCAACCGCTCGCAGTAACGGGCGACTTAACATTGACAAGCGGGGCATTGACTACTACCAGCACTAATATCGTTACCATAAATGCCGGCGGTACAACATCCGGCAGTTCATTTGTAGATGGGCCGATGGCTAAAATAGGGAATACTGCCTTTACATTCCCCGTTGGTAAAGTAGGTGCAGGATTGCGTACTGTCGGAATCTCAGCGCCAACCGCATCTTCTACGATCAGGGCTGAATTTTTCAGAGCAGACCCTCATACATTCTCTTCTTCGTATGCAGCCGGGATCACCCAGATAAGCGGTTGCGAATACTGGACACTGAACCGCACTGCCGGAACAGGTACAGGAAGAGTTATTCTTTCCTGGGCCGCCAACAGCTCTTGCAGCGGCGCCGGTTACGTAGGAAACATGACTGTATTGAGAGTAGCCCGTTTGTCCGGTACCTGGCAGAATGATGGAAATTTTTCTGTAACAGGAACCAATACCGCCGGTACACTTACAGCTAATTCAACTTCTACGTTCGCATTTACGTTTGCATTGGCTACGAGTTCGGATAATAACCCGTTGCCGGTTATGTTCGGTGAAGTAAAAGCATACGAACAAAATCATGGTGTGCAGATCGAATGGAACAACCTGACTGAAAGAGACCTGATTAATTATAACGTTGAACGTTCAAGCAACGGCCAGGACTTTACAACCATCAGCCAGCAATTGCCCAAAAGCAACCGGAATGATGCGCAAAGCTATTCGGCTTTTGATGCTTCTCCTTTTGCAGGAACTAATTTCTATCGTATTAAAGTGCTTGAAATAAGCGGTAAAATAATTTACAGTAAAATATTGAAAGTAGACATTGGCGGTAAGCAATCAGGGTTTACCTTGTACCCGAATCCTGCTACCGGCGGCCAGGTTTCTGTAGCGTTCAATGTCAAACAAGGCCAGTATACATTGAAAGTAGTAAATAGCGCAGGCCAGGAAGTATATAGTCAAAAGATAGACCACCAGGGAGGATCTATGACACAGGCAATACAACTCCCTTCTTCTGTTAAGCCCGGATTTTATAATATGATGATCAGTGGTGATAATTATCGTGAATCAAAAATGTTCGTAGTACAATAGAGAGTTTCAATAGAGAACTGTAAGGCCGGCTCAGCAATGAAGCCGGCCTTCTTTTTTCCCTGTATTTTTCCTTAGTAAAATGTGGAGGCAAATAGATATTCGTATACTCTTTTAGTGCATAAGAGAAACCACTTATTTCCCAATAATTCAGGTTCAATAGTTTGTAACTGAGATAATTGGATATTAAGTTAGTTACAAGAAGGCATCTTTGATTGCATGGAATAAAAGACTGTCCCGGAGCTTGCTTCAATCTTTTCAGCACTTTTCATTTACAGCAATAGTTGCCTTGTTCTAATATCCCGGACTATGAAAAAACCAACCCTATTTGTTTTATTTGCCGGCCTTTTTCTTACGGCCGGCTCACAGGGACTCACGCTGATAAAAGATATTAACCCCGGTTCCGCCAGCAGTAATATCAGTTACCTCACTCTTGTAAATAACAGCTTGTTCTTTGCCGCTAATGACGGCGTCAATGGTATGGAGTTATGGAAAAGCGACGGTACAGAAGCGGGCACAGTGCTGGTTAAAGATATCAATGCAGGACCCGCCAACAGCAGTATCGGGTACCTGGCAAATGCCAACGGAATATTATTTTTTGTAGCCAATAACGGGACGAATGGTACTGAGCTATGGAAAAGTGATGGCACGGCAAGCGGAACAGTAATGGTTAAAGACATAAGACCAGGATCCCCGGGTAGTAATCCTTCTGGCCTGGTAAATATAAATGGTATCGTTTTTTTTGCAGCCAATGACGGTATCAACGGAACAGAACTCTGGAAAAGCGATGGCACTGCAGCAGGTACCGTGATGGTGAAAGATATTAATCCTAATTCAGGATCCAGCTATCCCGGATCATTGGCGGCTATCAACAGCACTTTATTTTTTGCGGCTGATAATGGTGTCAATGGCACGGAGCTATGGAAAAGCGACGGTACGGCAGCCGGCACCGTAATGGTTAAAGATATCTGGCCCGGAAGCACAGATAGCTATCCTTCTGATCTTGTTGATATGAATGGAGACTTGTTTTTTTCCGCCAATGACGGAACCAACGGCACGGAGCTATGGAAAAGCGACGGTACAGCGGCCGGTACTGTAATGATGAAGGATATATGGCCGGGAAGCGGCGACGCTTTCCCGTTTAACCTGAGAAACATAAACAATACTTTATTTTTTTCTGCTGATAATGGCACGAACGGAGCGGAACTTTGGAAGAGTGATGGTACGCCGGCTGGTACGGTATTGGTAAAAGATGTATGGCCGGGGGTAGAAAGCGGCGCTGCCGGTAATTTTTCCGAGCTTATCAACAAGCTTGTCTTCACCGGTAATGATGGTGTCAATGGTTATAGAACCTGGCAAAGCGACGGCTCTGCGACCGGTACCAGCATGGCTACAGGCATTGCTGATCCGGGAAGCAGCGGCACCTTACAAGAGTTGGTAGAAACCTTCACGCAGGTCTTTGCCAGTGTCACGGAGCCGGCATCAGGCAGGGAACTTTGGGGCGTAAATTTTTCTTCTGTTTTACCTCTCACTCTGATGGAATTTAAAGGACGCCTTTTAAACAATGATGGAGTAGTAAACTGGAAAACGGAAGGCGAGGTAAAAACATCCGGGTTTATTATAGAAAGGAGCTTTACGGGCAACAATTATGATTCTATAGGTGCGCTTAAGCCTTACAATACACCGGGAATTCATAGCTATGATTTTACGGATGCCAATGTCACTTCCCGCGGACGGGAAAAAGTTTATTACCGGTTAAAGCAAACAGATATTGATGGCCGGTTTACTTATTCGGGAATCGTTGTATTGTCCATAAAACGGAACAGTGATGTGGTGATGCTTTACCCTAACCCCGCTGACGCTGAAGTAAAGCTGACGATCAGCGTTTCCCAATTGGAAAAATTGAAGTGGCAGGTTATTGACGCATCAGGCAGAATAACAGAACAGGAGACAAAAGAACTGTCACC
>JAUZOA010000104.1 GCA_030706685.1 Bacteroidota bacterium
GACGGGAAGTTATTGAATAACCCGGTCGGCTATACACCGGACGAACGTAAATATATGGAGTGGCTACAGTGCGGTATTTCCTCCCTGGCCGTTCTCCATGACGGTAAAGGGAAGCAAGTTCTTTGAAGGATAAAATTTTTTTTCTGCAGTTAGTTTTAAACGGAGAGAAGCCGCATAAGGGCTCTCTTCTGCCGAAAAGTCTCAAAGCAGGGTAACCCGCGGTTATTTGTCCAGGCGGATTACCAAAAAGGGATTCTTTTTAGTTTCCCTTTTTTACCTCATTTTCTCAAGCAGAATGCGGTTAGATGCGTCCAGCTATCAACCACATACGAGGAGATATGTCTATATCACCCTCTTTTTACCTCTTTTTCCAGGAAGGTACAAGGAAAGCAGATGCGTTTTTCTCATGACGTCCAGCAGGACTACGAAGGTTATGTCTATAACCTTCAATTTTTTTTAGCAGGTAGTTCTTAACAAGCAACCAGGAGAGATGCTTAGAGGGTATTTTCTTCTGCGGAGGCGGCCTGTAACCGGCCGCTTCCTTTTTAATTCTGCCAATGAATAAAAGAGCCGAACAACTATACCAGACCATGCTTAACGATATGGCCTATTGCCGTCAAAAGCAACTTGACCGCAGCACCGAACTGGAGTGCCTGTTTACCATCTGCAACCGGTACTGGGCCCTCATTCAACGCGATGCCGCCCATTATGAATTTATGACCGGCAATGAAGAGATTTATTTTTTTAAAACTATCAAACCGAAATTCATTTCGGAAAAATTATATATCGGTCTTCTGAACCACGCCCAACTGTTTAAAACCCATGTCACCGACCGGGTTTCCTTAAAGAAACTCTGGGAGCAAGAGGCCCAGCGACTTGAAAAATTTATCAGATGCCACGAAGATTTTTATAACTATTATAAAGCAGACAGGAAAGAAAAAGATGCCGAGTGGTTCACCTGTTTTATTCATTCGGGGGTTACCGATATTGAGAAAAGGACCACCACGGCTAAAGATCATCTTGTGAGCATGCTGCTTGCATTAGAACGTTATCATGATTATGTCAGCGAGGAAGTGAAGCTATTCTCCCAAAGCCTTATCCACTGAGATTCGAGCCGTTCCCCGATTAGCGCTTAACCCCACTTGCCATGGAGAAAATATCGGTATTGCTCGTTGATGACCATAAACTCATCCGCGATGCCTGGGCCTTTGTTTTAGAAAACGACAGCCGGCTTGAACTAGCGGGGCAAACAGCTGATGCCGAAGAAGCCTTAGCGATTGTACATCATCATCAGCCGCATGTTGCCCTGGTTGATATCAATATGTCGCCGGTAGATGGTTTCGAGCTCACCGGGCGAATTATTAAAACGTCCCGCACCAAAGTCGTTTGCGTCTCCATGTACGGGCTGCCGGTCTATGCCAAAAAGATGTTTCAAATCGGCGCCATGGGTTATGTAACCAAGAATTCACCGATCGATGAACTCCTGCGCGCCATCATCGAAGTGAACCACGGTAACAAGTATGTCTGCAGCGAGATCAAGAATATGCTGGCCCTTGAGCGGCTGGCAGGCAACCCTCCCGATGATTCAGCCGGTCACCTGTCAAAGAGGGAACTGGAGATCACCGTGCTGATCAAACAGGGATTATCTTCAAAAGAAATCGCGGCCGAGCTTGCTATCAGCCTTAAAACCGTCGAGGTACACCGGTATCACATCTTAAAAAAGCTAAAACTGAAAAACACGGCGGCGCTCGTCAATTATATTCACGAGCATGGTCTTTAGCCGGCAAGGATCACGGGGCCTAAAAATCAAATTCTTGACTTTGGCGCTTCTACTAATTTAGTTCGTGGTTAACTTAGCGTTTTTGTTTTTAGCCCACTCCTGTTAGCCAACTGCCCGGAAAGAAAACGAATACCCGCCACCGCGCGGTATTCATTACTCATTACCGGTAAATGAATGCTCCCGGTCGCGAAATGAATACGAGACCGGCTTTAATAAATTACAATTTTGCTCTTACCCACTTGATGACAGAAATAACCTTATTCAACACAGGTCCCCTTTCTTTCCGCCAGTTGCCACTTAAAAATTTCAGGGGCACCCGGCTTGCCGGGAGTAACTTATTCCGCGCACAGGGGAACGGAGTTATTATGCATATCCAGGAGTACCGGACCCCTGATTTCATCATTACCTGCCATGCTTATCAATTTACAGAACCCTGTTCCTTCTGGACCAGGTTTGACACCAAAATGATGAGGCTTGAAACCGTTATCTCCGGCGAACTGCCGATCCGTTTCCCCGACGGCCGACGAATCGTCCTCCATGCCGGTCAGTATCATATCACCGATGCCGAACGGTATTTTTCCGAATATGCAGGACCCGGCGCCTGCGAAACCGTGATCATTTACTACCCCATCGCCCTTCTAAAAGCCATGCAAATGGAAACGATCCTGCAGCCCTGTCACCCGCGACCCTTTCCTCACGCCATGAATAAAATTCTTTACGAGCTATTACAAAATCCCTATGCACCCGGACTCTATTCTTTCTTTTATGAAAATATGATCCGCAGTCTCCTTTTACTGCATCTTTCCATCGAGCCCCCTCTGCCACCCGACGGCCTTACGGAGAAAGAAACCTCGGCGATCTATGAGGCGGATAACTTCATTGCTTCCCATCTCGACATGCATTTTTCCATCAAGAAACTCGCCCGATTAGTCAACTTAAATGAATATGCGCTGAAACGAGGGTTCAAGCTGATTTTCCACGAAGGCCCATTCGAACGACTCATGAAGCGTCGGATGGAAGTAGCGACACTGCTCCTGGAAACCACCGACCAGCCTATTAAAGAAGTTGCTGAACGCGCCGGTTACGGCACACTTGCCGGTTTTATTACCGGGTTCCGCCGGCGATTTAACACAACACCCGTGGTGTGGAGGGAAAGGTCAAGAAATCCGGAATGAGTTAAATTTGCGATTAGACCACTATCTATTTTTTTGGCTTTTCTTCAAATTCAAAATCAAATAAAACCTTCGGATGAATACCGATTCCTTTAGCCAAGGAATAGACTATTGATAAGCCAGTACTATGTTCACCATTAATTGCACGATATACCTGTTTGGTCTCAATTTTGCCATGAGCGGCAACATCTTCAGGCGTAATTTTCTTCGAATCGATTATCTGTTTTAGATTTCGACCAAAAGCATTTAAATATGCCTGATTCTTTGCCATTCAAATATGAAGATGGCAAGACCTGAATTTATAACATTGTCAAATTTGACAAAATGAATAAATATTTCACTATCTTTATAAACGAAAAGAGGACTTGATATAACAAAGTACTTTTGCGAATCTTCATATAATGAATTTTGAAGCTTTCGCTTTGAGTCTCGCAACTGAAAAGAGCAAATTTCAATACCACGAGACGAGAGGCAAGAGCTCACGTTACGGCGTGGGCTCCCTTATTCGTGGTAAGGCCTGCTCGGCCTCAGTTGCGGTAAGAGGAGACCTGCGCCATTTTTTTTGCGCATTCTCTTTATTGACTCAAATTTAAATGTCAACATTGCCTAATAATAGTGCCACGCTGGCCGCAACGAGCACAAGACGACAACGATCTGCTTGCTGCCCTCAAAAAGGGAGATGATAAAGCTTTTGACCAAATTTTCCGCATTTATTATTCATCCCTGAAATTATTCGCATTCAAGCTATGCGCAAATGAACAACAGGCAGAAGATATCGTTCAGGAATGTTTCTTAAAACTTTGGCGTCTGCGAGGGAATCTTGCTAATGCCGACAATCTGAAAAGCTATTTATACCGATCCGTCAAGAATGTATTTCTGGAAAAGCATGAAAAGCGATCCAGCCATCCAAAAGAGCTTTCTCATGATATCGAAGATGATTCTGCATTACAGATTGTGATACGTTGTGAAACTTCACGAGAAATTTATCGCGTTCTCCAACTTATTCCACCAAGGATGCGCGAGGTTTTTGTGCTTTATTACCTGGAAGGACGATCCACTCGGGAAATCTGCGAGCTGCTTCATAAAACTGTCAATACTATCGACAGCCAGCGGAAAAGAGCACTGCAGCTATTTCGCAAACAATTTATTCCCGGTTGATAAATTAGCAACCGGGAGAATGTATTTATCATTCCAATTATTTTTTATTCACTCACCTGACCGGCTTCGGATTCCAGTCTTTTATTAGAATTCCAAATTGTTACCCGGCCAGTCTACCTATTAACTTTAGCATATGAAAAACGAAAATTATGAAGCGCTTCAAAATGCCTGGCGCACCGCTTACCTGATCGCCGGCTTTATCAAAAAGACGCTCACTATAGAAGAAGAAGAAGAACTCGACCTGTGGATCGAAGGCAGCCGCGAGAACATGCGGCTATTCGAAGAACTCACCGAAGAGAAGGCCATGTCGGATTATATCCGCTGGTATGATCAGCAGGACGTAGAAGCGAAACTGCAAGAAACAAGAATGAAGTTGGGGTTACCCGCCCGGGCCAGGGTTGTTAGTTTCTGGCGATGGGCCGCTGCCGCCGCCATTTTGCTCCTTATTTGCGGTTCACTCGCGTATTTATTTGTATTCAAAAAAAAGGAGTCCTCCATGGCTGTTCATGAAGGGAAACATGATATTCTGCCGGGAAAAGCATATGCACAACTCAAATTATCTACAGGCAAAGTTATCATCCTGCAAAGCACAACAGATACCGTCGTGAATGGTGCCATTTCCATTAAAAATGGAACGGTAATGAATAACGCCTCCACTGATAATACGTGGAATGAAATTGTCATTCCACGGAAGGCTTATTATAAAGTAATACTCCCCGACGGTTCGAAAGTTTGGCTAAATTCGGAATCCTCTATCCGTTATCCTTCCTCTTTCGATTCTATCCGTACCGTCACCGTGACCGGTGAAACATTCTTTGAAGTGGCGAAGGACCCGAATCATCCATTTATTGTTTCCGCCGGAGGCATCAACGTGCAGGCCCTCGGAACCAAGTTCAACATTAATGCTTATGCCAATGAAGCTGGTACCAGCACGACCCTTGTTGAAGGTTCTGTGAAAGTAAGCGATGTAAATCATGTAAAAATTTTAAAGCCTGCTGAACAAATCACGGATCACGACTGGACAATCAAAAGTATCGAAACGGCTCCTGTTACCGGCTGGTTCAAAAATGAATTTGTATTCAAAGCGACGCCTATGCCAGTTATCGCGCGCATGATGGAACGATGGTATGATGTGCATGTTGCCTTTAAAGATTCTATTCCGTATCATTTTAACGGAACGATCAGCCGTGACTTACCAATCAGTCAACTATTAGCGTGGTTGGAGGAAACAGGTAACGTAAAGTTTGAAATGAACAAGAATGAAATTACTGTTCTTAAATAGGTATTGAATAACCCAAAAATAAACCGGCCAATGCTTGTGACACTGACCGGCTGTATGGGGTTCCCAATATAAATCTGGAAGCGACTCTTATTGTTAACCCAAACTCATGTAATGTATGAAATTGTTTTTAAAAGTCAACGCGGTTCTTTTGTTTTTGTTTGCCTCTCTTCTCGCGAGAGGGCAGACTGTTACTTTATCGGTGACCAATCAGCCTATTGAAAAGGTATTTCTCCTTGTTGAAAAACAAACGGGGTATAATTTTATTTATTCGAATGAGACGATTGCAAAGGCTAAGCCGATTACTTTGACAGTAAAAGAAAAGCCGTTGGATCCTTTCTTAAAGCTTTGTTTTAAAGATCAGCCCTTAACCTACAATGTTGAACAAAGGCATATCGTTGTAAAAGAACTACCTTCGCAAACTTTACCGGCACGATCGGATTTTCGAGGGAAAATTATTAATGCCAGTGGTGATCCCGTGGCAGGCGCGACTATCTCTGTTAAGGGCCAGACACTATCAGTTATCACGGATACTTATGGGGAGTTCGTTATACCGAATGTATCTGATTTGATTACGTTACAAATCACCGGCGCTGAAATCGAACCCAAGGAACTAAAACTTACTTCACTTTCCTTTACTACCATTATTGTCACAGCGAAAATTAACCAACTCGATGAAACCTTTGTGATAGCCTATGGTAAGTCAACCCGCCGTTACTCCACAGGTGATGTAACGAGCATTAAACACAATGTGCTTTCGCGCCAACCCATATCCAATCCCCTTGCAGGTCTGATGGGTCGTGTTACCGGACTCCAAGTAACACAAGCGTCCGGTGTGCCGGGCAGCTTTTTCAGCGTCCGCCTTCGTGGCCAAAACAGCATCGCCAACGGCAATGACCCGCTCTATATAATAGACGGCGTGCCGTTTGGCTCCGCCACCCTCACGAGTAATCTTGGTGGAGGCGCCGGCGTTATTAGTAGCCCCCTTAGCAACTTAAACCCTTCCGACATTGAGAGTATCGAAGTGTTGAAAGACGCCGACGCCACCGCCATATACGGCTCTCGCGGCGCCAACGGCGTTATTTTAATTACCACCAAAAAAGGCAAACCAGGACAAACCCGCTTTGACTTTTCTTGTTACAGCGGTATCGGCCATACTGATAGATCACTTGACCTACTATCAACGCCAGATTACATTGCCATGCGTCGCGAAGCTTTTGCCAACGATGGAGTCATTCCTAACAACGCCAATGCTGTTGACCTAGTTATCTGGGACTCGAACCGTTATACAGATTGGCAACATGTGTTACTTGGCGAAAATTTTCAAATTATGGATCTTAATCTCTCCGTAAGCGGCGGCTCAGAAAAAACACAATTCATTGTCGGCGCAGGTTATCATCATGAAGGAACACCCTATCCGGGGCATTTCGGTGAAGAAAAGGCCTCAGGACATTATGCTTTAAATCACGTGTCAGCAGATCAACGGTTCAATTTATCCCTGCAGGGAAGTTATATCCGTAACAGTAACCAGTTACCTCAAACTGATCTAACGACGTCAATCACACTTGCTCCTAATGCGCCGTCTCTTTATACCCCGGATGGAAAATTGAACTGGCAAAACTCTACGTGGACTAATCCACTCAGTTTCTTACAAAGAAAGTATACTACCCTTACGGACAATCTAATTGCCAACCTTGCCTTAAGCTATAAGATTATTGCTGCTTTGCAGCTTAAGTTAAGTTTTGGTTTCAATTCTATGCAAGCGAGAGAACATGTAGTTACTCCTATCAGTTCGTATGACCCTGCATTCAATCTAACCGGTAGTGCTGGCTTTGGAAATACATCAGTAACTGCCACGATTGTGGAACCGCAAGTAGTCTATACCCGACGTATCGCTCAAGGAGATTTACAATTGCTTTCCGGCTTCACTTTTCAGGATAATAGGCAATCTACCCTTGTGCAATTAGGTAATGGGTACACCAGTGATGCATTATTAAATAGTTTGTCAGCGGCTTCGAGTATAACGACCAATGCAGATAAATCTATCAAGTACCGTTATGAAGGTTTGTTCGCGCGCCTTAATTATGATTGGAGAAAAAAATATATTCTAACATTGACTGCACGGAGAGACGGTTCAACACGTTTTGGTCCAGGCAACCGATTTGCTAATTTTGGTTCACTTGGCGGGGCATGGATTTTCACTAAAGAAAAATTCTTTCCGTTACATTTCATTACTTATGGTAAATTAAAGGTAAGTTGGGGTAAAACAGGGAATGATCAAATTGGCGATTATAAATACCTGGACACCTATTCTCCTTATACTTATGGATACCAGGGCACTTCTACTCTTTACCCGACACAGCTATTCAATCCATCGTATGGGTGGGAACAAGTAGGAAAATGGGAGTCAGGAATAGACCTTAGCCTATTCAATGAACGCATACTGGCATCAGTCAATTTTTATTGCAATACAACCACTAACCAACTTGTTTCGTACCCTTTGTCCAATGTAACTGGTTTCGATGGTATTCTTGAGAATATACCTGCCGTTATCCGGAACAGGGGTTGGGAGTTTCAAATTTCTTCCATCAATGTAAAAAATAAAAATTGGAAATGGACAACGACGTTTAACCTTACTGTGCCGAAAAATAAATTAGTCTCTTATCCCAATTTATCTGCTTCCACCTATGCTAACACTTATGTAATCGGCGAGCCACTTTTCATTGTGAAACGATTTCAATACATTCAGGTTGATCCATCGACCGGCGTTTATCAATTCCAGGACTTTAATAAAGACGGAAGTATTAATGCGCCAAATGACCAGCAGCAAATCATTTTTACCGGCCAACAATTCTTTGGAGGCATGGAACAAATTCTTGAATACAAGAAATGGTCCCTCAGCTTCTTTGTTCAATTTGTTCGCCAGCGCACCATTCCCAATTACCTGAGTGCATTTCCACGACCCGGCGTGCAATCCAATCAACCTACTTGGGTGATGAATCGCTGGCAAAAACCAGGTCAGTTGACCGATATTGAGAAATTTACCAATGCCAGTGCATTGCCCACCATCGGTTATAATTTCTTCCGTAACAGCGATGCCGCTTATAGCGATGGCTCATACGCACGATTAAAAAATGTTTACATCACATATAAGGTTAATGAATATGGAAGTGTTTTCCTGCAAGCTCAAAACTTTATCACATTCACTAAGTATAAGGGTCTAGATCCAGAAACCAAATCGGTATTACCACCTTCACGCATTATCTCAGCAGGTATTTTACTTCATCTTTAAATCTTCGGTCATGAAAAAGTTATTCATTATAGTATATATTCTTATTTTCTTTTTTCTTAGTTCATGTAAGAAATATTTAGATATCCCCGCACCCGATAATCAACTGATCAAACAAACAGTTTTCTCGGATAATAAAACTGCTACTTCCGCAATGCTTTCCATTTATGCGCAGTTGGAAGGAGAGTCTACACTTTATAATCTTACCCTTTATCCAGGTTATTCGTCTGATGAATTCATTAACTATAGCACCGGGCAGTATAACATTGACATGGCAACCAATAACCTTACGGCGGATAATTCTCTTGTGCTAAGTTTATGGTCAAGACTCTATAAATATATTTATGAGGCTAATTCAGTCATGGAGGGTCTTGCCAATTCACCCGGAATTTCCGCGACTATCGCTAAACAATTGCAAGGAGAAGCTTTGTTTGTGCGCGCCTTTTGCCATTTTTATCTCGTAAACCTGTTTGGAAAAATTCCAATTGCCCTTACTACAGATTATGTCACGAATAGCCGGGCTCAACGCGCCGCTATTCCAGATGTGTACAGCCAGATAATCGCTGATCTTCAGCAAGCACAAAACTTGCTTACAGATCAATACGTAAGTGCCACTAATCTGCCAAGTACCGAACGTGTCCGTCCGAATAAATGGGCCGCCACTGCTTTACTTGCACGCGTGTTTCTTTATAAGGGAGATTATACCAATGCACTAAATACATCGAATTCGATTATTGGACAGCCCACTTACTCAATTGTACCAAATCTGAATGATGTTTTTTTGAAAGGTAGTTCCGAGGCGATCTGGCAAATTTTGCCAGAAGTAGCCAACTACAACACAGTCACAGGGGGTAGTTTAATTCTTTCCTCGACACCTTCCAACGTCTCGCTGTCTTCTCAGTTTATTGGACAGTTTTTATCAGGCGATGGTCGTGCACTTTCGTGGATTAGCTCAATTACCGTTGGCGGCCAAACTTATTATTATGCCTATAAGTATAAAGCAAAACAAAACTCTCCTTCAATTTCAGAATACACTATTATTATTCGTCTTGGTGAGCAGTACCTCATTCGTTCGGAAGCCAGGGCACAAACAGGCGATCTCACCGGAGCCGTCGCTGACCTTAATGTGATACGTAACCGTGCTGGCTTAAGCTCACTTGGATTAATGGCCAAAGAACCAACGCTGGATTCTATATATACAGAACGAAGTCGTGAACTTTTTGCTGAATATGGTCATCGCTGGTTTGATCTGATACGAAGCGGTAAAGCTAACACCGTGCTGCCATCGATAAAAAATGGATGGGCCGCAACAGATGCGTTGTACCCCATTCCCCAATCCGAAATCAATCGCAATCCCGCACTTACACAGAACTTAGGTTACTAAATTAAAAACTTTGGTATGAAACGCTACAGCCTTTTTGGGTTAATGCTATTCCTATATCTTAGTGCGGCGGCACAACCTTTGCAAAGGGGAACAATATTTCCTGATCAATCTCTTGATCTTACAAAGGACTTTAAACATATTCCGATCATTCTTGATTTTTTTACTGCTTATTGCCCTGTCTGTTTTGCTTCGATGCCTCATGCCAACGAATTGCAGCAAAAGTTCAAAGGTCAGATACGGTTCCTCTTAATAGGCTATGATCAAGGCAATGTCCGTTCCGTTTATGAAAAGTTCAAAACGAAGTTTGATTTACGATTAGAAGTGAGATTTGATACCGTTGTTGCCCAGCAATACAAGATACAGCCATTCCCGAGATATGTTTGGATCGATCGAAATGGAATTGTACAGGCTGTTACAGGCCCTTATAAAGTGACAGAAAAAAACGTTTTGAATTTTATTGAAACCGGAATAATGTATGACACCGACATTGAACGGTATTCATTTGACAGGAACAAGCCCTATTTGATAAATGGGAACGGCGGTCTTGATAGCAATTTTTTGTTTCGCTCCTTGCTTACTTCGTGGGATGAATCATCGCCAATATCGACCCCCTCGCATATTGATTTCCGCGTTCCTTATTTCCAGGCACTGGGTGTGACTGCTTTGAGCCTCTACAAACTTGCTTATTTAGGCGCGAACGACTGGGACAATGCCGATAGCCTATATGGAAATGTTTTTCCCCAACCCATTCTGCTGGATTCCGGAATCCAGCATGAAGCTAAAAGGTATTATTGTTATAGCGTTACTGTGCCCTTATTGGATCGTTATCGAATGAGGAATATTTTGCAAAATGATCTTGAGAATTATTTTGGCTGGGAAGCACGCGTAGAGTCAAGGATGATGCCTTATTGGAGATTGATTTGCAATGGGGAATGCGACCATCTTAAAAGCAAAGCAACTGCAGAAAGGGCAGAAGGCACTCGCATTGGTTTTTCGCTCACACGTCACTCCGTATCTGCTATTGTTGACTTATTGCACAGTAATTTTCAAAATGGGCCTCCTTTTATTGATGAAACCGGCATTGATTTCCCTATTGATATCAAAGTCTCGGCTATTTTATCGGATTTTGATGAATTCAGAAACGCGCTTCGCCAAAACGGTTTGGACCTAGTAGAAGGTAAAAGGATGATGAAGGTGCTAGTGATTGGTCAAAGGATGAATGTAGTTTCCAAGTAACTACATTCATCCTTCGGAACTCATTAGTGACCATATTTCAATTCGACTAATGGGTCTTTTGAAACATAAATCTGGCGATTGGCGCCATCGAGGAACTCAGTACATGGTGTGACTTCACCAGGGTCACAACCCACTAACAGCGAACTAATATCCTGCCATTGATCGGTGTGATCTTTGTAATAATAGGTCGTTTCTTTTTTGTGTGGATTGGTAAAAGCACTAAACCCAACTGCCAGGACGGCTGCAAAAATGAAGATTATAAACCTTTTCATAACAATTGTTTTAAGTGTTTAATAAAACGTTTGTCGTATTCAAATTGTAATCACAAAGATCAATTGTATTTCAATGGATCAGATGTACTCATCGATTTAAAGATCTGCCTTGAGGTACCATTTATGGTTTCAAAACAATTGTTCACCGTGCCGGGTATGCACGATACTAATGAGCCATCGATTGACTGCCATTGATTGGAACTGTCCTGGTAATAATAGGTTGTCGAGCTTTTTGGCGATGTAAATGCGCTAAACCCGATGGCGATTGCCGCGGCGATGATAAAAAGACTGAATTTTTTCATAATGCTGGTTTTAAAATTATTGAATAGTTTGCCTACTATATTCTACAGGTTTTCGGCTGCTCCTGCTTATGATCATAAAGTCGTTGAATCGTATTTGTAATATGATCGTTAGTAATGCGGTTATTAAAAATGTGATATTAAGTATTAAATGTCCACTCCATCCCAGTTGTTGAATAATGCCTCCGCATGTGCATGGTAAGGGGTGTGAAGATGAATATATACTTATAGTGTACACTGTAAAAGATAGCATCAGTAGTGTTGCTCCAATTAAGCCTATAAATCGTGTCTTGGGAATAAACAGTAGTAGAGCTAGTGTCAACTCTGATAAAGGAATGATGACGGAAAGCAAATTGGCATATTTGGCAATACTTGGGCTGTGCAACATGGCGTGGAAGAACTCCGCATTGTGGATAGTTTTCGTTAAGCCAGCATAAAGGTATAATAATACAAAGGCCGCCGCTACGCAATCAATATACCTCGTCATAAACTTCCTTGTCATGGTTTTTAGTTGGGGCTACTAAGTTGCCATAACATTGCTATAAAGCCGTTTTGCAAACGGAAACTTGAGTTTTGCAAATAAAAATAGTTTTGGTATGATTCGCGAAATAATAACTCCCGATCGCAAACAACAGTCGCTTTTCCATGCCTGTAATTTCGGTGGCATGGAAGAATTGCTTGCTTTTCTCAACAGCGTATTCCCGCTTTCGGACGCGCTGACTGAACATCTATCATTAACGGTGAAAGTGCGTGAACTTCGGAAAAAGGAAATTTTACTAAGAGCCGGGCATATCTGCCGGGATATTCATTTCATCGCACGCGGACTTTTGCGTTGTTATTATGAAAAGGGTGAACAGGAAGTTTGCTCCTGGTTTATGAAAGAGGGCGATGTGATCGTATCCATCGAAAGTTTTTTTGAACGCAAGGTTTCCTATGAATCCATCCAGGCGCTGGAAGATTGCGTGCTCTTTTATATCAATTATGATGAACTGTATCATATTTACCAAACCTATCCCGAATTCAACTGGATCAGCCGGGAGTTAACCCAACACTATTATATTCTGTGGGCAAAGCAGCTTTATGGCTTGCGGATGCAATCCGCACAGGAACGGTATGACTGGTTGCTGGCCAACTTCCCCGAACTCGCCTTGCGTGTGCCCGCGAAATATGTGGCTTCCTGGTTGGGAATTAATGAAGCGCATTTCAGTGTGGTGAAGGGGAGAAAATAATGTTATCAACGACTTCTGTATTAGTAGCACAGATGCAGTTGCTGTAACCGGGGCGAAGGCCCCGGTTTGTTATAATTCAGAATCAGCGTTGAATGTTATATACTTTGGTTTTCTGAAATAGGGGTATTTCACATGCAGAATAGTTTCCTGTTCATCCTCTTCAATCATAATCGCAAATGTAGGATCAACATGTTGACCCGTGAGTACACTAGCAACTTGGCGTATCGTATAGATGCGATAGGTTGAGTTGTACATATATAATGTAGGCGTGTTTACAATGAATACACCTTCGATAGAATAGTCATTTAATGACATTTTGGTGTTATGATATTTCCTTTGAAAGTGTTGTTCAATTGCAGTCTTATTTGCATTTGCCCATTCAAGCTTTTTTGCCATTGATGCATTATAGGATTTTGGACCTTCTGTAAAGACCGAAAAATCATTTTTCTGATTCGCGGTATCGTACCTCCCATGCAGGTGCTTGTCGTCAATCACTAATAATTTTTTCGTTTTATCGGCGATAATTAAAAAATCAATTTCGCCGACGTCTTTTTTTAACAGTGTTATTGTGCCGTTTTTTGAAATCAAGTGTTTGATATTTCTGTCATATTGCAGTCCCTGTTCTTTTACTATTGACTCGACTTCATCATCCAACCACTTATCATGATCATCTTCTTTTCTGTGCACATATTTTTTGAAAGAAGCTTTACTCATCCATTCAAGCGGAGCTTTGCCCCACGGTATTGCATTGGTAACATATTGAGAGAGCGATTCGTCCCATGAATGGGCTCCCAGCACTGCAAAATCCTTTGAATCGATATTCCACATCACAATTGGCTTGTAGAGAAACCGATTGAGATTGTATGGCTTGCGTGCCAGATCAAGTAACGACATTCTGTTCCCGTTGTCCAAGCAAAGCCCTCTAAAGAACAGATCAGCGGTTTCTAATGAGACCCCATATTCGCCGTGCAGATTACGGGTTAGCCCTTCCCAATTAACGGGTAAAGGTTCACCCGGCTTGATTTTGAAATATTGATGGAGGCTGCCGATCAATTTACAGACATTTTCATAGTTTATCCCAAAGGATACGTGAAGCGCCTCGTTTAAATCAGCATGCCCTTTCTCATCAACTATAGCGTCTTTCAAATGACCAGCCAGTTCTTTCTGAATATGTTTGAAAATAAAATCATAATGATGCTTTCGCTGAAACGTGTAAAGGTTCTTTTTGTTAAACCGAATTTCCGCAACATCTTCAATCATGTCCTGTTCGGCGTATAAATTAACGCAGGTAATAATCATTTCTCCAAGAAAGAGCAGATTGTCTAAGATGGGTTCAATACGCTTCTTAAATTTGGCATCAACTTTTTCGCCGGATTTCATCTGCACGCCACATCCTTCTTCAATTATGAATTTTAATACGCGCCGGTAGCAAGCAATATAGTCGGCTGTGATTGTATCTGAGAAACTCTCGTGCTTATAATTGGCATTTAACTCTGTGGCCTGCTCATGTAACCAGAAAATAAATTTATAGAAGGTGTAAGACGTTTCATTCCGGGTGATTTTTGAAAATTCAGCGATATAGTAGTCTATGCTGAAAGATAAAATCCCGCGAATAGTAACCTGGTTATAAAGACCGCTTCCAAATGTTTTTATTATGAGCGATGAAAGCTGCTCCCGAAAGCGTTGTTCAGCTTGCTTGCGGCCCTTATAAATGGAAAAGTTTTCTTTAATAGTGTGCATTGGCATAGGCAAAGTTACTGAATGCAAGAGTTCTGAATCTCTTAATTACAGTGCGCTGAATGGTGGTAAAAGCGGTTAGCTCCGGTAAGAATCTTGTCGCCCAGTGACTATTGCTTCGCAAAATATTTTTTCCCGGTTGGAAAACAAATTGGAAAGAGAAATGCTCGAGCTTAATCTGAAAATCTCTTACTTAATTTCTTTAGAAATCCAAATCACAACCGCTCACTGATGACATTATTTTCGAAATACTAAAATCAACATCATGAAACAACTTCTCACTGCTTTATTGATTGCTTTTGTCCTGGTCTCCTGTCAAAAAGAGATCCATCAAAACAAAGGTACC
>JAUZOA010000105.1 GCA_030706685.1 Bacteroidota bacterium
CGATATCGGGGCCGGCTGCGAAAAATGCAATCCCTGCGCCCAGCGCCCCTAAAAAAATGACAAATACAGGGATGGAACTACTCTTCTTCTTTGCATGATGCTCATGTGTCTGCGGATGAGGTTTGCGGTGGCGATGGCTTTTGGAGGAACGTGGCATAGCTTCTTTTCTTAAAATTATAACAAAGATAGCAAAGATTACTTCTAAGACTCTACGCCTTAAGGAACTTACACTTGTATTTCATTATGGTTTGTTAAGGGGATACCGGAATGTAAAGCGACCGACAAAACCAGCCCCGGTAAGAACTATTTTTGTTCCGGTTTCAACGTTAACATTTACGGGCAAACCATTTATCATTTAAACTCGTTTATTGTATGGTTAAAAAAACAGTTATGAAGAATATCTCTCTATGTCTCTTTGCAGCCATTTCTTTATTCATCAGCAGTTGCGGATCAGCGCAGACAAAATCACAAAAAACAAAGTACCCGGATCCTAAGACGGCTACCACTAAGACTGTATACCCGATGAAACTGACAGACGCTGAGTGGAAAGCTAAATTAACGCCCGATCAATATTATATTCTGCGGCAACAGGGAACAGAAAGAGCTTTTACGGGCAAGTATGATCATTTTTATGAAAAAGGAACTTATTATTCGGCTGCTTCTTTACAACCGGTATTCAGTTCAGCCACAAAATTCGATTCAGGAACAGGCTGGCCCAGTTTTTATGCCCCGATCAGCCCCGATGCCGTGATGCTGGTAGAAGATACCAGTTTCGGTGAAGTACGACTGGAAGTCGTGGATAGTAAAAGCGGTTCACACCTGGGTCATGTGTTTGACGACGGACCCGCTCCAACCGGCAAGAGATATTGCATGAATTCAGCCGCATTGATCTTTGTACCGGAAGGTGGCGCCCCACCCACAAGTTCAAAACCCGTTAAATAATTAAAAAATCATAGTATCATGAAATCGTTCTTTATCGCATTTCTTTTTGTTATTACTTTTTCTTCCTGTGTGCAGAGCCAGGGTAAAAATATAGCGATACCACTGGGTTCAAAAAAAATTACGGGCAAAGAATCAGTAGCTACTTTCTCTGAAGGATGTTTCTGGCACGCGGAGATTGTATTCCAGAGCCTGGCAGGAGTAAGAGACGCCGTATCGGGTTATGCAGGTGGTACTGATACAAACCCGGATTATGAAAAAGTAAGCACCGGCACTACCGGTCATGCCGAGACGGTACAGATTTATTATGACTCTTCGAAAATATCTTTCAAAACACTCGTAGATGCTCTTTTTGCCAGTATGGACCCCACCCAGCTCAACCGGCAGGGAAATGATGAAGGAACAGAATACCGTTCCATCGCTTTTTACCGGAATGAAAATGAAAAAGCCATCATTGAAGCCGCTATAAAAAAATTGACGGATTCAAAAAAATATAAAAGCAGGATCGTAACCGAAGTAGTACCCTTCAAAGCATTTTACCCGGCAGAAGATTATCACCAGGAATATATCTACTATAATCCCGGCAATAGCTACGTGCAAAATGTATCCATACCGGAATTCCTGAAGTTCAAACAAGAGTTTAAGGGCAACTTTAAATAATAGCCCTGGTAACCGGACATTTTTCTGTAACACAAAGAACACGAAGCAGGCACGACGGGCACAAAGAATTTGCAGATCATTGTACATTCTTTGTGTTCTTTGTGTCCTCTTAGTGTTCTTTGTGTTACTTAACCCCCGGGTCAGTTTTTTGTTTTGATATAGCCATCCCCGCTTTGTATATTTAAACCTTCTTTATCTCAAATCAATTTATATATGAAATCCAGGTTTCTTTTTATCATCACAGCATGGCTGCTGGTAAGCTCTTTTGCCAACGCGCAGTCAAAGATTAAAGCGATAAAAGCGGGGAAATTGATTGATGTGGTCAGCGGCACGGTACTTACTAACCAGGTCATTTTGATTGACAGTAATATCATCACGGATATTGGCCCTTCGTTGACCATACCTGCCAATGCGGAAGTCATTGATCTCAGCAAGGCGACTGTTCTCCCCGGTCTTATTGATTGCCACACGCATCTTACCAGTCTGCCCAGCGGAGATTATTATGGCGATATATTCCGGAAGACTCCTATTGATTTTGCTGTTCTTGCTCATATCTATGCTAAGCGCACTTTACAGGCCGGTTTTACCAGTTGCCGGGATGTTGGCGCCAGCGCTTTTATTGATGTATCCCTTCGCAATGCCATTAATAATGGCGATATAGAAGGTCCGCATATGCAGGTAGCTACTTTGTATATCGGGTCAACGGGTAGTCATGGTGACCTCAATGGTTTCTCTCCTTACCTCGACTGGCAGATGCCCAAACAAATGAGCGGCGTAGCCGATGGTGTGGATGAATTGAGGAAACAGGTTCGTTATAATATTAAATATGGCGCGGATGTTATCAAGTTTGGGGCCAGCGCGGGTGTATTATCGGAAGAAGAAAGCGTAGGCGCGCCGCAATTCACCCAGGAAGAAATGAATGCTATTGTAGATGAAGCCAAACTATGGGGAAAGAAAGCCTGCGCCCATGCGCATGGCACCGAAGCGATCAAAATGGCGGTGAAAGCCGGCGTAGCTTCCATAGAACATGGCAGCCTGATCGACGAGGAAGGCATAGAACTAATGAAGCAACATGGAACTTATCTCGTGGCCGATATTTACAATGATGATTATATACTCAGCGAATACAGCAAACTGGGCTACCCGGAAAAGATCATCAATAAAGAGAAAATGGTTGGCAGGCAACAACGGGAAAATTTTGCCAAAGCGGTAAAAGCGGGTGTAAAAATCGCGTTCGGAACAGATGCCGGTGTTTACCCGCACGGATGGAATGGTAAACAATTTTTTTATATGGTAAAATATGGCCTCACTCCCATGCAGGCCATACAATCCGCTACCATTAATGCGGCTGATCTCCTGGGATGGAAAAACAAAACAGGCTCGCTCAGCAAAGGCAAATGGGCTGATATCATTGCAGTAGACGGCGACCCGCTTACAGGCATCACCATCCTTGAACAGGTAAAGTTTGTGATGAAAGACGGCATAGTATACAAGAATGAACTGAAGAAATAATTCCGCAACAGGTTAATGAATCAATTTGTCAGAAGATTTCACGCAAGGACAAAGATTCGCAAAGAATAGAAGGCTCCTTGCATCTTTCCAAACTCTGTGTCTCTGTGTGAAACCCTTAACCACTCATGTAAAAACCGGCGATTACAAAAATTTAATTTGGCTTATCCACGAAAACTATCGTACATTCAGGTAGTAAAACCAAATTAACATGAAACGAAAAACTCTACTCCTATTGGTAATGACTTCGCTCATTATCACCTCCCACGCTCAAAATAAACAGAAAGAACCCGTCACCGGTTACGCCATTACAGCCTCTGAAAAAGGCGGAAGAAACTGGAAAGAGGTTCGTTTAGTAAATGTTTCTACCGGGGAAGAACTCAAAACAATTTATAAAAGCACGGATGAAACCCAGCCGCTGAATGCCCGCACTAAAAACCCCGTCGCTAAAAAAGATGCCCAATCGCTTGTTACCAGGTCTGCTTCAACTTACTCTTATGCAATCACATCTCCTGAACCAGCCCGCAAAAAAATAGTCAACCTCGACGAGGAACTGAGCAAGGCCCAGGGCAATACTAGTACTTCCCAGCCAGCAAGAAGAGTAATGATCATCAGTCAAAAAATAGAAACCGATAAGCCATTCGCCACCAATTCGGCAGCGATAGCTTATGATAAGAAACATGATCGCCTTTATTACACCCCGATGGGTATTAACGAACTTCGTTATATTGATCTTAAATCAAATAAAATATACTATTTCGAAAATGAAGCCTTCGGGCAGGTAAAAGGTTTTGGCGATGTTCCTAATCAAATCACCCGTATGGTGATCGCCTCCGATGGTAATGGTTATGCGCTGAGCAATGATGCCAATCATCTTATCCGTTTTACTACCGGTAAGAACCCTGCTATCACTGATCTCGGCGCCCTTGGCGATGATGCAAAGAATGGGAATTTTTCCGTTCATGGCCCCGGGAGTTTTGGTGGCGATATGATCGCGGATGTTTCTGAGAATTTATATCTCGTGAATGCTTTCCGCCAGGTGTTTAAAATTTCCATTGCTTCTAAATCGGCCATTTATCTCGGTTCAATCAAAGGCTTGCCCCGCGGGTTCACTACGAATGGCGCGATGGTGGAAGAAGGCAGCAAGGTGATCGTTGCCAGTTCAGAATCTACGGATGGCTACTACAGGTTCGATTTGAATACCCTCCAGGCCGAAAGAGTTTCCCCGGAAGGAGCCGTTTTCAATGCATCAGATCTTGCCAATGGTAACCTTGCCTTTGATAAGAAAAACAATCAGTCGCAGGAAGAAGCAAAGCAAACAGCTACTGATCTTGCCAAAAAATCGGGTTTGGAGGAAGCACGGAACAACGGTATCACCGTTTATCCTAACCCCGTAACAAACGGTTCTGTAAATGTTTCCTTCACCGATCAGCCGGCAGGCAAATACCAGGTGCAATTCCTGGACCTGTCGGGAAAACTGATCAGCACGCAGGAACTAAATATTGCCAACAAACTACAGGTTCACAATTTGAACCTGCCCGGAGTAGCGAAAGGGAATTACCTGATTAAAGTTGTCAGTGAAGCCAATAAAGTTTCTGTTACCAGTAAAATAATGGTACAGTAAACGGGAAATGTCAATCCTTATAAAAGCCTTTGCAGCCATGTGAAGGCTTTTTTATTTTTATGACCAGTACCTATGGACAATACTACAAAACAATTTGAAATCAAATCACAACCACCTTCTTCACCTTTGCCCTTAATATTTCCCCGGTAATTTTTTTACTCTTTCTTTAGTCTGCTTCGCCAACCGGCCGGCACCCCTTTTTTCATTATTGTCGCTTCTTTTTTTATCACCTGTGCCAGTATCCACTATCTAAGGCAACCATGAGGCATTTTTCATTCATAATTATATAGTAAAATGGAGAAAACAGGGACTAAACAGGGACTAAAGACGGATCAAAGACGGATCAAACACGGAGATTCTCCCTTTTTTGTCCCTGTTTAATTATACTTTTATTCTAATATAATATGTTTTTAATATAGGTTAGTTATAGGTTAACGAGCTTACGGCAGGCTTATAACCTTCTGGCAATAGCCGGGGCGGGCGTTAGTATCAGCGCGTTGCGGAAGGGGATTTCTTACCTAAATGGATTCGGGCCGGGAGGTAAATACTGTTTTTGCTTTGCAGGTAAATCGTTACTGAACCCGGCACATAATACGGGCCAACCATTGCGTATGAGAGAAAAAAGCAGTGAAAATCCGTTCCATCTTGCTTCACTGAGGCCCTGTGATAAAGTTTTGATGCCAGCGGGGCCCGGCATACCGGTTCGCATCATCGGTGCTCTTAAGCAGCCTGCTATGAAAATAGCCGCAACGCAATTATCGTTTTATAATCTTAAGCCCCGCTTGGGATGGGGTTCAGGGCAGGCGCATATAGGCAGAAACCGCGGCATTAAACTTTTATGAATAATCGCAAGTGCTATCCCAAAGCAACCAACTTTTTCTCCCTCGCGCTTTCAAAAACAGCCTCAATCACTTTCATATTGTTTACAGCGTCTTCCAAAGGAGTGGGTACCGGCTCATTATTCAATATTGCTTCGGAAAACAGGTCGCATTGAATCGTGTATTGATCAGCCGTTTCAAAACCGATCTCTTCCGTACCATTTTTTGTACGCAGCCATATCCGGGTAGGTTGATCGGTAGGTGCATTAAAAGGTATCTCGATTTCTAACCGTGCTTCAGTACCCAGGATATTCACACGCTGGTAAGGCATCAATTGCGTAGAGCAGGTAAAGCTGGCGGTACCTGTTGAAAAATCAAGGATACCCGAAGCTACCCGGTCCGTCTTCAATACGGGATCGTATTCAACCATTCCCGAAACGCTTACCGGTTCTTTGCCAAACAAAAACCTCGATTGGGAAATGCAATAACAGCCAATATCCATCATACCACCCCCACCCGCTTCTTTCTGATTGCGGATATTACCCGGGTCTGTATTGTAATAGGAAAAGAAAGATTGAACGGTCTTCAATTCCCCGACCTTACCCTCATTGACCATCTTTTTTGCCTGCTGCCATTGCGGGTGAAAGCGATACATAAAAGCCTCCATAATTTTTAATTGCGGTTTTTGCCGGGCGGCCCGGAGCAATTGTTCCGCTTCACCGTATGAGAGCCCGATGGGTTTTTCGCACAGTACATGTTTGCCGGCCTGCAATGATCGGATGGCCCATTCTACATGCAGGTGATTAGGCAGCGGGATATATACCGCGTCTACTTCCGGATCGCTGAGCAACTCATCATAAGAACCATAAACAACCGGAATCTTCAGGCTGTCTGCCATCAGCTTGCCCCGTTCTTTATTTCTTGAAGCGAGAGCCACCACCTCGCATAGCTTTCCCGCCTGCATGGCAGGAATGACTTTTTCTCTTCCGATCTTAGCCGTACTTAATATACCCCAGCGAACTTTTTTCATAGTAAATAATTTTACAGGGTTTAAAATAATATATGTTCTACTTACTGCCAATTCTATTTCCCCGTTTCATTGATTAGCATCCCCTTCTTTCTGTTATTAAATCGTATCTTCAAAACTGTATGAACAGACAGGGACCAGACGCTGTATACAATGTGGAAATATATCCTGTCTAAACAATAATTACATGATAACTAAAATATCCGCCATTTTTCTTTTAACTGCCTGTTACTCCGGAATATCTTTTTCCCAGCAAGACAGTAAGATGAGCCGGGACAGTACAACTGCAAAAAGAAAACTCACTGTCACTTTCCAGGTCGATCTTTCAACTGAATTAAGAAATGTGAAATCACTGCCAAGTATCGGCATAAGGGGTAATACAGCCCCCCTTTCCTGGAATAAGACATACCCCATGACCGATAAAAATAAAAAAGGAATCTATGAAACAACGATAACATTCGAAACCGCAGAGCCTTCTTTACATATCAAATACAAATATTTTCACGATACCGCATCCTGGGAAACTTGTGTGGACCGGGTAATAGATCTAAAAAGCACATCCGCGATCTTGCCTGCAGACAAGTGGGATATAGTGTTACCTGCCAATACCCAGTCTTACCATGATTCACTGGAAGCGCTAGAACTGTATCATACCATCACTTCCCTTGACAGTACACTATTTGACGCTTATAATAACTGCAACCTGGAGAAATACGCGGCGCTTTTTTCCGAAGATCTTGAATTTTACCATGACAAAGGCGGGCTGTCAACTTCCAAAAAAGATATGGTCGAAGCGGTTAAAAATAATATATGCGGAAAAGTAACAAGGGAACTGGCGAAAGGCAGCATAGAGGTATCTCCCATTCCGGGATTCGGGGCAGTTGAAATGGGATCTCATCGCTTTCATAATCTTAAAGAAGGATCCCTATCGCGGTTCAGCAAATTCGTCGTGATCTGGCAAAAAAAGAATAATGAATGGAAAGTTACCCGGGTTATCAGCCTTCATTAAATTTCAGGCTCTAATTCCCAGGTTTGATGATCGGGTGTTGAACTCTTCAGCTTTTCGATCAGGTTTTCTCTCTGTTCGCCAGGCAGGTATTGCAGGCAACTCAACTCATCGGTTACCCATATTTCTTTACGGACAATTTTAAACCCGCAGCCCGTAAAAAAATTTTCAGCTTTTTCATAGTCGTCAAATTTATTCTCTTCAATATGGTGCTCTTCCCTGAACCGCCGCACATTTTCATCTCTATCCAGGATATCAGCTTCTTTATCTTTTTTCTTTATATACACATCGGCGGTTATCCATTGACCTCCCCTTTGTTGTAGTACTTCATGAATAATAGAACTTATCTTTAATTTCTCCTGCCAGCCAAGGTACATCAGCAATCCTTCATTGATGATCGTCACCGGCCCTTCCGGGAACCTGCTGATGATCGCTTTAAACTCTTTTTCATCCAGGGCATTAAGCGGAAGCAATTCCAATAAACCTTTTATTGAAATATTGGCCGATATCCCGCTGATCATTCTTTGTTTGGCAGCGATGAGTTCAGGCAGGTCGGTATCAATAAAATGAATGTTATTAGTTCTGCACAGGCTCAGTCCTCTTAAAGAATATCCCGAAGAAATTTCCAGTATATTTTTGGGATTTACCTGTACAAGCATTTTCTCAATGGCCCGGTAACGGTTCTCAAAATGGATCAGCCAGCGGAAAAATTGCTTTATACCGTTTTGCCGGATATACTGTGCCATCGCGGGGTCTTCTTTCTCAAGCAGGGCCGCTGTTTCTTTGGCAAATGGAATGGTCGTATAGGCTTTTAACTGTATAAGGAATGCTGCGGAAGGACTGATCGTATTGTAGTTTTTGTTTGCTTCAGTCATATAAGCCCGGCAACTTTATCCTAACTTTCTTTTCCAGAATTCATTTCCCCATTTTTCATGGCATTGGGGTTGTTGTTCCAACTGGCGATAAATATGGTTCAATTGCTCTTTAGTAAGTGTGTGCTCAATATGGGGGAAAAGCCGGCGTTCTTCAAACCGGATATGATCATTGATCACTTCTGCGAGGATGATAAGGGCTGATTTACTCAAAGGGCCGCCGATCAGTTCCCGGATATTGTCATGTTCGGTTTTTAATTGTTGTTTTAACTCGTCGGAAGCGGGCAAGTCAGCCACCAATATATTTTCTTCCTGGTCAAAATGCGGTTGCATGAAATTACTCCAATACCATCGCACATAAGGGCTGATCTCTTCTGCAGGGGTCCAATTATTTAATCCCTGTTTTATATTCCAGGCAAACATTAGCACATCATGGTGCTCACGGGATAATGGCGCCAGTTGCTTACTTCTTTTGATTGGCTTTATAAATGACATTTAACAAAGGTAACCAGATGGAATATTGCTCAAAAAAGTAACTTTCAACATGGCAAAACTCAAAAACTGTTTTTGCCAATATTCCTCATAACCAATTAAAAATCTGCAAGAAATATCCTGTCCTGATTATAAGAGATATCGGGGTAATAATAGGCTTTTCCCGAAACGCCTGCCGGTATCTTGTACACGATCCTGGTTTTTTTTGTTATACCCGGTTCTATATTTTCCATCAAAACTCCCCAACCTCTCATCGTCAAAATTTCGGGATTATCATATTTCAGTTCATTATTGCCCCTGCTTATTCCTAATTCACCATCCGGCATCATTTTGCTTTCGTTATCTGTGTTTTTAAAAGAAATATTGATAACAAAATACTCGTTGCCTGCTTCATAAGGCAGGGTGACCAGGTCGTTGCCGTCGTCAATCGAATCAAAAATCTCAACGGTATCTACTACTACATTAAAGAAACGGGTTCGTAACACCTTATCTGTACTCACTTCTCTTGGAAGCCTGTCTTTTGCCAGCCCCGTAATATGCCGTTTCTCATCATCATCCCTGCCGCGTATAAGAACGATTATGGCTCCAACTATAAGAAGAGCTATCAGCACGAAAGCGATCTTTGCAATAATATGAGTCCTGGGCGACGGATCGTATTCAATATGAGGCATCCTGGAATTGTGCATACATCACTTATTAATTATGATTTTCCTGCCTGCCGGTCCTGATAAAAATCATAGCACAAATTACAACTACCATAAAAAAATCATGTCAACAATGGCTACCTTTACATCTCGTTCACAAATTATTTGTCTTGAAGCAACTGCTAACCCTTTTTCTGCTTGTTTCTTTCCTGGCTCAGACCTTTGGCCAGGCTTTTATCTTCGCCGATTATTATATCCATAAGGCCGCTTTTGCCAAAAATTGTGAAAATAAAGACAAACCAAAATTGAAATGCAACGGGAAATGCCAGATTGTGAAAAAATTAAAAGAGCAGGAGAAAAAAGAACAGCCCAATTCCGCACAGAAATCAGCCTATAAAAACATCACCATTTCATCGAAATCATTCTTTGCTGCTATTGGAGCAGCAATCGTTTCTTCCCCGGTATTTTACCCGGGTATGAATTCAGCCATTCCCGTTGACAGAACCTCCGGTATATTTCATCCCCCAAAATCGGTAGCGGCAGTGATGGCTGCCTATGGCTAAATTTGACTTTTTGTACACCGTTAAAATCAACTATTATAATGAAGAAAATATTCCTGGCAGGAATGTTATTCCTGTCATTGCAGGAAATACACGCGTGCGATATCTGCGGCTGCAGTGCCGGCAATTATTTTATCGGCCCCTTCCCGGTATTTCACCGGCATTTTTTCGGTACCCGCTATACCTTCAGGAGTTTCAAAAGTACCGTAGCCGGTGACCCGGGCCAGTTCAGCAAGGATTTTTATCAAACCATAGAAATAATGGGGGGATGGAACCTTGGAAGGAAATGGCAGGTGCTTGGTTTTATCCCTTATAATATCAACCGTCAAAATTCCGATGATGGCTTAACCAAAAGCAGCGGACTGGGAGATATTACTTTCATCGTTAATTATAACCTGCTGAATAAACAATCAAAGGACAAGGGTGGAAACATGATCAGCCAGCAATTATGGGTGGGCGGGGGATTAAAGATCCCTACCGGTAATTTTTCTCCTGACCCCACGGATATTATTCCTGATGCAAACAACCAGGCTGGAACAGGCAGCGTGGATTATCTATTGAATGCCCAGTATGCCATTACTTTAAAAAACTGGGGCCTTAACAGCAGTATAAATTATAAAATAAACAATAAGGCGGAAGGTTATCAATTCGGCGACCGTTTCAGTAGCAGCGTTTTTGTTTTTCGTTCACTTAATAAAGGCAATACCGTTTTCAATCCCAATATCGGGTTGCTCTATGAAAACCTGCGGGCCAATAAACTGGAAGGCGCAAAAATCCCTGACTCCGGCGGCAATGCATTATTGGCAGCGGCCGGGCTGGAAATAGGTTTCAAGAATGTATCTGTAGGGGTCAATGCGCAGCTGCCGGTAAGCCAGAATTTTTCCAATGGACAAACATCTGGCAAAGTCAGGGGAATGGTACACCTCACATTTGCTCTCTGAAAGCAATAACTACGAATTGTAAAGAAGTTTGTCTTAAAAGCAAGCATCTTAGGTAGCACAAAGGGCACGACGATAAGAGAAAATGATTTGAAAATTAACGCTTACCGGCTTCCTGTCTTACCGGCTATTTTTAAAAATGACCACTACTCCCCAAAGTGGTATCGCCGGAGTAAAATATTTTTTCTATATTGGGAGATAATTCGGTCAACCCTCGTGACCAGAACAGAAAATCAAATCTCCTTTTAAAGAATCAATGGTTATAAGGCTTATTATCCGTCAATAATCCTGGCGATAGTGAGCAGGTATTGTGTCAGAACCAGGCTAATCTTTTAGAAAAAAAGTATGAGAAAATTTGTACTCCTTATTTCAACGATTGTGTGCGCAATGGCAAGCAGGGCAACGGTAGGAAATTACACGTTTGCCTCATCCAGCGGAACCTATACTCCTATATCCGGAACCACGCTTTTTTCCGGGGCCTGGGATGATGGTTCTTCCGGCCTTCTTACGATTCCATTTTCATTTATTTATAATGGTACCCCGTATACTACGCTTTCGGTAAACACTAACGGCTTTATCACACTGGGCGCCGTCCCGGCTTCCGTTTATTGCGGGCTTCAGTCCAGCGCTCCTAATTCAATAGCAGCTTATGGCACGGACCTGGTTGGGGCTTCCGTTTCTTCAACTATTCAATATACAACCATAGGAAGCGCGCCTAACAGGCAATTTATCATCCAATGGACCGATTGTGATCATTACACAGGCACCACGAGTTTAAATCATTGGAGCTTCCAGATCATACTCAACGAAACCACTAATACCGTCCAGGTTGTTTGGGGAAATTCTACCGATGTCACTACAATGGGTGCTAATAACTGTGCAGATGTTGCCACAGAATCAGGTAATGTGGGTTTGTTAGGAGCTAATACGACAGATTTCAACATAAGAAGTGTAACCAACGGGGTCAATACATGGGCCACCTCCACTTCGGGCAGCTTTATTACGGCTGTATGCAATATGTCATCCACTAATATTCCGGCTTCAGGATTAACTTTTACGTGGACGCCGGGCCCCATCTTACCCATGACATATACTTCCAGCACCACGGCATTTTTAAACAATGGATTAGCAGTTGCGCAGGGCACCACCAATAACCAGGTCATACAAGTGCAGGTAGTCGTTAGCGGTACGAGTTCCCCTTTTACTATAACAAGTTTAAGTCTTTCAACTACAGGTTCAACAAATGCCGGCGCCGATATCGCAAATGCCAAAGTATATTTTACAGGTGTCAGTAATATTTTTTCCACCGCAACACAATATGGTTCTACGTTTACAAATCCTAATGGTGCTTATACCGTGAGTGGATCCGCAACATTGTCAGAAGGGGTCAACTATTTTTGGGTCACATACGACATAAAACCGGCGGCTGTGCTGGGAGATAATTTCTCGGGATGTTGCAATCAAATCATTGGATCGGGTACGATGGGCACAAGAGTACCCACCATCACTTGTCCGGCGGGCACCCAAACCATTGCGCAGATAGGCACCTGGTCGCCATTAACCAACCTGGCGCCAACTACCAGCGGTGGCCTGATGCTTTTACTTTCCGATGGTACCGTGATGGCAAAAAGCACTGCCGGCGGATCGCCTGCTGGTATCGGGAATAGCTGGAATAAACTCACACCGGATATTCATGGTAGCTATATCAATGGTACCTGGTCTACACTGGCGCCGATGGCCAATTCACGTTTGTATTTTTCTTCCCAAATACTAAAAGACGGACGTGTATATGTAGCCGGTGGTGAATATGGATCAGGCGGAGCACAAGGTGAAGTATATAATCCACTTACCAATACATGGACAAGTGCACCGGCTCCGGGCCAAACAGTAAGTGATGCCAACTCAGAAATTATTCCTGATGGCCGCATACTCCAGGCACTTGTAGCGGGATCATTAACAGGTACCCTCATCTACAACCCTGTAACCAATACCTATAGTGCGGGTCCAACCGCGCTAGGTATTCACAATGAGTCGGCCTGGGTAAAATTGGCGGATAATAGTATTTTATATGTGAACCGTCTTTCCACGGCTTCTGAAAGATATATTCCTTCATTGAATCAATGGGTAGCAGACGGTACTGTTCCTGTTCAGCTATACGATGCTTTTGGTGATGAAGCCGGCGCAGGATTGCTTTTACCGGATGGAAGAGCTTTCTTCTTAGGTTCTTCTGGTCATACAGCTTATTATACGCCATCAGGCACCAATAGTCCCGGCACATGGGCAGCGGGACCAGATATTCCCAGTGGCAGGGGCACTCCCGATGCGCCTGCTGCCATAATGGTGAATGGTAAAATTTTATGCGCTGTTTCACCTGCACCTACATCAGCCAACCATTTTCCTTCGCCTACCTCCTTCTACGAGTTTAATTATCTTACGAATAGCTTTACACTTTGCAATGCCCCGACAGGCGGAACTACACTTAACCATGCCAGTTATGTTGCTAATATGCTGAACCTTCCGGATGGAACTATACTTTACAATGACCAGGATTCAGTGCGTTATTATGTCTATAATCCCGGAGGCACACCTGTCGCCGCAGGTAAACCAACGATCAGCAATATTACACCCACCAGTTGCACCAGCTTTATCATTACAGGCACATTGTTCAACGGTATTTCAGAAGGCGCGGCTTATGGTGACGATTGGCAGATGGCAACCAATTACCCGTTAGTGCGATTGACATCAGGAGCTAATGTTTATTATGCAAGAACTTCAAACTGGAACAGCACAGGAGTACGCAGGGGAAGCGCTGCCGATACCGCGCGATTTGATCTGCCGGCAAGTTTGCCTGCCGGAACTTATTCGTTGGTAGTAGTTGCCAATGGAATTAGTTCAGATCCCGTCACATTTAATACTACCATTACACCCAGCGTCAGTATCTCCGCTTCTCCCTCCAATGCAGTTTGTTCCGGCACATCAGTAACTTTCACGGCTACCAATAATCTTCCTTCATCTTCTTATCAATGGAAGAAGAACGGAGCTGTTGTCGGTGGAAACAGTGCAACCTATACGGATGGTTCACTGGTTGACGGAGACCAGGTAACCTGCACTATTTCTTCTGCCGCCACTTGTGTTAGTCCTTCCTCCGCTGTCTCTAATATCATTACGATGGCGGTGGATGCCACATTGATTACCCCTGTTATTTCACCGGCCGGGCCCATCTCAGCATGCCCGGGAGTGCCTGTGCTATTATCTGTTCAATCACCTCAAAGCGGTGTCACTTATCTTTGGAGCGATGGAGGAACAGGCGCTACTCATTCGGTAACTGATTTTAATGGCAGCATTTACTGCTGGGGTAAAAATGCCACCTGCAATTCAAGTAATAGTAATACAGTTACGATAACTGTGGGCAGTGTCCCCGCGGCAGTAACGGTTAGCGGAAGCGGGCTGGCCTGCAGCAGTATGACCCTGACGGCAAGCGGGGGAAGCGGGGGAACAATATATTGGCAAGGCACAACAAGTAATGGAACATCGCTGTTAACCCCATCAACCAGTCAGTCAGTCAATTCATCGGGAACTTATTATTTCAGGTCATTCAACAGTTGTGGCTGGGGACCGCAGGGCAGCGCAACAGTAACTATCAATACGCCTCCCAATAATTGGACCGGCGTGGTCAATACTGCGTGGGAAACTCCCGGCAACTGGTCCTGCGGCGTGGTGGCCGATGCTACTACGGATGTTTTTATTGGCAGCGGTACGGTCATTGTAAATTCCAATGCCATCTGCAGGACACTAACGCTTGCACCGGGAGTAATTTTTATTGTCAATCCCGGGTTTAGTATTACGGTGATGCATTAA
>JAUZOA010000106.1 GCA_030706685.1 Bacteroidota bacterium
GCAATTATAATAACCGATTAAATGAAAGAAATTATTTTGGATGTAACTTCGAGAATCAATGCACATCGTGCAATTAATTTTTATATCTCTCATAAATCCAGAGTATGACTCGATCAGAGCTAAAGGCAAAAAAAAGAGTAGCTGATTTTCCTTTATTATCTGTAATTATAAATGCAACTAAGGCAGTTCCTTTTGTAAAATACGCATTAGGCCTATCAGGAATAATTGCATTGATTGCATTAGTAAAAGCATATGGCATTAGCCCCAGAATAGCTTTTTGGGGAACAGTTTTGACCCTCTGTCTAATGCTAATCCTTTTTCTATTCGCTAAACTTTCGTTATCCAAAACTAAAGCGATTCACGGACCCGCAATAACCTTAATGTGGGCAATTGTTATAATTTTCATAGCGACCATTTTATGTTTATTTACATCAGTCTTTTTTCAGTACCCCCAAAATTTATGCAAATGGATTGACCCGAATTGTGGGTATGCTAATATTTCCAATTTGACAAAAAATGATACGAGTACAAAAAAGAACGACACGGTCTACTTAGCAGGCAAAATTCATCAAAACAAGGCAAACAAATTAAGCAATACATCAAAAAAAGAAAATGAAATTTTAAAATCAATAACATTATCGATTCAATTAAGAAAAGAAAGCGATGGGTATAAGGGAATTTTTTTTAATGGCAAAGCAATAAACACATTACCTCAGAGTACTAAATATAATCCAAGAATAGAAATACTGAATTATTCAGGAAGAGGCGAGCTATTAATTCTAACTAAAAATAAAGATTCTTGTAAAATTAGCTTACCAAACAAAATTGACACAACCTTTTTAAGAATAGTTCCAAACTGTAACTAATCCATGAAAAGTATCATTTATATATTGATCTCTTTTTTTGTTGCTGAGAATTCTTTATCGCAAACAAAATTTAATGTCGCTTGCAAAGATTTCACGTACCGAACATCAAAATCCGAGATTGGGAAAAACGTAAGAGAAATATTTGAAATTGCTCTTTCCAACTCAAGTAATAGATTTAAAATCCTTGAAAGAGACAAAATTGATGTCCTTTTTGAAAGCATCCAAGAAGAAAAAAACCTTTATAAGGATTTGTCCACCGAATTTGATAAAAAATTACAAGTCATAGGAGTTGATTTTTTGGTTCTTGGCAATATTGATCTTGATATGGGCACTGGCCTGTATACTTTACTTATTAATTTTATAAAAATTACAGGTAGTGATATAACTGAGAAGTTACCCTTAATGATATCCCTAAGTAAAGAACAACTTTCAGACAATATCGAATTGAAGAGGCTATTAGAAATTGAAATAGAGAAATTCATTAAAAACTTTTTTTTGGAAAAAAGTGTTAACTCCAGCTTAGAGCGTATTCCCGATTTTTTAATTGAACTAAAAAAAAGAGATTCAATTATTGCAAATTTGCAAAATGATGCAAGCACGAAAACGCAGACTATAAACAATCTGAGTAGTTCAATAGTTGAGTTGCAGAAGGATAATTCAAAAAAAAGTGAAGAAATTAGAAAACTCAGTAAAGACGTTTCTAATATTAAAGATTATGCTGGTATTGCCAAAATGAATGTTTTTGGATTAGAGATCGAGGCCGGATATGGTCTGATATACGAAACAGCACTTTCTGAACTGATGAAAAAAGTATTAGAAAAAAAGGGTAATCAAATCTCGGTGAAGATTACTGATAGCTCTCTTTTCTATGCAAATAAAGTAATTGAACAATTACCGAATTTTCCATTTGCATATTGGGCCAAGGCTGCAATTCTTGAATCAAGAAATGATACTACTTGGCGGTCATTTGCCAAAAGGGCAATTGAAATCCTTGAAATCACTACAACTATTAATGGGCATCATCTTAATCATGAACAAGTATTAGCAGTACTGCGAGAAATGGTAAAGTAATCTTTATCGTCACCATTTTCGCTATAATTTTGCCCTTAATAGTGATTAAAAGAAAGAAAAATTATTGCCTTTACAAAAGACCCGACCGCTCCGAAAACTGTACTTCATCCACAACTGTTCATGCTTTTTTTTTATAACTGCCCGTATATGGCGTCATAATGAAACTACACCGGGGTTCTTATCCTACCACAATTGTTCGCAAGATTATAACAGGCGCAAATAAAATGATAGATTAGAATTCATCAGCTTCTATCCTAAAGCCTTTCCATCCCCTCCTCCGGAGGGGGAGCAGCGTTCGCTATATCTGAGTTTCCAAAAGGGGTGGGTCGCTGATTGCAGGATATTGTTTACTGGCAGTAACCCACCCCGGTCGTTTATAGTTCATGTTTTCCTAAAATAGCCCCTCCACAGGAGGGGATGAATCCCGAATTGCTATCGTTATTATTCCGGCTCTTTGCCGTCACCGGTAGCACAGGGTAATCCTCCGGACGCCTGTAGTGTCCGACGAACCATCACATTGATTGAGCCTTCTTTACCCATCGGGATCACTGTAAATCCCAACCTTTATACTGACTATTTATGTGGATCGTTATAAAAGATCCGGCCGTTCCGAAAATTGCCCTTCATCCACGATCTGTTCCGGCTTCTTCTTATAAAAGACCATACCCATTGCCATAATGATACTGGTGGTAAGGATAATGAAGAACAATATCCCATCATTGAAACTGCTCAGTTTTAAATTAGCCGGTATCTTATAAAACAGAACAATTGTAATAAGCCCGCGGGGAATAAAGAAGGCTTCCGGGAAAAGATTGGTGCGCAGGAAAAAACGCAGGTACAATAACCGCACTATAAAAAGAGCCGTTACCACCAGGCTTCCTACAATTATCACATGCTGGTTCGATACAAATTTTAAAGAAATAGAAAAACCAAAAAGAAGAAAAAAGAATGTCCGGATCAGGAAAGAAGTTTCAGCGGTGACGGAATGCAGCAGGTTGCGCAGGGATTCTACTTCGGGATGGGGAAAATAGCGCAGCAGCCGCGGCCATTTTATTTTTTCCCAGTTATTGATCAGCAGGCCAAATATGATAATGATGATCAGCGATGGCAAATGGAATATTTTCCCTACGGCATAGATAAGGATCAGCAGGGAGAAAATAAGAAAGAATTTAATATTGAGCCTCGTTTTAGCCAGTATCAGGAAAAGCAGGAAAGAAAGTAATACCGAAAGTAAAATAGAAGAAACGATACCGATGCTGAAACTGCCGACAGAGCTCCAGGTGTATATATCTTTCGCTGTAAAATAATTGAAAACGATAATGCCGAGGATATCCGAAAAGGACGCTTCGTAGACCAGGAATTCCTTCTTGCTCTCACTCAAAGGGTGAATGCTGGGGATAACGATGGAACTGCTCATGATAGAAAGAGGAATGGCATATACAAGGCATTTATGCCAGGGCTCATGCAGCCAATAATTGAGAATACAGGTAAGCAGGGCGGCCGAAATGACTAATATGAATAAGGCGGAAAAAAAGGAATCACGGATCAGTTTGATCTTATTCCTTTCCAATTTAAGATCAAGTCCCGCTTCCAGCACGATCATAATAAGACCTATCACTCCGAGTGATTCGGTCAACTGTTCCGAAAAAGCAATATTCGCATGATATGCGTCCGCGATAACCCTGAAACCGACACCGGCAAACAGCAAAAGCAAGACGGAAGGGACTCTTATATAGCGGCTGAGAATGGAAAAAATATAGGATAATACAATGAGGCTGGAGGCGACAATAAGTATTTCCTCTGTATTTAGTTTCCACATGTAGTGAAATTACACGATAATGTTCAGACGCAGATAGTGACTCATTTTGAAAATCCCAAAATGAATCAGTACCCACAGTACCTGTGGGTACTGTGGGTACTGACTTTGATCATTACTTCGTCATGGTGTAACTTTGAATAATACCAAAACGATGCCACATGACAATCAAAGAATCTAATGTTACGATCAACGTAAAAGATATGGACAAATCTGTTTCCTTTTACCAATCTATCGGGTTCAGTATAAAAAGCCGCTGGGGTAACCATTATGCGCAATTATCAGCTCCCGGTATTGTAATCGGCTTACATCCAACAAGCGCCTCCAACATGACTACTGGTTCAGGTAATCTTTCCATTGGCTTTACAACGGATAATTTAGAAGAAACAAAAACTTCTTTACAGCAATTATCTATACCGGCAACGGAAAGAAAGGAAGAAGGCGGACAATTTCTCCATTTTAGCGACCCTGACGGAACGGCCCTCTATTTTATCAAGCCTAAATGGTGACAATCTTTCTACAAGGCGTAGTTAAATAAACCGGCCTTTTATCATTACCCGGTCAATCAAATTAGTCCCAAAAGAATAAGGAAAATAGGCAAGAGAAGGAATGGGTTTTGTGAAAATAAGATTTGCTTTTTTACCAATGGTGATGCTGCCTGTTTCATTTTCCAGTTCCATGGCATAAGCTCCGTTGATCGTGGCGGCATTAATGGCCTCTTCCGGCAGCATCTTCATCTGGATACAACTCATCGCGATCACCAGGTTCATATTGCCCGATGGTGAAGATCCGGGATTATAATCCGAAGCCAGGGCAATAGCGCAGCCCGCATCGATTAATTTCCTGGCAGGCTGAAAAGGCATTCGGAGGAAGAAAGCGGCGGTGGGTAAAAGCGTTCCAATAGTTCCGGAGTTTGCGAGTTCAAAAGTTGACACATCATCCATAGTTTCGAGATGATCCACAGAAATTGCCCCCAGCTTCACTCCTATTTGAACGCCTCCTGATAAATTAAGTTGATTAGCGTGCAATTTTGGTTTTAATCCATGACGCATACCTGCTTTGCAAATTGTTTCTGTTTCTTCCGGTGAAAAGAAACCTGTCTCGCAAAACACATCGATATAATCGGCCAATTTCTCCGCCCCGATCGCCGGGAGCATCTCATTTATTATGCAATCCATATACCCGGAATGGTTTTCTTTAAATTCAGGCGGGTAAGTATGGGCGCCAAGAAAAGTGGCTTTTATTAAAAGATCGGATTTCTCTTTCAGTTTTTTGATCACTCTCAGCATTTTCAATTCTCCTTCGACAGACAGACCATAACCGCTTTTTATTTCAATCGCTCCTGTTCCCAGCCTGCTTACTTCTTCCAGCCGCTTCCATGCCATATTGAACAATTCGCTTTCAGAAGCCGCGTTCAATTTTTTGGCTGAGTTAAGAATACCACCACCTCTTGCGGCTATTTCAGCATAACTCAACCCTTTTATTTTATCAACGAATTCATCTTCCCGGCTGGAAGCAAAAACCAGGTGCGTATGCGAATCACACCAGGCAGGTAAAATGGTTTGGTCCGAAGCGTCTACCTGTCCGGTAAAATCATTGTCCCGGTGAGCAAAGTCTGCCATCTTACCATAAGCAGCGATCAAACCATCCTGTATAATTAAAAAAGCATTTTCGATACAAGAAAGTTTAGCCAATTGCTTTCCTCTCAGCAGAAAATTATCTTCCCGGGTCCCGGCGAGCAATTTGATATTTTTGATAAGCATGGAAGCCATACAACAAAATAAAGCGATAAAATCAATTGCCAGAAAGAAAATTAAACGCTATACCGGACTTATACCGGAGTTATACTGGAATTATACTGGAGTTATACTGGATATGCTTCGGGTATACTCAAGGTCAGCTCCGGGTCATCTCCTTATATACTCCCTATGATAAGGCGGTCATGAGCCGGACAGTCCCGGTGATGTCTTATGCCTTTCCCGGCGTATAGGTAAGCCAAACAGGGATGACTGACAGGAAGCAGCTCCACGGAGCCCCGCTTATTTGTGATATCCCGGCTGGCATATAAGGATGGTCATTCAGGCTTATGGTTCCATCGTCAATCCATCCAATTCTTTTTGGTAATCATATTGAAGATCTTCGTGGAGCGTTGCCAGGACGGTTTCGATCTTTTTTAGCTGGGAATGATAAAGATTGTTGATTACGGCATTTCTTTCAATGGGTATTCCCGACTCTTTCAGTTGTGAACAGAAATAAATACGCAGTTCCACCTCGGTTTGTTTGGAACCGCTGTACCGGCAATACTTATTGATGATCCTGACGATCTTTCGCAGGCTTTTCTTAGCAAAATACAGTTGGGATAAATTGATCGCGGCGAATTGTTCGTCTATCTCTTTTTTGATGCCGTTAATGTAACCCTGCTCATCATGCGCTTCAAACAAAAGATAAGTGAGCAGTTCCTTATTTTCCTTTTTAAATCTCCCAAGGCGAAGACATAGCTCAACCAATTGAGCCTGCTTTACAGTCAATAATTCCTGTTTTATTTCGTGGATAGTCGCGGATTTCATAGGTATGAAGATAAAACTGTTTCCCTTTATCAATCATTCAATGCCTGGTAGGCCAATGCCCTGAATAATTCTGCGGGTTCCCAATGAGTAGTGCGTTGCAACTGGCGATAAAATAGTATGACCATTTTTTCTTTGGGATCTGCCCAATACGATGTGGAATAAGCGCCACCCCAGCTAAACGTACCCGCCTGTGACGGCACATCGCCTGTTTTTTCAGAAACGATCTCGAAGCCCAGTCCAAATTTATCATCACCGCGGAAAGGAACCTCCCCGATCTGGTTCATGGTCATCATACGGACAGTATTCCTGCTTATAATTCTTTTACCATTGTATTCACCACCGTTAAGAAGCATCTGCAGGAAAACAGCGTAATCGTAAATAGTAGAGGAAAGCCCCGCTCCTCCCGAATAATAGGTTTTTTGTAAAAGGGGGTAATCCGGGCCCACCGGGCCATTCAGCAAATTGCCCGTGGATTTTATTAAATGACCGTTTTGATCTTCGGTATAGATGTTTACGAGGCGGCCAGCTTTTTCTTTCGGGATCGTAAAGTAAGTGTCCTTCATCCCCAGGGGTTCAAAAATGCGGGTCCTGAAAAAATCATTCAGTGTCATTCCTGAAATGATTTCGACGAGGCAGCCCAGCAGGTCTGTATTTAATCCATAGGTCCATTTCTGCCCAGGCTGGTGCATTAACGGCAAAGTACCGAGTCTTGTCATAGCTTCCAGTAAGGATTCATTGGTTCCCCCGATACCTGCAGTTAGTTTGTTTTTAGCATATATCGCGTTGGATTCTTTGGTGCCGATCATGGCATAGCCCAAACCGGATGTATGCGTCAACAGGTCTTTAATCGTGATATCCCTCGCGGCCGGCACAGTAGTGTAGGTAGTGTCGGCGGCATTGAATTTATCCAGTACCATTTGCTTCCTGTAAGAAGGAATGTATTTTGAAACCGGGTCGTTTAATAAGAGCTTACCTTCTTCATACAATATCATGATCGCGACCGTGGTAATGGCTTTTGTTTGTGAAGCGATCCGGAATATACCTTCTTTGGACAAGGGGGTCTTTGCATCAAGATCATCATACCCCGCAGCTTTATAATACACTATTTTGCCATCGCGTACAATCAAAGCCTCTCCCCCGTTCATCCAGCCTTTTTGCACCCATTCGTTCATGGCATTATCAATTCTTTTCAATCGCTCCGTGGAGAACCCGGCTGTCTCGGGCAGCGCCGGTACAATAGGTTTGCTTTTTTGTGCAGTGGCCTGCCATACCGCGATTGCCAGGCAGGCAATGATCAGTAACTGTCTTTTCATGTTCTTCTAATTATGGTAAAATCCCGGGTTTTGGGAAGGAAATGTAAGCAATTATTTATTACTGATCCAGATCACCGAATTACCGGTATCGTATTCATTTTGCTCCCATTGCTTATTATCCGGGTCTGTTATCCATTGACCGTCTACTACGAATTTATAAGTATGTTTACCCGGGGAAAGATGAACCGGTAATATCCATTGACCCTCTGCTTTTTTCATAGCAAATGTATTCGGAGACCACTGGTTGAAATCGCCGGCGAGGTAAACCGTTTTCGCGTTTTCGTACCGGCTCAGGTGAAATGTATAATTAGGATCAATAACAAAATAAAAGTTACGGGTATTCCCGGAACCATTCGCCGAATCAGGATTCGCTTGCTTGGCTTCCAGTTTCCCGTCTATGATAAAATAATACTCGTAATTGCCGGGCCCAAGTGTGTAGGGCAGTTCCCATCCATTGCCTGTTTTTTTCATAAACAACTCATCCTTGCGCCAGCCATTGAATGATCCGGTCAGTATTACATTCTGCGCATGGGTATATCCATCGAGATAAAACAAATAAGGTTTACCGAGACGGATGACGGAATTGAATTCACCATATTCATTCGGAAACTTGTCCGGGTTCGCCGGGTCAGCGAACCAGCGGCCGTCGGCAGCGAACCTGTAGGTATACGTACCGTCAGCCAGGTAAAGGAATAATTCCCACCCGGTCGCGGTTTTATTCATCAGCAATTCATCATGCTTCCAGTTATTGAAACTGCCGGATAGATAAACTTTTTTTGCGTTGCTGTTATTATTCAGTGCGAATACAACATTGGTTTTATAAAAAACAGAATTGGTATTTCCCCTGCCATCGTTTTCGCTCAGCCGGTTATCATTATCCACCATCCAGTTGCCGTCGGCAATGAATTTGTACCAGTATTTCCCCGGGCCAAGTTTTACCTGGGCTATCCAGCCACTGTCTGTCCTGGTCATGGCGAGTGAATCGGGTGCCCAGTTATTAAAACTACCGGCAAGCATTACTTTTCCCGCGTTGATAAAGCCACGCAGGAAAAAAGTGACATTTGAATCATTGACCGCGAAGGGGTGTTTATTCCTGAAACGGTTATAGCCATATACTACTTTGCTACTGACAGCCGGGAATATGTCCCCGCTCTCGGGTTGTTTTTCAGCAAACAGGATACGACCCACAGGATCTTTTATATTTTCAACACTGAATAAAGGCTTGGTGATAACGATCCCCAGCTTAGTATCCATCTCTACCGTCCAGCCAAGCTTTTCGAGGGAATCACGAAAACCTTTTTGAATAAATTCCTTGAGAGCAAGATCCTGGAGATCATATTGCGCGATAAAGCTGTCAAGGGACGATTCATTGATCAGTTTACCGAGGGTGATGCACATTTTGCCGTTCTTCACTGTGTATAGCTTAAGAGGAGGTTGTGCAAAGCCTGTCAGATGACCCATCGACAGGAAGGCCACCAGGCACATATAAAAGCGTACCCATCGCTGTAATTTAGTATACCGGGTACCTTTTATTTCCATATATACATTTTTCTGTTCACAAAGTTAAACCCTATTTTATGTAATGAAAGGAAATCGAAGCCCAGCATCCCATCTATACATTTATCGTACGAGAAGCACATTTTCTCGAGGTTGGTGACCAATACCGGCAAATTACCCACGTCCAGGTTCCCTATCTTCATGTTATTCAGGTTACCATACAGGGCTTCCACCTTTTTATTACCGGCCCCGGCAAGAGTTGTACGCCTTGTAATGGCAACATTGTCAAATATCTTGCCGGGCAGGCGGCTGTCCAATACGTTCGATTCCGCACCCGTATCAATGACAAAAAGCAATTTCTTACCCGCCATTTCCCCGGAGGTCAGTAATTTATTCTCCAGGAGTTCTATTTCGAAAGTGTTGTAAGCGGAAGTATCCTTCAACATTTCACTTTTGTAGGAAGATGATTCCTTCTTATTGATCAGATGCAGGTAAATGAGATTTCTTTCATAGTCAATGATCATCTCAAACCGCTTGAAGAGTTGCATGCCCAGTAATCCCAGGATCTTTATTCCTTTGCTGTTTTCAAGATGGCCCAGGTTGATCCTGTCGGCGTCGACACGGGAATACTTGACCGGGCCAAACGAAAAATTCTTTATTTCCGTCGGGCTCGACACGGAAGTTTCACCGGTGACACCTCCCGGCTCACTATCGGGATCAGAGTTGGAGGGATAACCACGGAAATAGGTCATATTCAAAATAAGCTTGGGCGCGCCGGTGTCGAGAATAAAATTGCCTTCCGTAGTATCCGCTTTTGCTCTTATGACAATCAGGTTGCCTACCCTGCTAAAAGGGATAATGCAAAGAGCGGAATCAGTGGTGACAACCGGGTCGCCAATGGCATCAAAAGGCAGTTGATGAAACAGTGTGTCACATGTTGAAACAGTAATGGATAAATTGCTTTTTTTTAACAAGATGCCTCGCGGATTCCCTGCCAGGCATATCACCCCCGTTAAAAGACTGATACACATTATCCGGGGAAATAAAACCATTCTGATTACTTAGGTGGTAAAAATAAGCCATCTCGTCAAAAAATGAAGTACCGGTAATCCTCTTTCAAGTTTCGCCAAAGAAATACCTGCCATCTTCTGCCGCAAAAAAAGAATAATGGAAGTGTAGTTGGTTACTGATTACAATAAGATTCCGGGTTACCGGTTGCGGAGCCACCGGAGTTTTGTAAGAAGCCTGGCGGAAAGCCAAAGAACACAATTGGCAGCGAAAGTGGAGGGATATATTGCCGGATATGGATTCAGCGAATAGAAGGTAAATCATTACTTTTCTACAAAATCAAGATCCTTTCCAAATGTTTCCCTGGTGTATAATACAGATATGAATCCTATCGCGACAATAATAATACCCGAGATCCAGGCGGCGGTAACATAGTTATTATTGTTGTTGAATAATTTTCCGCTCCGCAAAAATTTAAACAGGAACAGTATCAGGGGTAGAAAACCCCTGACCAAATTGGGAATGGAGATCGCCGCGGTTGCCCTGAGATTTGTGCCAAACTGTTCCGCGCTCATCATGATATATAAAACAGAAATGCCTGAGCCAAATCCAAGTCCCATGCAAATCAGGTACATATTAAAAGCATTGCCTCCGCCTTTCAGTGCAAAGAACAAAAAAATGAAGAAACTAAGTATCCCATAATAAATCAGCAATGTTTTTTTCCGGCTTTTAATATAGTTACTGAAAATACCGGCACCCAGGTCTCCGAAAGCCAGGGCCACATATTGCAGCATCAGCGCTTTGGGCTGGTCGAATCCTCTTATGCCAAACTGGTTGGCGAATTCATCGGAAAAGCTGATCAATATCCCAATGACGTACCATACCGGCAACCCGATGGTGATGGCTCTGAGGTACCGGAGAAATCTTTCGCGTTTATTGAACAGCATGAAAAATTTCCCCATCTTCAAGTTAGTATTCTTCACCGTATCATACATACTGCTTTCTAAAACACGCACCCGCAAAAATAATAAGGCAATACCCATTCCTCCCCCGATGAAATAGCATAAACGCCAGTCTTCGTTACTCAGGTAATAAACGAGGTAAGCGGTAATCGTTCCCATAACACCGCTTGTAGCGATGATGGAAGCCGCGATCCCGCGTTTTTCTTTAGGCAGCATTTCACTGGTGAGGGTGATGCTCGCGCCAAGTTCACCGGCCAGGCCCAGGCCAGCAATGAACCTTAGCCATAAATACTGATCGATATTTTTAGTAAACCCATTGGCAATCGTGGCTAATGAATAAAGCAGTATGGAGCCAAACAAAACGCTCTTTCTTCCTTTCTTATCGCCAAGTATTCCCCATAGTATTCCGCCGATCGTCAAACCAATCATTTGCCAGATCAGGATATTTTCTCCCATATCCTTCATGGCATCTCCCATTACGCCCAGCTCCTTAAAGCTTGATTTCCGCACGATATTAAAAAGCAGGAGATCGTAGATATCAACAAAAAACCCCAGGGAGCCGATAATGACAGGAAGTGAAAAAATACCGTACTGTTTGGATTGCATCCGGTGATGGTTATTGGCTAAAGATATTTGAAAACTTCGTTCTTATTTGAAAATTGGGCGGTCATTCCTTTTATGTTCATTCCTCCAGTCTTCCGCGGTCATTTCAAATTTTATTTCTCCTTTCCCATGCCTGCCCGCCTCTCTCCAACCGGCTCTCCGGTAAAATCTTTCGGCGCGCGTGTCGGGAGCTGTGCCCAGCCAGATCGTGGCAGGAGTCTGTTGAAAGTACCAATTCATCATTTCATCATGCAGTTTGCGGCCAATTCCCTTTTGGTCATAGCCGGGTTGTACGAATAAAGCCCATACATTATTGTCCGCTACCGATACAATGGCAAATCCAACGATAGTATTATTGATTTCACATACCCAGCCCTTTCCCCTGTTGCGGATATAATCTTCTACATCTTTGTCGGGGACTAAAGCGGGATCCGACAATGTATTTTCTTTTACGGAGTGCCTTACAATTTGTATTTGTGGTATGTCGGCGGTTTGTGCTTCGCGGAAGATCATTCAGCTTTCCCGGTATTTAACGTGAAGTAATGGAAAACAAATCTATCTAAAAAAACAAAACCGCCCCGCATCAGCGGGACGGTTGGATATATTTATTATAATTGGATTATCAGTAAGGGAATATAACAGTAAGGCTATTGCCATTGGAACCGTTCCATACCACTTTACAATAGTAATGGCCTGTTCCGGGGCAGGTAGTAGGATCACCGCTTGCATTCAGACCAAAAGTAGCTGTGGCTGTCACAGCGGGGGTAATATGTTTTACCTGTCCGCTGGTTAACCGGAAATTACAATCCTGGCGAACGACCAAAGGCTCAACAAAGGAAGTGGAAAAAGCATTGCCAAAACGGTTGGTTCCCCATTCGGCTATTCCTGTATTATTGCCATCAACATGAGTTCCGGTAGTAGTGATTACAAGGCCGCTGCTATAAGTAAATACTCTTTGTTTCGCAACCTGCCAGCTTCTTTGTGAACCGTTGTCAAAGGTTATCGTTAAACCATCGCTGGTAATAGCATGAGTAATTGATCCTCCTGATGCAGGTAAACTGACCAGCAATCCACCGCTGACATTGGTATATGTTTGCGAACCATTAATCGTGATGCTTTTATTATCACTTACACGGGTAATCTTTAAGTTCTGGAAAGTAACGGTCACAGCGGCTCCTGCATTTTTCCACTGTACTCCCTGTGCCATAGAAATGATAACAACACCTGTGCGGGTACGATTGCCAAAACAATTTGTTCCGTCATAGGTTATTGTAATTGTTCTTGGATTACTGGTGGTATTCATTACAACGGATGCATCGCAAATAACCCCCTGGACACCCTGGTAACGGCCGGTGAATGAAGCAGAAGATTCCAGCGTAACATCGGCGTCATTGGCTACGTCATCAATTTCTGAAGTAACCTGTGACTGGTCATCAGAATGGGTAGCCATTTCATTATTGTTATTACTGGTTGAATTTTTCTTACAAGCCGTAAATACGATTATCAGGCTAACTGTAAGCAGGTAGAGAATCTGTTTTTTCATAAAAGTTGAATTTGTTTATTTGGAGTCATAGACTATGGTGGCGCTCCGGGGTTTAAAGATGCAAAAACTTTTTTTTAATTGTTTATACTTTGAGCTTTTAATGCATACATAAACGCCCCGGGCCTGTGTTTATTACAATTCTGCTGCGGGAAATGTACGATAGAGAGAATGTAATAGTACGTGGTGAACATTTTGGAAAGCGGGATTGGGAAATTTCTTCCAAACAGGTTATTTCCTAAAGCTTCGGCTCTCAAGCTGCCTGGCAGGAACAGCGAAATTTGGGCCTTGAACAAATTTCCCTCCCGATGCAAGAGGGATCCCCGGATAACTGCTATTTATATACGCACTTCGAATTATTGGCTTTTATGAAATAGGATTTATAATTCAGCGCGCTCTTATCCATACATCCTTCAAGATTAAGCAGCTCAACTTTCCTGAATTCAACCGGATGGCTTTCCGCCTGCAGGGCTATATACCCTTCTTTCAGCGCCTTGCCCTGTTTCTGCATCCATAAAAGAGAATCAGCTCCAAAGCCCCCGCTTGTCCAGGTAAGATTAGTATTGACAAATCCGCCACCGATTTGCGGGTGCTCATAGGTAAGCACAGTATCGCCGTCAACTATATGACGAATGATCGAGTCTCCCATTACAATGGCTTCGACAGTTACCCACTCACTCCCCGGATAGCTTTTCGAACTTGAATTGATACAATGAGATTCTACCAATTTTCCATTCATACTTACCTGGGTACCGGGTGTGCAGAGGTTGCCGGTCGGTCTTGTCTCGTTGCTGTCCCTGGCAAGAAGTTGCATCTCCAGGGAAACCGGGAACGACTGGTCTTTGCCGTTTGAGGCGGCTGATTGCGCATGCAGCATTACCCCGCTATTGAGATGAGCATAGGACGGCCCCCCGGTTAATTGCTGGCCGGCAAAGCGGTATTCCACTCTTACCTTATAATAAGAGAAAGGCTCCTTATAATAAAGATGACCGAATTCCCCGTTGAATTTTCCATACCTGCTATAGTCAACTTCCAAAATGCTGTCCTTAACATAGAAAGTATGATTGAAGTTATCGTTCAGATCGTGTTTGGCAATTTTAATATCCCACCCGGTAAGGTCTTTCTTATTAAAAAGCCGGATCCAGTCTTCGGTATTATCCTGTTTGCGTGGGGAAGTACAGGATATAAGAATGACAATACTTAAGAAAGAAAAAGCAATATAAAGTTTCATGACTGGTTGATTGATCAAATGAATATAAGAAAATTATGAAAAA
>JAUZOA010000107.1 GCA_030706685.1 Bacteroidota bacterium
GAAGTGAGTGCAATACATCTGACTGGTTATTTTCAATCAGTTGGTTCAGGGTTTTGACTGTTTCAGCGGAACCATGACCATCCGGGGGAGTATGCATTACATAATCCACTAACTGATCAATCGTCGAAGTGGCTACATGAATCCTTGTATCGGAGGAAGCGTAATAAATAAATACGCGGCCATCATCGTCCATTATCCAGCCATTGCTGAACAAAACATTGGATACATCGCCGACTCTTTCTTCTCCTTCCGGGGCCATAAAATACCCGCCTGGCTTATAAATTTTCTTCGTGATGTCATGAAGATCCGTCATGAACATATAAAGCACATAACGAAGACCAGCCGCCGTATTGCGTACACCATGCGCCAGGTGAAGCCAGCCGTATTTGGTTTTCAACGGCGCCGGCCCCAGGCCGTTCTTTGCTTCATAAACAGTATGATAGACCCGGTGATCAATAACAATCTCTTTATCTATTCTTGCCTTTTCGATCGTATCGCTTACGCCAAAGCCGATACCACCGCCACTCCCGGCATCGATAAATCCATCCTGCGGCCTTGTATAGAAGGCATATTTACCATGAAAGAATTCAGGATGCAATACAACATTCCGTTGCTGGGGAGAAGGCGTAATAAGGTCATTCAACCTTTCCCACTGCACCAGGTCCTTTGTTCGTGCAATGCCGCATTGCGCTATCGCGGCTGTCTGGTTACTGGCCGGCGCATTCGGATCCCTTCTCTCTGTACAAAACAGCCCGTATATCCAGCCATCTTCATGTTGTACTATGCGCATATCATACGTATTCGAGTCAGGCTCTTCTTTTTCCGGCATGTTGACCGGGTAATCCCAGAAGCGAAAATTATCAATCCCATTCGGGCTTTCAGCCACGGCAAAAAAAGATTTCCTGTCAGACGCTTCCACCCTGGCGATCAGCAGGTATTTATCATTCCATTTAATAGCCCCGGCATTCAATACGGCATTGATACCAAATCGTTCCATCAAAAAAGGATTAGTCGCCGCATTCAGGTCATAGCGCCAGAAGAGAGGGGTATGCTGCGCTGTGAGGATGGGATGCTGGTACCGGTCAAAAATTCCATTACCTGCTTCGGCCTTTGCATTGGGCTTCTGAAGCAAAAGCTCATGCTTCTTCTCCAAAGTTGCCAGGCGATCATAAAATTGTCCACTCATAAAAAAAATCGTTTTTAATTTTCCAGTTTATTCCACCATGTTCTTTTTAATATCAAAACAATTATAACGAGAATAATTACAGTTATTAATAAAGGAAGTTTCATCCACAGCACTATGTACATAGGCAGGATGGTCAGGCAAGATTGACCAATGATCCCGATTACTACATTGAACATATCCAGTTTAAATCTCTTATTGGGTTCAAAGGCCGGGTTTTCCTTTATTACGACTGCATGAACAGGTTTCCAAAAGCCCCAGGGTCTTACGGTAGCATAAAATTTCTTCAATATTTCAATATCCGTAGCCGGCGCCAGGTAGGTGCCCAAAAAGCATCCGGCAAGTGACAATAAGAAAAGAACGGGGAAATAATACAGGAACTCCACGCCGGTAAACAACCGTGAAAAGACCAGTGCCCCCACAATGCCCGTTAACATGCCGTAGAAAAACCCGTTTGCATTGAACCGCCACCAATACCATTTTAAAACATTGGCCGCAATATACCCGCCATATAACCCCGAAACGATCCATTGTAAAATGCTGTTTACATCATCGGCAAAGAAACCCAGTATCACACCGATGGCCACTACGATGACACCGGTCAGGTAGTTCATGGATATTATTTTTTTGTTGGAAGCATCCGGGTTGACATATTTCAGGTAGATATCGTTTACAATATAGGCTTGCGCAGCATTCAGCGTACCGCTGAACGTGCCCATAAAAGCTCCCAAAAGACCTGTAAGCACAATGCCCAGTATGCCCACCGGTAAAAAGTTGTTGATCGTCGCCGGCAATATGGTTTCAAAATCAGTAAATCCTTTTGACGGCAGTAAAGGCAGGTGGAGTTGGTTATAATATAATAATGCCAGCAACGTCAACCCGATGATCATGGAATAACGAACAGGTAATAATATGATTGAAACGAATCCTGTCATTTTCGACGCTTCCTTCGGTGATCGTGATGATAAAATCTTTTGCATATCATAATTGGGCGCTGGCCCTGCCAAAGCAGCGAATACGCCTTTGAATAACATCATCATAAAAAAGAAGCCAAATATTCCAAAGCCATCGTCACTGATTTTCTTGTTTGCATCCGGTATAATACGTGACCAATCCAGGTTCAGGCGCCAGTTGAAAAAAGGGTTGCCCCAGTCATGAGGTGTCTGTAATATATTACTATCATGCAGGTGGATCATCGCGATAACAGCGATGGACACACAGCCTATCGTCATCATGATATATTTGATCAGGTCTCCCAGCACAATGCTATGCATACCTCCCAATATGGAATAAAACATAGCAAACAATGTAAATACGATCCCGTAAAAATGCGGCACATACTGGGCGGCTACATGAAACGGGACATACGGCTGCACCAGGTTCCAGGGAACAAAAATTTCAATGAACTTTCCCAATCCTATAAAACCGTATGCTAAAAATCCAAGACATCCTATTAAAGCAAAAGCAACAACAACATTATGCGAAGATTTTACTCCTTTTCCTGCCAATCCAAACCGGGTAGCCAGCCATTCGGCGCCTGTACTCGCATTGGACCGGCGCAACCATTTTGCCAAAAACATCATATTGAATACCTGGTTAAACACCGGCCACAGCCAGGGAATCCAGATACTCTTCATCCCATACACAAAACACAAAGCCACCATCCACATAGTACCGCTGATATCAAACATATCCGAAGCATCGCTCAAGCCAAGCAGGTACCAGGGAAGTTTCTTTCCGCCAAGCAGGTAGCTCTCTTTGTTTTGCCTCGCTTTCTTCCGGAGCACCCAGCCGATCATCACCATAGTAATGAGGTACAGAACGATAATACTTACATCTATGAACTTTAATTTCATTTGGCGGCTTTATCTTCTTCTTGCATTACAATAGTCATTGATAATTAAAAAATGGTTGCAGGAAGAAGAATCTACCCGCAACCTCTGATCTAACGATTGCTGCTTGTTAAACAATTATTGATATAGTTTTTCTTTGCTAACATCTTTCTGAAAAAATGTTTTATCAGCCTTATAAAACCTTACAAAGTCCGCAGCAGTTACCTGTCCTTTGTAGGGAACGTAATATTCGGGCTGTCCTCCTGGTTTCATTCCTGCATTCCGCCATCCTAAAACATAGGATATCTTGTGCTCCGAAAGAACTTTCAGGAATGTCCCTGTCCACCAATTACTGTCAGCAAGGTTGCCGCCAAATTCTGTCAGCGCCGGAATTTTATTTTTCTCCCCGGCTATATTTTCCAGCGTCGAAAGCATTTTATCTATATCAGCAATAAACTTTTCGTTTGGGCTGTTCCGCTGATAGATATCAAATCCAATTACATCTACCCACTCATCCCCGGGATATTTTTCCAGGTATTCTTCACGTGAGGAATAGCGATCCGTATTATATGCATATAAAAGATGATGTATTTTTTTTTCGTCCCGGAGATAGGATACTGTAAACTGCCACAGTTTTTTGAACTCGTCCGGCGTGCAATTTTTCCCTCCCCACCAAAACCAGTTCCCGTTTAATTCATGAAAAGGCCGGAAAATAACAGGGATGAATTCTCCTTTGCTTCCTTTGAGTTCATTCATAAAAGAAGCGAGCTTATCCAGCCAGCTTTTATAAAGATCGTGTTTGCTGCCTCCCGGCAAAATAGAAGCTACCGTTCCTTCAGCAGGGTTCCATGCCGTTTTACCCGTTAATGGATTGTTCAGGTGCCAGCTAATGGTTATTACTCCTCCCCGTTCATAACCTTTCTTTATCAATGATTTCATTTTATCAAAAGGCACGCTGTCAAGGTTGACAGGATTATCTATTTCCAGGCGCCCTAATTCCCATCCATATACCGCAGGATAATCCCCTGTTACGTCTTTAATATCGCTTCTCCCTTCTTCATACTTCCATCCCATACCATAAGCCAGGTCATCCTGGTGGCCAAACATAACTCCTTTAGTCTTTAACTTTTTAAGATTATTATATAAATTAATAGTTTCTTTAGTCGCTGATTTGTCCGATGGCATTTCCTGTTGCGAAGCAACACCGGAGGATATAAAAAGAATCATACCGGTAACAAAGATTTCATATCGTTTAGTACATTTCATGGCAGCGCGTCCAGTTTTTTTGTAAAATGACTGATAACTTTCCATGTACTTTTATCCCGGTCAAAAACGGAATTCAATCCCTGTTCTTCCATGGGCGGATCCCCCAGCAAGTCATCTCCGTTCTTCCACCACAACTGCGCAGGACGACCGCTACCGCTAAAGGCCCAGAAGTTGGCGCCACAGATCACATCCTTATTTTGCGCGCTTGATAAAAGCGATGAAAATATTGTAGTATAATAATTATCCCTGAGCGATGTGGAAGACCGGAGACTGAATGAGTGATTGTCTCTCGGTAATCCAAATTCTTCAATCACCATTGGCTTATTTATTTCTTTTACTATACCGGCATGCTTCGATATATAGTCCAGGGTATTTTTTTTAATGACAGCCATATCCCCTGCAATAGCGGTATCGCGGAACCAGCTCCAGTTTTTTGGCCAGATATGGATGGTAGCATAGTCAATATTCTTATCGGAATGGATCGCGTTGAATACTTCAAGGTTCTCACTTCCCATCTCGCCTTCACTGCCTGTTGTCACAAGATGGTTTTTATCCAGTGATTTAATGAATGCAGCGGCCCGGCTGATGAATGCCTTGTAGTCATTAATAGCATAAGGCCGCATGGGTCTTGGTTCATTAGCAATTTCCCAGGCCATGATGGCCGGATCATCTTTATATTTTTTCTTTGTGACAGAGTTGGTCCTTTGCACGATCAGCTTCACCTGTTCTTCGTACATCGATTTACATTTTTCACAACTATAAAAACGGCTTACATTATCTTTCCATTCATCCCAGCTCAATTTTCGCCGCAGGATGCTATCAGGAATCAGACCATTCCAGTTCAGGTACTGTAAAAAACCACCGCTCCATTCCCAGTTATTACTGAGAAATATAATAGCTTTCATATCCCGTTTGCCCATTTCGGCCAATAAAAAATCGAGTCCTTTTAAAAGATCCTGGTTAAAAACACCTGCTGAAGGTTGCAAGGAAGGCCCGATACGGATTATACCATTTATCTTTCCGGCTCCTTCCGCTCCGGCGACTACCCGCAGATTAGTTACTCCTTTACTTTTTAAAAAATCCAATTCCTTTTTCAATCTCTGCCCGCCGGTTTCCCCGTTTCCTGAAACTGTAAGAAGACTGCCGTACCACATATTTGCCCCAATGAAATAATACGGCTTATCATTCCATTGAAACCGGTGATCTTTCACCCTTACAAAAGAGGAAGGCTGACTCATTGTAAGATTTCCTGTAAGAATCAATGCTAAAAAAATCGATATACATGGCTTCGTTTTCATCAAGTTTGTCGCGGGGCCTTCTCCAAAACCCCGAATTAATCTTTGTGACCAGACGTACTACTTTTATTCAATGCGCCGGCAGGACTATTGTAAAGAGCTGCATACTGGTCTAAAAAAACAAGGTCATCCTGCTACCCGAACATAAACCCTTTTCCGGCAAGCCTTTTGAGATTGCGGAAGAGATTTGTTGTTTCGCTGGCAGCATTCTTATCCAGGAGTCGTTCGTTTTGGGAAAACGAACGACAGGATAAAACAAAGGCAGGTTCACACTTCTTCATCAAGGGTGGTTTTGAATAAGGTGAATCAGCCTTTGTGTTAAAATTATATTCTCTATTTGATCAGAATTACATCATCAAAATAATAGGTTTCGTCTACATCGCCACCCTGTCCTTTGAGGAAGAATCCAACCTGTTGAAGAGTGGAACCAGATGACCAGAAACTAATCGAACTAATCGGTATTTTGAAATACGTCCACACATTTGCAGGTACTACAATTGGGTTTCCATCATTTTGCCCATAACCCAAAGCTGATGTGTTTGTTTCAATATTAAGCGTATGGTTTACCGTTCCGCCTTTAACCCAAAAAGAGAAATATTTATAGCTGTTATCGTAAGGCAAACTGGGCCACCAATTGGAAAAGCCTTCAATTTTCCAGCCGTTTGCGGTAAACGTGCCCATAAACGAAGCCGTTCCGCTTTTAGCCTGGTTGGTAGATTTTCCTGACGGGGATTGCCATGAGCCATCACCCCAGGCATTTTGGAAATCGTCGGTAAAAATTTGATAGGCGTTGTCTAAATCAACAAGTTCCTGGGTAGCGGTAGCTGTTTGAGGAGATCCTGCTGCGGTATAACCAAACCCTAAAGTTCCCCGGGCAATAGTTGTAGCAGGAAATTGAACTACCAATACAGAATCGTTTTGATTAACGATAGTAACATTAGCAGTGCCTGATGATGTACCCGATAATGTTACTGATGTTACGGTAGCAAAACCAACACCTGTTAAAGTAATTCGGGAACCTGTCGAAAAATTATAATTAGAATAACCCGTTACGGTTGGCGGCGGCGGCAGTATCGAAAATTTATAATAAGCCTTACCATAGAGGGTTGTTATGATAAGACTATCAGTTGCCTGGGCGCCAAAATAAGGGGTTTTTGAAGGTACCTGAACAATAATTGAGTTGTCCGTTATTAAGGCACGGTTAAAATAAGCCGAATACCCATTAAATGTTATAGAAGAAGTGCTGCCCAGATTAGAACCATAAATAATGTAAAAATTACCGAGCTTACCCGCCGTAGTCACGGAATCAAAGGGATTTACCTGGCTGGGCAGTTGATGAAGTGTCTTGATAATATTTCCGGAAGCATCGTAAGTTATTACGGTATCGTACCTGGCTGTAGTATCTGTTTTGCCCCAGGTATGTACGGAAGAAATAGCAGGCGCTCCTTTGCCCGGGGTGAATCCAAGACTGTCATATTTTTTACAGGATACAAGCACTGAAATAATTACTATTCCAGATATCCAGTAAAAGTTTTTTGATATAGAAAGATTCTTTTTCATTATTGTGTATGATTATAATTTAAAAATGATATGGTACCGGAGCTTGCAATAAAGCGGGATCTGCAGTGGTCTCTGTAGCAGGGATCGGCAACAGGAAATTTTTATCGTTAGGCGTCACGTGCAGGGTATTGCGTGTATAGTCAGTATACAGAGGCGGTGTACCCGCGCCATTGGAATCTCCCCTGTTCTGTGCAGCAATGATGCTGATAGCAGTCGGGTGATGGTCAGTCTTGCCATCAATAGCAGCAGGCTGAAAACCATCCACGCGTTGCAAATCGTACCAATAATCTGCCTCGATAGCAAATTCCAGTCTTCTTTCATTGAGCAACTGCTGGTAAGTGAAACTGGCCAATGCCGGCAACCCTGCTCTTTGGCGGACTTTATTCAAATAACTCAAAGCCGTGGCATCTGAGGAAACAGTACCTGATGGGATGCCGGTGCCTGGCTGAACGCCTGCTGCTTTACCCATAATAGCCTCTGCTGCGATTAAATACATGTCGGCAAAACGCAGAATATAAGTGTTATTGGAAGTTGCCTGAAATGCACTGTAACCATTATTATCATCCGGTGTTCCAACTACATATTTTTTCATACCGGCATGAACACCCTGTGCATTGATAGAATAGGGAACATTATATCCGCCATCTTTCTTATGCAATTCGGCATAATGTTCGCCTCCCAGCATAATACAACCGTGGCGACGAATTGAATCACCTGCATTTTTAAAAGCATCCTGTAAATCCCAACTCGGTCCTAATTCAGCCCAGCCATCCCCTGTTCCTGAAATGTCGTTAAGAGGAGCAATTACTGACTGCAATTGGTTACCATATCCATATCCTCCATTGGATGTCCATTGCAATGCAATCATTGATTCCTTACAATTGTTCCCGGCCATCTCGAACATCCCGGTATAAGTACCGGGGGCATCCAGGCCTACCAAACCAAACTCACCGCTGTTGATTACCTTTTGTGCCTCAATCCGGGCACTATCATATTTCTGTTGATACAAATAAATCTTGGCCAATAAACCGGAAGCCGATGCACTGGATACATGACCGGTGTTTGCTACACCCGCCAGGCAATTAGCTTCTGCGAATTGTAAATCCATTGTAATGAACTTATAAACATCGGCAACCATATTGGTACGAACAGTTGAAAAGCTACCTACAAATGGTGCAGGGTCCGTAATAATCGGCACACTACCGAAAAGGCGTACCAGGTAAAAATAGGCCGCCGCTCTCATTAAACGGGCTTCGCCCAATGCATTATTCACCACCTCCCTCGGAACGGAAGCCGGAGCCGCCGTGGGTAAATTGTTTAATAAAGCGTTTGCTTGTGCTACTACTGTATACAGGGAATTCCAGGCGCTTTGAACTGTCTGTGTGGCATCTCCCTGTGAAAAATTACGGAATGCATCAAACGACCCGTCAGTACCGGAATAACAAACTGCATTACCGCTTTGCAAATCACCAATGGCTAAAAATGCTTTCCCGTTGAAGCCAAACCATGGCGCAGCATATAATATGTTTGTACTTGACCGAACCTGGTCAGTTGTTTGATAATAGGTGCCTACCGTGGATGCATTTTCAGGCGGCCGGTTAAAAAAGTCTTTTTTACAGCCTGTTGATACCATGATCACCAAGGCGCCCAGCCCCATCAGATATTTTATTTTTAATTTCATTTTTTATCGTTTAATGAGTTGAATAATTAAAATTCAGCGTTTAATCCAAAAGTAATTACCCTCGGTATAGGATATCTTCCGTAATCTATGTTTTGTAAAACAGGGTTTTGGTTCAATGAACCGATTTCAGGATCTAATCCGCTATACTTGGTAAACACATGCAAATTTTGTCCGCTGAAATAAACTTTTAGATTGGTCATCCTGGCATACTTAGCCCATTTTTGCGGTAAACTGTAACCAAGGCGAACATTTTGTATCCTTAAAAAAGAAGCATCTTCCAGGAACCTGTCGGACATAACCAGGTTGTTGTTTCCAAAACTTGCTCTTGGTGTAGGAATAGTTGAGGTAGAATTAGACGGTGTCCAAAAGTTGGCCGCTTCAGCCCGCTGATTCGTATACAAGCCATACATGCCCATCGTTTGGAAGGAAACCGCATTTAATATTTTACCACCTTGAGAACCGGTCAGGAATATTGATAAATCAAAATCTTTGTAGGTAAAATTGTTGGTAATGCTATAAGTGAAATCGGGATTGGGGCTGCCTAAAGCATATTTTTGATTAGGTCCGCCTTTCCCATCGTTACCATCATATAGAATATCCCCCAGATATATCGCATTGCTGATAGTCCTGTCACTACTGATTTGCGCAGGCGTACCCGTAACGTTTTGGGGATGCAGAGCCAAATAGGCTAATTGATCCGGGGTTTTAATGATACCTAATACTTTATATCCGTAAAATTCTCCTATCGATCCTCCAACCTGGGTATAAGTGGCGGGAATGATAGGCCCAAATCCAGTAGATACATTACCGATTATTGCAGGGAATCCGTTTAATGAAATCACTTTATTAGCATAATGCGAGAATATTACATTAGTCGTCCAGGTAAAATCCTTTTTCATGATATTCCGGCTGGTGATACTGAATTCGAAGCCCTTATTTTCAACTTTACCGGCATTTACCCAGGGCGACTGAATAACGGCCGCACTGGAATATTCAGCTGTCCCTCCTCCAAGAAAAGAAGGCAGTGGCTGCTGGAAAAGAAAATCTTTAGAAGTTTTCTTATAAACATCAAAAGAAACATCAATACGCCTTTTAAGCAAACTAAAATCTACACCAGCATTTTCCTGGATAGCCGTTTCCCATGTAAGATTAGGATTGTTGAAATTAGCAAATCTAAAGCCGGTGCCTATCCCGGTAACCACAGGATTAATCGCCGACCCATAGCTATATTGCGGAATATTAGAATTGCCTGTAGTACCGTAGCCTACCCGGATTTTAAGATTGTTAACTGTTTGATTTATGTTTTTCATAAACCCCTCTTCCGATAATCTCCAGGAAACTGCTACGCCCGGAAAATAGCCAACCTGGTGCCCCGGGGCAAAGTTGGAAGACCTATCCCGGCGGTCAGTTGCCGTAATACTATATTTATTATCATAAGTGTAAATAATACGCACTAACCATGATTCCATGGAAGTACTGCCTTTAGGTTCGTCTAACCGGTTAGAAGATTGCGTACCAAGATTTAATGTTTGAATGGTATTACCGGCCGTAAATCCGTTAGTAAATGCAGAAATACCCCCATAACCGGATTTCCATACTTCATGGCCGGCTAATGCGGATATGGAATGTTTGCCACCGAAAGTATGGTTATAATTCAAATGCTCTAACCAGTTCCAATAATTATCGAAATTATTATTTTCCAATAGGGCAGCCTGTGTATTCCCATAAGCGGGAGCTGAACCGGCAGCGCCATATGAATAAGTTGGGTTAAAAACTTTGGATTGGCTCCAGTCGAAATTTCCATCAACTTCAGAATGTAAAGTAAAATCTTTAATGAATTTAATATCTCCATAAAACCTGCCCTGAATATTACTTCTTATCAGATAATTAGTAATACTTAGTGCTTGTTGAACGGGGTTTCTGCCGCCTTGTACCGTTCCGTTTACTACAGCAGGACCAGAAAAGGAACCGTCTGCATTATAAACAGCAGCATCAGGAGCCTGTAAAAGGGCATTATAAATAATACCATAGCTGTTTCCCAATCCAACGTTTGTTTTATTTTGATTAGCAGAAACACTTGTACCCACTTTAAACCAATCCTTCACCTGCGAATTGATAGTGGTATGAAATGAATAACGGTTAAAATCTGATCCGATAACAGTACCATCTTGCTGGAAATAGCTGCCTGATACATAATAATCGGTTTTACCGTTTGCACCTGAAATAGAAAGAGTATGGCTGGTTTGAGCGGCGTTCCGGAATATGGCATCCTGCCAATTTGTTCCCGGACCTAATTTGCCCGGATCGGCAAACTCAATACGATGATTAAGACCGAAGTAATCAGCAAGCGTATTTTCAAATTTGGCATATTCCGGAAGGCTCATCATTTTCAAAAACTTTCCTTGTTCCTGCTTACCATAATAACCGTCATAATTGATTTTCGCATCCCCGTTTTTTCCTTTTTTAGTAGTAATAATTATCACCCCGTTAGCTCCACGACTACCATAAATAGCAGTGGCAGACGCATCTTTCAAAACATCAATTGATTCTATATCATTAGGGTTAATGCTTGCAAGCACACTGGGGCTTCTTTCCTGCTCACTGGGAGAAAGCCCGCCAAGATTTTTATCATTCGATGAGGCTTGTCTCGGGGCATTGCCATCAATAGCCACCCCGTCGATTACATATAAAGGCTCTGTACCACTAAAAGAGGTAATGCCGCGCACCCGAACCGAAACGGCGGCTCCGGGCTGACCCGAATTTTGTGTGACAGTTATGCCGGAAGCTCTGCCTTGAAGCATTTGGTCAATGCTGGGTTGGGGCACATTTGCCAACTCTTTTGAAGTGACCGAAGAGATGGCACCATTTACATCCCCCCTTCTTTGCGTTCCATAACCAATTACTACAACTTCATTTAAATTGTTTTCGGCCGGCTGAAGGGAAACGGTTACAGAGGTCTTTCCCGCAATAGAAATTTCCTGTTCTTTCATACCTACATAAGTAATGACCAGGGTATTAATTTTTGCAGGAACGTCAATCTTAAATGCACCGGAAGATGTGCTGATGACTGCAATTTTAGTGCCTTTTGCTGTAACAGTCGCACCTGATAGAGGATTTCCATTCAGATCAGAAACGACTCCTGTAACCGTTCTTTCCTGGGCATACGCGCCAATACTCAGAAAAACGAATAACAGGAATACAAGTGATCTTAAGATTACTTTTTTTCTCATATAGCAAGTTTATTTTACCAAAAGTAGGATTTTACGCAAGTCTACAACTAATACTATTTTATCAAATCATAATGCTTTATCACCTGCTTTTTTTCTATATTCTTTTGTAAATACAGATTATCATGAGGGAAAAAGCAAATAATACCCGCATTACATGCAGTAATTAAATAATACTATTTTATCCTCTTTTTTGGTATTTTTATTCGACAACACTTTACCAGATGCACACAAACATTATGCGGGAGATCACCCCGCTTACCAGCAGCGATTGTTTTACCATTTTCGCCCGTGTAAAATCCGAATTTGATTTTCCCCTGCATAGTCATGAAGAGCTGGAATTAAATTTTATTCTCAATGCCAAAGGCGCCAAAAGAGTGGTGGGAGATCACATCGCTGAAATTGATGATGTAGAACTGGTACTTGTTGGTTCAAACCTGCCGCATGTATGGCAAACCCATAAATGCAAAAGCAAAGAGATCCGGGAAATCACCATACAATTTCATAAAGATCTTTTTGATGAAAAATTTTTACGAAGGAATCAACTGAGTTTTATCCGCAATATGCTGGAAAGATCGGCAAAAGGTATATTGTTCTCCAAACAAACCATCGAGCAAATCACACCGCGATTATTAGTATTGAATCAAAAACATGGCTTTGATTCCGTACTCGAATTAATGTCCATCCTGCATGACCTGTCTATTTCCCGTAATATGCATACACTATCGGACGCAACATTCAACAATGCTGAATTTTCTTATAATAGCCGCCGCATCAGGAAAGCCGTTGATTATATGAACCAGAATTTCCAGAAATCAATTACGTTAACAGAAGTAGCGAAGCTGACCAATATGACAGATGTTTCCTTCAGCCGTTTTTTCAGGGCCAGGACGGGTATCACATTTATGGATAGCCTGCTGGAAATGCGACTTGGACATGCTTCACGTTTGCTGATTGATACTACCCAATCCGTATCAGAGGTTGCTTATAACTGCGGTTTCAATAATATCTCCAACTTCAACAGGTTATTTAAAAAGAAAAAAGGCTGCACGCCGAAAGAGTTCAGGGAAAATTATAGCTATGGAAGCAGGGTGTTTATTTAGAGAAAAGGAGATTGGTTATCTTGTTTATTATCAGCAAGTTATATACAAACCCCTGTCATCCTTATGCCAACCATCTGGCTCCGTGTTCCCAATCTATCTTGCCAAAAAATGATCCAAAAAGTTTACAAGCCTATTCTATTGAAATGGGCTCATCCCTATCAATTTACACTAATAGGTATACATTGAAACCTCATTGTTACTATTATTCTAGTGTTAAGGTCAGGTATTTCTCAGGTTATCTTTAGGTTTTTTATATAGGAATAACCGTAGATAATCCTAGAATAACCCTAAGATGACCCTAGGATGACAGGCTCTATTGAGGTATCATCAGCATGGAAAACAAGGATTGTGAGGATTCATTGGTATTAAAATATCCTGACCTGAGTTATTCTTTCATTTCTGCTCAATGGACACTTTAACTCCGGACAAGAGTCGAAGAAAAGACAAAAAAACAGCAGGGAGGAGTTTAGTTCCTGCCTGCTGTTACCGTATGGATGGTTCTGTTTTTAGTTCCGTTTACATTTTTACAAACTGTTTGACGGTCTTTTCGTTACTATCTGTCAGTATCTCCACAAAGTAGACACCGGCCCCGTAATTACTAACATCTATCGTCTGTGATACCGTTACCTGGTTTTTGTCGATCACTTGATCACTCATTAGTCTCCGGTTGGCATCATAGATCTGGATCCGCAGTTTGCCATTCGCGTTTTCTGTATACTGAAGCGTCAATGGTCCCTGGGTCGGGTTGGGATAGATCAGCAGCGTGCCGGCTGTACCTTTCTGGTTTTCTACCGTTACCTTTATTGTTTTGACCGAACTGGCTCCCTTGTTATCAGTTACTTTCAGTTGGAAGGTATAGATCCCTGTTGTCAGCTTCGACACCTTCGCTATCGAGGTATTCCCATTGCTGATCACTGCCTGGCCGGGGCCCGATACCTGCGTCCACTGATAGGATACGATCACGCCGTCCGGATCCGAAGAGGTATTGCCATGCAGCAGGGTCGAGTCTACCGGCAACAACAATACAATATCGCTTTCCGTTCGCGCTACCGGCGTTTGGTTCACGGTTGCCGGGGGAGGCGCCGCATTTACCTTAACTGTTATATTATCGGTTGCAGTAGCGCCATTGTTATCGGTTACTGTCAACTTAAATACATAGGTTCCCTGTACCAGGTTGCTCAATCCCGTTGTCACCGCGCTGCTATTGGCCAGTGTAAAAGTAGCCGGGCCGCTTACTCTTGTCCACGCGTAGGTCGTTATCGTTCCATCGGCGTCAGACCCGCTGCC
>JAUZOA010000108.1 GCA_030706685.1 Bacteroidota bacterium
AGAGCCGTATTTCGCAAATGAGGGGCAAAACAGTAACAGCTAAAGCGACCTGAAAGCAGGGATGGGCTGCATGGGAGGAAACAGAGGAAAGTCCTGCTTGCTTCACGATAGGCAAAGGCAATGATACCGTTGCACTAAGAGGCACCCCCTTTCAACTGTGGCTATTTGCCCGATTAAATACTAAGTTTTACAGCTGAATTTATAATGTTGAGCCGGGACAAAAAACTGAACAACAAACCGGGCGATGAGGACGCTTTGCGTCCAGCCCCAATAACAGCAATGTGTTGCGCGTTCGTTTTTACTGCTCTGCGTGAAGCCCGACTTTATTTCCTTCCGTGTCAATGATTATAGCAATAAATCCTGCGGGAATTTGTGTTTTTGGTGCAATAATTTTTCCTCCTGCCTGTCCTACTTTATCAAGAACAGTTTGAATACCCGGACTTGCGTTGATATAAACTAATGTGCCGTTGCCTGACGGACTGTTTCTACCTGTTTTTGATAATACGCCTGTTACCCGCCCTGACGTTGCCTGGATAACATCTGGATTGTACGGGAAGAAAACAGCTTCATCGTTTCCGTCTGTTCTTTTAACCATTTCTATGTCTAAAATGGTTTCATAAAAAGTTTTTGCCCTGTCAATGTCTGATACGGGAATCTCAAACCAGGTCAAAATATTGGTTTCCGGATTGATTTTTTTCAAGTTTTGCATATCCAATTTGTTTCCTGCAAAGATGGAAAATGCAATGGAGGCTAACCTGTGATAATCGTCACATAATTACATCAGCATTCTTCGCTTTCTGATCCGGCTTAGTGTCTCTCGCGCAACTCCAAGAAATGAGGCTAATTGAGAAAGTGAAACCCTTTGTATCATGCCGGGATGATTGACTTCCAGGTATTGCAGTCGTTCCCGGGCTGAATAGAGTTTAAATAAATTTGAAAATTCTTCTTGTTTGGATGCAAATAAACGTATGCAGTTACGTCCTAAGGTTTCTATTTCGTTTGCTTGTTTAGCCGCCTGGAATAATTCTTTCTTGTCAAAAAGTATAGCTGTTAGTGGTTCACAAGCAATGATATTAAATTCAGATTTCCGCCCACTACCAAAACTGGTGATGTTTGTTGCGATTTCGTTTTCAAAGAAAAACCCTGTGTTTTTCACCATTCCGTCAATTTCATAGTAAGTTTTGCAATAGCCTTTTTCGATATAAAACAAAGAATTACAAACTTCTCCTTCTTTCAGCAGAAGTTCATTTTTCTGAAACGCTTTTTTAGCCAGGGCAGGTTGCAGCAATTCCCAGCTTTTGTCAGAAAACACTGTCAGGGAATGAATGTATTTTAACAGGTTGTCCATTTGTGTTTATGGGTCTCTGCAAAATTCTGACTAACCCCAGGTTTTGTAATGAAGAATCATGTTATTGCAAAACCGGGTTGTTCAGGTTTGATTTCAAATTTATAATTTAATTCCCTTTTTCATATTCTTCAATTGTGTTATTGTTTTTCAAAGGAATTTTCTTGTCAATATTCGGGAAGAATAACCGCACAAGCATACTCACAATTATAATTATAAGTAAAAAAAATGTCAACCTAATAGCCGTTTTTCTATCGGTCTTATAAAAAAACCATCCTGACATAGTTAAATCATCTTTTTTTACACCTCTAAATTTATCTGCATTGGAATCTGAATTCATGATTCTGTCAACCGCTTCCGCCGCTGCCGGGGTTCCGCCTTACGCAATTGTTCGGTATTACCCGCCGAAATTAATGATTCTGCTCCTTTAAACAGGTAAGAGAGCACCAACAACGAACTACCGGCTTCTCCCGCTAACTTGACTATTAAAAAAAGTTCCAACAACGAATTTGTCAGAGAGATAAGCTCCGGTATTCTTCGGGAGATTATTGAGCTTCAAATGCGCCCATTGCCCCCATTTCAGCATCGGCAAACGAGTGATCCACGAAAGTATAACGTCCCTTCTCAGGGATTACAAATTCTATAATAGCGCCGCTGGCAGGACCAAGATAAACAGATTGCATTCCTACTAATTCATTTCTTGGGTTGCCATCCAGCCAGACCTTGTCCAGGATAGTTCCTATTATATGAAAACTTGTCGCATTATTTGGCCCTGCATTCAGAACATACAGGCGAATTCTTTCGCCTGCCTTTACTTTTAGCGGATGAAGTACATATTGCCCCACCTTTCCATTGAAGGTCACGAAAGTCGGTTGTTTTAATCTTGCAATCGCCGTATCCGGTACATAGGCTTCACCCTGTTTTTTGAGGTAGTATTCATTTTGAACGATAGCAAATTCATGATCCACTTTTCCGGGATAGCCATCCTTCGGTTCAACAATAACCATGCCCAGCATGCCGTAAATCATATGCATCAGCACCATCGGGGTGCCGCAGTGATACATGAATACGCCGGGATAATTTGCTGTCCAGGTAAAATGTATCGTTTCACCGGGTTGAATACTTCTGTACTTATCTTCAGGATTAACCATGGCTGCATGAAAGTCTATTGAATGAGGCATAGGCATCATGTTCATATGCATTGCCATATTTGACATAGTATCATTGGACCGGTCTGTCATGGAGAATCGTATCGTTTGCCCGACCCGGATTCTTAAAACAGGGCCCGGAACGGCATCTCCAAACATCCAGGCGGTGTATGCAACGGAACTTGAAATATGAAACAATCGGTGTCTTACATCAAATTTTACATCTATGGTGTCACCATCCTGTATTTTTGGAACATCGGGGCCGTATGTCAAAGGTCCCTTAATGGTTGTTTCGCTATCAGGCTGATTAGTGACAACGGCACCAGGAGATCCATATATTTTTTTTGAATCGGCTGATTTATTGTTTTGTTGGCAAGCAGTAAACAAAATAAATAGCCCGCCGAAAATGAAGATCCTTTTCATTATAATAATAGTTAAACTTTAAAGAATAAAATCGCAGGACAGGCACATTTTCCCGTGATGGATGGAGCGCTGGGAATTGCAAAGCTAATTCGTTTTATTATGCAGGGCCATTATAATCCGATTAGTTGATAACAGGTACAGCAGTCTTCCGGCTTAATGCCTGGTTTTTTAGGTCGTTGGTGTTTACCGTCTAAATCAATGACCCTTTCGGATTTAAAGAATGCAAGGAAGCACCAATCGAAGCGAAGAATAAAAATTTCTCATTCTGATAAGAATAATCATCGGAGCGACCTGCAGAGGTCGTTGGCGCTCCCTTATTTCTTTAAGTTGATCTAACATCCATCTAGCAGGAAACACCAACCGCTGGCGTAAAATACCGAACAATAGCGTGACCCAAAGTATACAAAATTCATTTATAGTTAGACATATCCATGCTACACCTGGCATGCCGGGTAAGGGAAAACCATTATTGTAGTATCTATTCCATTGGATAACAGTAATTTTAAAAAGCATGTTCAGGTATCTTTTTTCGAAAATGATATAATGGGAACGAGTACGTGAAGATTTTATCATTATCTATTTTTTTGTTATCAGCCTCCATCAACCTGTTGGCGCAACAGCCGTATTTCGAAGAAGAGAATATTCCTTCTCCCGCCTCAGAAATAAACCAGGTAAATGGTATTGCCGCAGATGCTAATAATTGTATATGGCTTACTACCCAATCGGGTATTTACCGCTACGATGGAAGTCATTTCAGGCATTATTCCATCATGAATACCGCGGCCCTGAAGTTTGAAAGAATGGCAGGTACTCCACTGGTGATGGGAAATCATGATTTTACATGGTGCATAAAAGACGGGAAGGGAAATTTATATGTAGCGGACAGCTTAAGCCATATACAGCCATTTTTGCCATCAGTAAAAGACAATTCACAAATAATATTCGGCAATTACATTCTTCAAACGGGGAACCCTAAACAAGACAATATTTCCCCGCAGCTAAAAAATAATGTCGTTGATGTTCGTGTCGCCAGGTCTTCCAACTGGTTTTATATATTGCTTGACAATGGAGATATAGTAAGCATAAGTGAGGCCGGACTCTTAAGCGGCAAGGCAGGCACTGTAATTTATCAATCAATTGCAGAAGCTAAAGGCCATAATAAAATATTCACAACGAGTAAAAGCCTGTATGCCGTTACGGCAAAAGGGATACTAAGGTGGGAAACTAACCAGTCAGTACCTCAACCTGTTTTGCTGAAAGGAGATATAGTAACGGGCGATAGCACAGAGGTCAAGTATGATAATATAATGGCCTTTCAACCCGCCGGGCAAAATAATATTTTGATCTGGTACGCGGGGAGTATATATGAAGTAAATGAGATATTTCAAAATAATACACTTACAACAAGGTTGCTTGCCCGGGGGTCTGCGGAGGAACTGCCTTTATCAGTATTTTATTCACCTGCCCACCAATTGTTAATGACTTGTTTTTTCGATAGGGGGCTGGTTTTATACCATCCCCGGCAATTTTCCTTATTAACCTATAATGACCCAAAAACTGAATTGCCCGCACTGGATTATTATTATTCATTGATACCCTCCGGTCATGGTTTTATTACTATAAATAATTCAGGGATTGTATGGTTAGGAACAGACGGAAGCAGGCGCATTATCAATAAAGGTGCCATCAGCAGGTATTTTTTATTTAAAGATAAAGCAGGAAATATCTGGTATCAGCCGCAGGGCGAACAGGTTTACATTAGCTACCTGCAGGCCGGTACAGGGAGGGTGGTTCCTGTTTTCAAAGCCGGCGCACGCAATGTTTTCACCGGCATGTATCAGCCTGATGACAGTACGTATTATATACTTACCAACCGTTCTTTACTAAAACTTTCTTTAAAGGCTGATAAAACCACAACTACCCGGCTTTTATTCAATGTGCCGGATACTTCCGAATTCAATATGCTTTATGCACTGAATTCTCAAATACTCTGGCTGGGCAGCGACCGGGAACTATTGCAGTACAATATTGTTCAAAACACAATAAAACCTGTAAATGACCTGGCTAATACTTATGTGCGGGCGGCCGCTAAACTTGGCGAAAATAATTACCTCGTAGGTACGTATGATAAAGGGATATACCAGTACAGGAATAACAGGTGGATACATCTCTCGTCATCGGGTAAAAGCATGCCCGCTTCCGCACATGCTTTTATTGTTGACAGCCTTACTAATTCGCTTTGGGTAAGCAGCAACGAAGGAATTTTGCGCATAGCTCTGCAGCAACTGCTGCAAAATGATCCCGGCTACAATAATGATATTTCTTTTGAACAGCTTAAAAATTTCGGGTCGGGTATTTCAACAGAATTCAACGGGAGCAGCAATATATCTGCCGCGCAATTATCAGATACCTCTGTTGCTTTTGCCAATGCAAAAGGATTGGTAATATTCAATCCCCGGAAAATAATTTCCCCTTCGTTGCCTTCCAATGTACTGCTGGAATCTGTCTCTGATAATTATGTCAACGATAGCCTCGCTTCCGGGCAAGACAAGTATTATAACCAGATCCGGTTTAACCCCGTCATACCTTATTTTGGCAATCGCGAGGGACTTGAAGTATTGTATTATCTTACCCGTGCAGATAATAATTGGCATAAACTTATCCTTAATTCTATAATAAGCTATAATAACTTAAGCCCCGGGCCCCATGATCTTAAATTCAGGATAAAGCAATACGGCGATTTAAAAGGAACACAGGCGTTAATAACCGCCGACCGTTTTTATGTGCCCTATCGTTGGTATCAAACAACCTGGTTCAGGATTGTTGCTTCAGTTTTAGTCTTGCTGTTACTCGTCTCTTTGCACTACCTGCGGGTATGGTATGTCCTGGGGAGAGATAAAAAAGTCCGGCAACTGCTGGAGAAATACCATTTGTTGTTTGATAACAGCCCTGTGCCTATGTGGGTGGTTGATCCCGGCAACTATCATTTTGTAGATGTAAACGAAGCAGCTATCCGGCATTACGGATATTCAAAAAAAGAATTTCTTGGCATGACGTTGAAAGACATACGCCCGGACGAGGAGGTAGGGAATTTTTTGCAGGCTTTTGCAAAACCTCCGAAAAATATAACAAGCACAGGGGTATTCAAACATCGCAAGAAAGACGGAACCTTCATTAATGTGGAAATATATTCGGGCGTCATTATTCATAACAATAAACCCTCCCGCATTGCCATTGTTATAGACATCACGAAAAAACTGGAATATGAAAAGGAACTGCAGGAGCTATCTGTACACCTGCAAAATATCAGGGAAGAGGAAAGAACAAACATCTCCCGCGAAATACATGATGAGCTGGGTCAGCAACTTGCTGTATTAAAAATGGATATACACGGGCTAAATAAGAAAATAGGCAGAACAGCCGATGATACTGTAAAACAAAAAATACAGGAGGTACTGAACCTGCTGGATGAAACAGTAAGAACTATCCGGCGTATTGCTTCGGATCTTCGTCCAAGTTTGCTGGATGACCTTGGCCTTATCGCCGCCATGGAGTGGCAACTTGAAGAATTTGAAAAAAAATCAGGTATTAAAACCAGTTTTATTGAACCCGCCGAACAGGTGAAGTTGCCTGATACAGTAAGCACAGGGCTGTTCAGAATATTCCAGGAATCGCTGACCAATGTGGCCCGTCATGCTGATGCCAAAAATCTAAAGGTGTCGCTTGAACTTAAGAATAATAGTTTCGTTTTGAATGTTACCGATGACGGGATAGGATTTGACAAACTCAAAATTGCCGGTAAAAGAACGCTGGGATTATTGGGAATGCGGGAACGTACTGCTATGATAGGGGGAACCTATGATATCATCAGTGCTCCGGGTAAGGGAACCACAGTATCGGTGACTGTTCCGCTGGGCAATCATGCTTAACGAAACATAAGCCGGCATACTATAACCCGTGTTCTTATAGTAGTTGTCTCCCTTCTTACGCGTGTTCCAAAATAATAAAGAAGGCTAAAACTTTAAGATTATTGTGCGGAACTGCATCCCGGGAACGACTTCAAACAGGCTGCCGAACCTCTAACTATGAAGAGCTATTGACATAATTCCCTGATTTCCACCAAATCTTCCAAAAAAAATTTGAACTCAGGCTAAGCGGGGTCACGAAGTAAAAATCATGCTATCAGCGTGGCTTTTTGTTTTTTACCTGGAAAATCTGGCTGTTAGTTGTTACTGCTCCCTTACTTTCTTTAAATTCATAAGTAGTTTAGGTTTGAAGGGAAACAGCAATAGCGTAAAAAAATAACTTATCCCGATGCACACAAATATATATACCGACATTAAAGAGCCCTTGTTCCGCCAGGCTGTCGAAGCGGTTGATGCGGGTAACATCTCTTTGTTGAAAGACTTATTGGCAGAGCATCCGGACCTCATTAATCAGTCCACCTGGTTTCCGGGTGGAGGATATTTTGAATGTCCGTGTTTAATTTATTTTGTCGCTGGTAATCCAACCAGGAATTCTACACTGCCGGAAAATATTTTGGGAATAATGAAAGTATTGATTGAAAATGTGAAGCAGCATGCCACCAATAAACAAGAACAACTCGATTACACGTTAGGCCTGATCGAAAGCGGCAGAATACCCCGGGAATGCGGAAAGCAAATAGCCATGATGGATTTGCTTATTGATGCCGGCGCAAAACCCGGTAATGGTTCGGCTGCTTTGGCACATGGGAATATAGATGCCGCAAAGCATTTAATTAAACGGGGTGGAGAATATACCCTGGTTGCCGCAGCTTGTTTTAATGAAACGGATAAGATAAAAGAACTTGCAGCAAATTCAAACAAAGAAGAACTGCTTACAGCTCTTACAGCCGCCGCTTTTTATGGTAATGCTGAAATAATTGCGTTACTGCTAAAGACAGGAGTTAATCCTGGCGGTTATCCCCAAAGCGGCTTTCATACACATGCCACGCCATTGCACCAGGCAGTACATTCTGGCTCGCTGGAATGTGTAAAATTATTGATTGGGTCAGGTGCAGATAGTAATGCCACGGATAAAGTCTACAAAGGTACAGCACTGGGTTGGGCAATTTACATGCAGGCAGAGGCAAAAAATGAAACAGAAAAAAATTCTTTTAAAGAAATCGAAGAATATCTCAAAACGTTGTAACGGGGATAGCTTTATTTCCTCAAATTAAATTACAGGCAGCGAAGACGGAATATTGAAAAATCAACTGCTTTATGCTTAATGAATCCGGGTTTGAATTGGATCAATTCCCTGATCCTTAATAAATCTTCTATAAGGCAGCATTTGAATTCAGGTTAAGCCTTATCCCAAAGCCGGCCTGGCTTTGGGATAAGGCCAATTCGAACAGGATCAGCCTGCTAATCCCGTCAAGCTACCAGGTATGATGTGGGGGACCAGCCTTCCGCGCCCTTCGTGAGCCGGACCCCGGTCAAATCCATTAAAGGAATTCCCCTTTTTCATTCACCTTTACTCTTAACCTTTTGTCCCCGTTTTCCAGCAACAATTTATATTTTTTCGTAGCGCCGCTTTCATCATAATAGGTGACCAGGTAAGCGTCGCTGGAAATTTTCCAGCTCGGGAACCGGCTGGTCACAGATTTTGAAACGGCAGAGGGCAGTTTTACATTTTTATATTTTTCTGCCGTACGAATAAGTTTCCCGCTTTTGTCATAGGCGGCAAGGATTTGCCCATCGGGGATGAAAAACGAAACAAAATAAGTATCATAGTCGTCTTCATAATAGTCGGAGTTTTTTACGTCATAAGCGGCGGCTGCGCGTTGAAGCAGGTTAACCGGTTGGGCTACTTCTTTACCTCCGACTGCCTTAATATACTTATAGTTTGTTGCCACTACAATAACCTCCGGCAATGTATCCTGGGAAAAAGCAGGAACTGTACAACCCAATGTGCAGGCGCCGGCTATCAACATGAAAATGCTTTGTTTCATACGATAAATTTTAAAGTTTATAAATGATAATTTCCTCTCGCCACAGGCACCGGGAAATACTGTGGTGAATTTACATTTAGCAGGCAGGCAAAAGCAGTGACAGGTGTCATTGCATCGGATGACCGGCATCAGCAAGATTCGAAACCGGCTAAGAGTTTGGCATAAGACCAATATGAACGGGAGCAGCATCGCTAATCCCGGCAAACTACCGGTCCGCACGGCGAACTTGTTCGCCAGCGCAGAAAAGTAAAAAAGCCGCGACCCTATAGCGGAACAGGAGGTTTTTCCCGCCGTTGTTGAAGCCCCGCCTGCGCCCCGATGGAGCTGAATTCAACTTATCCGGACCGGGAAACACCAGGCATAAATTGAACCGGGGCATTCCTAGGATTTCACCCGTAACATCCACGTCCTGTCTGCCTGTTCGTGTTTCCTATGGCTGTTTTTTGTTAGTAAGCTCAAGTAATTTCTTTAGATAACTCCCCCAGATTTCGGGATTAGAGTGTGTACCGTGACCTGAAGTTTTATCGGTTATAGGAAGTAAAATATATCTGCCTTGCTTCACTTTACGTATTTCTTTCTCCATAATTTTTAATTCAGGAGGGTTAACCTGGTCATCAGCAGAATTGACAGCAAACAAAGGCGCTTTAATTTTATAGAGATCCGGAGATGGATTATAATCTCTTGACGCATCTAACTGATAAATCATATCATTAGCGTCCAAAGAACCGGAGTAACGGCTTTCCATAGCGGCCAGCATCGAGTCTGCTTTCATTCTTGTGGGCGCTTTTTTTTGCCATTGAAGAGGGCTGCTTACCATAAAAATAAGAGAAGATATTGCTCCTGTTAATCCAACCTTTGGTTCAGCGCTATATTCTCCTCCTTTCCATTCCGGATCCATTTCAATAAGGTTAATTGCCATTTTTCTTAACATCCTGTTTCTGCCTGCGATTTCAACCGGCAGGCTTGCCAATGGCATTAAAGCATCCATAAAGTCAGGATAGGTGTAACCCCAAATCCATGTGTGCATTCCTCCCATGGATGTTCCCATAACCAACCTCAAATGATTTACACCTAAATGTTCTGTCAGCAGCCGGTAATCTGCTACTACCATATCATTGTAAGTATATTTTGGAAATTTCATGTGCCATCCATTACTTGGCTTACTTGATTTTCCGTGACCGATTGCATCAGGCAAAATGATATAATACCTGGTAGCGTCTAAAATTTGTCCCGGGTTAAATAAATGACCTGCAAATTGATCCGATAAAAACTGTTTACCGCTACCTGTAGTTCCATGCATTATCAGTACAGCATTTTCTATTCTGCCATTTTTATCTTTTACAGGCTGGCCAATAACCGTGTAATGAAGATTTAATTCCGGAAGAGTTTCATCGCTTTCGAATTTGAAGTTTTTTATCACGTAATCAGATTCAATAGGAGGAGGATATTTTGTTTGGGTGTAGCCCGGCAAACTTATCAAAACCGCACTCCAGAAAAATATAAAGACTTTCATTTTTTCATTAAGATAAGGCTTTGCATTTTATCTTACAAAATAATCCGCTTTAGGTTAAGAACCAGGGATACATTTTCTTAATTCTTAATCATTGTTGTCCGACTAAAATCGGGTTAAAATTACCTGTACTCCTTTGCTGGCAAAGGTTACAGGTTAAAAATAAGTTGCCTCAAAACCAGGGAGAGGTCCTCCTATATTTATTACGGTGAAAAAGCCAATGAATTATTATGTGTCTTTCGCCAGGCTTTATAAGTGTCTTTTATGAAAGCCAGCAGCTCCACATAGCTCGTCAGATGCAATCGGATAACGGTAATCATGTTAGCAAATGACTTCTTCATGGCTGCTTTCTTTCTGATCACTACCATCAGCAATTGAGCGATCAGTACACAATACACCTGCATCTTGATGGCATTGGGACTTTCGCCCCGGAAGTAGCGCAGCGGAAAGTTTTGCTTGATCTGTTTAAAGAGCAACTCTATCATCCAGCGGTTTTTATATATGGTCGCGATTTGCGGGGCCGGTAAGGTGAAATTATTGGTGACGTACACATAGATTTTGCCCTCTTCTGTTTTATACATAATCCGCCGGAGCTTTAATCGTTGCGCCACGATGCCATTTGTTTTAACTGCTACCGTAATGTATTGCTCCTTGAGCACCCCGCTGGCCTGCTTCTTGCGGGTTTTATCCACCAGTACTTTAGTCACATGAAATACGGCATTCTCCCGCATCCGGCTTACAAACCAGATTTTTTGGGTAGCCCATTTAGCGAACTTATGGCAGGTGATGTATGCCTTGTCGAACACGATCCAGCTATTCTCCGGCAGCTTTAGATGGTGCAGGAACTGGTGATCATGTTCCTTGGCCGCAGTAATGCGGACAAACTCTGTCACCCCCGCTGAAAGCATCCATCATCGCATGCACCTTTATCCCACCCTTTTTCCGGGCTCCATCCAGCGGGTTACGGCCAACTCCCCGCAGGATCTCGCTGAACAATGAAATCGTGGTGCTGTCGGTAATCTTCAGATTGCGGATGCTCAGACCCTTTAACCGGCTGTCCGGAGAATTTCTTAATTTCATCCATAGTTATATTTTAGTGTGGTAACTCAAACTTAACTAAGATGGGTGGTTCCTCGGAACTGCCCTTTTTATACCTTCTGGAGTGAGTAGTTTGGTATGCTGACCGATAAATTCGGTAATCACTGATTGCTGAGCTATCATAGCAGCGCCACGGCTCGCAGCCGTGGCGCTGCTCTAAACAATACAAATAACAATTAAAAAATAGTACTATGAGAAAGCTGGTTTTATTTATGCATGTATCGCTCGATGGTTTTGCAGCAGATGCAAACGGCGGGCTGGATTGGATTTCTTATGACAGTGAATTGCAGCAATACGCTGAAGGAATAGTGGCTACTGTTGGCTCTCCTGTATATGGACGGGTAACCTATGAATTGATGGCAGGCTACTGGCCTAAAGTGCTCGATAATCCCGATGCAAGCGAACATAGTAAGGCACATGCCCAATGGGTAGATAAAGCAACCAAAATTGTGTTTTCCAAAACCATGAAAAAAGCAGAGTGGAACAACACTATAGTTATAAATGAAAACATTGCCGAAGAAATAAATAAGCTAAAACAACAACCAGGGAAAGACCTCGTGATATTTGGCAGTCCCGGACTGGCGCATTCCTTTATGGAGCTTGATTTAATTGATGAATACCAGCTTACGCTTAACCCGGTACTATTGGGAAGTGGTATACCTGCATATCAAAATATAAAAAACAAAACCAATCTTAAGCTGGTAAAAGCAACACCATTAAAAAGCGGAGTAGTGGGATTACATTATGCGAGAGTGTGAGATCAAGCTTCTTTCAATAGCTTCATAAAAAGGGCAGCCTGTTCCTTGGGTTTAATTACCTGGTGCAGGGAAGAACTGGGAGCCAGCTTCACATCGCCCTTTTTACCGTTTTCTTTGGTTTTTTTGGTAAGGGCGGCTATTTTACGTGCTATAGTCTTCTTTATCATGGTCGAGTTGCTTATAGTACCGGTTTGAATTATGTTTTTTGTTTGCAGCATGGATAATACTATTAGGAATTACATCTAATGTTTGCGCTAATACCGGCTGTCCGGAGAATTTCTTAATTTCACCCATAGTTATGTTTTAGTTTGGTAACTCAAACTTAACTAATATGGGTGGTTCCTCGGAACTGCCCTTTTTTATGCCTTTTCTTTAAAGTTTAGTCGGGCAATAGTGATTCTTAATAAATCTTTCATAAGAAAATTTGAACTCAGGCTAAACGGATCACGAAGTAAAAGTCACGCCATCGACCTGGCTTTTTGTTTTATTGCCTGGAAAACCTCATTGTTCGTTGTTGGTGCTCCCTTGCACTCTTTAAATTCATAAGTATCTTAAATTTGGCGGGAAACAGCAGGGGCATAAAATTTTCTTTCAGGCATTTAATAAACCAGGGTATTAAAAATTATTTATTATGAATCCAAACTTTCCCGCCGCCAGCGTTTTTGCAGGAAATATTCCCGGGAACTATGATCGGCATCTCGGACCCCTGTTATTCGAACCTTATGCTATTGACCTGGTGGCCAGAATAAACCCTACTGGCATTACATCTGTGCTGGAAGAAGCCTGTGGTACGGGTCGCCTTACGAGACATCTCCGGAAACGATTACCATCTGCCCGACTGGTGGGTATTGATTTGAATACGGATATGATTACCATTGCAAAAACCATAGTGAATGATAACAACATAGAATGGGTGCGTGCAGATATGCAGGCACTGCCATTTGATAGTGACAGTTTTGACCTGGTAGTTTGCCAGTGCGGCGTAATGTTCGTGCCGGATAAACTAAAGGCGCTCCAGGAAGTACGCAGGGTGCTGCGAAGGGGCGGATCATTTATATTTAATACCTGGGACAGAATTGAATACAATGGGGTACCGCATATCGTGAACGAGGTACTTAAACAGTTTTTCCCTGTAAACACTCCTGCATTTTTCCAGGTTCCCTTCTGTATGGATGATAAACGGGAGATAAAAAACTTATTGCAACAGGCCGGTTTCAGTAACAGCAAGATTGAATCAGTTAAAGCAGAAGGACGAATTACTTATGCAAAAGATGCTGCCAAAGGATTCGTAGAGGGTACTCCAATATATGAAGAGATCATAAAAGCAGACCCCTCGTTGCCAGGTATTATCCAGGAAGCAATTACACAGGAGATAATAAAAAAATACGGCAATGATCCTGTGATAAGCCCGTTACAGGCATGGGTGTGTGAAGCAAAAAAAGAAACAGATTCCAGGCTTTGAATTTTAAGATGTGTAATCGCCTTAGGTCTTTGCGCCATTTATGCCCCTGGTGTTTCCCGTCAAAAATGATAGTAAGAAATCAGGACAGGGAAGGGATCACCAACAACCAATTAAAAGAAAAGCCGATAGATGACGCTCATATTTGTACAATGTCAAAAGTGTGAATTATAAAAAATATTTTGATTTCGACCAGGCCGGGTATCAGTTGTTGTTGCTCCCTGCAAGCCTATGCAGGTGAAGTCGTTTTATTCAGACCGGGAAACACCAAAAGAGTAAATGCGGTTAGACTGCATACTGGTTCTGTAAGTTTTGCGGTATTATTCAAACCTTCCCATCTTTCTTTAACTTCTTGACAGCATAATCACAGGCACGTGCTGTAAGCGCCATATAAGTAAGAGAAGGGTTCTGGCAGGCAGAGGAGGCCATGCAGGAACCATCTGTAACAAATAAATTGCTGATATCATGAGCCTGGTTCCATTGGTTCAGAACAGAAGTCCCGGGATCATGACCCATCCTGGCCGTACCCATCTCGTGAATATTGGAACCTGGTACACTGCTATAATTGAATGTTTCAATATGGTAAAGCCCGCATGCGTTCATCATTTCTGCTGCCGTTTCCTGCATATCTTTTTGCATCTTTTTTTCATTCTCACCATATTGCATATTGATCTCTAACAGCGGCAGGCCCCATTTA
>JAUZOA010000109.1 GCA_030706685.1 Bacteroidota bacterium
AAATATACGTTCAGGGTAAAAGCCATGAATGCGGAAGGCGTGTGGAGCGATTCAATCGCTTTTATATCCATTTATATAAACCCGGTTTTTTGGAAAACCTGGTGGTTTCGATTACTGGCAGGGATTGTTATTACCGGCCTTATTACATTTTGGGTAAGAAGGCGCATAGCGAATATCCGTAAAGAAGCCGGTTATCATCAACAGCAGGCTTTATTGGGCCAAAAATTGGCAGAGACAGAAATGGTTGCACTGAGGGCGCAAATGAATCCACATTTTGTTTTCAATTGCATGAATATTATTGACGGTCTTATTACCGACAACCGTAAAGCAGAAGCAAAAGATTTCCTGCAGAAGTTTTCAAAACTCGTCAGGCTGGTACTGGAAAACTCCCAATATCAATTGGTACCGCTGGTACAGGACCTGAAAGCGTTGAGGTTGTATACAGAAATGGAAGCCATCCGGTATAATCATTGTTTTGAGTACGATTTTATTATTGACCGGGAATTGCTGGAAGAAAATTATAAGATACCTCCGCTGTTGTTGCAGCCCTATGTTGAAAACGCTATTATCCATGGATTACGTCATAAAGAAAACGGGCGGGGAAAATTATTGGTATACATGAATAAAGAGGCGGGCAGGCTATGTGTTACTATTGAAGATAACGGTGTAGGAAGAACCCGTTCTGCCCGGATCAACCAGGATAACCCGAAGCCACACCAGCAAATGGGTATGAAAGTAACCGGGAAGAGAATTGAATTACTGAAAGCGATAAACCCGGGTGAAATCGAGATAACTATATCGGACCTGCAACCAAACAATGAAGGGGGCACCAGGGTAAGGCTGGTGTTTCCACTTGACTTAAAAACCGGGTAACTTTATCACATGATCAATGCAGTTATTGTTGATGATGAACAGATATCCCTGAATGCGCTGGCTGCCAAGATAAAGGACCTGTGCCCCGGCCTGAACGTGTTGAAATTATTTGACAATCCCAAAAAGGCTCAGGAAGAAATACCCCTTCTGCGGCCCGATGTTGTATTCCTCGACATAGAAATGCCGAATATCAACGGGTTTACATTGTTGAAAAACATAGGGCCTTTGAATTTTGAAGTAATTTTTACAACGGCTTATAGCGAATATGCCATTGCGGCTTTGCGGATAAGTGCATTGGATTTTTTACTGAAGCCTATTGACCCGGCTGAATTGGTAACAGCGGTTGACAAGTTGCAGGAAAAATTGCAGATCAAGGCAGGACACTCCGCCACCCTTGAAAAGCAACTGAGCCTGTTTTTTGAGTATCAAAAGCAACCTGCTCAGTTAAACAAAATTGCTTTACCGGTTTTAAATGGTTTGGAATTGATAGACAGTTCTACCATCATTAAAGTAGAAGGGGAAAATGTGTATTCGGTGTTTTATTTGTCCGGCGGCCGGAAGATCGTTGTTTCCAGGACCCTGAAAGAAGTGGATAAGATGCTTAGCCGCTGGAATTTTATGAGGGTGCACAAATCCTTTATCATTAATCTCAACTATATAACCCGGTATGTAAAAGGAGAAGGCGGCACGGTGATTTTATCAGATGGTTCTGAGGTTGAAGTATCGAGAAGAAGCCGGAATGAATTTCTTGCAAGAATAAATAAGTGATGTAAAATAATTTTAGCCATGACCCGGTTTTTAGTACAGGATCAATTGTGTGCAGCGGAACAGGGCGATCTTTTTTTCGGTTTCTTCATTCTTTACTGTTGGGTCCCAAACCTGGGTTGTTCTTCCTTCATAGCGTACCCGTTTGAAAATATATTTCACGCTGCGAACGCTGCGAGAAACCAAACAGGTACACCATCCAAAGTATCAGTTATCCAGCAGTTTGAAAATATATTTCACGCGGCGATCAGCAGCGGGGCAATGCTCGCTGCGTCGCTTTACCGCTGCGAACGCTGCGAGAAACCAAACAGGTAGTGTACCCGTTTGAGAATATATTTCACGCGGCGATCACAGCGGGTCAATGCTCGCTGCGTCGCCTTACCGCTGCGAACGCTGCGAGAAACCAAACAGGCACAGGTACAGGAACAGGCTGTATTATTTTGCCGTCAATTCCTCGTACGCTGCCTGCAGGGGTCTTTGTATTCCATCACCTTTCCATTCATCAGCACCGGGAATAGCCGTGGCTTTTAATATTTCATCCTTCGATTTGCCTGCTTTCATCTGATCTTCCACAAACTTCAGTACGCTTCCGAGGTAATCACCAAATTTTTTCAGGTCATCGGCTTTACCGGTCACTTCATAGCCGGTACCGGAATGGCCATATATAAAAATGGTGTCTTTATCAAATTTGCTTATTCCTTTATCCAGCACTTCTATCCAGCTTTTCATACTGGCCCCGGCGCTGCGATCAACAAAGGGATGGCGGCGATTGAATACGAGATCACCACAATGAACAATATTGGCGTGTTCAAAATGCACATAGCTGTCGCCATCTGTATGACCGGCTCCATAATAATACATACAGATCTTTTCCTTTGCTATTTTTTCACACCAGGTGTCTTTATAGGTATGGTCGGGGTACAATTGTTTGTCTTCACTTTTTTGCGCTATGGCAACAGCTTTTTGATTCTTCAGCGAGTTTTCATGAGCCAGCACATGCTCCACAATTCCTTTAAAAGAAATATTCCCGGCCGTGTGATCGCCATGATGATGGGTATTGATCAAAAGCGAAAAGGGCTTTTCGCTTCTTTTCTTTAATTCATCGATCAGGTGTTTGGATTGTTCGGGAAACTGGGCGTCCACTACAACAATCCCTTTTTTTGAAAGAAGAAATGCAATAGTTCCTCCTTTTTCAGTAAAGACGCCGATATCATTCCGCAGCATGGTGATCTTCCACGGATCTTCAAAAAAAGCGGATAATAATTTTTTTTGTGACAAGGTCAATGCGCCAAAGGCTAATGCAGAATTTTGAATGAATGAACGGCGAAGCATAAAAATAGTTTTAAAGTTCAAAAGTTTACAAGTTTAAGCGGGTTGACGCTTACTATTATAATTTAAATCACAGGGCCAATAAAAGAATTTATCAAATATAGAAAGAATGATCTGCTTAAGACACCCCGCCGCGGCGGGTCGGGTGACAGGGGATCAATATTCGAATTTACGTAAAGATGGCGCTTTGAACCAGGTAAATAATACGACTACCAGGGTCATACAACCACCAAATACGACAGAGGGCACTACCCCCATTAACCGGGAGGCAAAACCGCTTTCAAACTGGCCAAGCTCATTGCTGGAGTTGATGAACATGGAAGCTACACTGCCGACTCTTCCCCGCATGGAGTCGGGAGTTTTTAATTGCATGACAGTTCCTCTTACCACGACGCTTATTCCATCCAGCATCCCGGCTATAAGCATAGCCGCGAATGAAAGAATGAACCATTTGGACAAGGCAAAGATGATGATACAAATCCCAAAGCCGGCTACGGCGAGGAATAATTTTTTGCCCTGCGCTTTTTTCATCGGGCGGAAAGTGAGCAGTATTACACTAAAGATCGCGCCGATATCGATAGCGGCATTTAGCCAGCCAAAACCAAGTGGCCCTACTTTTAAGATATCCCTCGCATATACCGGCACCATCGCTACGGCGCCGCCAAACAGGACAGCGAACATATCTAAGGTGAACGAACCAAGAATTTCTTTTGTCCTGAATACAAAACGCAGCCCCACTTTCACGCTCTCCCAGGTCGTGGTTTCAGCAGGTTGCTGAAGAGGGGGTTTGGATTTTAAACGGGTGAGTACAAAAAATGCAATGGTAAGTAATGATGATATGGCGACTAATGTGCCGGAGATGCCGACAAGCCATATAAGAAAACCCCCGACAGCGTGTCCTGAAACAGATGCGGCGAGCCATGATCCCTGGTTCCAGGTGGTGGCGTTTTGTAAAAATTGTCTCGGTACTATCATTGCCAGCAGTGAAGAAAAGCTGGGCCCCGTGAATGCACGGGTAATGCCTGTGCCGAATATGACGATATAAATACCAATAGCAATAGTGGAGTCGCTAAAATGATCCCTGGTAAGTTTAGTAGAAAAGAGCAATAGCAGCAATGAAAATAGCAGGTAGAAAAAAACACCTTTGAGTATCATTTTCCTTCTTTCACTGTTATCTATCACATGACCCGCATACAGGGCAAATGAAAAGGCGGGTACAAACTCTGATAATCCCACCAGCCCGATGGCAAAAGGATCGTTCGTCAGCTCCAATACCCACCAGCCGACAAGTGTGCTCATCATGCGCAGGGAAAAGATAAACGTAAACCTGCCAATGACAAGGTTTCTGAATTCCGGTATGCGTACTGCTGCGTATGGATCGTTGGTGATCTGTGTGACAGAAGAATTGTCGGACATAGTTCGGGTGCAAAGGTAGCAGTTAGTCCGGAAGTTGAAATGACGGAGGGTTTAAAATAGGATAAACGGGAAAATGAGCGTATTAATCTTGTTGATGTAACCTGTCAACTTATTACGGCAGGGTAATATAATGCTGGCCTTCGTCGTACTCTTTATCCAATGCATCCAATACTACTTTCAGGTGACTTTCATTTCCCAGGAAATCTGCATTGGACGCGTCAATAAATAAAGTTTTGATATTATGCTGCTTGATATAATGCGTATAGGTTTCCTGTATACTGAAAAGGTATTGATCGGGGATATTTTGCTCGTAAGAGCGATTACGTTTTTTGATATTGGCCTGCAGTTTTGTTACCGGCGCATGAAGATAAACCAGGAGATCAGGCTGTATCAGTTGCTGGTGAATGATCTCGAAAAGGCGTTGGTACAAACGGAACTCTTCGTCGGATAAAGTGACTTTTGCGAACAGGAGGCATTTGGTAAACAGGTAATCGGATATGGTCAGGTTTTGAAACATATCCCTTTGCTGCAGCAATTCTTTTAATTGTTTGTACCGTTCGGCCATGAAAAAGAGCTCGAGGGGGAAAGCATATTGGGCAGGGTTTTCATAAAACTTGGGAAGAAAAGGGTTTTCGGCAAATTCTTCCAGTATCAGGCGCGCGTTATAATGTTTGGAAAGCAAATGAGCCAGCGTCGTTTTCCCGGCGCCAATATTTCCTTCTATGGTGATGAAACGGTAGTTCATGTTTTTCTTCAGGCCACGGAGAGCCACTGAGAGACAGAGAGCCGCAGAGTCAGGTCCTTGCAATCAGTCTCTTAATCCCATCAGTTAGTTTTAATACATTAAAGTTTATAATTAGGCCAATTTTTGCCCCTGATAACTTCAGGTAAGTTAAAGTCTGGGCCACATGGACGTCAGCAATTGCTTCAACCATTTTTATTTCTACCACCACACAATTCTCAATTAACAGATCAATTCTGTATCCTTGTTCAAGATGCACTTCTTTATAAACTAAGGGCATCGCCACCTGTCGCTGAACATTTAGTGCCGATTTTGCCAATTCATAATAAAGACATGCCTCATACGTGGATTCCAGCAAACCAGGTCCCAGTTGTTTATGTACCTCAATAGCACAACCAATTATACGTTCTGTAATCCTGTTGATTTCCATACTCTGTGTATCTCATTATCTCCGCGGCTCTCTGTGGCCAGATTACAAGCAAAGAAATAGTAAATACACTTAGAACTACTTAAATTTTTTTCACAGGCAATGTATCGGGGCAATCCTGTAATAATTGGGCGATTGTCTTTTTCAGGACCGGGTGAAGAACGCCCGCCGCTATTTCTGTTAATGGTACGAGGACAAACCGCCGGTTCTGTATTTCGGGGTGCGGAATGGTTAAGAAAGGCCCGGAATATACTTCATCATTAAAAAGAAGGATATCTATATCTATGATACGCGAACCATATTTTTCTTTCCGGGTGCGCCCCATTTTTTTTTCCGTTTCCAATACAGAGCGGATAAGTTGATTTGCATCAAGCATTGTTTCAATTTTCAATGCCTGGTTCAGGAAATCGGGCTGATCGGTTTTGCCCCAGGCCGCTGTTTCATAGAGTGATGAAGCTCTGATTATTTTCCCGCAACCAGCTTCAATCCATTGACGGGCATCCGCCAGGTTTTGTTCCCGGTCGCCCAAATTGCCGCCAGTAAGTAAATAGGCTATATTCATGGAAGCTGGTAAGTTAATTGGAAGACGATTTCACCAATCGACACGTTTTCCGGCTATACCTTTTCATCTCTTCACTGGGCCAAATATCTTTATTTTTGACAGCAAACAATCAAATTGTGCTATGCGAAGTTTTTTTAAGATATTCTTTGCCTCCTTACTGGCGATGTTCATATTCACGCTGCTGGCATTTTTCTTTTTACTTGCGTTTTTGGGGGGGCTGGCTTCCAAAGAAATGCCGAAGATAACGGCAGGATCAGTATTAGTGCTTGATCTTGGACAGCATTATACCGAGCAATTAAAGGAAAATCCTTTCGGTTTTTTGGGCGATGCAGACAGGGATATCCCCGGGTTATATGATGTGGTGCGCCTGCTGCACAAAGCTGCTACAGACAGGGACATTTCAGGCATTTATATTATTGCTGACAATAACCCCAACGGGTATGCATCAAGTGCGGAGATCAGGGCTGCTTTACTGGATTTTAAGAAGAGCGGAAAATTTGTATTGGCGCATGGCGATGTCATTACACAAAAAGCGTATAGTATTGCCAATGCTGCTGATAAAATATATGTAAGTCCGCAGGGATATGTGCAATGGGTGGGTTTTAGTGTTGACTATGTTTTCCTGAAAGGCACGCTGGATAAATTGAACATAGAACCACAGATCTTTTATGCCGGTAAATTCAAAAGCGCCACAGAGCCATTGCGCACCGACAGGATGACACCGGAAAATCAATTGCAAACTTCCGTATGGCTTAGTGATCTCTACAGTGATTTTTTGACCCGGACATCGGAAGCGAGAGGGATTGATACCGCTACTTTACACCAGTTGGCTAATCAGGGAAAAATACAAAATGCCAAAGATGCCGCGAATAATAAACTGGTGGATGGGTTGAAATATGATGATGAAGTGAAAGATGAGATCAAAAGCAAATTAAAGCTGGATAAATATGAGAAGATCAATTTTGTAACGATCAATACTTACCTGGCTGCTACGGATATCGGGAGAGCAAAAGGAGAAAAGATAGCGCTTATTTATGCAGAAGGGGATATCATTGATGGCAGGAGCAGCCAGGGAATGATTGGCAGCGAAACTTACCGCAATCTTATACGCAAAGCCAGGCTGGACAAAACGATCAGGGCTATCGTGTTTCGCATCAATTCTGGCGGGGGCAGTTCGCTGGCCAGTGAAAATATCTGGAGGGAACTGGCATTGGCCAAACAGGAGAAACCGGTTGTAGTGAGTTTCGGTGATGTAGCTGCTTCAGGAGGTTACTACGTTTCCTGCGCCGCCGACAGCATTTTTGCATTACCCGCTACTATTACGGGCTCAATTGGTGTGTTTGGCATTATTCCGAATATGCAGGGATTTTTTAAAAATAAGCTTGGGGTCACGTTTGATGGTGTAAAGACCGGGCCTTATGCAGATGTTGGCGCTATTTACAGGCCCATGACGGATAATGAAAAGAAAATGATACAGGCCGAGATCGAGACGATCTATGCACAATTCAAACAAAGAGTAGCGGAGGGAAGAAAGTTGAGCATGGCTTTCGTGGATAGTATCGCCCAGGGTCGTGTATGGACGGGAACCCGCGCCAAAGGGATCGGGCTGATTGATAAATTCGGAGGCATCGAAGACGCGATAAAATCTGCGGCCCGCATGGCAAAACTTACCGATTACAGGATAAGAGAATACCCGGAACCTGAAAATATCTTCGACAAACTATTTCGCCGGAAAGATCCTATGAATTATACAAAGACCCTGAAGGAAGAAATGGGAGAGGAGAATTACAATATATATCTTGAACTTAAGAGGGTGAAAGAGTTGACGAATACTGCCCAGGCAAGATTGCCTTTCCAGTTTTTTATACGGTAAGAAGCCGGGAAGTCCGAAAGTCCGAAAGCCGAATTTTCAATCAGAAATAACTTTACAGGTATAAGAAATAACCCTTTCGGACTTCCGGACTTTCCGGCTAACTGGCTTCTTTTAGATACATTTGCTCTCCAACTTTTTTACATGGCAAAACCATATAGTCAGTCTAAAGCGCTCTGGGCTATTACAAGAGCCAGTTTCAAAGCTATTTTCAATCAACCGGCGGCCATTTTTTTCAGTGTCCTGTTTCCCATCATCTTTATTATGATCTTCGGCGCTTTTGGGAACGGGGTTGGTGTCAGCTATAAAATCGCATTGGAGCCGGGTTGTGACACGACTAATGTTTTTTACCTGGACCTGAAAAATAACCCGCAGGTACGCATCGCTCGATACCCAGATACAGCGTCTATGAACAAAGATCTGGGTAAGGGCAAGCTGACCGCTGTTATCAGTATTGGGGTGACAAAAGATTCATTAAACAGGCAGCATTATTCCGTCCATTCGAGAACCACATCAGCAAGCAGTAATACGTTTGGCGGCTTTAAACAATTACTGGACTACCGGAAATTAGTATTGGAAGCCGCTTTGTCGGGTGATAAAACGGAATATGTAAAGATCGAAGACCCGCAGGTTTCACAAGTACAGCAGTACCGGCAAATAGATTTTATTTTACCCGGGCAATTAGGGTTTTCTATTTTGTTCTCTACCTTATTTGGTATCGCATTTACATTTTTCAATTTACGGGAGCAGTTAGTGCTGAAAAGATTTTATGCCTCACCTGTCAACCGTATCAATATACTGCTGGGCATTGGCACCAGCCGCTTGTTCTTCCAGTTGATGAATGTTGTTGTCCTGATATTAGTGGGTCACTTTTTTATGAACTTCACGCTCCGTCATGGCACCTGGACGGCCATTCAGATGATCCTCATGTCTGTCGTGATGCTTTTCCTGCTGATGGGTGTAGGATTGATTTTCAGCAGTATTGTTAAAAGCGATACGACGATCCCGCTCTGGATAAACTTATTTGGCTTCCCGCAGATAATGTTGTCCGGTACTTTTTTTACGATAGAGGTATTTCCCAAATGGCTGCAGCTTATCTGCAATATTTTGCCCATGACGCAACTCAATAATGCTTTGCGCAAAATATCATTTGAAGGATTGAGTTTACTTGATTGCGGGAAAGAGCTTGGGATAATGGCTATATGGATAGTTATTGCTTATGTCATAGCGGCGAAGGTGATCCGGTGGGAATGAGAGCAGGTACGAAGTAAGAAATACGAAACGCGATATACGGAAAGCGATTACAGTTATCAGGTATCAACCCTTAAACCCTTCAACCTTTAAACGTTAAACCTCCATCGTGCGTATCATAAAATTAGGTTTGATCAGTATTGTCTTTTTATCCCTGCTTATCACGGGTATTTCTCTTTTTTTTCCTTCCCGTGTCCGTATTTCAAAAGCGATAGAGATCAATGGCACCAGGGAAATGATCATGCGGCAGACCGGTGACCGGCAAAATTGGAAGAACTGGTACCCGGGTGTCGATTCTATAAAGAGTATTACGATCACAGAAAAGAATGATTCTTCGGTCAGGGCCACCATTGTTGGCCCCGGTTCAAAAAATATAGAAACAGGCTGGAATATCTTTTCCACTGCATCGGGTCAGCCTGTCACTGTACAATGGTATATGGATTTTCATCTTCGCTGGTATCCCTGGGAAAAATTTTCGAGTCTTCTGCTGGAAAAGTCTTACGGGCCAAGAATGGAAAACGGATTATCTGATCTCAAAAGAATTGTTGAAACTACTCCTGCGCTCCCTAAGCCCTAATGCTCTTCCGCAACTTTCATTTATAGGCAAATTTTTGTGCTGTTGCATTTTGATAAAGTTGTATTTATCATGGAAGCGGGTCTATCCTTGCAAAAAGGCATAGTTACCCGGGATTCATCCTGATCTTGTTGGCCTATAAATCAATTTTAACCTGTCTATAAAGCCATATTAACCCGTATATAAATAACCTGTACCTATAAAGGATAGCTTATATACAGCTTGTATACGGGTTATTCTTTTCTCAATCCTGCCTGAAGCCCCGTTTAACTGTAGCTAAATATTGGCTAATCCGGGAGGCAAGTATGCAGGTTTATGCTGGTTTCTATTTGATTTATAGCATTTTTTTGCAGGTTTAAGCAAGATTTTTCGGCTTTTATGCTCTTTTGATGCACTAATTATTTTAATATTGGAAAAATTTCCTGGTTAACCAGGCCCAATCATCTAAAACAAAAAACTGCTGTATGAGAAATCAACTAAAGCTAAGGCAATGGGGATGGAAAGCTATACCTCTTGCCTTATTCCTGCAATTAGCCGCAGTAGCGGCTTTAGCGCAGACCCAAATCAGTGGAAAGGTTACAGGTCCTGACGGGAAGGGCCTTCCTGCCATTTCGGTGCAGATCCGAACAACCAGTTTTGGTGGTTTTACGGATGCTGACGGCGCTTATAATTTTACTGCCAACATCAAAGCGGGTAACTACACACTTGAATTTTCGGGTGTTGGGTTCAGAACGACCACGCAATCATTAACTATTGGCAACGCTGCTTCTTACAATGTTGATGCGCAACTGCCCGGGGATGTGCTTAATATGGATGAAGTGGTTGTAACCGGTAATATCCAGGGCACAACCAGAAAGCAACTTGGAAGCTATGTTAGTACAATCAAGGCTGATCAGTTGAATAAAGGATCCGCACCGAATGTCTTGTCGGCATTGCAGGGTAAAACAGCCGGGGCACAAATCATTCAAAACAATGGCGATCCCGCTGGCGGCGTTTCCGTAAGACTTCGTGGAATCAGTTCAATCAACTCTTCTTCCGAACCCCTTTATATAGTAGATGGGGTAATTGTAAACAACGCGACAAACCGGGTTACCAATACCCAGAACAGTTATGATGGGACCAATTTTGTTGGAACTATTGGTCAAAATAGGTTAGCTGATATTAATCCGGCGGATATTGATCATATAGAAGTTTTGAATGGAGCTGCTGCCGCGGCAATCTATGGTTCCAGGGCTAATGCCGGAGTTGTACAGATCTTTACTAAACGGGGAATGAGTGGTGCGCCCGTTGTAAGCTTTTCAACAGCGGTCACTATAAGCAGCCTTCGTAAAAAGCTAGACGTAAATATGGCACCCATAAAATTCGGGGGTACTCCTGACAGCCTGGTTGGTTTCACACAGGATCTTATTACCACGGGTAAAAAACAAGTCTCACCCGGAGTATTCATTGATACTTTAGCTACTATTACAACACCTGTAAATCGGTATGACTACCAGGATTATATTTTCAGAACAGGTGTTGGGACCGATAACAATGTATCAGTAAGTGGTGGAAATGACAAAACAAAATATTACGTATCGGGGTCTTATTTTTATAACCAGGGAATTATAAAAAATACTGATTACAGGAGATTCAGTTTTCGGGCTAATATTGATCAAATCCTTAACCGTTGGCTCAGTTTTAACATCGGTCTGAATTATATCAACAGTGCTTCCAACGAAAAGCCAGATGGTAATTCTTTTTATTCGCCTATGAATTCTGTAACGATCATTGGTAACTTTCATGATATATGGAGGCGCGATGCTTTGGGAAATATCCGGATAGTAGGTGAAAGAGGCCGTGTTAACCCGGTTTCAGTAATTGAAGATCTCAAACAAAGGGAAGAAACAAATCGAATCATCAGCAGCATAGGTTTAAAACTAAAACCTGCGAAAGGATTAACATTCGATTATACTTTAGGAATAGACAATTATGGGCAAAATGGAACGACCTATATGCCGCCCTTTGCTTATAATGTTAACCCTGTTTTTTTTGGCGGTGGGACGAGTTTGGATCCAACATTAAACGGATATTCCAGTACGGGTAATGATTATTTTTTCCAGATAAATAACGAATTAAATGGTACCTATAAATTTGATATAACCCCTGTGGTCTCGTCAACTACACAGGTAGGTTATTCCTTGCAATATGAAAGAAATCGTTATTCTCTGTTACAGGGAAGAGGCCTGAGCCCCTTTGTGCAAACCGTAAATGGTGCCAGTACACTGTTGAGTTCTGTTGATGACAGAAGCGAATTGTCCGTATCGGGCGGCTATATCCAGCAAAATTTCAGTTATAAGAACCGGTTATTTGTTACGGGTGCTGTAAGATTAGATGGTTCTTCCGTGTTTGGAGCAGATCAGCGTAACCAGGTCTATGCTAAAGCAAACGGTAGTTATCTATTGTCGGAATCCGATTTCTGGAAAAACAGCATGCCATGGTGGGACTTATTGAAACTTAGAGTCGCTTATGGTGAATCGGGAAACCTTACCGGGATAGGTGCATATTCCAGGTTCAATACTTATTCTTCCAATTCTTATCTCAGCAGAACAGCACTGACTTCAAGTAATACTTTGGCTAATGAACACGTTAAGCCAGAAAGACAAAAGGAACTGGAAATCGGAACAGACATGTCATTTTTTAAAGACAGGTTAGCCCTGACATTCAACTGGTATAGTAAAAAAGTACAGGACTTGCTCATAAGCCGTGTCATTGCCCCTACTAATGGCTTTTCAAGTTTACTTGATAATTTCGGATCACTGCAAAATAAAGGATTTGAGATACTGTTAAAAGGCACTCCTATTGTTAAAAGGAATCTTAGGTGGGATATAACGCTTATCTATAACCACAATAGGAATAAAGTGCTGGAGGTCGGACCAGCTCTTACTCTTTTGAGTACTAACGCAGGTGCGCCCGTTGCTTTGCTTGAAGGATATCCGGTAGGAATTTTCTATGGAACTTTTTTTGCTATTGATGGCAACGGCAACCAGGTAAAAAACCCATCAGGCATTCTTCAGATCGAAAAAGGCGTGCAGAATTCTCCTCTTGTTTATACGCCCCAGCGTGATGCAAACGGGCTACCGACCGGAACTACCTTACGAAAAGTCATCGGCGATCCTAATCCCGACTGGACTGGATCATTGACTAATGAACTGAACTATAAAAAATTTAGCCTCACCTTACAAATAGACGCTGTGCAGGGAGTAGATGTATTCAATGCAGATTTCAGAACTAGACAGGGAGTAGGTAATGGCAAAGTAGCCGAACAGGAAGACCTCGGACAGGTGCCACGGGGTTACATCCTTGGCAATTACCAGATTGAGCAGTGGCGCGTTGATAACGGATCATTTGTAAAATTGCGGGAGGTTGCTTTAAGCTACAACTTAGGCAAAGTTAAATTTTTCAAGGACCTGACGGTAAGTCTTAGCGGCCGCAACCTGATTTCCTGGGATAAATACAAAGGTTACGATCCGGAATTGAATTCAGGGGGACAAAGCACTTTGTTAAGGGGTATTGATTTTGGTTCAGTTCCTATTCCACGCACCTTCCGTCTTGGCATCAATACCAAATTTTAACCTTCAAATCAATGATTATGAAAAAGCAAATAATCAGCTTATCAATATATGGATTAACAGCGATCATGCTCGTATTCCAGTCATGTAAAAAAGATTATATCAATCCTACCGCAGCAACGGATGTCCAGGTTTTCAGTTCGCCGCAGGGTCTTACCGGTGTTGCCATCGGGTTACAAAAAATTTACTCAGCGGGGCGGGCAAGTTCTTTGTACAATCGTGTTACAATATCCGGGTTAATTACAAATGAGCTTATCGTATTGAATCAGGGAAATACAGGTGAATACCAATTATCATTAGGAGGGGGATCGGTCGATGGAACCAATAGTCTCGAAGGCTCGTTTTGGACGGTAAGTAATAAAATAATTTACGATGCAAATAATGTAATTGCCGGGGCTCAAGGACTGACCGACAAGGGTTATGCAAGTGGGCTTATAGGCTATGCCACAATTTTTAAAGCGCTTGCGCTGGGAGATTTGGCAATGTTCTGGGAAAAAGTTCCTTCCGGTACAGGATCAAATGTAAATTTTATTGATCGTGCGCAGGGTTTTACACAAGCGATTACTGCTATCGACAATGCATTGACGGTAATCAGTACCAACCCGATCAGTACTCAATTTTTGACCAATATGCCCCAAAACCCTCCTCCACCCAATCCTAATCCGACAATTGATATTGTAAATACTTTACATGCTTTAAAAGCAAGATATTCTTTATTTACAGGCAATTATTCCCAGGCATTGACTGAGGC
>JAUZOA010000011.1 GCA_030706685.1 Bacteroidota bacterium
AAATACAGCCAATGGAGCTTATGCCCTCTATTTAAATACCACCGGTAATTATAATACTGCTAATGGGGTATTTGCCCTGAATGCAAACAATACCGGAGTAGAGAATACGGCTACCGGTTTTTCTTCCCTCAAGTCTACTACAACCGGTTCATTCAACACCGCAACCGGCAAGGACGCCCTTTATTCAAATACCGCCGGCGGAGAAAATACTGCCGACGGGCACGGAAGCCTGTTTTCAAACACTATCGGAAATTATAATACAGCCGCCGGAAGAAATTCACTCCACGACAACTCTGCCGGTGGCGAAAACACAGCCATAGGATATAATGCCCTTACTTCCAATACAACGGCTTCGTTCAATACCGCTACGGGCAAGGATGCTCTCTTTTCGAACACAACAGGCAGCGAAAATACCGCAACCGGTCACGGTAGCCTGTTCGCCAACACCGTTGGAATTTCTAATACAGCCATAGGTAGAAATGCACTGCACGATAATTCCACAGGTAGCTACAATACTTCCGTCGGTTATTCGGCTTTGCAATCAAACACAACCGGCACAAGTAATACCGCTACCGGTACGCAGTCTCTTTTTTTAAATACAACAGGAATTTGGAATACATCCAATGGTGTAGATGCACTCTATTCAAATGCCACGGGCAACTATAATAGCGCGCAGGGTGTGTATGCACTTTATTCAAATACTACCGGTTCGTATAATACGGCAAACGGGTTAAACGCGCTTTATTCGAATACCAGCGCATCCTATAATACGGCGACAGGAGCGGATGCGCTTCATTTTAACAGCACAGGACAATACAATGTAGCCAATGGTGCCGGGGCGCTCTATTCCAATACAACCGGTCATGAAAACACGGCAGATGGTATGAACTCACTTCACTTTAATACGACCGGTGCTTTCAATACAGCGACAGGAATAAACGCGCTTACTGCCAATACCACAGCGTCGAATAATACTGCCAACGGCGCCAACACTCTTTTTTCCAATACTACGGGAACAGCGAATACAGCTGCAGGCGCCTTTTCGTTATATTCAAATACTACGGGATTTAATAATACAGCCAACGGCTTCCAGGCTTTATACAGCAATACTACGGGAGCCGCCAATACGGCCATAGGTGGCGCCGCCCTGCAATTCAATACAACCGGAAATAGTAATACAGCTACGGGGCTTTTTTCGTTGTACACCAATACATCGGGCTATAACAATTCCGCTTATGGAAGCGGCTCCATGCAACTGAATAGTACCGGGTTCAATAATATCGCCATGGGAATTAATTCCCTTTATTCTAATACTAACGGTTTTGCCAATGCCGCCTCAGGTACCAATGCCTTATATGGCAATACCACGGGTTATGCCAACACTTCAAATGGCTACTTTTCACTGGCTACCAATTCAACAGGGGATCATAATACCGCGCTGGGTTATTTTGCCGATAATGACAATAGCAATTTATCGTATAATACCATCATGGGGGCCAATGCCCATATTACCAATGCCAGCGGCTCTACAGCTATAGGATATAGCGCCAATACCAATACAAACAACCTTGTAGTACTGGGTTCTCCGCCCATTTTTGCCACAGGTGGTTATGCTCCCTGGAGTAATTTCTCTGACGGAAGATTCAAAAAAAATATCAATGAAGAAGTAAAGGGCCTTGATTTCATCATGCGCCTCAGACCTGTCACCTACCACATGGATGTAAGGGGGCTGTATAATTTTTGGGGGACCAGCCCTTATGGGAACGATAAAACAGATCCGCAATCTGTCGCGTTTATTGATGATGCTATTTCCAAAAAAGAAGCTGTTACCATGACAGGCTTTATAGCACAGGAAGTGGAAAAAGCCGCCAGGGACTGCGGATACAAATTTGATGGTGTTATTCCTCCGCAACATAATAAAGATCATTACCGGATCGCCTATGAAGAGTTTGTAGTTCCATTGGTAAAAGCCGTCCAGGAACAACAACTAATCATTGAAACATTGCAAAAACAGGTGGAGGCTGCAAAAGCTCAAACATCCCGGGTGCCTGACAAACAGCAGGCGGTCATTGAACAGCAACAAAAACAAATTGACAGCCTTGAAAAAAGGCTGGCAAATCTTGAAAAGGCAATCAAGTAAATTCCGTGAAGGACCATGGCGGGCGATTCAACCAATACAATCGGTGTACGCCAGGGAAATCAAAGATTCGAAATCGAACAATAGACTCATGGGTTGTAAAAACTCTCCGCTTATTCAAAAAAAACACAAATATGAAACTCTCAGCATTATTCTTATTACTATTTATGGCTCTTGCCTGCAATGAAACAAAAAAGAGCGATAGCGACGGGACAAATAAAGATGCTGCGACCGAACAGGCCATCGGCAAAAGCAGTTTTATGAGTTCCTGTATGATTGACGCTTCCAATCCCCTGCGCACACCTGATGAAGAGAATCGTGATATACCCGCTAATCTTAACAGGGTAAAACAATTTTGCGAATGTGCCTGGGAAAAAACAAATGGCAAATATCCCGGCAGTATCATCGCAGACAAAAGCAAATTGAAAAGAGATGTTACACTGGCTTCCTGCTGGCAGGCAGCACATCCATGAGCCTTTTGCGCCTTACCAAAGTTTAAAAAATTCGGTAGCTTTAAATTATGCGTTATGGATACCTGATCATATTATCTTTTCTTTCTTTTTTTATTTCTATTTATTTGTATCCTCAACCGGCTAACCATTACATCTTTCGCCATATTGATCAATCGGATGGACTATTGCACAACCGTGTCTTTTCCATTGTGCAGGATGGCCGGGGTCTTATATGGATACTTACACCGAATGGCCTGCAGCGATATGATGGTTCCCGCTTTGTGAATTATCCCTATGACAGGAATAGCCCTGGCGGGAACACGTACACCCAGGACTGTCATTTATTTGCTGATAAAAAAAATAATTGGCTCTGGATCGTTCACGAGAATATCGAAAAGCTTGACCTGGAAAAAAATAATTTCACGGTTTACAGCGCAGAACAATTACTGAAAGATCCCTCCTTTGGTTTTGAAACCTATATGGATTCTTTGAATCATCCCTGGCTGGCCGGGGATTTTGGGATTTTTCATTTCGACAGCAGCAGCCGGAAAATGATGCCCTATTATTTAAGTGCCTCTTGGCTTGCGCCGGGGAAAAGCGATTATTATTTTACTGATCACCAGAACAACGCAACATGGTTTGCCCAATGGTCGTATGGTTTGTTGTTGTTTGATAAAAAAACAAAAAAAATATACTCCAACGGGTACAACCCTGTTCACCATCCCCTCTTGCAATCGATGGATAAAAAAGGGCTGTTTTATATTATGGCAGCCAGTGACAAAAATATCTGGATAAGCTCTTCCAGGTCGGATTTTTATAAATATGATCCATTCACCCGCAAAATCACCGCCTATTCGTTATCGGCTATCCAGCAATTGCAGGGAAAAAATAAAAACCCGGAAGGGACGCTGCTCGTACATTGTTTTTTTGAAGACGATCATCATATAGTATGGATCGGAACACAAAATGCCGGCTTACTTAAATACGATAAAGAAACAGATACTTTCATCCCCATAACAGGCGGGAAGGAAAGTACGCAGGATGTCCGGTACAATTATGATATTAACTGTATTTTCCAGGACAGGGAAGAGAATATCTGGCTGGGCACCGATAAAGGAATAACGGTCTTTAACCCGTATCGCCAATACTTCCAATCAGTTCATCACGACGACAGCAACCCTCTCTCACTCCCTAAAAACGAGATACAGGAATGCATAGAAGCCCGCAATGGTGATATACTGGCCGGCACCTGGGGAGGTGGCATTACGGTCTATGACAACCAATGGCGCTTCAAAAAAAATATTCACTTTCCCTTAGCACCTGAAGAGTATAACCTGGTATGGAGCTTTATTCAAAATGATGACGGCTCTGTATGGGCGGGTTGCCAGCACGGGTATATTCATATTTATGACCCGGAAAAACAAGCTATCCGCACCATCCATCCCCCGGAACTCAGTCATGCGACCATTCATTGCATGGTAAAAGATAAAGAAGGCAATATCTGGTTGGGGTTACATAATGGTAAGATCGCTAAATGGGACAAAAAGGCAAACCATTTTTATGCTTATAATGACAGTTTGCCGGAGATTCCCCAAAAGTTTACACCCGTGCAATGTCTTTTTATTGATAATGATCAGCGATGCTGGGCAGGTACGGAATATGGTTTAAAAGAATTTGATACCCGCAAAAGAGTCTATTCCGGGGACTATACAACCGATAAAAAAGGGCCATCGGCTATTTCCGCCAATATTATCCAGAGCATTGACGGCTTTGATGATAGCACCCTGGTAATAGGAACCATTTATGGCGGCCTGAATTTTTTTAATACCCGGGCAAAAACATTTTCTCATCTCAATACTACCAACGGGCTTCCTTCCAATACAATCAATAATGTAAAAAAGGACGCCGGCAATCGTATCTGGTTTACCACCGATTATGGCCTGTATAAATATATCCCGGGCAATAACAAATTTGTTCGCTATAATTTTGAGCCGGGAATCATTAACTCCTCTTTTAAATCAGGCAATTTTTACCGTTTAAGAAACGGGAGGTGGCTCGCCTGTACGGTTACAGAAATTATTTCGTTCAACCCGGATAGTTTACAAAAGCAGGAGCCTGGCAATCTCCCCGTTGACATCACCGGGTTTAAAATATTTGACAAGGATATTTTTATTGATTCACTGATTTATGCCGGCAAACCCGTAAGGTTATCCTATGGACAAAACTTCCTGACAATCGAGTATGGAGCGCTTAGTTTTTCCGGGTTACAGGAAACACGGTATTATTACCAACTGGCGGGAATAGACAAAGACTGGGTCTATGCCGGTTCTAAACGTTTTGCCAGTTATACGAATCTTGGCCCCGGAGAATATACCTTTCATGTCAAAACCGAGAACGAGGGAAATGACAGGAAGATCACTTCATTTACAATTATTATTACACCGCCTTTCTGGAAAACCACCTGGTTCAGGTTGATGGCGCTTTTGCTGGCCGTAGCGCTGATCTATTACCTTTTCCGGAGAAGAATTAAAGCTATCCGTCATGAAGCCGGGTTGAAACAAAAGATCTCGGAAACGGAAATGATGGCGCTCCGCGCCCAGATGAACCCCCATTTTATTTTTAATTGCATCAACAGTATTGACGCGTTGATCCAGAGTAATGATAAATATCATGCCACGGTATACCTGAATAAATTTGCGAAACTGCTTAGAAACATTTTAGACAGCAGCAAACAAAATACCGTGCCCTTCAGTAAGGATTTTGAGACCCTGAAATTGTATGTTGAACTGGAAGAATTGCGGCATGAAAATAAATTTGAAACGACTTTTTCAATTGATGCTGAATTGCTGAATAGTGATTATAAAGTTCCCCCGCTTATTGTGCAGCCATTTGTGGAAAATGCCATTTTACACGGATTGAGAAATAAGCATGGATACGAAGGTAATCTTTCGATTGAGGTAAAAAAAGTAAATGACCAGATACAGTATACCATTACCGATAATGGAATTGGCAGGGCGGCTGCAGAAAAAATCATGCAAAACAAAGAATCCCATTATGGCATGCAAATGAGTTATGACCGGGTAAAATTATTTAACAGGGAAGAAACGGCTTCTGTGCGGGTGAATGATTTATACAATAATCAAAACCCGGCCGGGACCGAAGTAAGCATCAACTTAAACATTATTTAAAATGATAACGGCAATCATCATTGATGACGAAACAAAAGGCCGGCTGGCATTAAGAGAAAAACTTTTGGGTTACTGCCCCCAGATAAAGGTATTGGCGGAAGCGGCCAGTGGCGAGGAAGCCATTACATTGATACAACATCACCAGCCGCAATTAATCTTCCTGGATATTGAAATGCCGCGAATGAATGGCTTCGAAATGCTGAACGACCTTCCGGAAAAAAATTTCCATATCATATTTACCACCGCCTATGACCAGTATGCCATAAAAGCCATTAAATATGCCGCTTTTGATTACCTGCTTAAGCCTGTTGATATTGAAGAACTGATAACAGCCATATCAAAAATTGATGCTACAGAAATTAACCAGACAAACAAACAGGTAGAGTTGCTTTCCCAGAATATGCGGCTGCCTAAAAAACAATTCTCCAAACTGGCCATACCCACCCTGGACGGGCTTACCTTTTATGAGATAAACGATATCATACATTTGGAAGCTAACAGCAATTACACGACTATTTACTTAACGAATAAAATAAAAATAACGGCCTCGAAGACCTTGAAGGATTTTGAAGAACTGTTGCCGGAAGATATCTTTTTCCGCACGCATCACTCTCACCTGATCAACCTCAATTATATCAAGCGGTACATGAAGGGAGATGGCGGCCAGATCGAAATGCAAAACGGAAATTTCGTTGATGTTTCGCGGCGAAAAAAAGACGAATTCCTGAAATCCATCGGCCACTGATACCCCTACCCCGTCACTTTTCGGTCCTGCCATTTGCTCATCCATCTTCGCCACCAGCTAACTCTGGTTTCAGCCCTTCCCGGTTGACGTTAATTTTAGCCAGTTTATTTTTCAAACTATACAGCACTCAAATCAACCGGATCATGAAAGGCAAATGAGTCATTCAGTTCTACCACTCCAGGGGACACGAAGTCCTCTATACGATAATTGTGAAAGCAAATAATATGAGAATAAAATTCCTGGTTCATTCATTAATAATACTTGTGCCTGTATTGATACTGGGCGCCGGATGCAAAAAAGGCAAAACCGATGCTGCTCCCAAAGACATTGATGGCAATATTTATCATACCGTTACCATAGGTTCACAGGTATGGATGGTGGAAAATCTTAAAGTAACCCATTACCGTAATGGAGACCCATTATCCAATGTTCTCAATGATACGGCATGGGTTAATCTTATTACCGGCGCTTATTGTGATTACAATAACAATTCTAACTATACCACTACGTATGGTGAATTGTACAACTGGTATGCCATTCACGATCCGCGTAATATTGCCCCTGCAGGCTGGCATATACCATCCGATGCAGAATGGACAACCTTGCTTAATTCCTGGGGTGGCGCCAGTGCGGCCGGGGGAAAACTCAAAGAGGCCGGGACCACACATTGGTATAGTCCGAATGGCGGAGCAACCAATGAAAGCGGTTTTACAGGATTACCGGCCGGCGACCGTCATTCTTTAAACGGAGGGTTCGAAAATGTTACTAAATCTGCGTTATGGTGGAGTGCTACCGAATATGACAATGGACAAGCCTGGTATTATGCCTTAAATAATATGAACGGCGCTGCATACAGATCTCAATTTTCCAAAAAAATAGGATTCTCCGTCCGATGCGTGAAAGACTAGCCTGTTTCAGCGGCGGTCAGGTCGGGATGCAAAACGGGAATTTCGCGGATCTGGCCAGGAGAAAAAAGATGAGTTTTTAAAAACTATCAGGCCCTGATTGCCCTTGTCTAGTAATCCTCCACGCTCCCGGTTAATGATCAATTTTGCCCGGGGAATCGAATAGATCACCCACCTAATAAGGGTAGGCTGCCCGTGGTTTCCAATAGATATAACTTGAATAAAATCTCTTACCTGTCTATTCAGCTACCACCCGGAATAAATAATAACACTGGCGGCAAAAAATAAACAGGAACAATTAAACCAGCCGTCATGAAAAAAATTTATTTACTGATCACTCTTACTGTTATTACCGGTATCATTTCAGCTCAAAATGTAGGTATTGGAGCGTCGGTTCCAAAAGCAAGGCTTCATATCGTCGGGATAGCGGATTCAACCCAGCTCATCATTGACGCAAACAGCACACAAAGCAACAGCAAACCACTTATTAGATTACGCAACAGCAGCGGCGTTGACCTGATGTGGATTCATTCGGATGATCTGACAAATTGTTTTGTGGGATTAAATGCCGGACAGGCGAACAGCGCAGCATCAGGAGCAAATAATAATACTTTTATCGGAAGCAGTGCCGGCCTTTCCAACACTTTAGGATCTAACAATACCGCTGTAGGCGCCCGCGCACTTATACACAACACCACGGGGTTCTTTAATACAGGCAGTGGCGTTTATGCGCTTGAATCAAATACAACGGGTAACTATAATACGGCAACTGGCATGCAGGCACTTGTTAGCAATTACACGGGAAGCGATAATACAGCGGCAGGAGTAAATGCCCTTTTTAGTAACAGCACTGCAGGCTTAAATGTAGCGATTGGAAATTATTCATTAGCCAGTCAGTCCTATGATAATGGCGGCGTCTCCTGGAGTAGTGGTAATACGGCAGTAGGTTATTCCGCCCTCTCTGCCAACGATCCTACAACAACTGGTAACGGAATTAACAATACTGCTCTCGGGATTTATGCCCTTACTGCCAACACTATCGGCTTTGATAATACGGCCATCGGGTCAAGTGCGCTTTTTACCAATACCACGGGCGTAGAAAATACCGCAACCGGAAGGCAATCCCTCTTTTACAACACTACCGGCTACAATAATACTGCTACCGGTTTCAAAGCCCTCAGAAGCAACAGCACAGGAAGCGACAATACTGCAAGCGGAGATCAAGCCCTTTTTTCAAACGACGCAGGAGTCGCCAATACAGCCAATGGAGCATTTGCTCTCTATTCAAACAGCACAGGAAGTGGTAATACCGGCTATGGAAGTGATGCACTTTCTTTCAATAGTACAGGGAACAACAATGTTGGTATTGGTAGTAGTTCCAATGTTGATTTATTGAATAGTAGTCAAAATACAATTATAGGGGCCACAGCACATGTATCCGGAAACAATGACGTTGCAATAGGATTTAATTCCTTTACCAACGTCAATAATCTTGCCCTCCTCGGCAGCGCCACTACTACGCAATGTGGCGGCTATGCCAACTGGAGTAATTTTTCAGACGGAAGATTTAAAACTAACGTAGAGGAAAATGTAAAAGGGTTAGATTTTATCCTCCGTCTCCGACCTGTTACCTATCACATGGATGTGAGGGCCCTTTATAATTTATGGAATATAAGCCCTTATGGAAAGGATGAAAATAAAATGACCGCTGCCATGAAATCCCAAACCGATGACGCCATTAAAAATAAGGAGGCTATCCGTATGAGTGGTTTCATTGCGCAGGAGGTGGAAAAAGCCGCACAGAATGCCGGCTATGATTTTGACGGGGTGATAAAACCAGCTCACGATAAGGATCACTACAGGCTTGCGTATGGAGAGTTTGTAGTGCCGCTTGTAAAAGCGGTGCAGGAACAGCAAAAAATGATTGAGGATATGAAAAAAGAAATTGAAGAACTCAAAAAATTAATTATGGCATCAGCGGTGGCACAGCCAATGAAAAATTAAGGCGCTAAATTCCCGGAACAGCGGGCAGAATAAAATTTGAATTAGCTTTAATGTATGCGCTACGCCCTGGCAACAATAGTACAATGCATCTGTCTCCTCACCGGGGCGCAAAACAGCTCTTCTCATTTTACGACCTTTACTAGCCGCGATGGCCTGAGCAACAGCAGTATAAATTGCCTTATAAAAGACAGCCGCAATTTTATCTGGATCGGAACCGCCGAAGGATTGAACCGTTTTGACGGAAGCCGCTTTCTATCCTTTTTTAGCTATTATGATGACCCGGCCTCGCTTAGCGGTAATAATATTTTTGATATCCTGCAATACCAGCCCGGTCGGCTGTTGATTGCCACTAACAACGGTCTCTCCGTGTTCAATACTTTTACTAATAGTTTTGAAAATTATAAAATATCCGTACCGGAACTCCGAAGGGGATGCGGGAACTTTATCAGGAGCTTATTTAAGGATAAACAAGGTCGCGTTTACGTTAATTATTCGGGCGTCATTGATGTATTTAATGATACCCTTTCCTTTCTTTACCGATTTACCGATTTGCCCTGGGCTCAATCGCTGAGAGGGGTGCTGATCAATAAAGAGCCCTGGTTCCAGGACAGCCAGAACCGTATTTGGCTCCCAACAGACAACAAAGGCATTTGCCTGATTGATGAAAATAAACAACAGGTTTATTCGTCGGTCAATAACCCGATGGGATATCCATTTATGAAGCAGCATGCCGCTATCCGTAGTTTTTTATATGACGAACAAGGGCAGGTAGTTTGGTATTCAATATGGGGTGCCGGGTTGGAAAGATATGATTTGAAAAAAAAGGAAAACCGTCAGCAGTTATTTAATATCCCGGATGAGAACGAGGCCCGATGTATTAATTCTATCACAAAAGAAAAAAATGGCAACCTGGTCTGTGGAGGCGGGCAGGCCATCTACCGGGTAGACCCGGAGACGCTTCGCTATACAGTCATTAATGAAAATTTTGACGCTAATTCACGCCTCGGCTTTCTGGGCAGCAGCATTCTCAATGATACCGCTCATATCTGGATTGGCACTGAAACAAACGGATTAATGCAGTTGCCGGGCGGTGAATCGTATATACAACAAATACCGTTACCTTCTCCTATACGTGATTATACTAATTTTTGTACAGGCATCATCTGTTCTGAAAACCAGCAAATCTATATGGCTTATGGTTTGGATGGATTACTGGAAATCAATCCCGGGACTCTTTTGATACATAATTATACTTTTCTCAACGAACAAGGCCGGCCCGGAAGTGTCAGTCGTATTTGCGAAGACAAAAAAGGCAGGCTTTGGATAGGCGGTACCAAAGGTTTTTTTTGGTTTGATAAAACCGGAAAAAGAATTATAAGAGCTGATTGGCTGCCTTCCTTTACTCAAAACCTGAACGTAAGTTATATGCTCTGTGATACAAAAGGCAATGTATGGATCTCGTTCAGGCTGCCTAATTCACTTGGCTTTTACAATGCTTCAGAAAATAAATTCCATTATTATGAAAATTACAGGATAAATAACCAGGCCGTATTTGATACGCAGTCCGCTATTTCCCGGATGACAGAAGATGAAAAAGGCAATATTTGGATGACCTCTTATGGCAAAGGAGAGATCGCCTGTTATGAGTACTCCTCCGGTCAATGGAAATCATATCCCCGGTCGTCGAAAAAATCCAGGCTAATTGCCGACAACGGGTTAAACAGCATCTGCCCTGCTGGCGGAAACGAAGTATGGTTATCGAACGATATCGGGGTGGGTCTTGCAAAATATAATTATTCGAACGACAGTATTTCATTTGTAACCCGGAGAGATGGCTTACTATCAGACAATATTTCTTCTATCAGCAGGGATAGCAGGAATAATCTGTTTCTTGTCAGTAAGGCTGGCATTAATTTATTTACTCCCTCCACGAAAGAGATAAGGACCCTCAAATTAAATGATCAAAATATAAATTTAAGTTTCGCCTACCAGCAATTTTATGACAGTATCCATCACCAGTTGCTTTATGGATTAAATGACCGGATCCTTTTAATCAAGGATGGGATATGGGAATCTGTTGCCAACAACCAGGTTAGCTGGATAGATAATATCACGGTGAATAACAGGCCGGTCCATATCGATGTGCGTCTGCAAAAATTATCTCTCCGGTATTTTGAAAAAAATATAGCCATTAATTTTGCCAGCCCCAGTTATGCAGAAAATTCTTCTCTCTCCTACGCCTATAAATTGGAAGGCGCAGATAATGATTGGATCACGGCCCCGCAGGCTCCCAGGGCTAATTATACCAATCTTTCGCCCGGCCGGTACAGGTTCCTCGTAAAAACGAGAAATCAAACCGGGAAATGGGGGCCGGTAAATAATTCGCTGCTGATAATTATCGCTCCTCCTTTCTGGCGAACCTGGTGGTTTATTTCAGCCGTTTTTGTTTTGATTGGCTTGTCCGTTTACTGGCTCTTTCGCAGAAGAGTGAATACGATTCATCATGAAGCGCAAATGAAGCAAACTATTGCTGAAACAGAAATGATGGCATTAAGAGCGCAGATGAACCCGCATTTTATTTTCAATTGTTTGAACGCCATTGACAACCTGATTCAAACCAACCAGAAAGAAAAAGCCACTACCTACCTGGCAAAATTTGCAAAGTTGATACGAAATGTATTAGACAGTTCAAAAAACAACGTGGTACCTTTTCAACATGATTATGAAAGCCTCCAACTCTACCTGCAAATGGAGCAATTCCGCTGCAACAATAAATTCACCTATGAATTGAGCGCTGATGAAGAATTATTACATAGCGATTATAAACTGCCACCGCTTATTGTCCAGCCTTTCGTGGAAAATGCCATTCACCATGGACTGCTCAATAAACGAACCGGCAACCGTAAACTTACTGTATCCGCCACATTGGAGAACGATACAATTAAATACACGGTAATTGATAACGGCGTGGGCCGGTTACGGGCGCAGGAAATAAAAGAAATCAATAAACCTGGCTATCAGTCATACGGGATCGCCATTACAACAGAACGCATTCATCTTTATAACCAGAACGGAAGATCAAACGATTTTTCGATTACCGATCTCTCAGAAAATGGCGGCCCTGCCGGAACAAAAGTTGAGATCCGGCTTAAAAATTATAACAACAAATAAACGCTTTTATGCTTAAAGCCATTCTCATTGACGACGAAGAAAGCAGCCTTAGCTCCCTGAAAGAAAAGATATTTTCTTATTGCCGGGGTATCCAGGTTATCGGATTATGCGATAATGCCGAAAAAGGTATCGAAGCCATAGACAGGCTGCGGCCGGATATAGTCTTCCTGGATATTGAAATGCCGGTAATGAATGGATTTGTGATGCTGCAACAACTGAAGTATAAGAATTTCGAACTCATATTTACAACTGCCTATGATCACTACGCTCTTAAGGCCATTCGTTGCAGCGCCCTGGACTACCTGGTAAAACCCATTGAGATTGAAGAACTGCAAGCAGCGATAACCAAGGCAGAAGAAAAACGTAACCACTCCTATCCCAATCCTCAAATTGAATTACTGGTAGAGCAATTAATCACTAAAAAGAATTCATTCAGCCGGATTGCCATTCCAACCACCGAAGGTTTGCAGTTTCTCAAAATAGATGACATTATTTACCTGGAAGCGAGCATAAACTATACACACATCTACAGTGAAGGAGGGAAAAAATTCATCGTCAGCCGTACATTGAAAGACTTTGAAGATATGCTTCCGCCGGAAACTTTCCTGCGCATCCATAATTCCTATGTGATTAATAAAAATTTTGCAGAAAAGTATATTCGTGGCGAAGGCGGGCAGGTACTGCTTTCTAACGGCGTTACGTTAGATGTAGCCAAAAGAAAAAAAAGCGAGTTTTTAAAAGCTATAGGGTATTAAAAGGCTGAGCCCGTAACATCGACCCCGAACTCAAAACTTAGCGCTATTTTTGCGCCATGAAAAATTTTTTGAAAGACCTGTTTGCCGGTCAATCCTATGATGATACTAATTTCTTCCTGGTAGCAGGTCCTTGTGTAGTGGAAAGCGAAGAACTGGTAATGGAAGTAGCCGACTCAGTCGGCGTCTCCTGCAAGAATCTTGGCATCCCTTATATCTTCAAAGCGTCCTACCGGAAAGCGAACCGGACAAGCAGCCAATCCTTTTCAGGCATTGGCGATGAAAAAGCATTGGCATTAGTAAAAAAAGCGGGCGATAAATACAAACTACCCACTACATCCGATATCCATGCACATGAAGAAGCGGCCATTGCGGCAAAATATGTAGATATATTGCAGATACCTGCCTTTCTCTGCCGCCAGACGGATCTCCTTATCGCTGCCGGTGAAACAGGCAAAATAGTCAATGTAAAAAAGGGGCAATTCCTGAGCGGCCCTGCTATGAAGTTTGCCGTTGAAAAAATAAAGAAAACAGGTAATGAAAAAATAATCCTGACGGAAAGAGGAACCACTTTTGGTTACCAGGACCTGGTGGTTGATTACCGCAACATACCCTGGATGCAGGAATTGGATACACCGGTTGTCATGGATGTTACCCATTCCTTGCAGCAACCCAACCAGGCAACCGGCATTACGGGTGGTAACCCGCAACTGATAAGTACGATCGCCAAAGCCGCGATTGCTGCCGGCGCTGATGGTTTATTTATTGAAACGCATCCCAACCCATCCAAAGCGTTAAGCGACGGGGCTACTATGCTGAAATTAAATTTGCTGGAAGGATTGCTGGAACAATTGGTGGAACTAAGGAAAGCCGTCAGCAAATTTGGTAAATGAGAAATAAGAATGAATAAAATAAGGAATGAGAAAGTAAGGCTCACCCGGTTTTCTCATTCCTTATTTTTATTTCTGTTTAGACTATAAAAGTTCTAACGCATATCCACTTCTTCCACCCCTGGATGTTTACTCTTATCAAAAGTAAAAGTCGCATCAGTCATTTCACCGTTGGTTTTCATGCTGCTGACCGTATACGTATAACGGTTACCAGTATTTTCCAGGACTTTGGTACTGTAAATGGTTTTCGCAGCTTTATCTACCATCAGGTAAACCGTATGGAAATTTTTGCTCTTGTCGGTAGGGGTCATTTCAATTTCCTGTATCGTTTTATTGCCTACCATTTTTTCGCCATTCAATTTATAAAGGAAATCCTTGTCGTAAAAGTTGGTAAATAATATCTGGGGGGTAATCCCTTTGCCGGAACCATCCACGGCGTTGATAGTAACTTCTTTGGCATTTTTATCATAATTCCATACTGTTTTGCCATCGCAGTATATCTCCTGCCCTCCAAAGACGACTTTATACTTTGTTCCCTTCATCCAGATCGTACCCGCCTTGGTAGAAACAGCTTTCCCGTTTCCATCCTCCACTTTATAACTAAACGAAGCCTGTACTGTTTTAAAAGTTTTGAATTTAGCGCTCACATCGTCCAATACTTTTTTGGCGGCCGGATCATTTGTCTGAGCCAATACCGAAAAAGCTAATCCTGATAAAACCATAACCAAAGACAATTTCCGCATGCTGATAATTTTTTAATAATAATCCCCTGTTTTAAATTGACGGGCAAAAATAAGTATTTACAAAGAACAGACAGATAATCCTTGTACCGGGTTGCAAGTTTGCACATTGTTAATAGTTTGCTAACCTGCAGGGCCGGAAGCCGGAATGACGGGTCTCAAGGATGAAATGACCTAATAACTATCCAGGAAAATTCTTTCCGGCCTTCAGACTTCCCGGCTCCTGGTCTTCTCCCTGTCATCCCAAAGCAGTAAGATGCTGTTGCAGATCCATTTCTGTTTTTATCAACACATCCCTTGCTTTACTGCCCTGGTTCGGGCCCACGATACCGGCTGCTTCCAGTTGATCCATCAGGCGGCCGGCCCTGTTGTACCCCAGTTTCATTCTGCGCTGCAGCAAAGAAGTGGAACCAATCTGGTTCTGAACGATAAGACGGGCGGCATCTTCAAATAATGAATCCCGGTCGGCCACGTCAAAATCTTTTCCTTCCAGTTCCTTTTCATCTATATATTCCGGCAATAAAAACGCCTGTGGGTAACCCTGTTGTTTACTGATATAATCAACAATTTCCTCTACTTCGGGTGTATCCACAAAAGCGCATTGCAAACGCGTTATTTCACCATGATGCGATATCAGCATATCGCCCTTACCTATGAGCTGCTCGGCGCCTCCTGTATCAAGAATGGTCCGGGAGTCGATCTTGGAAGTAACTTTAAAAGCGATTCTTGAAGGAAAGTTCGCTTTAATGGTACCTGTGATAATATTTACAGAAGGGCGTTGCGTGGCAATGATAAGATGAATACCTACCGCGCGCGCCAATTGAGCGAGTCGCGCGATCGGCATCTCGATCTCCTTTCCGGCTGTCATGATAAGATCGGCGAATTCATCAATGACCAATACGATAAAGGGTAAAAATTGATGACCTTTTAAAGGATTCAATTTTCGCCTGATAAACTTCTCGTTGTATTCTTTGATATTCCTGGCGCCGGCTTCTTTTAAAAGATCATAGCGGTTATCCATTTCAATGCAAAGCGCATTCAACGTGTGAACCACTTTTTTTGTATCGGTAATGATCGCATCTTCTTCGCCGGGTAATTTGGCCAGGAAATGTTTTTCTATATGACGATAAACGCTGAGCTCAACTTTTTTGGGATCTATCAATACCAGTTTCAGTTGCGACGGGTGCTTTTTGTAAAGCAATGAAACGAGTATCGCGTTTACCCCCACTGATTTTCCCTGTCCTGTTGCCCCGGCCATGAGCAAGTGTGGCATGGAAGTCAGATCTACAATGAAATTATCATTGTCAATTTTTTTACCGATAGCGATCGGCAGGCTATGCGTGTTGTGTTGGAATTTTTCAGAAGCCAGCAATGTTTTCATACTGACCACTGTCTTTTTTACATTGGGCACTTCGATCCCTATGGTCCCTTTACCGGGAATAGGGGCGATGATACGAATACCCAGGGCGGCAAGACTCAAAGCAATATCATCTTCGAGATTCTTGATCCTGGATATACGGATACCCGCTGCAGGCACTATCTCATATAATGTTACGGTAGGACCTACGGTTGCGCTGATCTTTTGTATCTCTATCGCGTAATTTCTCAGGGTAGCGATGATCTGGTTCTTATGATTCTCGAGTTCATTGGCATCCTGTATGATCTTTTCACTGCCATGGGTTTCAAGCAGGCTCAGTGTGGGGTATCTATAATCGCTCAGATCAAGGGTTGGCTCATAAGGCGGCAGGTTCTCCAATGGTTTATCTTCAGCTTCAGCCGCTTTATCGGGCACGCTCTTAATTTCAAGTTCCAGGTCGCTGGCTGTTTTTTTATTTTCCTCCGCGACTTTAGGTTCCTTTCTTATGGGCAAAGTATTCAGGACGGACTCGTTATTGGATTCATGTGTATGCAGTATATCGCTGATGATCTCTTTTTCTACAAACGACTCCTGTTCTTCAAGCTGTGCTTCTGTAGGTTCCTCTTTTTCTATCACTTTGAAATCATGGAGGGGTTCTTCTACAGGATTGACAGGCAACATTTCTCCATTAGACCTGAGCGAATTGTTGCTTGTTTCAATGAACAATTTTTCGCCGGATTCTTCTTCGTCTGCCATTTCGGGGGCTTGAACAGCTTCTTTTCTTTTAGGTAAATTAAAGCCGGGGTTGAATTGCCAGATGATATAAGCCAATGCCATGACGAATAATAATGCCGCCGTTCCGATCGTACCCAATAGCCCAACCAGCCATTGACTGATCATTACCCCTACTCCCCCGCCAAAACGAAATTCACTGCCGGATAAAATAAAAGCGAGTGATACCGACAATACCAAAAGCCCGATCGTTACATATTTCAGGTTTTTCCAGATGGAGAATACTTTCCGGCTGAATAACAGGTTGACACCTGCGACAAAAAAGAAAGTGCAAATCAGCAGGGAAGCAATACCAAAGGCTTTGAAAATAAAAAAATGAGAAACCAGCGCACCCAGTTTGCCGAGGAGATTATTTACATGAACCGTATTATCCAGGAGAATGGAACCGCCTTTTAAAACCACATCCTGGTCCTTATTCCAGGTAAAAAAATAAGAAATAAAAGCTATACAAAGAAAAAGTGAGACAAGCAGGGAAACAGCGCCCACGATCTTCCAGGTACGTTCATCCCGGGCAATCGCTTTCCAGTTGATGGGTTCCGTTTTTTCCTGCTTCATCCGATTGCTATCGGACCCACGGGTATTCGTTTTCTGTGGCTTGTTTCCGGATTTTTTTGAAGTGGTCTTTTTCTTCTTATTGGACATGGCAGCAAAGATAATATAGTTTATAGTTTTCGGGCTCCCGGCCCTGTTCAAAACAAACTATTAACAGAAACCGTATTTCTCTTATTATCACGAAAAATTACCTGAAAGTAGTACGTCCCGTACTATAAAAACATGGAGTGAATGACTAAATTTGACCAGTCTCTTTATCAAAGCATTGCCCTCCATGAGATGGTATAAATTTGCACTTCCGGTTGTCTTTTTGGCTTTATTCAGCCATCATTCAGGGGCCCAGGATACTACTGCTTTCGCCCCTTATGATGCTGGTAAAATAACCCTGTCGAACAATATCAGCAAAGAAGCGGAAGTTAGTTATATAGACAACCGGGCATTACTCCCCGAAAAATACGGTTCGCTGGCTTTTCATGCTATTACCCGGGGAGGTCTTGTCCCCAATAACCTGGTTACCCAAAAAGCTATACTCCGGTTTAATCTCTGCAATACAGCCGATACAGCCAGATCATTATGGTTCTTCCCTGGTTTTTATTGCTGGAAAGTACAGTTGTACTCGGTAAAGGGTAGTCAATTAATAAAAATCCCTTCGGTTACCCCGCCGGTTACCGAAAACCTGTCTTACAGGAGGATTGACATGCCGCCTCATGATTCGATGACCATCGTAGCTGAACTGGTCTTTGCCAAAACTTATCTCAATCGCATAAGACCTGTCCTTATGCACCCCGGTTATCTCAGTTCTTTCATGCTTCTGCAAAGAACTTCGCCGGCAAGGTCCAGCCTTATGACCTATGTTTTTTGCGGCCTGCTTTTAATGATGATCCTTTTTTCGCTGGCTAACTTTTTCCAGGGCGCCAACAAAGAATTCCTTTACTATTCCGGTTATGCCTTTTTTCTCGGCCTGATGCTTTTCCTGAAAGCCTTATATGGGTTTCGCGTTACTCCTTTCAGTTTTTTCCAGGAAGAATATCTTGATTTCATTATGCAGGATACCGGGTATTTATTCTACATGATCTTTATGCAGAAATTTCTTGCTACCCGGAGAAAGTATCCTTTTCTTCATCAATTATACAATACGGGGGTTGGCGTACTCCTGGTATCCATAGCAGGCTATACTTTTTTCCATTATTTCAGCAACAACTTTGTTATAGAAAACGCCATAGAGAATATCACAAAAGTATTACTTCTTTTGATGACGGCTTTCTTCCTGCTATATAGCTTCACGCAATGGAAAGACAGGTTGCTCCGTTATCTTTTCTGGGGTAATCTTTGTCTCTTTATTTTTTCATTGCTTTCCGAGGTGGCCATCATGGCGGATGGCATAGTAAAGCAGATCCCGGGTATATTCAGTTCATCCCTCTTCTATTATGAAATAGGTCTTTTCCTTGAGCTCGTTTTTTTCCTGATGGGCCTTAATGATAAAAACAGGAGGCTTTTAATAACTCAGGCCCGGGAACGGGAAAGGCTGAAAGCTGAAAACCAGATGAAGGAATATGAAAAAGAATTAGCCGTATTCAAAGCGCAACAACAGGAAAGAGAAAGGATATCCGCCGATATACACGACGAATTGGGTTCAGGAATGACAGCTATCCGGCTGATGAGTGAAATTGCCCGTAATAAAATGAAACAGGAAACGCCGGCCGAGATTGAAAAGATATCCCAGTCTGCCGACGAGGTACTCAATAAGATGAATGCGATCATCTGGAGCATGAACAGCGGTAATGATACCATGGATAACCTCGTTTCTTATATCCGTTCTTACGCATTGGAATATTTTGAAAACACGCCCATTGATTGCAGGGTCAGTACGCCTGAATTTATTGAACCAAAAGAACTGACCGGGGATAAACGGCGGAATGTTTTTCTATGTATAAAAGAAACACTCAATAATGCGTTGAAACATTCCCGGGCATCACAGCTTACGATTGATTTCCGGATTGACAGGGAATTGTCAATAAAGATCGCCGACAACGGTATCGGCATTGACCTGAAGAATATCCGGCAATTCGGGAATGGGTTAAAAAATATTGCCCGGCGAATGGAAAGCATTGGCGGCACTTACAGCATTGAAAGCGATCATGGCACCAGTACGACATTTATACTTCCCCTCTGATCATCACTATTTCCCGCAAAGACACGAAGTGCGCAAAGTAATGACCTGCCATTGGCAATTTGCTTTTTTGTGATCTTTGTGGCTTTGCGGAAAAACCACTTCATCTTTTTTTCATTACCCCAATAAAAAGAAAAAGCCAGCCGGTAATAAAAAGGAGGCCGCCGAAAGGAGTAATAATACCCACGGCATCCATGCCCGTCCTGTTGGCAGCCTTTAAAGCCGTAAGCAAATACAGGGAACCTGAAAAAAGAATTATGCCGGAAATAAAACAGGCGCCGGCCCATTTTATCCCTTTAAAGGGAAATTTTTCAAACAGAATACCCGTCAAAAGCAGCGCCAGTGAGTGGTACATCTGGTATTGCACGCCAGTCTGAAAAGTAGCTACCGTTTCCGCAGCAACGATCTTCTTCAAACCATGCGCGGCGAAAGCTCCCAGAATAACAGCCAATGAACCCAAAAGAGAACCGGCGATGAGATGGTTTTTATTCATGAAAGAAGAAGGTGTTAAACGTTCAAAGATTTAAGGGGTATACAGGTTGTTTCATTTCTATAAGGCAGCTTATTGCTTTAAAGACCTTTAAACCACAGATAATTCACGCGTGAAATATCTTTTCAATAAAATGATCCAGCGAAATATTTTCATCGTCAATAACCACTTCCGCCTGTTCATAATAGATCTTCCTGTCGGCAAATTTTTTTATAATAAAACTCTTCAGTTGTCCTTCTGAAAGATCTTTGAGCAAGGGCCGTTTATCTTTTTCATTTATTAGCCGTTGAAATAAGATATTCAGGGGAGTATTCAGCCATACGGTAGTGCCGGCCTGGTTCATGTAATCGATATTATTGAAATAGCAGGGTGATCCGCCACCGCAGGCCATCACAAAAGATGAGTGAGTTTCGGTAATGACATGTAATATCCCTTTTTCCTTCAGCCGGAAATATTCTTCTCCATACACCTTAAATATTTCGTTGATCGATTTTCCTTCGGAGTTAATGATCTGCTCATCCATATCAAAAAAAGGCAGCCCGAGTTTTTGACTCAACTGACGCCCCCAGTGTGTTTTACCGGAGCCCATGAAACCGATGAGATAGATTTTCATATCCCAATTTTATTCCTAAAGCGGAAATTTTCTTTAGCCCCTAAAGGGGAGGTGTAAGAATCCCCCGATTAATGAAAAGTTTATAATCTTTCAACTAACTGCTTTAAATAACTTACCACATAGGAAAACATACACAACCCTGGTCTCCCCTTTAGGGGGACAGGGGGTTTCTATTTAAAAGCATTTAATCCCGTCACATCCATTCCCGTAATCAATAAATGAATATCATGCGTGCCTTCATAGGTGATCACACTTTCGAGGTTCATCATGTGGCGCATGATGGGATATTCACCTGTAATTCCCATCCCTCCAAGCATCTGCCTGGCATCCCGGCAAATATTGGTGGCTAATTCACAGGCATTCCTTTTTGCCATACTCACCTGTTGCGCTGTTGCTTTGCCTTCATTCATCAAAACACCCAGCCGCCAGTTCAATAATTGCGCCTTCGTGATTTCTGTGATCATCTCAGCCAGTTTTTTTTGTTGCAACTGGAAACCGCCGATTGGTTTGCCAAACTGTTCTCTTTCCAGACTATATCGCAAAGCCGTATCATAACAATCCATAGCAGCGCCAACAGTACCCCACGCAATTCCATACCGGGCTTTGGTAAGACAACTCAGGGGCCCTTTCAATCCTTTTATACCAGGAAGAATATTTTCTTTTGGCACTTTTACATGATCAAACACTAACTCACCGGTGGCCGATGCACGAAGGCTCCATTTTCCATGTGTCGTCGGCGTGCTGAATCCTTTCATTCCCCTTTCCACGATCAATCCATGTATCTCGCCGGCTTCATCTTTTGCCCATACTACCGCTACCTGCGAAAAAGGTGCATTGCTGATCCACATCTTAGAGCCATTCAATACCACATGATCGCCGGCCTCTTTAAAATTGGACAACATGCTGGAGGGATCGCTTCCATGATTAGGTTCCGTCAGGCCAAAACAACCAAGCCATTCACCGCTCGCCAATTTGGGTAAATATTTTTTTCGCTGCTCTTCGCTGCCATAAGCATAAATGGGAAACATGACCAATGAGCCCTGCACCGATGCCGTAGAGCGCACACCGCTGTCCCCCCGTTCCAGTTCCTGCATCATCAGGCCATAAGAAATATAATCCAGGCCTCCGCCACCATACTCCACAGGAATTGTAGGGCCAAAGCAACCAAGATCACCCAATTGTTTTACGATCTGCCGGGGGAATTCAGCCTTCTGCGCATAATCTTCGATAATGGGGGATATTTCTTTCTTTACATAATTACGGACAGACTCCCGAATGAGCTTCTGTTCTTCTGTCAGCAATTCATCTACATTAAAATAATCCGGGCTGGTAAAATTGTCTGTACGGGCAGCCATGCTTATTTATTAATTAAAATTTTAATCCCGGTTCTTACCGGGAGAATATTTGTGCCGCAAAGGTAGGAGAAAGTTTAAAGTATTTTTTAGAAAGCAGTTGTGTATTAGTTTGCCGGGAAGTCGGCAGGAAATAAGAAAAAGACACACTAAAATCATTATTTTCCATCTTTCCGCTTTACCGGCATTTATATTTATTATACCTTTTTATTTCATGCAAAGGCGCCGGGGAGCAAAGGCCGCAAAGTATAAGACTCCCTTTGCCTCTGCGTGAAATATGATTCGTAATAAAAAGGTTTCACGCAAAGAACGCTAAGGAGCAAAGGGCGCAAAGTATAAGACTCTCTTTGCGCCTCTGCGTTAACTTTGCGCCTCTGCGTGAAATATGATTTGTAATAAAAAAGGTTTCGCACCAGGAACGCAGAGGAGCAAAGAACCAAAGAATAAGACTCCCTTTGCGTGATACCCTTTTACAGATTCAGGATTAAAGTTTGTCCGACATAGCACCGCCCGACTCTCCTGCGTGCTGAGAGTAACTGGATAGCTATATTGATGCTTGCCCGGAGCTATGGGATAGCGGCAAGATAGCGGTGAAGTAGCAGTATGATAGCATTAAAGGGTCAATATGCTAAGGGGGTAAAGGCGTTCAGGTATCATCCCTCTTACAAGGTAAAAGCGTTCAACTGGTAGAGTAAAGGCGTTCATCCGGCAAGGTAAAGGCGTTCTCCGCCCCGCAAGTTCCGGATCGGAAACCAGGGTTGTCCGCCTAACCGGGCTAAAACCTGGATAACGGTCAGCCCGGCATCCCAAAAAGAGGATAGCTAATATGGAAAATAAATAACGATCCGCCTGCTTTATTTATACTTGTAATATACTGATTGGGAAAGATAAAAAGATCAGTAAACGGGCAATTTTTTAAAAGGCTGGTCAACCTTTGGCGGGATTTTTCTCCCGGCTATACAAATTGGCAAAAAAAAATTTCCTCCCGGGCTTATTTTACATGCAACAAGAAAGAAAACCCCGTGTACTTACTTTAAAGCAGACCGAGTGGAGCTGACCGCAGTCCTATTTTATGATGAGCTGGTAGCAAAGTGTAAGCAGGGAGACGTACAGAGTTATGAGATGCTGTACAGGCGATATGCCAAAACAATGTTTAATACCAGCCTGCGTATAGTGAACAATACACCTGATGCCGAGGATGTGTTGCAGGAATCCTTTGCAGCGGCTTTTCATTACCTGGACAAGTTTGATTATTCATCCACATTCGGGGCCTGGCTGAAACGGATCGTAATCAATAAATCCATTAATGTATTGCGCAAGCGTAAGGTTGCGTTGATGGACATAGACGATACAAAGGCAGATGAAATACAGGATGGTGAGATGCCCGACGAAGAAAATATTCAATTGAAAGTGGAGGAGATCAGGAAAGCCGTCAGCCTGCTGCCCAACGGGTACCGCACAGTACTGAGCCTGTTCCTCTTTGAAGGATATGATTACGAAGAAATAGGTGATATCCTGCAAATATCCGGCTCAACGGTACGAACACAATACCACCGCGCAAAACAAAAATTGCTGAACATAATAAAACAAGGAGTAAAGTGATGAGTGATCAATTAAAACAATTCATTGATGATAACCGGGAAGCTTTCGATGCAGATAACCCGGATCCGCAGATTTTAAAAAAACTGAAAAAACAACTAACTGAGAACAACCAAACCAAAAAGATCTATGCCGCAAGGGTATTGCCATGGGCGGCTGCCGTAGCAGGGCTTATTATTTTGTCATCGATAGTAAGCTATTTTGTTTTTCGAAAAAATACGGACAACGTCGTTGCGGATAAACTTCCCCCTGTAAACATTGAAGAAAAGACAGGCATACCTGACCCTGTCTACGCTAAAGAGGCCTGGCATTTCCAGGAATTAATCGGCTTACAACAAGCTGAGCTAAGACAGGTGGAAAAAGAACAGCCGGAACTTTATCGTCAATTTGCCGGCGATATTAATACACTCGACAGCGCATACAGGATATTGAAGACAAAATTGACTGTCAATCCCAATACGGAGATGCTGCTGGAAGCCATGATTCAAAACCTGCAATTCCAAAGCGATTTATTAAACCGCCAGTTACTAATCATTCGGGAAATAAAACAAAAAAGTAAAGCTCATGAAAAAAGTACTAGTTAATAGCGCCTTCCTTATTGCCGGGCTGCTCAGCCTTACAGCCGCGATATCACAGGAGGATAATAAAAAGGAAGAACCAAAGTTTAAAAAGATCAAGACCTATACGAAATCGTATTCTCTCAGCGGTAATGATAAGGTCAGTCTCAGCAACCAGTTTGGTGAAATGAAAATCACTACCTGGGAAAAAAATGAGGTGAAGGTAGACGTAACGATCACCTGCAAATCCGATGTGGAGGAAAGGGCTCAAAAAATTCTCGATCATATTTCCATTGTTGATAGCAAAGGTGCATCAGGTGTTTATTTCAAAACTAAATTCGACGATGATAAAGAAGTTGGGAAGGATGACAAAGGAAAACATTTTAACCATAATGAATCCATGGAGATCAATTATGCCGTGTACCTGCCGGCAGGTAATCCTTTGAATGCCGAAAACCAGTTTGGTAAAATGATCATTCCCGATTATAAGGGTGAAGCGGAATTAGCATCCAAATTCGGCTCATTGGAAGCCGGCAGGATCAGTAATGCCAAAAAAATTGATGTAGAATTTGGTGAAGCAAACATCGCGCAGGTAAATGGCGGAAAGCTGGCCATCAGATTTTCCAGCGGAACGGTCAATAAACTCAGTGGTGATGTAAAGACAGACCTTGAGTTCTCACAGGTCAAACTCAACATTGACAATGATATAAAAAGCCTTGAGCTGCACAATTCTTATTCAACCGTATACCTCGATCTGAATAAAAATCTTTCCGCCACCTATGATATAAGCACATCGCATGGTAGTTTTTCCAATAAAACCGTTTTTACTATTAAAGAAAAGGAGAAAGAAGATAGCAGATATGGGCCAAGATTCAACAGTGAATTCAGCGGCACATCCGGAAGCGGAGCCGCCAAACTCAAAATCGAGTCAAGCTTTGGCGAGATCATTGCCGGGCATGACCTCCAGGTGGACCTGAAAAAGAAAGAGAAGGATAAGTCAAAGACTAGAAGGGTCTGAAGTATAGCTATGAATTAGTTTCTCGCAACGCAAAGAATAGAGAGATGGTTTTTAAACTTTGCGTCGTTGTGCCTTTGCCGGAAGTTTTTCTTCCGGCTTCCCGGCAGGGCCCTGTCTTTTATTCCGGTGCATGATACAGTTTTGCACTTAAGCATAAAAAAGCTATTTGAATTTTACAACTCAAACGGCCTCTTATCATTTATAATTTACAGGAAGACCCTGATAAATTACTAATTATTGCCGGGCTGGTATTACGCTTTTACCAAGATAATTGTTCATTTCTTCCCTGTACTCCTTTGCAACGCTTCTTGCTTTTTCAGCAAAATCTTCTTTATCCGAGGCGAAAATAATAGCGCGGCTTACATTCACCAGCAAACCGCAATCATTTTTGATCATTGCCTTTTCGGAAATATCCTTCAGGCTACCACCCTGGGCGCCCACACCCGGGACCAGGTAAAAATGATGGGGGGTTAGCCTGCGGATACTGGTAAATTCATCAGCCCGCGTAGCGCCTATTACAAACATTAAATTACCCGGGGTACCCCATTCAGCAACTTTTTGTAAAACGGTTTCGTATAGATAAGGAGTCAGTTGTTTTGCTATATGCACTTCATCTTCCAGTTCATCCACTTTGAGTAAAACATTTTTTAATTCAAAATCAGCCGCCCCGGGATTGGAGGTCAACCCTAATACAATGGCCCATTTGCCTTCGTACTGTAAAAAAGGCTTTATGCTGTCCTCTCCCATATACGGGGCTACTGTAACCGCGTCAAAAGGCATCGTTTCAAAGAAAGCTTTGGCATACTGGGAAGAAGTGTTTCCAATATCTCCCCGTTTAGCATCGGCGATCTTAAAATGATCATTCCCGATATAATGAGCAGTTTTTTCCATGGCTTCCCATCCTTTCAAGCCTGTTGCTTCATAAAAAGCCGTATTGATTTTGTAAGCTACACACAAGTCCCTTGTCGCATCAATAATTGCTCTGTTAAATGCGAATACCGGGTCCGGCAGGGATAAAAGATGTTGAGGAATTTTGGTAATGTCGGAATCCAAACCAACGCAGAGATAACTTTTCTTTGTAAAGATCTGTTCTACAATTTGGAGACGGGTCATGTTTACAAAGATAATGTTTAAGGGTTTAACGTTAAGGGTTTAACGTTTAAACGATCGACAATAGCTTGCAAAAACTCATCCTTATCCCGGACCTGCTCAATGCCGGGAGTTTTCATTACCTCCTGCATGATCGCTTCCTGCCGCATCGCATTATGCAGAGCATCTGAGTAACGTATCTGCGGGCTGAAAGTAACCTGCGAATAAGCAGGGATCCATTTGTCAGGGTATTTCTCATGCAGTCTTGCTTCAATCTTTTTCTGCAGCAGGAATTGGGGGTCGGCTGTTTTATCCCGCATTTCAGTAAAATTATTTACCGCCAGGTCGGCAATAGCATCGGCATCCGGTTTACGGCTTCTTTGATACTCATCAAGAATTTTTTTCCAGTCATCATCATACCGGCCAATTAACTCACCAAGAATACGGCAATCCTCAAACCCACAATTCATGCCCTGCCCAAAAAAAGGAACAATGGCATGCGCCGCATCGCCAATGAGGGCAAACTTATCTTCCCGTGCCCAGGGATAACATTTAACCGTGACCAGTGACGAAAGAGGATTGTGAAAGAATTGTTGGGTCAGGTCCGGGATCAGGGCCAGTATGTCCGGGAAAGTCTTTTCAAAGAATACCGTTACTTCTTCTTCTGTAGTTAATTTTTGAAAGGATAGTTCTCCTTCAAAAGGGACAAATAAAGTACAGGTAAAACTTCCGTCCGGGTTGGGCAAAGCGATCAGCATATAATCCTTTCTTGGCCAGATATGCAATGCATTCTTCTCCATAAGGAAACTATTACCGGGTCCCGCGGGAACCGTCAATTCTTTATAGCCGCAATCAATATAGTATTGATGGTACTCAAACTTATCATGTTGTAACTGGTGTTGCAAACGGGTTGCGGAGAATGCACCATCTGCGCCAAAGAAAAGTTCGAACCCGATAGTTACCGGGCCTGAAGCCTGAATTTCGGAACCAGACAGTTCAAAAGTTATTTTATTTTTCTTCCAGTCAACAGCCGTGCATTTGTGATTGAAAAAAATTTTAACCCCGCATCGCTCAGCAAAATCCAGCAGCCTGGTATTCAATTCGCTTCTTGAAACGGCATTAATATACTGCCCTTCTTTCCCATAAGGCTGAAAAGCAACTGACCTGTCCAGGGTATGAATAGACCTTCCATGCATGGGAATAGCGATCTTCCTGATCTCATCCGCCAACCCTACTTTTTCCAATGCCAGTAACCCGCGGTCGCTTAAAGCAAGATTGATAGAACGACCGGCTTCTGCTTTAGCTATCCGCATATCAGGGCGGCGCTCATATAGCTTTACTTTGTAACCACGCTTCGCCATATAGATGGACAGCAATGACCCTACCAAACCTGCTCCCGCTATGACAACTTCTTTTTTCATATCCCCTCCAATTAACTGATTAAGCTGTCTACAATATTCCCGAATCTCCATACATCTTCATAACTGTTATACAGTGGCACAGGGGCGACACGGATCACATCAGGCTCACGCCAATCAGGAACTACTCCCTCTTTCACCAGTTTATCAAAAACCTCTTTACCTCTTTTCCGCATAAGCATTGAAACCTGGCAACCTCTCTCCTCTTCGCCGGGTGGCGTAATGATCTCTATTATTTTTCCTGGTTGCTTTTCGTTAATATCATTTAATATATAATGCAAATAAGCGGAAAGGTTTTTTCTTTTCCTGTGAAGATGATCCATCCCGGCTTCTTCAAAAATATCTAATGAGGCTTTGTGAGCAGCCATAGCCAGAATAGGCGCATTACTCAATTGCCAGCCTTCCGCTGTGGGTATCGGATCGAACCCTTTCTCCATCTTAAATCTTGTCTCTTTGGTATAACCCCACCAGCCGGCAAAACGGGGCAGGTCTTTGTTGACAGCATGTTTTTCATGAATATAAATCCCCGCAACACCACCGGGGCCGCTATTCAGGTATTTATAAGAACACCAGCAGGCAAAGTCAGCATTCCAGTCATGCAAATGCAATTCAACATTTCCGGCGGCATGTGCCAGGTCAAACCCGGCATAAGCGCCCGCTTGATGTGCAGCTTCGGTGATGGCTTTGCAATCAAAATATTGACCCGTATAATAATTCACGCCCCCGAATAAGACCAGGGCCGTTTGATGCCTGTATTGCCGGATGGTTGAAAGGATATCTTCCATCCGGATAGTATATTCTCCTTCACGGGGCATTACTTCAACAATGGCATCGGCAGGATCAAACCCATGATAACGGACCTGCGATTCAAATGCATATTGATCGGAAGGAAATGCTCTCGCCTCACAGATGATTTTGTATCGCTGCCGGGTCGGGCGGTAAAATGTGACCATCAGCAAATGAAGGTTCACGGTCAATGAATTCATCACAACTACTTCCTGCGGCAAACAACCAACGATCTTAGCTAATTGCCGGGGAAAAATTTCATGGTAGGGCATCCAGGGGTTCTTCGCATGAAAATGTCCTTCTACACCGAATTTTGCCCAATCATCTAATTCAAGATTTACATATTCCCTGGCCGTCTTCGGCTGTAAACCGAGAGAATTACCGGTAAAATAAATGCAATCCTTCTCATTATGCTGAGGTATATAAAACCGTCCCCGGAAGCCATTTAAAACATCCTTTGAATCCAATTGCTGAGCAAACTTTCGTGTATTTTCAAAATTCATACTATTCCATTATCCTGTTGATCCAAAAATCCTATCCATCATGATTCAGACAGTTGCTATTACTTTTAATTCAATGGATATCGGTGTCGGTAAACTTTTTACTTCTACGGTTGTCCGGCAGGCCTGGACCTCTTTAAAATAGTCGCCATAGATCTTATTATAAACCGGGAAATCTTTTTTCATGTTCGTAAGAAACACGGTTACATCTATTATTTTATCCCAACTGCTCCCGGCGGCTTCCAGCACGGCTTTTACATTGGCAAACACAGAGTGACATTCTTTTTCGATATCATAACGAATGATATTCCCTTCCTTATCCAGTTCCAAACCGGGAATCGAATTATCCTTCGGGCTGCGGGGGCCGATCCCCGACAGGAATAGCAAATTACCAGCTTTTCGCGCATGCGGGTAAGCTCCTAATGGTTGGGACGCGTTGCCCGTTTTAATTATGCCTGGCATTGTGTTCCTGTTTCAATTTTTGAAAATATACCCCCAGGTAAGCTAATATATTATAACTATACCGGTAGCCCATTTTTTTACCACCCTCTTCTACTATAAAAAAATCACAGGCGGAAGCGTCTTTATAATAACCTGCTTTGAACACTGTCTTATTTCCGTTCCTGAACAAGATAGTTCCCTGCGGGCTGCAATCAGTGGGCTCCGCAGGGTTTTCAAAAGCCTTCTTAAATTCCCGGATAATTTCCGGCTTGGTTTCAATATGTGAAAAATTTGTTTTCGTATCGATTATCTCGACCCGGTCTGCATCATTGATCCGGGATGGAATATCCTTGCCTGTGCAGGAAAATAATAGTAAAAGCACAGCCATCATTGATCTTCTCATATCTGGATACAAACATTTTTTGCTTCCGTAAAAAATCGTAACGCTTCCCATCCTCCTTCTCTTCCTATACCGCTATTCTTCACGCCGCCAAAAGGCGTTCTCAGGTCGCGAAGCAACCAGCAATTTACCCAAACGATACCACTCTCCACTTTAATAGCCACCCTGTTCGCTTTTGAAACATCCTGTGTCCAGATGGTAGCAGCCAATCCGTACCGGGTCGCGTTTGCCAAATGAAGGGCTTCTTCTTCCGTTTTGAATGGTTGTAAAGTAACAACAGGTCCGAATATTTCTTCCTGGTTTGTCTGGCAATCAGGGCCGAGGCCTTCCACTACTGTGGGTTCGATAAAATGACCGTTCGCGCATCTTGCCGCAAGTTTTACAGGATTACCGCCACATAGTATCTTTCCTCCTTCCTGCCTGGCCGTATCAATGCAACGAATGATCTTATCAAAATGCACTTTACTGACAATGGCTCCTTGCTGGGAGCTTTCTTCCATGGGGTCGCCTACTTTGAGTTGTTTTGTTCTTTCTGTGAATTCCTTTTTGAATTTTTCATAAATGCTTTCTTCAATCAATATCCTGCTGCTGCATAAACAGATCTCGCCCTGGTTCCTGAAAGAAGATTGAATAGTGGTCTGCATCATTTTCTCCCAGTCACAATCTGAAAAAATGACAGAAGGGTTTTTACCCCCCAGCTCCAATGACAGTTTTTTGAATTTTGGCGCAGCCAGCGATGCAATTCTTTCCCCGGCCCGGGTACTGCCGGTAAACGAAATAGCCCTGATAGCAGGATGCTTGACAATGGCTTCACCAGCGATATTGCCGGCGCCGTGAATAATATTCAATACACCATCCGGCAAACCCGCTTCTTTGCAGATATGCGACAAAAGATAAGCAGTAAGCGGTGTTACTTCCGAAGGTTTTGCTATTACACAATTACCTGCCGCGAGAGCCGGCGCAATTTTCCAGGTAAATAAATATAATGGAAGATTCCAGGGAGAGATACAACCAACAATACCTATGGGTTGACGCAAGGTATAATTGATAAATTTATCTTCCGTGTTATGACTCTCCGAGGCAAAATGCATAATACCTGTTGCAAAAAACCGGAAATTAGCCGCCGCTCTTGGAATATCCATTTTTTTACTTAACCAAAGCGGTTTACCATTATCGGTTGTTTCAGCCACGGCTAATTCGTCAAGGTGCTCATCTATAAGCCCGGCGATATGATTCAATAAACGAAAACGTTTCTCAACGGGCGTAGCCGCCCATTGAGGAAATGCTTTTTGGGCTGCGGCTACAGCTTCCGCCACATCTTTTTCATTGCTGTCGGGGACCTTGCCGGTCAATTCTCCGGTTGCAGGATTAATATTATCAATATAATTCCCCGATCGTGTCGGCTGAAAACTGCCACCGATGAAATTCCGGATATCATTGTATACTGAAAGGTTCATGCTATGCTTTATTGATTTGCCGATTCGCTGTTAAATTTAGTTAGCCTCAACAAGAAATGAGCCACCAATTGCTAAATGGATCCTGTTCTTCCCCCATCTACAGGAATACTTGCGCCATTTACATACGATGCTGCGGGGGTGACAAGGAATGCTGCCATGGCAGCGATCTCCGCTGGTTCGCCAAAACGTTTCATCGGGGTGTCTTGTTGCATCTCTTTCTCTGCATCAGCAATCGATATTTTTTTGGTTTTTGCAAGATTAGCTATGATAGAATCCAAACGCTGCGTGCGGGTATAACCCGGCAAAATATTATTAACAGTAATATTATATACTCCCAGTTCATTGGCCATCGTTTTGGCCCAGCTTGCCACGGCCCCGCGGATCGTATTGGATACACCGAGATTTTTCAAAGGGATTTTAACAGAGGTGGAAATAATATTAATAATACGGCCATACTTCTCTTTTTTCATGGAAGGGATAACCGCCTTTGCCAAAATGTGATTACAAATGAGATGCTGGTTGAAAGCATCCAGGAATGCTTCCTCCGTTGCCTCGGTGATGGGGCCGCCGGGAGGACCCCCTGTATTATTGATTAAAATATGAACCGGGTGTTGATTGACATGATCTTCAATAATCTTTTTTACCTCGCCAGGTTGATGAAAATCCGCGATAAGATAGCCATGTTGTTGCCGCAAGGCTATATCCAGGTCACGGACAATCGCTTTTAACCCTTCTTCGTTCCTTGCTATCAATGTACAATTGGCGCCAAGCAAGGCTAATTCTTCAGCAATGGCTAATCCAATACCTTGTGTGCTTCCGCAAATGACAGCGTTTTTACCTTCGAGAGAGAGATTCATAAAGTCAAACCTAAGTAAAAAGTTGTAATTTTCAATTGAATTAAATCACATCAAAAACTCCTTGCTATGGCTGTTATTGCGCCTCTCAATCTTAAAAAATGGATCAACGAACACCGCGACCTGCTGAAACCACCGGTAGGCAATCAATGTATCTATAAAGACGCGGAGAATTTTATCGTAATGGTAGTCGGTGGGCCCAACGCCCGTAAAGATTATCATTATAATGAAAGCGAAGAACTCTATTACCAGGTAGAAGGCAATATAGTCTTAAAAATAATTGATGAAGGCGTACCCAAAAGCATCCCGATCAATGAAGGGGATTTGTTTTTATTACCTCCGCAAACCCCTCATTCGCCGCAACGGGGACCCAATACAGTCGGTTTGGTCATTGAAAAAGTAAGAGAGGATGAAGAAGAAGAGAAAGATGCCTTCATGTGGTTTTGCGAAAACTGCGGCAATAAATTATATGAAGATTCCGTATTTGTCAAAGATATCGTCAAACAGTTGCCCCCCATCATGGAAAAATTCTGGAGCAACCCGGAACTGCGCACTTGCAAGAAATGTGGTACAGTGATGGAGCCGCCGGTGAAAAAATAGTTGGAGGTTAGACGCTTGATGTTGGAAGTTTTCGGGCATTCTTGAATTATGGCAACTATTACGAGATTTGAAGACCTTGAAGTGTGGAAGCTTGCGGGAGAACAAGCAAAAGAAATTTATCTGCTGACACAACAAGGCAGCTTTTCAAAAGATTTTGAATTAAAAAACCAGATAAATGCCTCTGCCGGCTCAGCAATGGATAATATTGCTGAGGGTTTTGAAAGATTTACTAATAAAGAATTTTCCCAATTTCTTGTCATCTCTAAAGGCTCAAATGGTGAAGTAAGATCTCAACTGTACAGGGCGCGTGACAGAAATCACATAACTGAAGATATTTTGAAGATTCGTCTCGAATTTTCAATAATGCTTGGGAACAAAATCAAATCTTTCCTCGATTATCTGGGCTCATCAAAATATAAAAACAAACCGCGAAAAAAGGGTTAACCTCCAACATTCAACTTCCAACCTCCAACATGAAAATAGACATCCATACACACATCATGCCCGAACACATGCCGGACTGGACCCAAAAGTTTGGCTACGGAGAATTCATTCACCTGGAGCATCGCAACTGCGAAGCCTGCATGATAAAAGGCGATAAGCTGTTTCGCGTGGTAGAAGAAAATTCTTTTAAAGCCTCTGCGAGGATAAAAGAAATGGATGAAACAGAAGTATACAGGCAGGTGCTTTCCACCATTCCCGTTCTCTTTAATTACTGGGCAAAACCGGCGGATGGCCTGGAAACTTCCCGGTTCTTCAATGATCATATTGCGGAAACAATAACCAAAGAACCCAAACGGTTTATTGGATTAGGCACCGTTCCCTTGCAGGATGTTGAACTTGCCACCAGGGAAATGGGGCGTTGTATAAAAGAACTAAAGATGCCCGGCCTGGAAATCGGCTCCAATATCAATGGTAAAAATCTGTCTGATAAAGAATTTTTCCCCTTTTATAAAGCCGCCGAAGAACTGGGTTGTGCCTTATTTGTTCATCCCTGGGAAATGATGGGAGAAGATAAGATGACCAAATACTGGCTGCCCTGGCTTGTCGGCATGCCGGCGGAAACCGCAAGAGCCATTTGCTCCATGATCTTTGGAGGAGTGTTTGAACAATTCCCGAAGCTTAGAGTCGCGTTCGCGCATGGCGGTGGCTCCTTTCCCTTCACGATTGGAAGGATCGAACACGGATTTAATGTGCGCCCCGACCTTACAGCTATAGACAACAAGATTAACCCGCGGGATTATATTGGCAAATTCTGGGTAGACAGTTTGGTACATGATAAAATCGCCATGGAATATTTAATAGAGGTAATGGGTGAGGATAAAATTTGTCTTGGCAGCGATTATCCTTTCCCCCTTGGTGAACACCACCCGGGAAAGCTAATCGAAAAAATGAAACTCAGTAAAAAGAAAACCAGGAAATTGCTGTACAAAAATGCGTTGGATTGGTTAGGAACCTCCTGACGGAGAGATTGTATTGTATCCTTTAAAAGGAGAATAATAGCGCTCATTCTTCAGGCGCCTTTTATTCATTAAACAGGTTGGGATAATCAGAAATGACCCCGTCCACCCCCATCTTCTTCAATGCTTCGATCTTTGATTTTTCATTCACCGTCCAGGGAATGATTTTAATATGCTGCTCGTGACATTTCTTTATTAATTTTTCGTTGACTATTTCAAAAGGAGGGCTATAGATGGCAGGAGTAAATCCCAATGCTTTTAATTGTTCTTCCAGGCTTCTTGTATCAAACCCTTCTACCAGCATCGCTGTTTTGAACGAGGGATATTTCTGGTGCAGGTATTGCAGCGTTCTGAAATCAAAAGACTGTATGTTCACATGATCTTCGATCCCTTTTTCCCTGATCACTCCTACCACCAATTCCACAAATTCATCGGGCTTGGGTTGAAATACACCATCAAATTCAGGATCGCTTTTTATTTCAATATTATAATACGGCAATTCTCTTTTGCTGCTGAGCATATAATGTCGTACGCTGTCTACCAGGTCGCTGAGCAAGGGCTTCACCACTTTCATTTTTTGCTGCTGAGGAAAACGCGGGTGGGGTTTCATCCCGACATCAAAAGTCTTTACGTCTTCGTAGGTCATCCAGTATATATTAAATCTCCTTTCTTCCCGGGGCCCCATATAAGTGCCATCGGGCTTGGTGGTAATATCTTCACTGAACCACTGTTCATGTGATAAGACCACTTTCTTATCTTTTGTTATCACCACATCCATTTCAAGTGTTGTTACACCAAGGTCCAATGCCTTCAGCATAGCCGGGATAGTGTTTTCCGGCATCAGTCCGCGGCAGCCGCGGTGACCCTGCTTATCAAATACTCCCAGACCTCCTAAAGGAGAGTTTTGAAGATGCGTGGTAGTAGAACAGGACATAACAAACAGAAAAAAAATGATAAAGCGAGGTTTTATCATGAAGGGAATACTTTTGATTTTCTTTTCTCCATCAATTCGGCTATTGCTCTTGCATCATTTCCCTGGTCTTTCAACTGTGCTGTAATGTTATTATAGCTTTTTTCATCACGATTCTGGCTAAGTTTAAATACATGATCCATTTCTGTTACTTCTATTTCAAATGCTACAATAGCTTTCATTAAATGTGACGTGTATTCTTCACTAAGATTATCAAATGTGGTTGGAGAGGCCGTATTCCCGTTTTCAAAATGAAGTGTTGTTTTCTTCAGCACTTCAATTAAACCCGCCTGGTCTAAAAACCGGAGTCGCCCCTTTACATGTACCGACATATAATTCCAGGTAGATGCCTGGTGCGGATCGGAATACCAACTGGCGCTAACATAAGTATGCGGGCCGGTAAAAACACAAAGAACATCTGAATTCCTCTCAAACGCTCTATGATGATCCGTTTGGCGCATCATGTGACCAGTCATATACAACCGGCCTTCTCTCTCTTCAATAAAAACAGGAATTTGTGTAGCAACGGGCTTACCATTGTCATCACATCCGGCTAAAAAAGCAAAGGGGTGCTGATGAATAAAATCTAAAACAACCTGCTGATCTTCTTCTTTATAGTAGGGCAAATTATACATACATTTGAATCATTAGGCGATGTAAATACTCTATAAATGATTTTTATGAGGTAAATGAATAATGCTAACGGGGTCACTGAATAATGCCCCCGGAATGATTGGCTTCATTATTAGTCGCTTACCAACTCAGCCACTTTCTCCGAACTTATATTCGCATTACGCATGGCAATGCTTCGTACTACGTAAGCGGCAAACTCGGCAAAAGCTTTCTTCGTAATGGCATCATCACTCACCATGACAGGAATACCGGTATCACCCCCCTCGCGAATACTTTGTACCAGGGGAATTTGGCCCAGGAAAGGAATTTCATACTCATCCGCAAGACGCTTACCACCTTCTTTTCCAAAAATATAATATTTATTTTCCGGTAATTCGGCAGGAGTAAAATAGCTCATGTTTTCAACCAAGCCAATAATCGGCACATTCATCTGCGACTGGCCAAACATAGCAATCCCCTTTTTGGCATCCGCTAATGCTACGTCCTGCGGAGTAGTAACAATCACAGCGCCGGTTACCGGTACTGTTTGCATCAATGTCAGGTGAATATCGCCTGTGCCCGGAGGCATGTCAACGATCAGGTAATCCAGTTCATCCCAGTACACATCCGTAATAAATTGCCTTACCGCGCTGCTGGCCATCGGGCCACGCCATACCACCGCGTTTTTTTCATCCACGAGCAACCCGATACTTATCAGTTTTATTCCATATCGCTCCAATGGCGCTATCATTCCTTTGCCCGTTTCTACTTCTACCATCAGGGGTCTCTCCCCGCGAACGCCAAACATGATTGGCACACTTGGCCCATAAATATCAGCGTCCATCAAACCTACTTTGGCGCCGCTTTGCGCGATAGCCAATGCAAGGTTGGCCGCTACAGTTGATTTTCCCACGCCTCCTTTCCCGCTTACCACTGCAACGATATTCTTTACATTGGGCAAAACAACTTTATTGTCGGTTCTTTTGGTACTGGTATCCGATGTGAAATTTACTTTGACCACAGCGTCTCTATTCACCTCTGATCTTATAGCGTTGATGCAGGCGTTCTTAATTTGATCTTTCAGGGGACAGGCAGGTGTTGTCAGTACCACGGTAAATGATACATAATTATTGTCAATCACAATATCCTTCACCATATTCAGGGTCACTATGTCCTTACCAAGGTCAGGCTCCTGCACGTTTTTAAGAGCGGCCAGTATTTTTTCTTCGGTCATATTCAAAGTTTATGTTAAATTAGATTTCCGCCGGTAAAGGTAAACATCCTCTGTGCTAATTTGTTGCGTTATTTAGGCAACTTGTACTTATTTTTGAACCTCTGATGAAGAAAATTTTACTTTATTCGGCTATTGCCTTTTTTATCGTTCCGGCTACCGCTAAAGCCCAGTTTGAAACAGCCCGTGATTCTGTTGTTCAATTGTATGGGGTTATTATGACAGCTGATAGCCTTGTCGGGATTCCGGCAGTAAGCGTGATGGTAAAAGGGCAAAACCGGGGAACGATCACCAACAACCAGGGTGTCTTTTCTATCGCCGTTTTAAAGGGCGACCAGATAGAATTTACCCACGTAAGTTATAAGCCAAAAACAATTACGGTTCCCCGCAACCTTTCAGGCAATCAATTCAGCGTGGTTCAACTGATGGTACAGGACACCGTTTACCTGCCGGCTACTATCATCCGGCCGCGACCAACACCCGAACAATTTGCCCGTGATTTTGTCAATAATAAAGTTCCTGATGATGATATAGAGATCGCGAGGAAAAATACAGATGCTGCCAAGCGCCGCATATTGTTGCAAACTACTCCCGCGGATGGCGGTGAAGCTACCCAGCTTCAATTTAATAATATCGCTAAAAAAGCGGTCTATTCAGGACAAGTCCCTCCGATGAACATCTTCAACCCTGCCGCATGGGCCGAATTTATCGAGGCCTGGAAGCGGGGGGATTTTAAAAACAAGTAATCTGAACCGGGATTGGATAAGATAACCAGGATAATATGGATAAGCAGGTGACTATTCCGATCCTGAACATTTCTTCATTATCGCCGCTCCCTTATTTATATACCAGGCTCATCTCGTGCCGGTCATTACTCATCTTTTCTTATAGTAATCATTTATCTTGCAACGGCTAATTCCTGTTAATCCTAAAAATCTTATAAATCATGGCTCAGTCCGTTTCAGTAATCGGCGCAGGCACTATGGGCAATGGTATTGCTCATGTATTTGCACAAAATGGTTTTAAAGTATCTATGGTGGATGTTTCACTGGCGCAGTTGGATAAGGCGATTGCCAATATCACAAAAAATTTTGACCGGCAGATCGCCAAAGGCACTATCACGGAAGAACAGAAAAAAACAGCGCTGGCCAATATCACAGCTTATCCGGATATGGTGGAAGGAGTCAAGAATGCCGAACTGGTCATAGAAGCCGCCACCGAGAATGCAGGTCTGAAATTGGAGCTATTTAAACAAATAGATTCATTGGCGCCCAAAGAAGCGATCCTTGCTACCAATACATCTTCTATATCTATTACCAAAATAGCTGCGGCCACAGGCCGCCAGGGTAAAGTGATCGGCATGCACTTTATGAATCCTGTACCCGTAATGAAATTGGTGGAAGTCATTAATGGTTATGGTACCACAAAAGAAGTAACCCGCCAAATTGTCGAACTTAGTAAACAACTTGGCAAAATTCCCTGCGTGGTCAATGATTATCCCGGATTCATTGCCAACCGCATCCTGATGCCAATGATCAATGAAGCTATTTGCAGTTTGTATGAAGGTGTAGCCGGTGTGGAAGAAATAGACACGGTAATGAAACTCGGTATGGCCCACCCGATGGGCCCTTTGCAGCTCGCCGACTTTATTGGCCTCGATGTCTGTTATTCGATTTTGAATGTATTGTATGATGGTTTTGGCAACCCAAAATATGCCCCCTGCCCTTTGTTGGTAAATATGGTGACGGCTGGTAAACTGGGAGTGAAAAGTGGTGAAGGGTTTTATCAATACGAAGCGGGAAATAAAGAACTGAGAGTAAGCGCACGCTTTCAATAAAAGACAATTTATATCCCGGATGCATGATATAATTTCATCTGAAATAAGCCCGGCCAGCGAGCAACAAGAGTTGACCGGAGAAGAAAAGAGTATCCTGTGGAACCTCAGGAATAAAAAATTGATCTTCTTTATACCCTCTTATCTTTCACTTTCCTATGTATTCGTTGAAGGATGGGCCCGTGTGTACCCGGGCACTTATTGGGAGGCTGTAAAAGAATTATTCAGGTTCAGGATATATCCAACATGGTATTTGTTATTTCTTTTTCTAATTCTTACTATTTTCTTTGCCAGGTATTATTTGAAAAGTATTCACCCGCTTTTTAAAGATTTAAAAGCAGGTAAGAAACAGATCATATTCTTTGTTCCGGGCAAGTACCAAACCCCCTTTTTTGCAGAATATTATCTGAAGACACCTTCCCAAAAGACGCCTTTACTAAGAATTGATAAAGATTTGTATGATACCATTCAAAGCAATAGTGCAGCCTGCATAAAGATTTCCCTGTATGCTAAATTTGTTTTTTCCATCGAAGTAAATGGCATAAAAGAAGAATTCAATTATTCTACTTCCTTTGATGATATTTAAATCCCTTTTCCCGCTACTTCCACTTGCCTGGGTGGCGTCCCCTACACCAAATTGAGTATTTCACCAGCCTGCCGGCTTCCTTATTTTCATTTTTATAAATTGCCCCCGGCATGAAAAAATCTCTCCTGTCAGCCGCCCTGCTGCTGCCTGGCTGGCTCAGGGTACTTGCACAGAATAATGAGGAAGAACATAACGCCGAATACAACTGGGGCGATAAAAATGCGGCCTATGTTATAATCGGGGTGATTGTCATCATCATCTTTATTATCTGGGCTATGCGCAGAAAGAGGAAAGGCTCTTAAATTTTCTCCATCTCCAGCGATTGAAGGGCATTTAGTTTATACAATACTTCCTCCAGCCTGTTTTTGGGAATAGCGATCTGCATCCGGCAAAATAATTGCATTTCCTGTTCCAAAATGGCGCAATCACATTGTTTAACAATCGTCATTACATCATTCATGATCGTATAATCAAACTGGAGAGTGTATTGAACTTCCACTGGTTTGCGCACAAGAGGTGTGACCTGTAAAGCCAGCGCAGCAGCCGTTTTATAAGCATTGATCAATCCCGGCACGCCCAGTAATGTTCCCCCGAAATAGCGAACCACGATGATCAGGACATTCGTTACCTGCTTACTATCTATTTGTCCTAGTATCGGTCGTCCTGCTGTGCCGGATGGCTCGCCATCGTCGCTTACCCGGAAATTATTACCATCCAATCCGATGCGGTAGGCAAAACAGTGATGCGTGGCTTTGGGATGCTCTTTCTTTATAGCAGCAAGATTTTCCCTGAACTGGTTGACATCAGCGATAGGAAAAGCATAAGCAATGAATTTACTTCCCCGGTCCTTGAATTCGGCTACAGAAGGTTTTTCAATTGTATTGTAATAATCGGGAGTCAAGAAATGGGAGTATGGGGCTTAGAATGTTTGAAAATTTCTGTTTTATCGAAAAGAATATTTATTTCTTCACTTTTAAAGTTATCTATTAACTGGGGTGCCGGCAACCCATTGCCAATCGCCAATTGCCTGTTGCTTATTTTCCTCGCTTCATCCCACATCCCTTCATCGATAAAAGATTGTAATAGCCTCGCTCCTCCTTCTACGAAAACACTTTGGATTTTTAGCTGATACAATGCATTCACTATTTGGTGAACAAGGCTTACCTCTTCAGTGACTTGATAATACATCAGCTTCTCATCCTCTTCATGTTTGATACTGTTGAAAACAATCGTCCTGACCTTCCGGTCAAAAACTTTTGCAAAAGAAGGCAAACGTAAATGCATATCAACCACTAAACGCGCCGGCGAATTGCCGGGCCACCACCTGGTCGTCAACTCAGGATCGTCATTAATAACAGTATTCGTTCCAATCAATATTGCCGTCTCCTCACTCCGCCATTTATGCACAAGCCGGTTCGTATACTCATTACTTATGAGCAACCTCTTATTTGCAGGGTCTCCGAAAGTCCCCCCACCGGGGGGATTTAGGGGGGCTGCTATAAATCCATCTGCCGTTTCCGCCCATTTCAGGATAATATAAGGGCGATGCTGTATATGAAAAGTAAAAAATCGTTTATTCAATTCTTTACAGTCTTTTTCCAATACACCAGTGATTACCCCTGCACCCGACGCTCTTAGTTTTTCTATTCCTCTCCCATTCACTTCTTTGAAAGGATCCCGGCAGCCCACAACTACTTTCGGGATTTTATGCCGGATGATAAGATCCACGCAAGGCGGCGTCTTTCCAAAATGGGCGCAAGGTTCCAACGAAACATATAAAGTGGATTGATGGATCAAAGCTTCCTGGCCATCCAAAATGGCGCTGTCAATACAATTTACTTCTGCATGAGCCTTCCCATATTCCCGGTGATAACCTTCGCCAATGATACGACCCTCATATACCAGCACGGCCCCCACCATTGGATTGGGCGCGACATGTCCCGCTCCCAGCTTTGCCAGTTGCAAACAACGCTGCATATATTGCTCATCAATCGTCAATAGTGAATTTTGCTCAAATATAACCCATTCCCGAAGCCAAAGGTTCAAACCGGAAGCCATTCCCCACTCATCACTAAATTGTAAGTTTGCCGTCATGACTATACAGGAAGCTTCCAGGCAGATCAATAATGAACTCCGGGTCATCTATGAGCAAGGAGAAGCGGCTGCCATCAGCAACCGGGTGATTGAATACCTGACCGGCTCCAAACCTACTGACCGCGTCTTTCAGAGAGAGAAAGCCATCAGCGCCGAACAGGAAAACCAGTTAAGAGAATATACCCGCAGGCTGCTGACGCATGAACCGGTTCAATATGTTTTGAATGAAGCGTGGTTTGGCGGATTGAAATTCTATGTTGATAAGAATGTATTGATACCAAGACCCGAAACAGAAGAATTAGTGGAATGGGTGATAGCTAATTGTAAGTTTCCGCTTGACAAACTTTCCATACTGGATATTGGCACCGGTAGCGGCTGCATCCCTGTCACGTTAAAAAGAAAATTGCGTAAGGCGCAGGTATATAGTTGCGATATAAGCGAAGCGGCTTTGGAAGTAGCTAAAAGAAATGCTTCCACCCTTGGCGTTGATGTCAATCTCCTGTCGCTGGATTTCTTAGATAAAGTAAAAAGAGAACAACTCCCTTCCTTTGATATTATTATCAGCAACCCGCCTTATGTTCCCGAAGAAGATAAACAGCAAATGCAGCCTAATGTATTGAACTATGAGCCGCCTGCCGCGTTATTCGTTCCTGATAAAAATGCTTTGATCTTTTATGAAGCTATCGCGGAGTTTGGAAAAGGCCATCTTAATCCCGGGGGAACAATATATGTTGAAATACATGAAGGACTCGCCAAAGCTGTTTCTGGTTTATTTACTTCAAAAGGATACAGGACAGAAATTAAAAAAGACATGCAGGGGAAAGAGCGGATGATTAAAACAGTTTAAAGCTTATTATTTACTGTTTTAGCATGAATTTACTCCTATAGTAAAAATTGTTTCCCCGAATCAACGACCCAACCATAAACGACAAACCATAAACCGGGGTTACTTTACATTCGCCACCACCTTGGCAGTATCTCTTTTGGCAATCCGCATGATACGGAAAACTTCGCCATAGAAAGCCGTAGTATCAGCATTGATCACCACTGTAGGGGTATCCACCACTTTTTTCATTCTCCGTATTTCAGCGCCCAGGAAGGAATCAACCATATTTTTATCAATCTTTCTCTGGCCAAGAAAATAATTCTGCTCCTTGTCTATGCTGACCATAATATTCTGCTTGGCCTTCACATCTTTCGTACCTTTCGGCAAACCCACTTTCACTACATTCGGGTTGGCCATAGTAGTCGTGATCAGGAAGAACATCAATAAAATGAACAGGATATCATTCAATGAATCTGTAAACACTTCTGACTGTTCCCTATGCGCCTTATGTTTCTTTCTGAAATTCATTTTTCCCGGACCTTGTTTATCAATTAACGTGTAGGTTCCTGCAATATATCTAAAAAGTCAGCGGAAGCCGCTTCCATTTTGTTGGCAGTCTTGTCGATCTGTGTATTTAAATAGCTGTAACTGAGGTAAGCGATCAGCCCGATGACAAGGCCGCTGATGGACGTGATCAGTTTTGTATAAATACCCTGGGAAATGACACCGATTTCCACTTCATTGGCCCGGTGGATATTGGAGAACAATTGCATCAGTCCTATCAATGTTCCCACAAATCCGAAAATTGGCGCTGCCTTGGAAATAAAGGATAATACGGCAAGGTTCTTTTCGAGATTATACATTTCCAACTGGCCTACATTATCCATACTCTTTTCAATGCTGTCAATCGGTTTGCCTATTCGTTGAATTCCCTTATCAATGATACGGGCCACGGGGTTATTGGTATTCTTGGCAAAACTTCTCGCGGCGGTCACATTCCCGCTTACGATATGATCCCGGATAATATTCATGAAGTTATTATCAATCTTCGATGCATGACGAATAGCGATATACCGCTCTGCAAAAAAATAAACGGCGAGCAAGAGCATAAGACCAAGCGGGATCATGATCCATCCGCCCATAGTAACCAGGTCAAAAAAACTGAAACTATCTTCTTTGCCGCCAAGAGCTCCCTGTGCTGCGTTATGCAACGAATCAATCTGTAAAAGGTGAAACATAGAGTATTCTTCTTTAGGTGCGTAAATGTAAGATATGCGTACTAATTAGTGTTTCGATTATTATCAACAGGGCTGAATAACAGCCTTACACGCATTCCTTTCACCACATTTGCGATGAATGAACGAAAAAAACAATGCCACGTTGTATGGTGTGATTAAGTTTTGGAGTTCTTTAACAAGAAAGACCAGAAGTTAAGTAGTCCGAAAGAATTATTCTGTGACTTGTAAAGTTTTTTCAACTTAGAAGCTCGTCTTCCGGACTTTCCGTCTTTCTGACTTGTAACTTTCGGACTTTATTTCGGTGATGTACCTGCTTGTTTTACCATCAAAGCCTGGATTTGTTTCATCGTTAATTCCATGCCATCAGGGCTGCCATCAAGGAATATCACATTGCCCTTCCCGTATTCGGCGAAATTCTTGATCGCCTCTGTCCACATGCTGAAAAGAATAACGTTTGTATCCAGGTTGGCCTGTTTCATTTGCTCGGCCGCTTCTGTCATACCTTTAGCTACTTCCTGGCGGAACAGGGCGACGCCTTGCCCACGAAGCCTGGCCGCTTCTTTTTCCGCTTCCGCGGAAATCTTAATAGCATTACCATCTGCTTCTGCTCCCTTTGTCTTGGTTATCAATAAAGCCTGTCCCTCATTTTCCGCTGCCGCTTTCAGGTTATTACTGGCCACTACCTTACTCATGGAATCAAGGATCACTTTATCGAAGGTAATATCGTTGATCTGCAGATCCTGCAGGTGATAACCCCAGTTTTCCAGCGAATGATCCACCTGGTCTTTGACATACTCTACGATCTCTTTGCGAAGACCCAGCACTTCCGCCTGTTTTTTAGTGGCTACAAAAGACCGGATATTCCCTTCGATAGTTCTTATCAACGCCTGCATCAGGTCCCTGTCGGCGATAAATTTGAATGCTACTTTTTTGATGGTCTCCTCTTCTTCGTTCTGAACAGAATACAGGAGCATGCTTTTGAAGTATACATTCGCCTGGTCCTGTGTGACAGCCTGGAATTCCAGCTCCACCGAACGATTTTGTATAGATACTTTCTTCGATATGGATTCCAGGATGGGAATTTTCATATTCAAACCCGGCCGGACAACGCGGCGATATTTTCCAAACATGGTAACAACACCAATATAGCCCTGGTTAATGGTAAAAAAAGATCCAAAGAGAATGATCAATACTACGAGTATCCACCAATAAGTAGCGAAGAACTGGCCGGCATCCATAAAAAGAGTTTTTTAATTAAATGTGTAGTTATTTATTCGCAAGTTGCATTACTGTCCTGAATTTATGAAGGATCATTGTCCCTTGTATTATTCACCACTGACCTTCACAGGAGCCGCTAAAGGTACATAAGGCAAAGTCAAACGAAAAAGATTTTATTCCCTGGTATAAACAAACATCTCTACTCTCCGGTTCTGTTGCCGGCCAGCCGGGGTAGAATTATCCGTCAAAGGTTTCCTGTCTGCCCAGCCCCTGGTAATGATCGCTGACGACAGCGATGAGAGACGTTGCCTGATAGCCGTCTCCACAGCACGGGCCCGGTCCAGCGATAGTTTTTCATTCCCCTGCAGGTTCCCTGTATTGTCGGTATGCCCTTCTACAACGATAGAATCAATCTTCTTTCCTGACAGTTTCCTGCAAAAGCTGTCCAGCATCCGGTAACTGCTTTTTTGCAATTCCGCTTTCCCGCTGGCAAATAATACATCAGGCAATACAAGTGTGTCAATGACGGAAAGGCTGGTGGAGGGAATAACAACAATGGGAGGATCATTTTTATATTGCCTTATCTTTTGCCGCAAGAATTCATGTCTTTCATCCTGGTCATAAATGTTCTGCTTATTTGTTTTCCATCCGGGGCATAGACTTTCACGCGGATCAAGCGGCATCAATGAAATATCATCAAGAAACACAAAAAAATGTTTTTCCATCAGGATATTCGTTTCCCCGTTTATATCCTTACGGGAAAAATTAGCGATCGTGATAAAGGACTCGTCACCCCTCGCTGTATAATCCATGGAGACTTTCTGCCACACACTGTCTTTCACAAAAGCGCCCTTGGCCGGTTTAATGAATAAAGAGGGCGTAATATTTTGCAGCCTTTTTTGTCCAAACAAAAAATCATAGGGAGTAAAGATCACCCCGATACTGTCGAGGATGGGATGCCTTGACCTGACATAAAACTCCAGCCTGTACCGGTGATCTTTCCAAAGTCCGCATAAGAGACGGCTGCGGATATAGGTGCGTTGAAAAGGTTTGCGGGTAAATCCCGCCTCTATCGCCATAAAATGCTCGCCGGAATGAGCCCTGTTCCGGTCTTTAAAATAATTACTAAAGCCATCACTGTTGCAGATCCAGGCTTCCGGGGCACAGTTCACTTTGTACTCTGTGCAAATATTCTCCTCTTCGAAATCTCCATTGAGCAACAAGTTTTGGGCAAAAGAATGAGCAGGCCAAAAAAAAAGTACAGCAATAACGGGAAATCGCATTAACATTCGAGCAAGTTAGCAAATCATCTCATCAACTCCTTTCGTCCCATATCTGCGCCAGGTGAACCATTGTTTCTACCGCTTTGTTCATATCCTGTATACTGATAAATTCCAGCCTGGAGTGTATGGCGTGTTCACCGGCAAACAAATTCGGGCAGGGTAGGCCCATAAATGACAGCCGGCTCCCATCGGTACCCCCGCGAATACTTTCAATCTTAACCTTTAATCCCGCGCGTTCGATAGCCTCTTTTGCATATTCTGTCACCTGCGGATGCAGGTCCAGTATTTCTTTCATATTCCGGTATTGCTCCGTTACCTGGAATTCAAATGATGCTTTTGGATATGTTCTCACGGTTTCTTCTACCATCGTCCGGAGAAAATCTTCTTTCTTTTTCAAGCCCGGAGTTTCAAAATCCCGGATAATAAATTCAATAGTACATTTTTCAGCAATACCCTCTATCCTTACCGGGTGAATAAAGCCTCTTTTTCCTTCTGTTGACTCGGGAGACAACCTGTCTTTTGGTAATGCATCCAGTATATGTCCCGCGATCTTCATAGCATTGATCATCTTTCCTTTTGCATACCCGGGGTGAGCAATCACGCCATGAATGATCACCTGCACGCCATCGGCGCTGAATGTCTCATCTTCCAATGAGCCGGCTTCGCCTCCATCTAATGTATAGCCAAAATCAGCGCCCAGCTTTTTAAGGTCAACTTTCGCAGTTCCCTTTCCCACCTCTTCATCGGGAGTGAACAATATCTTTATTGTACCATGCTTTATCTTCTTGTTGGTCATTAGAAAATTAGCCATATCCATGATCTCTGCCACACCTGCTTTATCATCAGAGCCGAGCAAGGTGGTACCCGATGCCGTAATGATATCGTTTCCCATTTGTGTTTGCAGGTATGGATATTCGCTCAAACGCAAAACCTGTGTAGAGTCATCCGGCAATATAATATCCTGTCCCTGGTAATTTTTATGGACAATGGGCTTTACATTCGTGCCGCTGCAATCAGGAGCCGTATCCACATGAGCGCAAAAGCAAATAACCGGTACTTTTTTATCCGAATTGGAAGGTAAGGTAGCATACACATATCCAAATTCATCCATGTGCGCATCGGCAATACCCATTTTTTTTAGTTCATCGGTCAGTATCCTGCTTAAGTTTTTTTGTTTTTCTGTTGTAGGCTGCGCAGAAGATAAGGGATCGCTCTGCGTATCTGTTTGTACATATCTCAGGAACTTTTCCGCAGCAGTAAATTGATAATTTTCAAACATATCTCGCTATTGGGGCGTCGAATATACAACTTAAAGCACAGAGGTGCAATGAAAAGACTTGCTAAAAAGAGAAAATGTTTCTACCTTTTCCACTAAACCAAAACTAACGATTATGAAAAAATGGTTGATCGGTTCTATTGTTGGAGCCATTCTCGTTTTCGCCTGGCAGGGACTTTCATGGACTATTCTCGGTGTTCATGAAAGCGGCATGAAATATACTCCTGCGCAAAATGACATCATGAATGTTCTTTCTTCCAACATCAAAGAAGACGGAATGTATATGATGCCTTCGGGTCCTACGCCCAAAGACCGGGAAGCCGTCATGAAAGATATGGAAGGCAAACCGTGGGCATCCGTCATTTATCATAAGGAGATGCACCAGGATATGGTCATGCAATTGATCCGCAGTTTCCTTGTTGATATTTTTCTTGTGATTTCGCTGATCTATATTTTATCCCGTGGCGGAGCTATGCCAATTCCAAGAAGAGTTTTTGCAGGATCGGTAGCGCTGGGTCTTGCATTCTTTCTCTGGGGACCTTATTCCGGTCATATATTTTTTGACCTTCCCTGGTCTATGATAAAAGGAGACCTGCTGGATGCACTTGTTGCCTGGTCGCTTTGTGGCCTGTGGCTGGGATGGTGGTTGAACAGGAAATAATCAAATGAGGTCAGAAGTAAGAGGCCAGGAATAAATGCTGACCTCTTACTTCCGGCTTCAGTTCTCAAGGCATTATAATGAGAGGCTTAGTAACGATCTCGATCAGCTCAAGGTCAAAAACCAGGTCATGTCCTGCTAATGGATGATTAGCATCCAGCATCACCACCTCATCTTTTATCTCCGCGATTACTACCTGGAATTGCTGGCCCTGTCCATCACTCATGCTTAACGGCATTCCCACTTCTATCTCCATATCTTTGGGAAAACGTTCTTTTGGCATTTCGATCAGCATCTCCGGGTTTCTTGGACCATAAGCTTCATCAAATGGAATATTGATGGTTCTTTTTTCTCCCACCGCCATACCCGTCACCCCTTCATCAAATCCTTTTATCACCATACCGCTGCCCACTTCAAATTCGAGCGGTTCGCGCCCTTCCGATTTATCAAATGTTTCCCCATTGCCCAGTCGCCCATGGTAATGCACTTTTACCGTGTCGCCTTTTTTTACCTGTTGCATCCTTTTAATTTGTTGTTTATAAAATTTACCGCATATACAATGCAGCTCAGGCACAAGGTAGCCCAAAATGGCGAACCGCTAATATTTTGCGCGCAAATAGGGATAATTTGTTGAAATTTGAAGCCATGATAACTATGCCTGAAATCAAAACGATTGTCATAAAATCAATCGCGATAGTTTTTGCCATTATTCAGTTAATAAATTGCCCGGCTCAAAAAACTACTCATCAGCCAATAGCAAATACTAAATCACAACCCCGGATCATTCCGGGCGCAGAGCGAATGGAAGTATATGTACCGCTTATCAAAGGGAAACGTGTAGGCATCTTTGCCAACCAGACATCCCTGGTAGGTAAAACGCACCTGGTTGACACATTGCGCAAACTTGGAGTGGACATCAAAGTCATATTTGGACCTGAGCACGGTTTCCGCGGTACCGCAGACGCCGGTGAAAAAGTTGGAAATTATGTAGATGAAAAAACGGGAATCCCCGTAGTATCATTATACGGAAGCAAAAGAAGGCCATCAGCGGAGGACCTGAAAGATATTGATATCCTGGTATTCGATATACAGGATGTAGGCGTTCGTTATTATACTTTTATTTCTTCGCTGCAGGAATACATGGAAACTGCTTTTGAAAACAGTATTCCCTTATTATTACTCGACCGCCCCAATCCAAACGGTTTTTATGTAGATGGCCCTGTACTGGACCCGAAATATAAATCCTTTGTAGGAATGCAGCCAGTACCGATCGTCTACGGAATGACCCTGGGGGAATATGCCATGATGATTGCCGGCGAAAAATGGCTATCAGAAAAAGCTAACCAGAAATATGATTATTATCGCGTAGCTGAAAATTCAAAGGATACCGCGTTTCATTTCTTAGTGATAAAAAATAAGAACTACGATCATAAAAGCAAATACCTGTTGCCGGTGAGACCATCTCCTAATCTTCCCGATATTCAATCCATTTATCTTTACCCGTCCACCTGCTTCTTTGAAGGAACTGTATTGAGTGAAGGCAGGGGGACGAATAAACCCTTCCAGGTATTCGGGCATCCCTCCTTGCCAAAGAATTTATATTCATTTATTCCTAATCCCAATGAAGGAGCAAAAAGTTCCAAACTCTATGGGCAGAAATGTTATGGCTGGAATCTTAGCGGCACGCCGGAACAGGTATTAAAAGAAGTCGACAATAAAGTACAATTGAAATGGCTGGTGCAGGCATACAAATTGTTCCCCCAAAAAGACAGCTTCTTTATCCTGCCCAAGTCGGGAAATATGGAAGGCTCTCATTTTACAAGACTGGCCGGCAATAATGAATTGTGGCAGCAAATAAAAAAAGGGGTACCGGAAAATGAAATACGAAAAAGCTGGGAGCCGGCATTAACTGAATTTAAAAAGATCCGGAAGAAATACCTCATGTACCCGGATTTTGACTAATCAATACCAACGATGATTCAATACCAACTAAAGACAAAACAAACCGAGCCCAATACTTTCAACCTGGCATTGTCCGCTTGCCGCATTGTATTCATGGGCACGCCTGAATTTGCTGTAGCATCATTGGATGCATTGATAAAAGCAGGCTACACTATTGCCGGCGTGGTGACAGCTCCTGATAAACCGGCGGGCCGCGGCATGAAAATGCAGCAAAGCGAAGTAAAGAAATACGCGCTAAAACATGGGCTGCAGGTATTGCAACCGGAAAAATTAAAAGACCCTTCATTCCTGGAAGAATTGAAATCATTGCAGGCCGACCTCCAGGTAGTGGTTGCCTTCCGCATGTTGCCGGAAGTAGTATGGAACATGCCGCCAAAAGGAACGATCAATCTTCATGGCTCCCTGCTTCCGCAATATCGCGGCGCCGCGCCTATCAATTGGGCAGTGATCAATGGTGAAAAAGAAACAGGCGTAACAACCTTTAAACTAAAACATGAAATTGATACCGGCGATATTTTATTACAGGAATCTTTTCCAATTGGTGAAAATGAAACAGCCGGTGAAGTACATGATAAAATGAAAGAGATAGGCGCGCAACTGCTCGTCAAAACAGTACAGGGAATAGCGGAAGGGATATTGAAAGAAACGCCTCAGTCGTCAGTGGTGAGTAGCGAGTTGCCAGTAACTGACTCACCTCCCACTCCCCACCCCTCACCGCTCAAACCCGCCCCAAAAATATTCTCCTCCACCTGCAATATAGACTGGACAAAGACCACAGAAGAGATACACAACCTGATCCGGGGGCTCTCCCCTTTCCCCGGAGCGTTTACCGAACTGGGAGATCAAACAATAAAAATCTTTAAAAGCGAAAAAGAATTATTAGTTCCAACATCCAGACCGGGCAGGTGGGAAAGCGATAAAAAAACTTATCTCAAATTTGCCTGCAAAGACGGATACATTCATTTGAAAGATGTGCAACTGGAAGGAAAGAAGAGAATGCTTATTGAAGATTTTCTCAGGGGGTACAGATTTTAAAACAAAAATTCCATTTTTTGTTTCCCGCCGCTTTAGGCAGCAAATCAGTAAGGCGATAGTCCTTTTCTTGTTTTTCCTGCCTGAGGTTTATACCCGGCCGTTAGGGCACAAGTATTAATTAGAATACAGGTGACCCTGACCCGCCTGCCAATAGGTAAGGTTGTTCGGATTCCACGATTTTTTCCCCTTAATAAGCCCATTGCCGGGGCAACTATGCCCCATTCTTAAAATATAAAGTAAATAGGGTTAAACAGGGGTTAAAGAGGGACTAAACAGGGACTAAAGACGGATAAAAGACGGATAAAAGACGGATCAAACACGGATATTTTCCCTCTTTTATCCCTGTTTAGTTATGTTTTAACCTTAATATAGTTACTTTTTAATAAGGTCAAAAGAAGGGTCAAGCATAGCTATGGGAGGCCTTATTAATGGTATCAATAGCCCGGTAATTGGCAATGTGGGCGCCATCAATTGTTCGTCGGGGGAAAAAATTCCTTATACAAAAGGAGCTACTAAAAACTGGAAGGATTTGTCGTTGCAAAATCCTGGTTATCAAATCCCGTATTGGTTAAGCTAAGCTTTGACGACCTGCCACTGGCCGATACTATTATCGTCGCAGCCATCGCCAGGCCAATTAAGGTTTGGCGGAGATACATTGAAGAAGGAGCCAATCCCGGGAATCCGGGAATATTGCTGGCTCATGATGTTCCAAACAGGGAAGATTCTTTCATAAGAACCGGCCAGTTCAGGAACAGGGTTAACCCGGTATACATTATTTAATATCTAATTTCGCCAGCACTTCCTTTGATAAAGCGGCTTTGGGAACTACCAGGCTCACAGTATTAATAGCAAAATAAGATTCTGATACATTAATATATCCGTCATAAGGCCCCACCTTTCCCCATGAATTCTTTACAATAAAAAACAGCTTGCCATCCTTGGACTTTTCGGTTCCAATGATATGCATCAGGTGATCGTCTTCGGTAGTAAGATTTTCATAAAGCTTTTGACGCTTGGCGGCGTCCCATGATTCTTCTTTTGTATCGGTTGTAAAAGGATCGTCTTTGGAAATATTTCCTACATACAGCGCCAACCCCTTATTCTGCCTGAAACCATTATTACTTACATCGGCGTCCCACATAACGGTAAATCCTTTATTTACCGCATCCTTTACCACATCAATCATCATCTCCAGCGGCAAATTGTAAAAAGAACCGTTGGCAAAATTATCCGGGGTTTCCAGCACAAAAGGCTTGTAATACGGATGATGCGTGAAAGAAGTAATGCTGACATAATCATCGGCGCTGAATTTCAAAACATCTTTGGCAAATGAGGGCGGTGTATATGTTTTACCCCTGTACTTAAAATCGGTAGGAACAACGCCCAGGTTATCGTCCAGTATCTTTGTATAACCATCGAGCCAGTTGTCCGGTAATGGTCTTTTTTTCAATACATCATTGAGGTATTGCTCCAATTGGCCCACCATCGCAGAATGATTATACATTTTCTGTCCTGGTTTCAGGCCGCTGTAAACGGAATCAGGCACGGCACCATATAAACTGATCGCCCTTATCAGGTCATGTCCCAAACCACCTTCCCCGAACTGCGCTTTTCCCTGCCGAAGAATATAGTTCCTTGCTTTTTCGATATAAATGTTTCTGACCGTGAACATTTCACTGAGGTCAACCTCTTCCTTTGTATTCTTCATACATTGACTTTCTACTAATGAAGTGGTAGAGAAACACCAGCAGGTTCCCGTCATAGCCTGGTTCTTTACGGGCGTCGCCGGCAGTATCTTAATAGCAGTAAAATCTTCTTTTACATTGGGGGCGGAAGGTTGTGCAAAAACAAACGAAGAGATGCCGGAAAGAATGACCAGGAACAATTTTCTCATAAAAAACTATTTAGAATAAAAAAATTATATCAGTAATTGACGGTGACAATAAATTTGTCTGTATCGGAAATGCCAAGGGCCAATGCCGCTGTATTGCTGATGCGGATATTTAATCCCCGGGCGGACCGGGTATTACTCATCTCTCCCAGCACTTTCGCATAAACAGTCTTGTTATTTTCCGGGTTGATGATCCTGACAATAGTTCCGGAAGGTACATCATCCACGAGCAAATAATATTTTGCATCCTGCTGGTTGCTGACCATTTTAAAAATACCCGAAGTGACGGTTTCGGTTTTTGAAACAGGAAATGCTTTTACCTGCTGGTCAAAAAAAGACTTAAAATATCCCTGGCCCGACATATTCGGTGTTACTACCTGCCTCGTTGCAACCGTATCCTTCTTCCCGGACTCATCCTTTTTAGATTCGTTCTTTACCACATGTTTTTCCGGCGCCGGTTCCGTTTTGAGAGACGGTTTATTGTTTGCCTGTTCATTTTTTGTTATGGATTTATTATCCTTTATTTTCTTCGGATCGTCTTTTTTTGTTTCATTTTTCGTGACAGACCTGCTCTTTAAACTATTCGTATCCACTACCGGCTGTTTATCCGGTGTTTCTTTGATTGGTCCTTCCTTTTTTTCAGAATTTTTAAGTACCACGGCTATAGTCTTTTCATCAGCCACCAGGTATCCAACGATCAGCTTTGTTCCTGCCGGCACGGTATCCTTGTAGAATTTGTTCCAGTCCCGAAGATTTTTTATTAATACTTTATTGTTGATATTACTCACCTTTTGCAGGTTTTCTTTGGCTCCTGCCTGGTAGTATACAGGTATCTTGCCCTTCTTTTTCTGGGAAAAATTGGTATCAGTAAGAGGTATATGAAGCACCTGCCCGATATTCAGACCCTTATCAAAATCTATATTATTGTAAGAAGCTATGAATCTCGGATGTACGTTATAAATACGCCCGATAGAAAAAAGCCCCTCCTTCGCCATCACAGTATGATCAAGGTAAAGGCCTTTGCCGCTTTTTTTTATGAGTAATTGACCGGCAGCAACATGGACAATAGCAACGGAAACAAGTAACACAGCAAATAGCTTCTTCATATAACCAGGTTTGCTGTACAAAGATGTAACTTTTTTTCTTGCAAAGAAGGAGATATTTGAGTCATGAGCCGGTTTGATAATTGGGAAAAGCGGGATTGAGAAATCGGGAATTGTCCTCCCGGTAGCTACCCGGACCATTTTTGAAAATCAGCTAACCAGTATCTCCCCACCCCTATACCCTGTCACTTATCTTTTAGAATCCTCAATTCCTTTGGATAATAATTGTTGATCCGGCCGGGTAGCGCATTTACCCATCCCAGTGAATACCCCTGGTAATTTACCAATTGCCACCCTTTCTCTTTTATCGTCATATCCATCTCTTTCCTTTGCAGGTATTGAATAGCCTGTTCATCGTTCAGTTCAACACGACTAATCGAATCATTGACCAATTTACTCACCGCCAGCGCATGATCGGGCACTAGTTTATCTCTCATCAATTCGCCCATACGAACACCGGAATAAATAACCCGCAGATTGGATAAAATGTAATTCATAGCGTCAGCTAATTTCATCGGCCATGCATATACTGTATTCTCATATTTCATTAAATGATACCCCGGTTTGCTCATCCATTTTTCTATTAGTTCTGTTTCTTTTTTCGTAACGGCTCCAGCTTTAGTTTTTATTTTGGCAAAAGATCCCGCTTCGCCATTTGTCTTTTTAAAGCAGGCAATAAAAAACCCTTCACCCCTTACTTTATCCGGCCAGAAACGATACCCCAAAGCCCCGGAACCGGAATGAGTTTTTGTAATTGCCCAGCTCTCATCAACCCGTAACTCCAGGCTCTCAACCCCTAACTCGCTCGCCATCCAATCCATTATATCTTCATCTTCTTCTCTAGAATAAGAACAAGTTGAATAGATCAATAGGCCCTCTTTTTTCAAGGCAGGCAGCACGTCAGCTACAATCCTTTGCTGGCGGCGGCTACAGAGAGCTACATTATTCTCACTCCATTCATCGATCGCTTCCGGTTCGCGCCGGAAGAGACCGCTGCCACTGCAGGGCGCATCTATGACGATGACATCGAAATAATTTTCAAGCCTTCCAAAATCTTTCGGGTCATTGTTTGTCACGATCACATTTTCACACCCCCATTTGATAATATTATCCTTTAAAATATTGGCCCTTGAACGAATCACTTCATTGCTTACGAGCAAGCTATCTTTTGAGATCAGCGATTGAATATGTGTGGACTTCCCCCCGGGCGCTGCGCTAATATCTAATACTTTTAAAGGACGGGAAAGATCAACTGCCTGCCGGAAAGCCTGTTCAATAAACATACTTGATGCTTCCTGCACGTAATAGCAGCCAGCATGAAAAAGAGGATCGAAGGTGAAAGAGGGGCGTGCTTTTAGGTAGTAGCCGTATTCGGTCCATGCGACCTCGCCCAAACCCTCTCCAAAGGAGAGGGCTTTCGAAGACCCTGATAATTTGAAAGGATTTAAACGAATTGAAGTTACCTGCTCACCCGAAACATGAATCTCCTCAAAGGCATCCCTGTCGAAGCCTTTGATCCCTTCTAATGATTGTAATAATTTACCGGGTAAATGCACTCGCCAAAACTAAGCTAAAAGCTAATAGCTGTCAGCTAACAGCTTTTATTTACTTCAGTAATACAATCGCCTGTTTCACCTGCTCATTATATAACTGTAAAGCTTTCGCTACTATTTCAATATTTTCCTGTGCTTCTGTCCAGTTTCTTTGCTCAATCCCTTCTCTTATTCCCGGCAAAGTTTTTACACCATACCCTGTGTAATAACCCGGCGCATATATCTCGTGCTTGAACCAGCTTCTGCGGGGCAACCCATTACTATTAATCAAACTCCTTTCTGCTTTATATAAGACATCATTCAGTTCTTTCTGTTTTGCAGGTGCCATTTGAGAAGCTTTGCTGTATAATTTTTGAAATTCCTCCGTACTTTCCTTCAACTGGGCCAGCGCATTCTCGAGATTACTGAAATTCAAAAAAGGAACAGCTTCCTTAACCGAAGGTGATTTGTATTGTTTTTTCGGGTCCTTGGCAAGATCGTATAATTTTTCTTTAATGATTTTATTTTCCGTTTCAGTTTCTGCTCTTGTTGTTTCGAGTAACGTCTTTAGTTCTGCAGTATAATCATTCACTGTTTTATAAAATGTGCTGAAATCAAAGGGTAATACATCTGCGTCCGCGAGACGCATCGTGACTCGCCCTGCTGTTTTTGATAAAGCTACTCCGTATTGAAAGCCGGGATCCTTGAATTTAACAAACAGGTCATAAGAATCATAAATAGAATGATACTCTCCTCCCTGGTTCTCCCCGCCAAATCCCAGGTTCATGGAAGCTATACCCAAATGCTGGAGAAAAGGTGAATAATCAGACCCTGCGCCAAGAGCTCCTAACTTTATATACTTATTACCTATCAGCTTGCTTCGCGCTGTCTTATCCGCGTTCACCACCGTATTGGCATACTTTCGTTCTTTAATAGTGACGCCGGTTTGCGGATCGGTTACATCATTGGTGATCTCGTTAAAAAACGTTTCCAGGGTATGGGAACCGGATGCACCGATAAATCCTCTTCCATTACCGTCTGAATTGATATAAGCGACAGCTTTTTGTTTTAATTCCTGCTGGTGATCCTCCACCCATTCCGTAGATCCGAGTAATGCAGGCTCTTCACCATCCCATGCGCAATAAACGAGGGTGCGTTTAGGCCGAAATCCTTTTTTAGCCAATTCCCCAACGACTCTTGCTTCTTCCAACTCAGCTATCATGCCACCAAGCGGATCAGATGCTCCATTTACCCATCCATCATGGTGATTGCCCCTAATCACCCATTCGTCGGGGAATTCACTGCCCGGCATCTTTGCGATCACATCATATAATTGCTTTTGATCCCAGTTGAATTCTAATTTTATATGTACTTTTTCTTTACTGGGCCCTACATGATACGTAATAGGTAAGCTGCCTCTCCATGCAGCGGGGACTACCTGTCCACCCAATGATTGCAGGAAAGGCAAGGCGTCTTCATATGAAATCGGTAACACAGGAATTTTCATGATGGTAGTCGCATCTTTCCTGTCCAATCTTTTGGCATCTTTTGTCGCGCCAATATCCGGCGTCAACGGGTCGCCGGGATAAACAGGCATATCCATAACCGAGCCTCGCTGTACGCCGTCACCACGACGGAAAGGCCCTTCGGGATAAACATCACCTTGTGTATAACCATCGTCCTCCGGATCAGAATAAATGATACAACCGATAGCGCCATGTTCATAAGCGACTTTGGGTTTGATACCTCTCCATGATCCGCCATATTTAGCGATCACAATTTTTCCTTTTACATCCACGCCCATCCTTTCCAGTTCTTCGTAATCAGCAGGAATGCCACGATTGACAAAAACCAATTCAGCCGTTACATCGCCATCGGCAGAGTAGGCATTATAGGTAGGCAATTGTTCTGACAATTGATTGGTGGTCTTATCTTCTTTTACCCCGGTCTCCACCAGCTTTGCTTTGTAAGGCTTGCTACCAATAAGTTCAAGCAATCTTGATTTGGGTGTAGGGAACAATACATAATAAGAAGCGATCTCCGTTTGATATCCCCACGAACGAAACAGGTTGGACATGTATTCGGCATTGGCTTTATCCTGCGGGCTGCCGACATGATGCGGATGGGAACTCAGGAATTGCAGCCAGGTATCGAGGTTCTGCGCATTGAGCTGTGCATCGAATTGTTTTTCCCAGTCAATTTGTTTGGCCGCATCGGCGTCGCTGAAGCCCATTAATTTTTGCGCGTTTGCCAAAACAAAAGAGAAAATGAGCAGTAAAACAAAATTCAATCGTTTCATATTATGGTTTTTATTTCAATTTAACTTTTACTTTTTTGATGGCTGTCGTCTTAACGTTCAAATATAAAGATCACTATCTTCCGGGTTCGTTATTTCATTCTATACTTAAATATCAACCCGGCTTTGCCTTTCCCGTTCCAGGATGAGGTTAATAAGAATTAGTAATTTCTAAATTTACGAGCTTTTGCTATTCAACGAAAGAATGTATTATTTTCATGAAAATATTTTTTCATGAGACGCTGGTTACTTCTTATTGCATTACTCTCCAACTTTATTTCATTTACTTCCGCTCAAACGATCACTTACCCCGATAGCTGGACAGGCGGGCAATATTATACAGTCAATGGCGCTAAATTATGGGTCGTCACGGTCGGAAAAGGAGCGCCCCTCATTTTGGTTGCCGGCGGTCCTGGTGGCACGCACCTGGGCCTGCGTCGTTTTGATTCGCTTGCAGCGTCAGGCTTTCAATTGATCTATTTTGATGCTTTTGGCCGCGGGAAATCAGATACAGCTGTTGATGTAAAGGAATATACATTGGAAAGAGATATTGAAGACGTTGAAGGGTTGCGAAAGGCGATGCATCTCGATAAGATCAGTTTGCTTGGTCACTCTTATGGGGGTGTAGTAGCGCAGGGCTATGCGGTCAGGTATGGTCAGCATCTGAGCCATCTGATCCTGGCCAATACCTTTCACAGTTTTGTAATGTGGCAGGAAAACGATGATAACAGCAACCATGAAATAAAAACAAATTATCCCGAGGTATGGCAGGAACTGATGAAGATCCGCGAAGAAGGTGCTGTGAGCTGTGATGAAAAGCACCAGGAAATTTATGGCCGTGTGCCTTATGGTTTTTTATATGCTTATAACCCGGCGCGTTTTGAACCGAATCCCGATCCGGCTGCCAGGCCGAGGCCTTATCCCAATTCTTTCAACTCGAAATTATATTACCAAATGGTAGGAAAGGATGGTGATTTTATCGTGGGCAATGATATTGGCAATTTTGATTACCGGAAGCAACTGAAGGACCTGAAAATGCCTGTCCTGATCATTGGAGGAAGATATGACCGCGTGGCTGTTCCCTGGATGATGGTAAAATTCAAAGAATACTGTCCGCAGGCAAAGTTTGTGATATTTGAAAAATCGGGGCATAACCCGCAGGTAGAAGAGCCGGAAAAAGAGTTTCCTGTCATATCTGCGTTCCTGAAAAAATAACTCTTACAGGTTTTTTATTTCGGCGATCAGGTCCTGCAATACTTTCTTGGCATCACCAAACAGCATTGAAGTTTTCTTTTGAAAGAAAAGATCATTTTCAATTCCGGCATAACCTGGTTTCATGCTGCGTTTGTTGACGATCACATTTTTGGCCAATTCCACATCAAGGATTGGCATGCCATATATCGGGGACGAGGGATCATTTTTAGCAGCGGGGTTCACTACATCGTTGGCTCCAAGTATCAACACCACATCGGTAGAAGGAAACTCTTCGTTGGCCTGTTCCATTTCCAAAAGCTTTTCATAACTCACATCGGCTTCAGCCAGCAATACGTTCATATGGCCAGGCATACGGCCCGCTACCGGGTGAATCGCGTATTTCACTTCCACGCCTTTGCCCTCCAATATTTTTTCGAGATCATGACAAGCATGCTGTGCTTGTGCTACGGCGAGGCCATATCCCGGAACGACCATGACTTTATGCGCATAAGCCATTAATACAGATGCATCGCTTAATGAGATTTCTTTGTAAGCCCCCTGTTGTTTAGCGCCGGCAGGGCCTGCTTTTGCGCCGCCGAATGAACCGATCAATACATTGGCCAATGAGCGGTTCATGGCTTTGCACATCAGGATAGTCAGTAAAGTACCGGCAGCACCAACAAGGATACCACCTGTCATCATTACTTTATTATTATACAGGAATCCACCGCAGGCCGCCGCGACTCCGGTAAAAGAGTTTAGCAGGGAAATGACTACAGGCATATCGGCGCCGCCAATGGGAAAAACGAAGAGGATCCCATATAATAATGACAGAGTAAAAATGCAGTAAAAAATGATAATACTATTTTCAGGCAGCCACCCTATTATATAAGCGGCCAGTCCCACAATGACAAGCAATAAAACAATATTAAAGATATGCTGTCCCTTAAAAGAGAAATCTTTTACTTTGCCGTTTAATTTACCCCATGCTATCATACTTCCGGCAAAAGAAACAGAGCCTATAATTAGTCCTAATAGAATGATTAGTACAATTCCTTCACCGCCTTCCGGGATATACGTTTGATGAACTCCGGGAATCACATTACGGGCAATGTGATTAAATTCCACCACTGAAATTAAAGCCGCACAGGCTCCACCCATTCCATTAAACATACTCACCATTTCCGGCATCGCTGTCATCTTTACTTTTTTGGCCGCTAATGTCCCTATAATAGCGCCAATAGCAATGCCCCCGAATATCCACCCATAATTGTGAAGCCTGTTGCCTACATCATCTTTATACAAAAAGATGGTTCCGAAAATAGCTATCGTCATACCTGCCGCTGCGATAAGATTTCCTCTTCTTGCCGAAGCCGGATTGGATAGCATCTTTAGTCCCAAAATAAAAGTCACCGAGCCTACGAGGTAACAGAGAGTCAGAACATTCAATTCCATTTGTACATTTTTATTTCACGCAAAGCCGCAAAGAAACAGTGACGCAAAGAAATTATTCAGATCATCTCAATCAATACAATCAACGGTTCTTTTTCTTTTTAAACATTTCTAACATCCTGTCCGTCACCACAAAGCCGCCCACCACATTCAGCGTTCCCAATATCACGGCCAAAAAACCAAGTATCAATGCCAGGTAATTATCGCCTTCTGCTTTACCCATTACAATGATCGCCCCAATGATCACGACACCATGAATAGCATTGGCCCCACTCATCAGGGGCGTATGCAGAACACTTGGCACACGGCCTATTACTTCAATGCCTACAAATATCATCAGGATGACAATGTAGATGATCTGTTGATTTGCGGTAATCCAGTTTAACATAAAACAACCTCCAAAAGCGAACTATAATAAATCTATTTTGAATAAATATCTAACCCGATGAGTAATACTACTTGCGACTCTTCACTCACCATTCACCATTCACCAACTACACTTCATTAAACCCATCCGTCTTCGCCAGTACCAGGGTCTTTACTCTTTCATTGGTGATTTCCCCGTTATGTGTAATGCAACTTCCTTTTACGAGGTCATCTTCCCAGTTCAGGTTTATTTGTCCTTCCTTATTTATTATCAGTTGTAAAAAATTCAGCACATTCTTCCCATACATCCTGCTGGCGTCGAAAGGCATGGTAGCCGCCAGGTTGGAATTCCCTACGATAGTCACACCATTATAATTAATAGTTTCATTATTCTTTGTCACCGGCGTATTGCCTCCCGTAGCTGCAGCAATATCTTTAATAACGGAACCTTTGCGCATCGCTGCTATCATTTCTTCGGTTATCAGTACAGGGGCTTTTTTGCCGGGTATCTGGGCTGTGGTAATAACGATATCCGCTTTGGCAATGCTTTCGGCGATTTTTGCTTTTTGCCTTTGCATGAACTCCTGGCTTTGCTCCACCGCATAACCACCGGCTTTGCTGGCATCGGCAGCGCCTTCTACTTCAATAAATTTTGATCCAAGACTGATTACCTCGTCTTTTACAGCGGGTCTTGTATCAAATACTTCCACCACGGCGCCAAGTCTTCTCGCAGTGGCTATGGCCTGCAAGCCCGCAACACCAGCGCCGAGTATCAGTACCTTAGCCGGAGGAATTGTACCAGCAGCCGTCATAAACATCGGGAAATATCTTACATAAAGGTTCGCAGCAGTAAGAGCTGCTTTATAACCGGCGATATTGGCCTGTGAGCTTAAGACATCCATTGCCTGGGCACGCGTAGTGCGGGGCAACATATCCAGGGAAAAAGTACTGATACCCTGGTTAGCCCATTGCTGCATCAGGCCCGCATTATACAGTGGATGATAAACGCCGATCAGTATTTTGGATTCAAGACCCGCCAGGGCCGATTGCATCGGCTGGTGGATGCTCAGGATAATGTCGGCTACACGAAGGATTTCACTTTTTTCTTTAACCTTCGCCCCTGCTTTTTCATAATCGGCATTACTGCAAAAGGCTTTTTCCCCTGCACCGTTTTCTACCAGGACAGTGACCCCTTTTTTGGTAAGCGTAGCGACAGCTTCAGCAAGAAGCGATACTCTGGTTTCATGGGCGGGCTCTTTAAGAAGACCTATCGTCATTAAGCAATCAAAATTTATTATTATATCAAAAACTAAAACTTTCTTTCACCTGCCGGAAGATATAATTTTTCATGAGAAGATCATTCAAAACTTCCTTCCAACCGCCTGCCCTGTTCAAAACTTTGGCAAAAGTAACTGTTTTATCTTTTTTTTGACTTACTAAATAACCAGGCCAGTAGATCTTTTTCCGCAAAGGCATTTACCCAGCTATTATGATGAACACCGGGGTATTCGGAATATTTGACATCGGCATTGAGTTGAGTGAGTTTTTTATAAAAATTACGTGAAAAATAAGGAGGCACTATTTCGTCGGCTGCTCCATGAAATATCCATAAAGAAACTTTGGTAGCAAAATCCTTCGCGGTATTGATCTTTCCGGCGCCACAGATGGGAAAAGCAGCTGCAAAAAGATCAGGATAACGGGCTATCATATCAAATACACCCATCCCTCCCTGGGAGAGACCTCCAATATAAATCCGGGACTTGTCTATAAAATGATGTATAAGCAGGCTATCCAGCAATTCCTTTACTAAACCGGTAATCGTTGTTGGTTTTTTGCGGAATGGGAAATCCCATTCTTTGGCGAGCCCGGTTGAAGAATCAATTTTCGTATCAAAATAGGCCCAGCTATCATCTTCAGGGCATTGCGGAAATAATACGATAGCCGGGAAGTTTTTCCTGTTTTCGTCGCGCAGAAAATAACGACCGCCGATATTTAACTGCGCTTCATTATCGGTACCCTTTTCAAAAGCGCCATGCAGGAAAATTAACAGCGGGTAAGCCGATGACGAATCGAATGAAACAGGATATAAAACCCGGTAAGGCAGGCTGCCTTTATCGCTATAAAATACTTCTTTTTGGTATTCGCTGAAATCCTGGGAATGGGCGGGGACAATGGGCCAAATCAAAAAAAATACTATGAGAATCCTCATAAACGGGCTGTATTAAATCATCGATTCGTTTAAAAGTTTAAGCCACACATAAACTCAAAACCTGATACTAAAATGCTGTTTCTCCCTGATCTCCTTCCGGAAAATGAGGATCCCGATAAAGAACAGGTCGATACTCAATGTTACCCGGGGATGATCTTTGCAATGCTTCCATGCCTGCTCCATCTCCCTACTCCAATGAATATCATCCAGTACTACAAGCGAAAAGTTATGGATTTTGGGGAGAATCGTTTCAAAATAACGGATAGTTGGTTCCAGGCGATGATTACCGTCGATGAAAGAAAAACCTACAGGTGATGGCAGGGACGTGATGACAGGAGATAATGTATCGTCGAAATTTCCTTCAATTAATTCCACATTTTGAAGTTCCTGTTTTTTGAAGCTTTCCCGGGCAATCGCTGAAATCTCTTTGGCCCCTTCCAATGTGATCAGTTTCGCGGCAGGGTTTGCGAGGGAGAGATAAGAGGTTGTAATGCCCAGGGAAGTACCCAATTCGAGAATAGTACCCGGTTGGTAATATTTTATCATTCGATATAATAACTGTCCGAATTTGGCCGGTTTGGCCGCATTTTTCGCGATAGAAGCAATCATCCTTTGACTGGTTTTTGAAATGGTGGAGCCGGCTCCCAGGTCATCTACATTGATTATTGTCTCATTTTTTAATAGCTGCCGCCGCAGATCCTCCACTTGCCTGTAAGAAGGATAATCAGTTTTGTCATTTAAAATCTTTGTGATGAATTCGAACACAAACGGCGAATGAATACCGTGGCCCCGGCCGCTGGAAGCCCTGAGATAATATTGAAGATATTTCAGACTGAGTTGAAATTTGCTATACATCGTAATTTAAAGAAACAAATTCTACGTAAGAGATGCCGGTTTATCCCCTTCAGTGACGGGTGTTCAAAAAATCCGCTCCCAAACCTGGAAGGAATACGCATATTTATGATGTTCATCAGCTTCATGATCTTTGCTGCTTACCAGTTTCCATGATTTGGGATCAATCACGGGGAAATAAGTATCTCCTTCCGGTTCTGCATTTACCCGTGTAATATAGATTCGTTTGGCTTTTTCAAATACCATCTTATATATTTCGCCGCCGCCGATTACCATCATTTCTTTTACATCCATCTCTCTTACCAGGAAAAGGGCATCTTCAAAAGTCTTTACTGCAATCGTTCCTTCTTTGTCCCAGCCGGGCTGACGGGTAATAACAATATTTTTTCTTCCTTTCAGCGGTTTACCGAGTGATTCAAACGTCTTTCTGCCCATTACCACGGGCAGGCCCCAGGTAACATTCTTGAAAAACTTCATATCATTGGGCAAGCACCATAATAATTTATTGTCTTTGCCAATGACATTGTTTTTAGCAGCGGCGACAACGAGAGAGATGATCATACTCCCAGAGTTTTTTAGTAAACCCGGAATTGCTTTCCACCCTAAAGGGGAGTTTTTGAAAACCCATTTAGCGGAAGACACTTACCGGTTTTGTATTCATACAAATGTAAAGAGATAAAAGGCTTAACAGAGATTTTACTTCTTTAATGGCTATAAACTGTTAAAGGGAAAAATCAACCTAAGTTCCCCCTTTAGGGGACAGGGGGTATCTTACACCGCCACCGGCGCTTTTATCCCCGGGTGGCTCTGGTAATTCTCCAGGGTGAAATCTTCAAACGTAAAATCAAAGATATTTTTTACAGAAGGATTCAATTTCATGGTTGGTAAGGGGAAAGGCTTACGGCTTAATTGCAATTTCACCTGTTCCATGTGGTTATTATATATATGGACATCCCCGAATGTATGAATGAATTCGCCTGCCTCAAGATCGCAAACCTGCGCGATCATCATGGTCAGCAATGCATAGGATGCGATATTGAAAGGAACACCGAGAAATACATCAGCACTCCTCTGGTAAAGCTGGCAACTTAATTTACCATTAGCTACATAGAACTGGAACATAGTATGACAAGGCATCAATGCCATCTTCGGCAGATCAGCCACATTCCAGGCACTGACGATCAAACGACGGCTGTCAGGATTCTTTTTTATTTGGGAAATCAGTTCACTGATCTGGTCCACAGTTTTTTCACCCTTTCCTTCTTCACCGGATCCCGCGGACCAACTCCGCCATTGCTTGCCGTATACCGGGCCCAGTTCTCCTTTTTCATCCGCCCACTCATCCCAGATGCTGACATTGTGTTCTTTTAAATAAGCAATATTCGTTTCTCCTTTCAGAAACCAAAGTAATTCATAAATAATGCTCCTGAGATGAACCTTTTTAGTCGTCACCAACGGAAATCCTTTTTGGAGATCAAAACGCATCTGGTAACCAAAACAGCTTTGCGTACCCGTGCCGGTACGGTCGCTTTTATGAATGCCATTATCGAGAATATGCTGAAGCAGGCCAAGGTATTCTTGCATGGGCGCAAGTTACGAAAAAGGCTAATGGTCAATGGTGGATGTGAGCAAGCTGTGGATTGAAAAAATCGCCGGTCAGACAGGTACAAAGCGGTATGCACAATTTTCAATACACATATATATTGAAATATCAAGACGGGTATTATCAATATAACGGATATACCAGGTTTCCGTATTATTATTACTGGTGGATGACATAGTCACTTCATTAGACGATAAAGAATACCTGTCTGATTGCAAAGAAGCCTTGGGAAAGCCCGGGCTATAATTAAAATGTCCCCCGCTGGTAAACTCAATAATGACAGGATTGAGAGAAGTATAAGGTTGCCAGCACCGGGCTTACAAATGTTTCGGTCAGTTTCCATTTCCCGACCAGTGAAGTGTTTTCTTTTCTTTCCTGCTTCCTGGTACATCCTGTGAAAATGACCAGGCTGATACCAGGTAAATGAGCGGCTTCATGCAAAAGATATTTTCAAAGGCTGACAACCGGTCATTTTAAAACGTTGCAGCTCCGGGGTCTTTTATACAACTGTTTCTTCGTTTTCCCTGTTATTGTATTCCGGCCTGAGCGCAATAACAAGCGATCCTTTACTTTCATCGTCAATAAAGTTTGAAAGTTCTTTATATAACCTTCTTAATAATTGTTTATTGTCAAAAAGTTTCTGCACCATGAACTGTACCTTCGCCTGCTCTTCAGACAATTGCTGTTCCAATGTATTTGCCAGGTCCCTGTTATCTGCCATGGCAGCGCTCAGCGTTTCATTTTGCTCTTTGGCTTCCCGGAGTGTATTTTCGAGGTAAGCGATGTAATTCAGCTTATCGTTAAGTTGCAGTTGTTTTTCTGCCAATTGCTCTTCTCTTTCACAAAGAACAACCTGTATTTTATCTGCCTGTTCCTGTCTTAGTAATAATTCATTTTCCAATGCTTCCTTGTTCTTTTTGACGGTATCATTATCTTCTTTTATCCGTTTCGTTTCAGCTACTGCCTGCAACCGCTGGTGCTCCGACCGGTACAGGTCTTTGATCCTTTGTTCCAGTTGGTTTTGTAAAAAATGTATCTGCGCTTTTTTCTCCTGCAGCAGGTCTTCCAGGTATTCCTGCCCGGCTACTTTCTCTCTTAAAGAATTATTTTCTTCTTTCCACCTGTTGATGACAACTGCCTTTTCATCATCCGTGGCTGTCTCCATGCTTACTTGTTCCTGAAGCGCCCTGTTTTCCTGTTCCAGCCGCCGGAAAGACCTTTCGAACTGTTCCAGCTTAACCAGTAATTCCTTTTTTTCTTCTTCATGATCTTTAACCAGTTTATTTATTTCTGCCTGTAAATCTCCCGGCACTTTCTCCTTTACATTTTCCATGGCATCTTTTTTTGGGGAGTTGATAAAATGGGTTTGAATATAATTTGCCAGCACGGTATATTTTGTTTGGATATTTGTAAGATTTCGTTGCAATGCCGTTACACGGGCATGACTATAGGTAAGCCTGTCCTTATAGGCCCGGATGAGATCCGAATAATCGAATAAAATATATTCACCATCGCCATTTGTATACCCAACCTGCTCAGGGGAAGCTTGCATGAACAGATCACTTTCATTCTCTTTACTATTATCTTTGAGAGTATCCTTTCTTTTTTTCCCATAATGCAAAAGAACTGTTACCAGCACAATAAACGCCAGCACAGGCAAAACGATCCAGCAGAGGATTTGTATGAATTTTAAAAATTCAGGTATGGGTCCGGTAACTAACAGCATCCCCATATTGATTTCGAGTAAAGCTCGTGCATATGTATTTTAACAGTTCTTTGATTCCTGCGACAATTGACAGGGTTAATTCTCTGAGGTGGGGAAATAAACGGAGGCGGAGTTCTTCAACTATGATCTTATAACACGAAAGACAACCGGGTTATTGTTTAATGTGAATAATTATTTCTTATGAAGTTTTATCATTTCAATAATAATACCAAATAGGATTTATCCCCTGCATTTGTACAGAAATATTAATTCACACGATTAAAGAAGAATTATATAATAAGTAAATAACTGTTTATTGATAAAGCTTTATAGAATCCACGATCAGCCATTGAGGGAAACAAGCAGAGGCATCGTATCCGGATCCCGGTCAATTGCCTCCCATTGCTAAACCTGCAGGTGTTCAGCCTGTCTCTCCCGGATTATTTTCTTTCTTTTCTTCTTACCAATTCTTTTTTTATCAACGTTAGTTCTCTTCCGGTTTGTCCTTTCACCGAAGTATTTTCCTGTGCCCTGCGCATCAGGTAAGGGATCACATCTTTGATAGGGCCGAATGGTAAATATTTACTGACACTGCACCCGGCATGTGCTAAATTAAAAGTGATATTATCGCTCATACCATACAATTGGCTGAAATGAACATGGGGATGATTCAATGGCAGGCCCTTTTGTTGCATCAGTTGTGTAGTATAGAGATTACTGTATTCATTATGAGAAGCTACGATCAGGGCGATCCGGTCAATATGCTCAATGCAATATTGAATCCCGGCATTAAAATCCTTATCAGTGATTTCTTTATCAGGATGGATAGGCGAAGGATATCCCATCTCCACGGCCCTTTGTCTTTCTTTTTCCATATAAGCGCCCCGAACCAATTTGGCGCCGAGGATAAAGTTTCTTTCAATGGCCGCTTCATAGGAATCTTTCAGGAAAGGGAGACGATCAGTGCGGTAATGCTGGGTGGTATTATATACAACGGCTCTTTCCTTATTGAAAGTATCCATCATCAGGATTGTAAGCGCGTCAACCGGTCCCTGTATCCATGTATCTTCTGCATCTACCATGACGCCGACATTTTTTTTAGCGGCCGTCTCGCAAACACGTATCATCCGGTGACGGAGTCGTTGCCCCTCTCCTTTTTCACCGGCATGTAATTCTTCCCGCGCTTTCATATATCTTTTCATCAGCGTGCCCTCTTCTTTCTCCATCAACGCACCGATTTTTTCCAATAATGCAAATCTTGCAAAGCCGGTCACCTTTACGCTCATAAACGGAATATTGGGCTGCGTAGCCGCGTAATTAATGACTCTTATAAATTCATCACAGGCATGATCAAAATTCTCTTCGCCTTCTTTTCCTTCCACGGCATAATCCAATATCACCTGTACATGGTACTCCGAAAGCTTTTTGGCCACTTTTGCCGTTTGCTCCAGGGTTTCGCCGCCCACAAACTGGGAAAAAATAGTATTACGAATAATCCATTTTACCGGCAAACCCGCTCTGATGGACCAGGGAACCAGTCTTGTTCCTGTCTTTACCAGCGAAGGCCTTGCCATCAAGGAAAATAGAAACCGGGCTTTTCGTAATTGTTTGTCCGCCTTGTATTCAAATGCAAATTCTGTATTCTCGAAAGAAATAACGGGGTGTGGCTCCATAGCAAATTATAATAGCAAATGTAAAAGAAGAAGTTTAAATGTTGAAGCGTTTAAAGATTTAAAGTTATTGAAACCTCTTTATAAAAGGGAAATTACTTATTGCGGGAAACATTAAACCCTTCAACCTTTCAAACCCTTAGACAATCCCCCCTTACCTTTACAAAAAATTCAGCATGAAACTAAAAAAGGCCAGCGACAGCCTGACACTGATGACGGAAATTGTATTGCCCAATGACACCAATACATTTGGCAACCTGATGGGCGGGCGTTTGATGTATTGGATGGATATTGCCGCAGCCATTGCTTCGCAAAAACATTGCAACGCGCCGGTGGTAACCGCTTCCGTAGATAATATTTCCTTCCAAAACCCGATCAAACTGGGCAATGTGGTGCATATCGAAGCAAAAATAACAAGAGCCTTTACTACTTCGATGGAAGTCTACCTGAAAGTATGGAGTGAAGATCTTTCCCGGCAATTCCAATATAACAGCAACGAGGCTTATTATACATTCGTAGCGCTTGATCCTAATAAGAAGCCTTTACCCGTACCGCAAATCGTCCCCGAAACCGAAGAAGAAAAAAAATTATTTGACGGCGCATTACGAAGAAGACAACTGCGGCTGATACTTGGCGGTAAGATGAACCCGGATGATGCAACGGAGCTTAGAGCATTGTTTGTGAAAGACTAGAACCAAACATTTTCGCAGCTACCAATTTTGCACCCGCAATGTCATCTCTTCCCCTGATATTGTTATTGATAGTATTGTCAGCCGCCATGATCAGGTTTTTTACAATTTTTTTCACGAAATGGGTCACGCCATTCCCGCTATCTTACTGACAAAAAATAAAGTGGCTGTATATATAGAGTCATATGGCAACCCAAGGAATAACATTAAGTTTAAGATTGGCCTTCTTGAGGTTTGGTTCAGGTACGATTTTCTATTTTGGAAAAGAGGGCTTTGTATTTCTTCCGCCGGGGACACTTGCACTTCTCCACTTGCTTGAGAATTCATTTTATCACAGGCCTCAATACTACCTTCAATCTTTTCCCTGTAATTTAAACCCAATCCTTGGCCTTGGCTCCTGTGGCGGAGCCAATAATTCTTTTAAAGCTGCAAAGATTGTTTTTATTGCACCGCTGTTCTGCATCACCTGTTTTTCCAATTGCTCAAGCTTCAGTAAAATGTCTTTATGGGTCAGCAACATCCCGCGAAGCTTTACGAATACATCAATGATCTTTATACTCATTTTAATAGCCCGGTCACTTTTTAAAATATTAGCCAGCATCAATACGCCATGTTCTGTAAAAACATACGGAAGATATTTGGAATGGGCCCCTTGTTTTAAGGTCGCATTTTGCGACCTTAAAATTTCATACTCTTTTTTAGTCAATGTAAACATGTAATGCGGCGGGAAACGGTTACGGTTCCTTTTCACCTGTTCTTTCAGTCGCCTTGTTTGCACGCCATATAATTCGGCCAGGTCCCGGTCCAACATCACTTTTTGTCCCCGTACCAGGTATATTTTGTCAATTATTTTTTCTTCTCCCAATGTAAAAGATGACTTTGCTTTTGCCATTTCCAAGATTCATTTTGGCAAAAATAGTCACCCGCTGAGATGGCATATTGCTGAAAATAACCATGAAAAACGTTTCTTTCCCGGTAAGTCTTGCCTCAACACAAGTAAAATACTTCAGAGATGATTATTTCTCATTCAACTTTTCTTTCACCACTACCAAATCTTTTACCTCCACCTGCATCGGCAATAAACCGATTTTTACTACAGCCCGCTTGCCACGCATCTCCATCACTTCTCCTACCTGGTGATTCTGCTTCATCTTTACTTTATCCCCTACTTTTATTTCTCCGCCTACCTCCGCGAATTTTGAATCAATCTTTTGCTGCATTTTGCTTACTGCCTTCTGTTCATTCTTTTTAAACAGGAGCGTGTGCATTTGCCTGATCACTTTATTCTTATCCTCTTCCTTTCTCCATTCGATCAGCAGTTGTTTCAGTTTTCGTTCCATATCTTTCAGGTAAGCGATCCTTTCCTCCGATACACGGTTCTGTTCCTTTAGTAATTGCAGTTGTTGCTGGTGCTTTTCCTTATTCAAAACCTGCTCCATCTCTTTTCGCAGCCTCTCATTCTCTCTTACCTGTTGCTGCAATTCTTTTTCTTTCTTTTCAAGATCGCGAAGATCCTGTTCCGTACGATTCAATAGTTTATCCAACCGGTATTGATCCTGGTCTACCAGGTCCCTGGCCCTTTGGATCAGGCCTTTATCCAACCCGATTCTTTCAGCAATGGAAAATGTATAAGAACTTCCTGGCTTCCCGACGATCAGTTTATAAAGCGGTTGTAAATGCTGCTCATCAAAAGCCATGGCGCCATTGATAATGCCGGGCGTTTTCCCGGCCATTACTTTCAAATTAAGATAATGCGTTGTTACAATACCCAAAGCATGTTTCCTGGCAAGTTCCTGCAAGATCACTTCGGCAAAAGCGCCGCCTAGATTCGGGTCGCTCCCGCTTCCCAGTTCATCAATAAAAAAAAGCGTCTTGCCATTTGCATTCTCCATAAAGTATTTCATATGGATGAGATGGCTGCTGTAAGTACTTAATTCAAATTCCAGGCTCTGGGTATCGCCGATATGAATCATCAGTTGCCTGAATATCCCGAACTGCGATGACGGATGCACGGGAACCAGCAAACCACTTTGCAGCATCATTTGCAATAAGCCTATCGTTTTCAGGGTAACGGTTTTACCACCCGCATTCGGCCCGCTGATCACCAATATTCTTTTTGATTCATCGAGCGTGACAGAAACCGGGATGGTAGGTTTATTGGCTTTTTGATTATACAGATACAATAAAGGATGATACGCCTGCACCAAATGGATATGCGCTTTATCCGTTACAGAGGGATATTCGCCTTTTATATCTGCGGCTAGTTTTGCTTTCGCTCTTATAAAATCATATTCGCCAACAACAGTATGATAGGCCGTAAGCAGTGAAGCATATACAGAAAGCTTCGCTGTCAGTTCCCGGAGAATCCGGTAAACTTCTTTGCGTTCATCATTTTCCAGTTCATATACCTGGTTATTCAGTTCAATTGTCTCTTCCGGCTCAACGAAAGCGGTTTTCCGGCTGTCGCTTTCTCCATGAAGTATCCCTTTCACCGTTCTTTTCTGCTCGGCGAATACCGCTACTACTCTTCTGCCGCTCATAAAACTTTCTTCGATATCGGCCAGGTATCCCTGTTTATTGAGCCTGGCTATAATTCTTTCAAAAACTCTCCGCAACTCGTTTCGCTTGCGGTACAAGTTTATACGAATATCTTTTAGCGTCTCAGAAGCATTGTCTTTTACCTGCGCATCATCATCCAGTACCTCATTGATCATTTCGGCGATAGCTTTTTCATAGTAAGTTCCGGCAATTATTTTGACCAATGCTTCATAGGCTATTCTCCTTTCGTTATCAAACCAGCGAAATATCCTTTCAATGCTTTCCGCCAGTTTTCTTACCTGCATCAATTGCTCGCCTCCCAGTACAGCGCCGGGAATTCCCAGTAGTTTGAGCTCATCCGACAGGTTAAGGATATAATCATTGGGGAAATAAATACTATTCTTCAGCAACTGGCTGTATTCGTGACTCTGCTTCAGTTCGGTATCGATGAATTCCTTTTTGGTATGAATACGGAGTTGCTGAGCCTTGTTTCGGGCGTACTCGGCCTGGCATTGTTCCGCCAGCAATGACTTTATTTTGTCGAACTCGAGCTGTAAATACGCTGATTCGGGGTAAAGTTTCATATTGATTGACAAAACTAATTCACTCCGGCCATGTTCGGCATCATAAAGACATTTTATTGATCGCCTAATTTTTCTACCATTTCCGGTTTTGCAGCCCGGTTTCTCCTGATCATATGGACGGCATCTGTTGAAAATGCAATTTGAAGCAAAACGTACGCCAGCAACAACCACGATGAGACATCGTGCAGCGGGCCTGCGAGGTAACTTAGTACCGGCATACCCCGGGTCAATATATAAATACCGAAGAATGATGATGCAATGGTAAGCTGTACAGCGATGACAAGCAGGGTAACCAGAAATAAGCCGAATGGGAAATATAAGTTAGTGATCCGCCTGTTATTCACGTCGTTTTTCCGGAGACGGTAATAAAAATAAAAAGGCACAATTAATAGTATCAGCAGGAAGCCGGTCAATTGAAACTGAACAAGCCAGTAGCCATCATCGTCCAGGATACTAACGGGAATGCCGCAACTGATCACGTAAAGATCACATGCCCATAAAACTATAACCGGAATCAGCACCCATAAATTTTCAAATCGCGACAACTTCCTGATCATTATTGAAAAGATTAAACTTTTTATCTGTGTTAATGTTATTGTTTCATCTCCATTCGTTAAGAAATTCAAAAAACGCCATCCTTGTCAGGCAACTTACAAAATTCCTTTATTGGATAGGTTTAAATTGCATGAAATTTATAACCGCTATATTTAAATACATGAGCCTGGATAAAGCGTGGAGTTTTACAGTTTTGATGATCGTCGCACTTTGTTCCTGTGCAGAACAATCATCTAATACTACTAACTCAAATAATAACAATACAATTATGAGCAATACAACAACAAGCGGTACTGATACCGCTACCTTTGCGAATGGATGCTTTTGGTGTACAGAAGCCATCTTTGAACAATTGGAGGGCGTGATCAGTGCCACATCCGGGTATTCAGGCGGCAGCGTGTCCAACCCTACTTACAAACAGGTTTGTACAGGAGAAACCGGCCATGCTGAATGTTTACAAATTGTTTATGATCCTAAAAAGATCAGTTTTGACGAATTACTGGAAGTTTTCTGGCAAACACACGATCCCACTACCCTGAACAGGCAGGGGAATGATACCGGTACACAATACCGCAGCGGTATTTTTTATCACAATGAAGAGCAAAAACAAAAAGCGGAAAAATATAAAGCGGAACTGGATAAAAGCGGTGCTTTCGATAAACCGATCGTAACGGAGATTACTCCTTTTACCAAATTTTATCCTGCTGAAAATTATCACCAGCAATATTTTGATAATAATGAAGGCAGCAACCCTTATTGCCGGATCGTAATAAGACCTAAAGTGGATAAATTCAGGAAAGTATTTAAGAATAAACTGAAAGAGCATTAATACAGCGTATCCTATCAAAGAGACAGAAAAACGGGTCATTAAAAATGAAATGATTTTATGGCCATTCAGAAAAAATTCTTTCCGGCTTCCCGTCTTTCTGTCTTCTCCCCTTGCATTTATATCGTCCCTTTCATTTTTCTTATAGTAACTTCATCCTATGAGAACCTGGATGATTATTTTCCTGATTATGGGTTTCGCTTCTCCGGTCATTTGTCAAAAAACAATAACTACGGTCAGCATTCAATTGAATTTCCCCCAGGGAGAATACAAATCTACCTATCCAAAGACAGGGGCAGGCATCCGGTGGAGTGTACTTCACCGCTTTCACGAGGATGACGCACTGAGTATCGGCGGAGAGCTGGGCTATCTTACAACTGCGAGCAGCGCTAGAAATTTTGATATCTTCTATCTTGGCTATTATGACCGCTACCGGATAACCGCTTCTAATAATGTATTATCACTGGCATTCAAAACAAGAGCCGATCTTACCCCATCTCATGAAGCAGTACAATTATTTATTGACGGGACTATCGGTACCAATTTATTTTTTTCTTCCGTAGATGTCTCCAGGGAAACTTTTTTCGGGAATTCACAATATACCAGCGGGAACAGCACCAAAGGCTATTGGTCACTTATCTTTGGACCAGGGATAGGAATAGAGATACCTCTTGGCAAACGCAAGGCAATAGCGCTGTCATTCAAAGGCTCCTGGCTATTCGGAACAAATACCAAATACCTGACTGATCCTTATATTGATAACAACGGCGATGTCTATTTCACGCAGCGGGAATCAAAAACGAGCATGATAATAGCTGAAGCAGGTGTACGTTTTGGTATCTTCAAAAACAATTGAACAGGGTCACAGCCTGGGCTGACCAAAAACAAGAATGGAGTAAAGGCTAATAAGAATGAACAAGATTATTCTTATGACCAGAAGATGGGTACCATTAGTTTTCATAGTACGTTCTTTAAGGTTGTCAGATTGGGTACAATGGTTCTTTACAGGATTAGCCTCGGAGGTCGATACAAAAGATAATGGACGGGATAGCTTCGTGATGAGTATAAAGTCTGGCATCGTAAAAAAACTATCCGGAACTTTAAAAATAGAAACAGTTTTTTTAAAATGCAAGCCGGCTACTATCTCCAAAAGCCTCTTGCTGAACCAATTCTATGCAAGTCAGCAGGTTATGCTCTAAAATATTTTTCAGAAATTACGGTTGTTGATAGGGATTTTACGAAATTCGGACAAGTCCCGGATACATAATTTCAATCTCCCGGGTTGATTTGGGATACGCCGGATTGCCCCAAAAATATTATTCGCAAAATTCTTTCCCGGCTAATTAATCTCCCCCGGAATAACCGCGACCATTATTCTGGGTGTACTCATGCCGGGAGCAGGGAGATAGCATTGCAGATACGGTATAGCAGTTATATGGTAGCGTGTAATAGCGCTGTAGCGCCATACTGATAGCAGGATTACTGCGCTTATGTAGCAGGGCATTTCTCAGGTTTATTGCGCTTTAAATGCGCTTATACTGCACTTATGAAAAGGGCAACTTCGGCAGTCACCGGTGCCTGGCGCACCAGCAAGGAAACAGATAATAGGGAAGATAAATAACGATCCCCTCTTTTATTTATATTTCTGATTTAACGCTTTTGGGAGATAAAGAGATCAGTGAACAAGCATTTTTTTTCGGGAGCATTCTGCAAGAAAACACTTTGCGACTGATGCCCTGAGGGAAGTGAAGATATCCATCCGCCTTGCGAACTATTAAACTATTAAACTATTAAAGGCCTCATTGACTGCGCAGCCGGGCTTCATTGTTTTCTGCCCGATTGATTGGTGGCCGGTGGAAGAAACCCGGTTGTTTCACTCCGTTATATGTTGTAAAAAACATTCCACACAGACACTGACATAATAAGAGCCAGGCAGGCTTTCGTTTTTGAATGAACCTTGCCTTATTGAACAATAATTTGTTTCGCTGATTTCTGGCGGGCCGTATTTACCGAAATGATGTAATTGCCTTTGCTGAACCGGTCAAAGCCTGATAATTGAATACTGTTTGTTCCTTCCTGCAATAAAACGTTCTGCTGTTTTACTTGTCGTCCATTCATATCGGTTACAAAGATCACGGCGTTTTGTTTTTCCTGCGAACTGTAATTTATTGTTGTAGCTGATTGTACTAATGAAGGGTATACGGCAAGCGTGTTTACAGCTGATTCCTGGTTTTGAAAATGCAGGATATTACTGTATTGGATTTTACCATCACTGCTTGTTATCTTCAAACGATAATAAACAGGTCCGTCTGTCCCTTTATCATCAGCATAACTAAAATCCTTTTGAGTATTACCATTAAGATTCACCCAGAATTCCGCTATTTCCTGGAATGTATTCCCTGTATTACTTTTTTCCAGTACAATATTATTGGCAGTATTACCTCCTGTGAGTGTCCATTTAAGTTTTGCCTTACTATCAGCAGCCACTCCGCTGAAAGAGGAAAGATTAGAAACAGATAAAACGGCTCCCTGGGGGTAATTAAATTTTTTGAAGTACAGGCTTGCATAACGGGTACTTTGACCATTTAACAGGCTATTGGCCCCTGCCCGGTAAATGAACGAGGTTACATTGACATTAGATACCGAGAACATCACTTCTTTAGCAGCTGTATCCACCAATGCACCAAATAAGATGCCTGTAAGATTGGTTCCGTCAAATGCTGTACCGTTCTGTGAGATCGTAAGCTGGCTACCCAGTGTATTAAATGTACATACACCGCCTCCCATATCAACCCTGTTAAATTCCTTTAATGTCAGGGCGCCTGCAGTGCTCCCGTCAATATCCAGAGCGCTGACATCTACCATTGGTTGTAAAACAGGTGTGTTGGTACCAGCCAGTACGAATGTTATCAGGAATTCAAAATAGGAATTAGACGCCGAACCGATTTTATATTCCGGTTGAAACGCCTCATCATATCCATCAATTGTACGGTCAATATTCTGAAGAGTTATAGTACCCACTTTATTCTGGATTTTCACCAGGGCATCAACGCCTGTATTCACATTGGGAAAACGGTAAACAGCATTTACCTGGCCACCCGTACCTGAAATAAGAGTGGGGGTTTTAAATTTATATATGGGTGCTTGTGATCTTGCGCCAACACTGAAAAACAGGATCAAAAAGAAAAGGGCGCCAGCAAGAATAGAATTCGTTTTCATAAGTACGGGTGTTTTTTAAAGGGTCTCAGATTAAGAGTTAGTTACTTATTTGGGTTCTTCCGTCGCACTTTTTCTAATGACATTCGGATGATACCGGCGTAAAACAACTAACTTGACGGTGTGAAAATATATAGGGGTTTTCGATTATGCAAGCCTAAGGCGTCTTCCTGATCGCGGCACTATAGACAAGCCTATACGGTTCAAGAGCTTAGAGATCAAAATATTTTTTCAGAAATTACGGTATTTACTTATAAATAGCGCGTATTAGTACGTTAAATTACTAGTATTATGTGCAGTGGTTTATCATCGGCCCAATGAGATTTACCTGAATTTTGCCTGAACTTTTTACTTCCTTATCCTGGTTCCCTGCAAGAAAGGCAGTACCGGATAGGATTATTTATTGTTCTTCGATTCTCGTATGCCGCAATTCCAGCAGGTTAAGGCCATTCGCATTAAAACCCCTGACGTTGGTCTGAAATAATCTTACGGCCTTATCATACCATAGCGGCACTACCGGTGCATCATTGATCATTATCTGGTCTGCCTGGCGGTAAAGCCTGTACCTCACAGAATCATTTTCTTCCGTCAGGGCTTTTTCAAACAACGCATCGAACCGGGGGTTTTTGTAACGGGTATAATTGGGTGGCGCCGGGTTTTTTGAATAAAAAACGGATAAATAATTCTCGGCATCGGGATAATCTGCTATCCAACTGCCACGGAAAAATAAAGCCCTCGAATTGGCAGTCATGTCCAGCAATAAGGATCTCTGAACCGTTTCTACTTCTACTTTAATACCGGTTTCCTCCAATTGACGGGCAATAAAGCTGGCCATCTCAGCATAGATAGCAATAGTCAGCAGTTTTATCGGGAGCAGGCCCTTTCCATCGGGGAAACCCGCTTCTGCCAGTAATTGTCTGCTCTTTTCCGGGTCGTAGACATATCCTTTGACAACCGATGAATCAAAAGAAGGCAAACCCATAGGAACAAAACCGGATTCAGCAGGAGTACCCAGCGAATTGCGCAGGTACAGGATCATTTTACGGCGGTCAAATCCATAATTAATGGCTTGCCTGATCTTTTTCATCTTTAGCGGTGAATTTTTCAATAGTTCATTAGCCGTATCCATCAGTATGCCTAGGTATTCAATATTCAGGTAAGGATTGGCCTCTAATATGATCTTCCCCTGCCATTCTTTCCTGAGCGTTCCTTTTTTTGTCAGCACTTCATCCTTAAAGGAAGCGTCAATATCATTGATAAACTCCAGTTGCTTTTGACGGAATAATAGAAACTCCGTGGCTTTGCTGTCATAAAATGTGACCTTGATGCCATCAATATATGGTAACCGGTTACCGGCACTGTCTTTTTCAAAATAGTTGCCGTTCTTTTTCATTACCAGGGCCTGTCCTTCTTCCCATGCCATAAACCGGAAAGGTCCTGTACCAACAGGGTGGCGGCGAAAATCATTCCCATATTTTTCCACTGCTTCACGGGGCACTATAGAACAGTATTGCATGGAAAGAATACCGAGTATAGGATTGTAGGGCCGTGACAATCTTAATTGAAAAGTGGTGTCATCAATGACTTTAAAGGGTTGCAGTGAATCCACTTTCCGGTTGAATATCCATGAACCGGGACTGGCTGTTTGTTTATCGATAATCCTCGAAAAACTATATTCCGCGTCTTTGGCAATGAATTTTCTCCCTTTACCATTTGCAAAAGCCGGGTCATCATGAAAAAAAACATCATCCCGCAAATGAAAAGTAAAAGTGAGCCTGTCATCAGAAATCGTCCAGCTTTTTGCCAGGGAAGGAATGATATGAAGGCTGTCATCTATTTCCACCAGTGTATTGTACAACTGGTGAACAGGCCACATGATAGACTGGTTCTTGGCAAAAGCCGGATCTAAGGAAGCAATACCAGTTTGCTCATTATAATGAAATATTTTCTTATCTTTTTTCCCGCCATTAAAGCAGCCGGAGACCAATAAGCAGTTACCGGCTGCCAGTAACCAATAAGCGGTAAGTAATAACCGGCTATTTTTTCTTTTAACAACCATATTCCTTTTGAACAATTAAATTTACAATTCAAATACATTCAGGCGTGAAATACTTTTTTAGAACGAACACAGTTTTTCTGTTTTTACTAATCGCTAAACTTTCATCCGGTCAATATACTCACCAGGACACCCTGAGAGGGAGTATCACACCGGAAAGGGCATGGTGGGATGTGCTGAAATATGATATTGCTGTTAAGCCTGATTATGATTCAAAGACCATTAAAGGACAGGTTTCTATTCTTTTTAAAGTAGTAAAGCCTGGAAATGTAATGCAAATTGACCTGCAGGCCCCATTGATAATCGATAGCTTCTCCCTGGCAGCGCACTCTCCTTCTGCAAAGGATAAGTTTTGGCGACCCAATGATCAATCGTTAATGAAGCATGATGGCAACGTATGGTTAATCAATTTACCCGAAGGTTTAAAAAATAGTTCGACAAACTCAATTACCATTTATTATCATGGCAGTCCCCGGATAGCCGTAAATCCGCCCTGGGATGGTGGTTGGATCTTTACCAAAGATGAAAAAGGCCGTCCCTGGATGACAGTAGCCTGCCAGGGACTTGGAGCCAGCGTGTGGTATCCCTGCAAGGATCATCAAAGTGATGAACCCGATAACGGCGCCTCACTTACCATAACAATTCCGGATACATTAGTAGCAGTGGGAAATGGCAGGATGATTAATAAGAAAACCAATGATAATGGGACCACTACCTGGACCTGGGAAGTGAAAAACCCTATTAATAACTATGATATTATTCCTTATATCGGCAAATATGTAACCTGGCACGAAGAGTATATGGGTGAGAAAGGAAAATTAGATTGCAATTATTGGGTAATGGATTATAATTTGGAAAAGGCAACCAAACAATTTGACCTCAATGTAAAACCCATGCTGAACTGCTTCGAACACTGGTTTGGCCCTTACCCATTTTATGAAGACGGCTATAAACTAGTAGAAACGCCCCACCTGGGAATGGAGCATCAAAGTGCGGTGGCTTATGGCAATCATTATGTAAACGGTTATTATGTGGGTGGCGGCAATGGCCGCGATTTATCAGGCAGCGGATGGGGAATGAAATGGGATTATATCATTGTGCATGAAAGCGGTCATGAATGGTTCGGTAACAATATTACTACCAATGATATTGCTGATATGTGGATACATGAAGGCTTTACTGACTATTCAGAAACCCTTTTTGTAGAATGCCAGTACGGCAAAGCGGCCGCCGACCAATATGCGCAGGGGCTCCGGCGCAGTATTTCCAACCGTAAACCGATTATTGGACCCTATGGAGTAAACAAGGAAGGCAGCGGGGACATGTATAATAAAGGGAATAACCTGCTCCACACCATCCGGCAGGTGATCAATGATGATTCTTTGTTCAGGCAAATCTTAAGAGGGCTGAATAAAGAATTCTATCACAAAACAGTTGACTCAAAAGACGTCGAATCCTATATATCACAAAAATCAGGAAAAGACCTGTCGCGGATATTTGATCAGTATTTACGAACGATTAACATACCTGTACTGGAATACAAAATCAATGGCGATGCGCTTTCTTTCCGGTGGACAAACTGTATTGCCGGGTTTGATATGCCGGTAAAAATATCTTCCGGCGGAACGGATAGCTGGATTCATCCAAAAGAAGAATGGCAGGAAGAGAAAGGGTTCACTCAAAACAGCCCGGAGTTTGATAAAAATTTTTATATCACTATCAAAAAAGTTGAGTAAGTAATGGGTTAGGGAGCTTTCGCCCATTGTCTATTGCTCATTGACCATTCACCATTCATTACCTTTAATTCATGAGTACCATTCGTAAGCAAAGTATCCTTTCTTCGGGACTCATTTATATCGGCTTTGCTTTTGGCCTCCTGAATACTTATTTCTTTACCAAACAACATCTCTTTACAGAAGAACAGTACGGGCTTACCGGTATTTTTGTTGCGATTGCCAGCATGATGATGGCATTCTCGGGCATGGGAATGTCCTCTTATATTGCGAAGTTCTATCCCTATTATCATGATCACCTGCCTCCTGCCAAGAATGATATGCTTACCTGGGCTCTTTTAATAAACACAATAGGATTTATTCTTGTAATTATAGCGGGCGTAGTGTTAAAGCATATCATCATCAGGAAATTTTCCCAGAATTCAGAACTGCTGGTACATTACTATTATTGGATCTTTGCACTTGGCTTCGGTCTTTCCATCTATACAACGCTGGAAGTATATGCGTGGAGTAAAGGTAAATCTGTTTTGACCAATTTCTTAAGAGAAGTTCAATGGAGGATGCTCACCACGATCCTGATTGTGCTTTTTGCTGCAAATATTATTAAGGACTTTGACCTGTTTATAAAGCTATATGCCTTTACTTATCCCGCCATTGCAATTATCCTGTTTACTTACCTGGCTTTTACAAAAAAAATTTACTTTACTTTTTCAATAAGTAAAGTAAGCCGGCGGTATTTCGGGAAGATAATTTCCTACAGCTTCTTTATTTATTCAAGCCTGATCATATTTACAGTTTCCCAGGTATTTGATAGCATCGTGATTGCTTCTTTAAGCGGCCTGGGGAAGGCTGGGATCTTTGCACTGGCCCAGCTGATGGGAAGTGTAATACAGGCGCCACAACGGGGAATCATATCAGCATCGCTTTTACATCTTTCGAGAGCCTGGAAAGAAAAGAATATGCCCCTGATCCGGAGAATATACCAGCGTTCCTCCATTAATCTCCTCATTTTTGCATCGGGCATCTTTGTGCTCATTGCTCTTAATTATAAAGAAGCTATTCTTACGTTTCGGTTGAAAGAAACCTTTTTACTTGGATTCAATGCTTTTATATTAATAGGACTTACCCGTATCGTGGATATGGGTACTGGTCTTAATTCCCAGATCATTATCACCTCCACCCGGTGGCGATTTGAACTGATCAGCGGGGTAATATTGCTGATATTGATCCTGCCGCTTACTTATATCCTTACCAAACAATATGACATTCTTGGCCCGGCTATTGCCAGCCTGGTATCAACCACTATTTACAATACTATCCGGATTGTATTTTTATGGAAAAAATTCAGGCTATTTCCTTTTACCATTCAATCGGCTTATACAATACTACTCGGGGCTTTAAGCTTTGGCATATCTTATTTTCTGTTTTCCAACCTGCATGGGCTGCCGGGATTAATCCTTCGCAGCCTGGTGTTTATTATTTTATACGGGGTGGGGGTCATCTATCTCAGGCTTTCACCGGATGTGAAGCCTGTATGGCAAACTATCAAAAAAAGATTGAAGCGGAGAAAAGATTAACGCGTACCCAGTGGTTTTTCTATCCTGCCAACACCAAGAAAACGTCTCAGGTAATAGGGGTCAAACAGGTCACTCACGGTTACACCCTTTGCAACAGAAGCATGAGCGAATTTGTTATTCCCAACATAAATACCTACATGGGATACTCCCCCAGTGGTATTAAAGAAAACAAGATCACCTTCCTTCATTTCGGTTGCTGAAATACGATTGGTCACTTTAAACTGTTCAAAAGCAGTACGGGGAATAGCCATGCCAAAGGCCGAAAGATAAATAGCCTGTACAAAGGCGGAGCAATCAATACCGCTTTTGGAAGTGCCGCCCATAAGGTAACGCGTACCATACCAATCATCAATACTTTTAAATAGCTCTGTAGCCTGTATCTGCGCGGGATCAGTTCCCAGCAAAGCCGCATACTTCAATTGCAAGGCAGAATTATTTTCGGAAGAGGAGGATGAATTAGCAGTCGTTGTTATTTCTGTAACAGGTGTTACAGTTACATTCTTATCAGCTTTTGCGTCGGGGATAGTATTAGCAAGTTGAGGGTTGGCCGTTATTTGATCGAGGAATTTTACATCAGCTTTTTTATTATTCGCAGTTGTGGGCTTAGAAGCGGGTGGCGGGGCCGCAGCCTGTTTATTTACGGCGGAGCCTGCAGGACGCATGCTTGAACAGCTGGCCAGCAAAAAAATAACTACCACTGCGACAATTGAATTCCTGATCATGAGACTTTTTTACAGTTCCCGGAGCTTTGCAAAACCTTGCCTGCCGGCCTTCCTGATCCGCAGAAAGGGTCTGCAAAAATATACTTTAATCCTATTAAAAAACAATGTCATAGCCATGAAATTTGATTTTAGAAATCGTTTTTTTACTAAGTAACTGTTATCAAGTGTTTTAGCCTGAAACTGCCTGAATGACTAAGATCAATTACGATTGAACAGAATTATAATTCATCTATCTTGTTATCCACAGATATGCGAAGGCCATTTCTATATATAGGAATATTATTGATTATGATCGGGTTCCTCGGCGTCCGCAATAAAGGGAAAACTGCCCCGGTTCTTATTGCTTCTGCCGATACTGTCATTTCTTTGCCGGCACCCGACAGCAATATACAGGAACCCCGTTTTTATTCATCTCTCGAGTACATCAAAGCAGAATTACTGCGGGCGGCGCCCGGAACCAAATCTGTTTTGTTCAATTCGGACGGCTCACGCCTTTATGCGATGAATCTCGAAGGCATGAGTATTTATGAATTTGACAGGGCTTCGAGAAAAGTAATGAGAGAATTCAAATTCAAACCTACAAAAGGAACAGGCTGGGATTACGAGGAAGATAAACCCATTCCCTCTTACGAGGAAAAACCCGTGGAAGCCTGCCTGAGCCATGATGACAAAATATTATGGGTATCACTTCATAATGCAGAAGGTATTGTTCCCATCAGGATAGATTCACTAGAAGCCAACAGGGATATCCCCGGTGACCAGGTTACAAAAAAGGTAACGGTGATTTATCCCGGCAGCGCCCGTAAAGATTCATTTAATGTACCCCTGATCAAAACAGGCAAGACTCCAAAAATAATTTCCAAAACAACTGATAATAAATTCCTGCTCGTCAGCAACTGGCATTCTTATACGGTAAGTGTTCTGGAAATAGATAAGGACCAATATCCTTTCGGAAAAGTAATCAGCACGATCCCGGTGCCCTCCATTCCAAGAGGAATTGTGGTGGACGACAAGAATAAAAGATCCTATGTGGCCATTATGGGGGGAGCAACTGTAGAAGTCATCAATAATGATACATGGAAAAGAGATACGGTTATGAATGTAGCTTCCAACCCAAGGCATATCGTTCTTGATACCAGCGGTCATCTTTTTGTTTCCTATAATAAATTAGCTAAAATCGCCTGCGTTGACCTGGCAACCGGCAATACATTGTTTTCAACGCCTACCCATACACAGCCAAGAACGATCACCCTCTCGAAGAATCAAAAATTCCTCTTTGTAACCTGCTATGGCGGTGACACACTTGATGTTTTTAAAATAAATAATGACAGCTTTGCCAAAACGGCTTCCATCCCGTGTAAAGGGCATCCCGTGGGTGTGGATGTTTTTGAAAACAATGATCAACTCGAAGCCTGGGTATGCAGTTATACCTATGGGACGATCAGTGTGTTTAGTTTTAGAAAGAAGAAATAGCTATTAGTCACTAGCGTTAAATTCTGGCTACTAACAAGTAATACACATTCTTTTTAAATTGCTAAAACAATCGGAAATTTGAGGCATAGAATTGTTGGCTAACAGCTAACCACAATTACAAACATGAAATTCTCCCATCTCCACGTTCATACCCAGTTTTCCTTGCTTGACGGGGCCGCCTCTATTCAAAAATTGTATAAGAAAGCCATAGCCGACGGAATGCCGGCGCTTGCCATTAGTGATCATGGCAATATGTTTGGCGTATTTGAATTTGTGGCCGAAGCGCATAAACACAAGGATGAAAACGGGAACCTGAAAGTAAAACCTATTGTTGGCTGCGAATTTTATATAACCGCCAACCGTCATATTAAAACTTTTACCAAAGAACAAAGAGACCAGCGCCATCACCAGATATTACTGGCCAAAAACGAAGAAGGTTATCGCAACCTCGTAAAACTTACTTCGCTCGGGTTCATTGAAGGAATGTACAGTAAGTATCCAAGAATTGATAAGGAACTTATTCTCCGTCATCATAAAGGATTAATTGCGACTACCTGTTGTCTTGGCGCCATGGTGCCACAGGCCATCCTGAAAAAAGGGGAAGAAGAAGGTGAGAATGAATTCAAATGGTGGCTGAATATTTTCCAGCAGGATTATTATGTGGAATTGCAGCGGCATGGAATGCCTGAACAGGATAAAGTGAATAAGGTACTGGTAAAACTCGCTAAAAAATACAATGTAAAGATCATCGCCAGTAACGATTCACATTATGTGGACCAGGAAGATTTCAACGCGCATGATATTTTACTTTGTATCAATACCGGGGAGAAGTTAGCTACACCCGCTCTTCGTGAATTTTCGGACGATGACATATATATAAAGGATAAACGCTTCGCATTTCCCAATGACCAGTTTTATTTTAAAACTACGGGGGAAATGAGCAAGGTATTCCACGATCTGCCGGAGGCTATCGACAACACCAATGAGATAGTTGATAAAATTGACCTGCTCAATCTCAAAAGAGATATCCTTCTTCCTTTTTTCCAGGTGCCGAAAGAATTCTCATCACAGGATGAATACCTTGAACACCTTACCTGGGCCGGGGCCAAACAACGTTATACAGAAATTACACCGGAAATAGATGAAAGAATACGCTTTGAGCTTTTTACTGTAAAAACCATGGGCTTTGCCGGTTATTTTCTTATCGTAAGTGATTTTATAAAAGCCGGGAGGGATAAAGGCGTATTTATCGGCCCTGGTCGCGGTTCTGCCGCGGGCTCTGTTGTCGCTTATTGTACCGGCATCACCAATATTGACCCGATCAAATACAATTTACTGTTTGAAAGATTTTTGAATCCTGACCGTAAGTCCATGCCCGATATTGATACGGATTTTGATGACGAAGGAAGACAAAAAGTAATTGATTACGTGGTTGACAAATACGGCAAGAACCAGGTAGCGCAGATCATTACCTATGGTACAATGGCGGCCAAGATGAGTATCAAAGATGTGGCAAGAGTAATGGACCTGCCTTTGCCGGAATCGAATGCGTTGACCAAACTGGTTCCTGAGCGACCGGGTATAGAATTAGGAAGAGTGCTGCATGCGCCCATGAAAGCAAAGGAGGGCGAAAAATCACTGGAAGAAAAAGATGGTCTTGGAAATGATGACCTGGAGAATGTAAAAAAACTCCGCGATATATATAAGCAAACGGATACCGTATTAAGCAAAGTGCTGCACGAAGCCGAAAGACTTGAAGGTTCGGTACGAAATACCGGCATTCATGCGGCCGGCATTATCATTGCCCCAAAAGACCTGACCGAGCTGATCCCGGTTGCAACTTCTAAGGAATCTTCCCTGTGGCTAACCCAGATTGAAGGAAACGTGATCGAAGAAGCCGGCGTTATCAAAATGGACTTCCTGGGATTAAAAACATTGACCATTATTAAGAATGCGCTTAATCTTATCAAACAAAATCATTCCCTGGAAATTGATATTGATAAGATACCATTGGATGATAAAAAGACCTTTGAATTGTACCAGCATGGTTCTACCATCGGTACCTTCCAGTTTGAAAGTCCGGGTATGCAGAAATACCTGCGCGAACTTAAACCGGACAAGTTCGGCGACCTGATCGCTATGAACGCGTTGTATCGTCCGGGCCCTATTGCCTACATTCCCAATTATATTGACCGTAAACATGGCCGGGAACCTATTTCGTATGACCTGCCCGAGATGACGGAAATCCTGGAAGAAACCTATGGTATCACGGTTTACCAGGAGCAGGTGATGTTGCTGGCGCAAAAGCTGGCCGGCTTCAGCAAGGGCGACGCGGACGTATTGCGGAAGGCAATGGGTAAAAAGCAAAAGTCAGTGCTGGATAAGATGAAAGAAAAATTCATCAAAGGAGCTACAGCAAAATTATTGCCCGCTGAGAAGCTGGAAAAGATCTGGACCGACTGGGAAGCGTTTGCCCAGTACGCTTTTAATAAATCTCATTCTACCTGTTATGCTTATGTAGCCTACCAGACAGCCTATTTAAAAGCGCATTATCCTGCGGATTATATGGCAGCCGTTTTAAACAATGCCGGCAGCATCGATAAGATCACATTCTTCATGGAAGAATGTAAACGAATGGGCATAAAAGTACTTGGCCCTGATATCAATGAATCATTGAAAGGATTTGCTGTTAATCAAAAAGGGGAGATCCGTTTTGGTCTTGGTGGTTTGAAAGGTGTGGGAGAAGCGGCCCTGGAAAGCATTATCGAGGAAAGAAAAAAAGGCGGTCATTTTAAAACAACCTTTGATCTTATCAAACGTGTCAACCAGCGTACCGTTAATAAGAAAACAATGGAGAGTCTCGCGTATGCCGGAGCTTTTGATTGTTTCCCGGAGCATCATCGCGCCCAGTACTTTTATACTCCGCCGGAGGAAACGGTTACAGGATTGGAACGCATCATCAAATATGGCCAGGTGATTCAAACGCAAAATGCAACGACCGCCAATACATTATTTGGCGACTTGCCGGTCACTATGGAAATACCGCCGCCGAGATTACCCGAATGTGAACCCTGGTCCCTGATGCAGCAATTAACTCATGAAAAAGATGTGACAGGAATGTTCCTCAGCGGTCACCCGCTGGATCATTATAAATTTGAAATGAAACATTATGGAGTAACCCCTGTTTCTGATTTCAACGAATTCAAAGAATCCTTTACCATGCAGCCCAACCCCAACAGGATGTTTCGTGTAATCGGGTTGCTGGCAGAAGCACAACACAAGATTGCCCGCAGCGGGAACAAATACGGCAGTTTCATTGTCGAAGATTATTCCGGCAAAACCGATATTCTTTTATTTAGTGAAGATTACCTGAAGTTCTCCCCCCTTTTACAGCAGGGAACGACTGTGCTGATAACAGGATATTTCAAACAGCGTTTTAATAAAGCCGAAGCAGAATTTAAAATAGTCAGTGTCACGTTAGCCGAAACGATGAAAAGAAATCTTACTAAACAGGTATCCATAGAGGTAAGTCCGCAGAATATCAGTAAGGAAATGATCTTTTTTATGGAGAAAAATCTTAAGTATAATGTCGGGCCCTCTACTCTTAAATTCGTGTTGTCGGAACCTAAAACCAATCTGAAGGTAAACCTGGTGGCGGCAAAAGGTTTTGAGATGAATGAAGAAATGATTCGTTTTCTTGAAGACAAGCCTGAACTGGAAGTGCAAGTGTTAACAAATCAGTAAAGTATGCAATACCGCAGTAAAGGAGTCTCAAACAGGTTTACCGGGTATCGCATATTTATATATGTTAACGAATTAAGAATACGCCTTGCCTGTTTTGAAGAAGCTATGGCATAAATTCAGGTTTGTCGGCCAGGCGACAAAAATCAATGACAAGTTTTACACAACTTTCTGCCAGCTTTGTCTGTTATTATAAACGGAATTAAATTTGCAGTCTTTATGGCTGTAATCGAAGAAACCAATAAAAAAATAAAAATCAATACAATGGCAAAAGAATTTAATGACTCTAATTTCCAGGCGGATGTGCTGGCTTCTGATAAACTGACAGTAGTTGACTTCTGGGCCGAATGGTGCGGACCCTGCAGGGCTATCGGGCCGATCATCGAGGATCTTTCCAAAGAGTATGATGGAAAAGTAAACGTAGGTAAAGTGAACGTGGACAATAATCCGCAGGTATCTATGAACTATGGTATCACTTCTATCCCGGCTATCCTGTTTATTAAAGGTGGCAAAGTGGTCGACAAGTTAGTGGGCGCGCAGCCAAAAGGAAATTTTGTAAAGAAGATCGAATCTCATTTATAAGTTTTGCTTATCAAAAGTTAAACCCCGTTCATTGGAGCGGGGTTTTCTATTTTAAGATGGAACCGTTAATGTTTAACTACCATTGTCTTTGTACTATCATGTTTATATCTGAATACCAATGGGAAAATAATGCCTAACAGCAACGCATATCCGGCAAACGTGAACCATATATTCTGCCAGTTACTGACTAAAATCGGTTCTTTAATATGGTCACCGGCCACCAGGACATTATGCTTAAGTTGATCCAGCAACCATGGGTTGTCGCGTTTGATCTTTAGCGTCTCGCATAACAAATTAAGATCATAGTATTTCTTTGTAAAATAGTCTACTACCAAACCCGCGCTGTAGCCGCCACACATGGCGCCGATCCCATTTGTCATAAACATAAATAAACCCTGTGCGCTTGCCCGCATATTTGATGGAGCTTCATTTTCCACAAACAAAGAACCCGAAATATTGAAAAAATCGAAAGCCATTCCGTAAATGATCATGGAGGCAATCAATAAAACAAGTCCGAATATACTTTCCGGGCTTCCTATACCAAATAAACCAAACCTGAATACCCAGGCAAACATGCTCATCAGCATTACTCTCTTAATACCGAATCTTCTCAAAAAGAAAGGGATGGCAAGTATAAATAGTGATTCGGATATCTGTGAAATGGAAAGCGTAAAAAGTTTATGGTTAACGACGAATGAATCAGGAAACATGGGCTTAAAACTTTCCAAAAAGGAACTGCCGAAGGCATTGGTGATCTGCAGGGCTGCTCCCAGGAACATCGCAAACAAAAAGAAGATGAACATCTTTCTCTGCTTGAATAACACAAAAGCATCTAAACCCAATGAAGTAAGAAATGATTTGGCCTTATCCGGCTTAACAGGCGGACATGGAGGCATAGTAAATGCGTATAATCCCAGCACGAATGCAGAAACGGCGCTGAAAATAAGCTGCATATTGGTTGCATCCCATCCGCAAACATCCACGATCCACATAGCTGCGATAAAACCGACAGTACCCCATACCCTGATCGGTGGAAAATCTTTAACTATATCAAACCCTTTTTGCTCAAGTATAATGTAAGAAACCGTGTTGTTCAGCGCAATAGTGGGCATATAAAACATAGAGTTTAGCAACATTACCCAGAAGAACATATTGGGATTAGTAACAGTAGATGCCCAAAACAACATTCCCGCACCGATAATATGGCAAATACCCAGAACCCTTTCAGCGTTCAGCCATTTATCCGCGATGATCCCCATGATTGCCGGCATGAACAGGGAAGCGATTCCCAGAGTAGAGAACACTGCGCCTATTTCCGCTCCTGAAAAATGTAAAGTGCCTCCCAGGTAATTACCGATTGAAATAAGCCAGGAACCCCATACGAAAAATTGCAGAAAATTCATCAGCGTGAGACGAAGCCTTATATTCATTGCACTGTTTTTGGTCGGTGATAAAGTGTCGGATGAAAAAGGGAAGATAGGAATTTTCAGGTATTATTTTCATTCAAAAGTCATCCGGGAAGGCAACCTTATTAGCCTGAAAACTGATTGAAAATAAGAAGGAAAGGCCCGGAAATATCAGCCGAAGATTTTTTTCGGCGTGTTTATATTATTCAGTATAATTGTAGCTGCTTTCGGACCACCAAAATCGCATTTTCTTAACCTAAAACTATACTGCTTTGAAAAAATTTACCTATCTTATTTTGGCAGGTGTGTTTATGTTGATATTCCAGGACTCCCGTGCGCAATTCCCGAGCCAACACCTGCAAAAAGCTTATCCTAATACACCCGCTTCGCGGCAAACTCCTCCCCGGTGTTATACAATGGAAGCCCTTGATATCTACTTCCGGAACCATCCGGAAGCCAAAGCAATGGCAGAAAGAAATAATAATGTTTTTGCCCCTGAAACACCACGTGGCCAGAATCAAAGAATCCAGACAATTGTAACAGTTCCCGTAGTTTTTCATATTGTTGGAAATGCGACAAGACAGGCCCAGGTAACCGACGCGGATGTTTTATGGCAATTAAATAAACTCAACGAAGACTATTCAGGCGCCAATGCAGACAGTACCAACGCATCTTATGGATTTTACCCGATTCGTGCTTATAACGGATATTGCCAGATTCGCTATTGTATGGCGCAGCGTACACCCATTGATCTCCCCACAAATGGTATTGACAGGGTAGTATCTACTCTTACCGGTACTCAAAATTGTAATGATGTTAATACAAACGGCAATGCTACACTGGTTAAACATGCTTCAAGTGGCGGCGCCGATTCATGGGACGCTTCAAGGTATTTGAATATCTGGGTAGGTGAATTCGGACCTTGTTTGCTTGGGATCGCTACTTTTCCAGGCACTGGCCCCTCTAACGAACAGGGCGTCTGTGTTTCTTACGAAGGCTTTTCCAATAACCCCGTTTATGTTGATCCGGCTTTTGCATTAGGCAGAACTGCCGTACACGAATCCGGTCACTACTGGGGATTATTACATATCTGGGGAGATGAATCAGGTTGTGTAAATTCTGACTTCCGTCAATTACCCGGAACCTGTGTATTACCAGCTTCCCTTGCAGGCAGCACAACAGATCAGACTGTTGGCGATACACCCAACCAGGCCGGCGCAACGACCACTTGCCCAAGTGGTGCTCATACTGATGCCTGTTCCTCCAGCGCTCCCGGTATTAATTACCAGAATTATATGGATTATACCGAGGATGCCTGTTATTCGATGTTTACTTTAAAGCAAGTAGACAGGATGCAATGGGTATTGGATAATTGCAGAGCCTCCTTAAAAACATCCAACGGATGTACCCCGCCGCCGCTCAGCGCGGCCAATGATGCCAGGATATCTGTAATTCTGAATCCCACGGATGGTTCTACAATAGGTTGCAGTTCTGTTACACCTGTTGTAATGATCCAAAACCTGGGTAGCAACATACTCACTTCGGCAACGATCAATGTACGTCTCGACGGAGTACTTATAGCTTCGCAACCCTGGGCAGGTTCACTCACACAGGGAAGTTCAGCTACTAAAACCCTCAACCCGATCAGTATTTCTACAGTAGGAGCTCATGTGCTGAAAATACATACTACCCTGCCTAACGGGCAGGGAGACGGAGCAGCAGCAAACGATACAGCCACTTCCAATATTACGAGAATCGCTGCTTCCCCTCTGCCGACAACCAATGGTTTTGAAACATCTTTGTTACCAGCGGGCTGGACACTGAATAACCCCGACAACGATGCCCTCGCATGGTTCCGTTTCAATCCCAGCGGCGGATCAGCGGGTGGCTCGGTATGGGCAGCCGTCATTGATAATTATGATCTGAATTTCCCGGGAACGAACGATGATATAGTCACCCCGGTGATCAATACTTCGGGCTTGCTTGCCAATGACTCGGTGCTGATTAATTTTGATCTTGCTTACAAAAATTACCCGGATCCCGGTTTTTCAGATACGCTTAAGGTCCTGGTAAGTAATAATTGCGGAGCAACCTGGACGACTTTATGGGCTAAAGGCGGCCCTGACCTGGCAACAGCCGGATCGTCTGCAAATATCTACAATCCCCCTGCTGCCGGAGATTGGAAAAACCAGAGAATTTCTATCGGCAACAACCTTTTTGGAGGCGGTCAAATACAGGTAGCCATCCGGAATGTGAATGAGTTTGGCAATGTTGTCTGGCTTGATAACATTAATATCTCCCTGAAGCCGAGAAAAGATATGCAGACTACAGCTATTTTGAAACCTAACGTTACCGAATGTTCATCTTCTTTCACTCCTTCCATTAATGTAAAGAATGCCGGAGGTGAAACAGTTACAGGATTTAAGATCGGCTATATTCTGAACAATGCCGCCCCTGTGATTGAAGTGAAAAATATTTCTTTAGCTCCGGGTACAAGCACCACCGTTTCATTCTCAACACCTCTACATGCTCCTTCCGGCACAAATACCATCAAAATGTTTGTAGCAGAGCCGCTTACAGCATCACCAGGTCCTGATGGTACACCGGGCAATGATACCCTGACCCGTACATTTGCTGTACCCGTCACAGTGACCAATGTTATACAAGGATTTGAAGGATCAACTTTTGTTCCTGCTAACTGGACATTGTTCAACCCACAGAACGACATAACATGGACCCGGTCTGCAGGCGGGAAAAACAGTGATTTTTCTGCCTCTATTGATAATTATGATAATCCTGTAATCCCGGAAGCAGATATAATGCAACTCCCTCTTATTAATACTGCAGGTGCGGATTCGCTCATTATTACCTTCGATGTGGCTCACAAAAATTACCCCGGATCATTTGACTCGCTGAGGGTGTTAGTATCTACCAATTGCGGTACTTCCTTCAGCGTGGTATACGACAAGTCCGGATCAACTTTGGCAACCGCGGGTTCAAGTACTGACCCTTATGCTCCCCCGGCGCCAGGCGATTGGAGATCTGAATCCATCCGGCTCGGCAACACGTTTACAGGCGGAAGCACACTTGTTCAGTTCTCAAACACGAATGATTTTGGTAACTATGTCTATGTAGACAATATCAATATTGTTCCTGTATTCAAAAGAGATATTGAAGTTTTATCGATATCTCCCGATATTGCCTGCAGTACGACAGGATATGCGCCGGTAGTAAAAGTTCACAACAGGGGAACAGAAACCGTAGATTCATTTACTGTTGCTTATACAATCGGGGCAGGAACTCCGGTCATCCAAACCTTCCTGGTGAGTATCGCCCCCGGAGGCATTGCCAATGTCACTTTGGCCAGCGGTTCATTATCGGCCGGGCCCAATAATATCAAAGTCTATACATCAAAGCCTTATACGGCAAGCGGTTCAGGAGACCAGTACCTGGCTAATGATACGCTTACAAAAGTGACTTATGCCACTGGCATTGTTCAGGCGCCAACTTCCATCGTTGAAACATTTGAAGGTAATTTCTTACCCTCCGGATGGGCTATAACCAACCCGGATAATGCGGTGACATGGCAGAAATCAGGCGCAGGGAATAACAGTAACGGGTCCGCTTATCTCCGGAATTTCCATTATTATTCAACAGGCCAGAAAGATGGATTATATACGCCTGCGCTGAACTTTGCCGGTGTTGACTCGGTAAAAGTGTCGTTTGACCTTTCGGCTGCCGCCTGGTATTTCCCGGGTTCAACTACGGTACCTACAGATACATTGGAAATCCTTGCGACAAAAGACTGCGGCGCTACATACACTTCGGTCTATAAGAAATGGGGAAGTCAATTACAAACGATCAGTGATCCCAATTATCCACAGACTACTGAGTTTACACCTTTTGCTTCCTATCTGTGGAGAACAGAATATATAGACCTGACATCGTTTGCTCCCAGCGGATCGCTGCAACTGGTATTCAGGAACACGACCGGTACTCAGAATAATGTGTTTATTGATAATGTGAATTTCAGAACTGTCACCCTGCCACCAAGGCTGAAAGCCGAAGGCGTTATTGTAACCCCTAATCCTTTCATCGAGCAGTTCAATATCTGGTTTGTACAGGCTCCGTCTGATCTCAGGTATATCAATGTCTTTAATTCTGCAGGCCAGCTTATCTGGAAACAGGAATACGGCAGCGGCAGCGCTTCCAATATAATTAATGTCAACATGAGTGGCCTGGCGGCTGGTGTTTATGTGATTAACCTTGGCTATTCAGACAAAGGCAAGAATAAGGAGATAAGGGTACTCAAGTCTAATTAAATTTTATTTATTCTTTTTATAAGCCTTCCGTTAAACGCGGAAGGCTTTTTTTATTTGCCGTAAATTTGCATTCTGAATAATTAATTATGATAGATACTGAAGGACTTTCCGCCGGGTTAAAGACTATCGTTGAAAAAGTGACAACCGGTGAAAGAATAAGCGATCAGGACGCGCTGGTATTATTTGAAAAAGGAAGCCTGGCCCTCGTTGGCAGCCTGGCCAATAGCCTGAGAGAAAAAAAACACGGGGATACTACTTATTTCAACCGCAATTTTCATATCGAGCCTACCAATGTGTGCGTATTCAGCTGCAATTTCTGTTCCTATAGCCGTCTCTATGCTCATCGTGATGAAGGATGGGAATTAACTATGGAGCAAATGCTGGATATTGTAAAGAGCTATGATAATAAACCGGTTACTGAAGTACATATCGTCGGGGGGGTGCACCCCAAAATGAATCTTGAATTTTTTGCAGAATTAATGCGGAAAATAAAAGCTCACCGTCCCGCGCTGCATATAAAAGGTTTTACTGCGGTAGAATTGGATTATATGTTTAGTAAGGCCAAAAAAACGATGGAAGAAGGAATGAAGTATTTACATGAAGCCGGGCTGGATTCATTACCCGGAGGAGGCGCCGAGATCTTTCACCCGGAAATCCGGCAACAGATATGTGCTGATAAAGTAGATGCCCGCGGTTGGCTGCAGATACATGAAACAGCGCATCATCTTGGCATGCATAGCAACGCAACCATGCTGTACGGCCACATTGAAAAATACCATCACCGCGTTGATCATATGCGAAGATTAAGAGAGCTACAGGATAAAACGAAAGGCTTCAATACATTTATCCCGCTGAAATTCCGCAATAAGGATAATGATATGAGCGGTGTACCTGAATCTACTATCACCGAAGACATGAAGATGTATGCCATTGCAAGGATATATTTAGATAATTTCCCGCATATCAAAGCTTACTGGCCGATGCTGGGAAGAGAAAGCGCCCAGCTCAGTTTATCCTTTGGTGTAAACGATATTGACGGCACGATTGATGATACCACGAAGATCTACTCTATGGCGGGCGCCGAAGAGCAAACCCCTTCGATGACAACGGCTCAATTAGTTACATTAATCAAACAGGCAAAAAGAAAACCGGTGGAAAGAGGAACGCTTTATGATGTGATAAGAGATTATAGCGATATGGATGCAAAGGAAATTGAGTCGAACCCGTTACTGAATTAACGGACTCATTTAAGAGTAAGAAATATATTGCACCATAACTTTATCGGGAATTAGTTGCCCGGCAATCATATCGATAGAAGGAATCATCGAAGTTTATATTGAAAACAATCCCAACTATGCAACATAGGCCGGTAAGGGAAAGAAAAAATTAAATACAAAAGTTTTCATTAACATTCAGGCAAACTCAACGGCACATTCACGGCCAATCCCCCGTCAGCGGTTTCTTTGTATTTACTATGCATGTCCTGTGCAGTATCCCACATGGTTTTGATAACACCATCCAGGGAGACCTTGGCATAGTCGGGCATGCTTTGCAAAGCTAATTGCGATGCAGTGATCGCTTTAATCGCACCCATCGTATTTCTTTCAATGCAGGGAATCTGTACTAATCCGCCAATAGGATCGCAGGTCATGCCGAGATGATGTTCCATAGCGATCTCCGCTGCCATCAGGGCTTGTCGTTGCGTGCCCCCCATCGCTTCGGTCAATGCGGCCGCTGCCATGGATGAAGATACGCCAATCTCGGCCTGGCAGCCACCCATCGCCGCAGAGATCGTAGCGCCTTTTTTGAAAATACTCCCTATCTCGGAAGCTGTCAATAGAAACCGGATGATCTTTTCTTCCGAATTGCCATCATTAAAAACAATATAATACAACAACACAGCGGGAATAACACCTGCTGCTCCATTGGTTGGTGCTGTCACTACCCGGCCAAACGAAGCATTTTCTTCATTTACCGCCAAAGCAAAACAACTCACCCAGTCAAGAATATATTTGAAATCATGGCCGCCTTTTTGAATAGCGGTGATCCAGGATTCATAATCTGGCGGCATTGCGCTGTCTTTTAATAATCTTTTATTCAGGCCACCTGCTCTTCGTCTTACGCTTAATCCTCCCGGCAATGTACCTTCTACCGCACAGCCCCGGTAGATGCACTCTTTCATTACCCGCCAGATATTCAATAATTGCTCTTTTGTTTGTTGTTCAGGCCGCCAGGCATTTTCATTTTCCATTACTACTTCATGAATAGCAAGACCAGTCTTTATGCACCAATGAAGCAGGTCGTCAGCCGTATTGATGGGAAAAGGTAACTGCGTGGCCTTTGAACCAATCGCCTCCTCCCCTTCTTTTATGACAAACCCGCCCCCCACCGAATAATAGGTTTCGGCAATGGATTCGCCATTCTTTAATGCCGCCATGAATGTGAGGGCATTGGGATGAAAAGGAAGTGTTTCTGTAAAAAGAAAGTCAATATCTTCTTTCGGGTCAAAATCTATTTCATGCAATCCGGCCAGCAGAAGTTTTTTCATGGAAGCAATATCATTCAGCTTGCTATGGATATTATGTACATCAAAGCTGACAGGGTCGTCCCCGCTTAACCCTAACTGAACCGCCATATCAGTGCCGTGCCCGATACCTGTTTTAGCCAATGAACCATACAACTGCACTTTTACTTCCGCTACCTGGTATAAAATATTTTTACGGATCAGTGTTTGTAAAAACCGTTGCGCGGCGCGCCAGGGACCCAGGGTATGTGAACTGGAAGGGCCAATGCCGATCTTGAAAATATCAAATACTGAAATGGGCTCGTACGTCAATCGTTATGGTTTGATCGCCAAAAATACAATTAAAAAGCCTTGAGCGGTTTGAAGACTCAAGGCTATGCAGGTAGTATTGGGTTATTTATTGAACATCCACCAGGGTAATATCAAAAAAAAGAATTGAATTCCCCGGGATAGCGCCTTTGCCTGTGCAACCATAGGCCAAAGAGGAAGGGATAATCAGCTTAATACGTCCCCCCTTTTTAATTAAGGGTATTCCTATCCTCCAGCCTTCTATCAGCGCGCTGAGTGGCCAGGGAGGATCGGCCTGGGTGTTATTGGGGCTTGTTTGCTGCGCAAATACGGTTCCGTTCAGCAGCATACCGGTATAAGTTATCGCAATATTCGAGTTGATTGTAGGCATGGCGCCTGTGCCCGGGTCAATGATCTCATAATAAAGTCCGCTGCTATGAGCCACGGCATTGATGTTATTCGCGGTGGCATAGCCTTGTATTTGCGGGGCCTCACTGGCTGCCGTTTTGGGGGTACAGGCTGTATTCTTGGCACATCTGGGAGAAGTAAATAATAAAAAAAGAAATACAAGAGGTAAAACAAAATTTCTCACTGCAAATTCATTTAGGTTAAAGATCACTGGTTGAAGACAATAGACAACCAACTGATGCTGCAAGAGTACGAAAAAATTACGGTTGTTCTTTTTTAGCCAGTAATTCCCTGTACCGCTGTTCATACTGGTCCCACTTATGACGGGCGGAAAAGACCGCAGTAAAAACCACAATGAGCAGCGCCGCAACTACCAGTACAAGAATAATAGAGGCTCCCGAGGGGTTCTGGGCCTCCGAATGTAATTCAACTTCTGCCTGCTTGTGCCAGCCTGAAAGATAGCTGGCAAAGATCGCTACCACCAGTATAACCCCGAAAGGAAGGCCTATGGCCAACTGTTTTACAAAGCGCCTCCGCCGCAGCCTGTTCGCTTCCCAATATTCAATAAACCTGGATTCTTCTTCTGTAAGCATCGTAAATACAAAAATAAAGTAAAGGAATAACCCTATTGCAACAGCCACATGAAATATATATCTTGTGCTGCTAATTCCAATGGCTTTGAAAATTTCTTATTTACTTGCCCAATATCTCTACACCCACAAACGGCTGGATCTGCCCGGAATTGGAACTTTCTTATTAGATCATTCTGTGATCATTGATGCTGAACACAATAAACACCGCCCCGGGATACCTGAAGGTATCAGCTTTAAAAACGACCCTTCGATCCGGGATTCGCCGGAACTGGTCAATTATATTTCTACGAAAGCAGGCAAAATGAAAGTGTTGGCTGAATCTGATCTTGAGTCTCATCTCCAGATGGCCCTGCAGTTCCTGAATATCAACAAGCCTTTTTCTTTTGAGGGCATAGGTACACTGATAAAAGTGAAGCCCGGCGAATATGAATTCACCCAGGGAAATATCCTATCCGATAAATCGAAAGATCATTTTGAAAAAGAAAAGCACGGCTTATCCAAAAAGGAGACCATTGAAGACAAGTACCAGGCTTTTCTCGCCACACCCGTTGTCAAATCCCGCTGGAGAAAGCCAGTAATCTTCTTATTGGTTTTGGCCGGTATTGGATTAGCGATCTGGGGAGGCTACACTATTTCCACCAACCGTGACGGAAACAATGAAGCTAACGTTCCGGAAACCCCGGCGGATCAGACTAAAATTGTTCCGGATTCTTCGCAATTGAAAAAACCGGACTCCACTCCCATTATTAAGAAAACAAATATTCCGGCTGATCAATACAAATATGTATTAGAAGTTGCGAAGGCGAACAGGGCCTTCAGGCGTTATAAACAGCTCAAGACAAATGAATGGGATGTTAAGATGGAGACAAAAGATTCCGTTCAGTACAAATTATTCATTTACTTGCCTGTCACCCGCGATACTACCTGGAAAAAAGATTCCCTGACCGCCTGGTTAGGCAGAAAAGTTTACATTGAGCATCAAAACTGATGGCTAATTATAGTGCTGATTACTGGATAAAAAAATTACATCTTCAACAGCATATCGAAGGAGGCTGGTACAGCGAAATATATCGATCTGCCCTCGTTTTTAACAAGACTCAATTACCGGCGGTATTTAATGGCGACCGGAATGCCTGTACCCATATTTATTTTTTATTAGAGAAAAAAGGCTTCTCTGCTTTTCACCGTATTCAATCGGATGAACTCTGGCATTTTTATGCGGGCGATCCGCTCATCATTTATGAAATTGATAAAACGGGCCAATTAAACCAGCATTTACTGGGCAATGATTTGGAAAAAGGGCAATCGCTTTTTTGTATTATATCGGCAGGTAACTGGTTTGCTTCAAAGGTAGCTGATGGAGGTGAATATGGTTTAGCAGGTTGTACCGTTGCTCCCGGTTTTGACTTTAAAGATTTTGAGCTGGCGGAAAGGAAAAACTTATCAGATAGCTATCCGCAACATGACGAATTGATCAGGCAGCTATCATAATTAGTAAGAGTGATTATTAATTATTGATTATTACGAGATGGCTTCAAAGAAAGACGATCCTGTTAGTGCGACCAATAATGAGTAATTAATTAAAGATTTCTTAAAAAGAACTATTTTTCATAGAAATGGAAAGGTTTTAACTTCTTCTGAGCTGTAATAGCCAGAACTTAATCGTACGGACACTGCCAGATAAGTTTAAACCAATCGTACAATTTTGGCTTTTGATATCTTCCTGTAAATAGTAAACCGTACTGGTACAGGGCGCTTCGCAGAAAATATATTTTTTTTATAAAAGTGCTTCTTTCGAGTCATCGTTTCCCTGCCGCTACATCAGTTTTCTTCATTCCCCGGCAGGTAGTGGTCATGCCTCCCGCATCTGCATAACAACACCCGGTCAACCAGTTACAGCGTAAAAGCCTCTTTGCTTCCTCTTTGCTACCTCTTTGCTCTCTCGATGCTACCTTGATTCCGCCTCGTGTTGCCTCAGATTTCGAGAGAACATCGAGGCTCCATCGAGGCT
>JAUZOA010000110.1 GCA_030706685.1 Bacteroidota bacterium
ATAACACATATACTCAGATCATCCAACCGATTCTTGAAAATTTAAGGTTGTTCCCTCCAAATCATCTATCGCATCAGGCAATATCATACTGCCTACTCGCTGACAGTGCATATCTGCATATTACCCATGCTGAGAATCTCATAAAAGATATAGTTGCTGAAAATGCTCTTGTATATAGAAAAGCTCATGAAAACGGGAGCCGGTTAGTCAAGAATTGGTAGGAATGAGGATAAGGTTATGATTTTTTTATCGTATCAAAGGTTCTTAGATCTTTTTATAAACAACGACCCAATCAACCCTACAGCCACCGCCACATCCACAACATTCCAAATCGTCCTCCCCAAAGCCACTTTTATAAAAGGCTGAAAAAGCAAGGCCAAAGCGACATAAATAATGACTTCAACACTTCTCTTTTGTTCATTGCTTAAATAAGCCAGTAGTGCAAATCCTAACATTGCGGCAAATCGAACAAGCTGAAAATAGCCATAAGGCATATCAAATAGGCAAACAAAAAATAAGACAGCTAAGATTATCTTTATTATTTTATCCATCAGGTTAAATAAATTTCATCTTTTAGTTTTCCAAAATGAAATTAATATTTTGTCAAAGCCCAAACCCAATTTTTGTATTTAGTTGCTCTCGTGTTGTTTTCGGCAACTGGTCAAGTAAACCATAATTAATTTCTTTTAGCCTGTCCCAGTTTTGACTTTCAATTGCAAATTTGCCAGCGTCAATTAAACTCTTTGCAGCATTTTGATCATTCATTTTGGCTTGTTCGCCTTTTAACCATTCAAAACTATTTTTAAGAAATTCTGGAGTCCGCCAACGAATCTGCCCAATGATACTATGTAATTCATCAGATTTCTCTTGTATTTTAATTGGGCTATTAGTAGTTAAAAAGGTTTGTTCTTGTGCAATGACGTCATTGAAAACTTTGCGTTCGTAGTCATTCCCGTTTTCGTTAATTATGGTTTCACATTTATCTTTTGTTTCAAAGTAATGTTCTTTGGCTAACTGTAAACGCTTGTTTTTTGTTGCGCTATCAATTTCTTGTGCAATCTTTCTTTTCCTGTCTTCTAATTTATAACGATTATCGGTTTCATCATCGGTTGGCAACCCTTCTGTTTCTTCTTCTACTATGTCCATTTCCTTTTTCAGTTTAGATAATGCACTTGCTGTTTCGAAATCCTCTTTTTCGGTAGCTTGTTCAATTTCTTCATCAAGCTTTTCTGAAAGTTCTTCCACTTGCTCTTTCAAGTATTCAATGGAAGTGTGCCTTTCTTTAGGATTAAATATTTCTTTAAATTCTTGGTTTGCCATATTCAAGTATGCTGCCACATTTAAATCTCTTGATTCTGTCATTGTGATTGTTATCTCAATATCTGAACCTTTTGAAACATCTCTTTTTAGCATATTTCCAGTAATTTCCATGTAGCCAATTCCTTTATTTGCTTCAGGAAGGGATAGATGAGGGCCTTCTAAAACATTTACCCTAATAACTTCATCGTTACTGCCTTTTAAAACTGTTTTATTCAACGGAAATGTAAAAGTTCGTTTGACTGGCAATATCGAATTTTTTTGGAAGACAAGTAATAATCTCGTTGAACCTGGATTATCGTAGTCGTCAACCTCCAAACAAATATCTTCTGGAATTGGTTGCCCACTTATTGCAAACCCACTATTAATTCCAATAAGTTCCATGTTTGTTTCTATGACGTTGTTCTGCCCATCATAAACAGTAAGTTTAAAAAAATTAAAGGCATTTTCAACTAAAGGCAAATCTTCGCTAATTCTATCATTCAATTTTTTCAAGCCTGTATCAAAACCGCCGTCCTCTCTGGTGATACGATAAAATAGACCTTCAATGCTTCCTGAAATTCTTGCGGCAAATAGTTCTTCTTTTTCCTTTGAAGCCTTTTGATATGCAGGTCTTATCGAAATTGCAGTTGGCTTTTTAGATTGAGATATACTTGTTAAATCTTTTGGTTTCGTTGCAGCATAGTAAGCAGCACCAATAGCGATTGCAGTTGTAGGGTCAATTTCACAATTTGTTGGAATTTGTAAGATTTCTTCTACACGTTGCCGTACATAAGGTATGTAAGTAGAACCGCCTACCATAAGCGTAAATTGAATGTCAACGGCTTTAAAAGATTTATTTGTCAGAATCTTTTTTATCATGTCCGTCGTGCTGTCTATTGGAGATTTAATTAGTTCGCTAAATTCGGAACGTGTAATTGTTACTTCCATATCAACTTCATTTCCGTCCTCGTCCTCAAAACCATCAATAACAATGTCAGCAGAAGATTTCGCTGAAAGCAAAATCTTTGCTTCTTCTGCTCTGCGCAGCAATACATAATATTTAGCATTGTACTTCCCCGATGCACTTTTCATATCATTCTCCAATGATGAAAAACTATATTGTTCCGTGATTTTCGGAATTAAGAATTTTTCAACAATCATTCTGTCAAAGTCGGCTCCTCCTAAAAAATTATTTCCTTCATGGTCAAGAACTTTCATTTCACCATTCTTAATTTCAATAAGTGCAACATCAAATGTGCCTCCACCTAAGTCATAAACTAACCATTGCCCATCTTGCATATCCTTTTCCTTTTTCATGTTGGCATAAGCTAGACTTGCTGCTATTGGTTCCTGTAAGAGTACAACTTGCTTAAACCCTGCCTGAAATCCAGCTTCTTTTGTAGCATTGGATTGTATTGTGTCAAATGATGCAGGAATTGTAATTACAACAGAATCTAAGGTATCTCCAGTATTCACAAAAGTTTTGAGTTCTTTCAAAACCAATGCGGAAAGCTCTACAGGCGTTTTAGATTCATTGGTAGATTTTATTTTGAAACTTTCTGCCGTGCCCATTTTACGTTTAAATACTCCAACAACACTTTTAGGGTCTTTTTCTAAGAACTCCTTAGCTTTATTGCCAACCATTATTTTGTCTTTTCTAAAAGAAACAACAGAAGGAAGTGTGCTTCTTCCAAAGTCTTGTGGATTTGTGAAAACAACTACTTCTCCTTTGATAAATTTTGCAATGGCAGAATTGGTTGTGCCTAAATCAATACCAAAGTTTATTGTATTTTCCATTATTGTAAGTTATGTTTTATCCTTAATTTCTGGTCTCTGCCACTATTACTGCTTTTTGTGCTATAGTTTTTATTGTTTTGTTATCATCGATATAGTTATAAAAAACTATGGGCTTAATTACTTCCACAATTTCAAGATTGTCTGTTTCTGTGCCAGCTATACATGCTTCGCAATCAGTTCTCGATTGGCTATATTTTTCTCCTAATGGATTGTGATATGTCAAGCCCGCACCTTCGTCACCTTTAAAAAGTTCATTCTCGATCAAATCTTTCAGCTTGTTTACGTTTCGCTGTATCGAATTATCCTCTTTTAATTGCAATGCCTTTTTCTCAATTTCAAATACTTGATTTATCAGGTCAAGATATGGCTGAGGGACTTTTACAAATATCTTTTTATAGTCTTGCATTTGTATAAATTTATTTTATTATGCACTTGGTTTTGAAAAGGTCCATCCTTGTCTTATCCTGTCTATTAGCAATGGATGTTTTGATAATGAACTATTTGATGCGCTCTTAATATTGTGTTTTTCGTAAACATTGTTTTCGATGGCTTTCCCAACGAAATATCCAATTGCACTTCCAATTAAACCTGCGATAATTATAGGCTGGCCTTCAATCATACCTCCAATCACACCTCCCAAAATCATAATTCCAAATAGAGTTAGATAAAAATAACTGTTGCCTTTCTCATGAACTTGTTTACAATTTTTACATCTTGGGATGGTTACAGCTGAAGTAGAATATTGAACTCTTCGAGTATTTCCCCATCTACTTCTGTTTGTAACTAAATAAAGTGTTTTCTCAATTTTACTGCTTTCATCTGGACTATTTTTATCGCAAAAATGGCAAACTAATACACCTTTATATTTTTCCTGCAATGCTAATAAATCTGCCTTATCTTTTTGGAATTTAATCTTACTCTCGGTGTCGCTATCAATTAGTAATACTAAATCAATAGTTTTAAGTGAATTTTTAATATCACCTTGTTTATTCCAAATTGAAATTGATAAACTCCGAATAGAGAAAGCAATTTGCATTTTAATTTCTTGTGCAAAGCTTGGTAATGAATTCAACTCTTGAATTGAAAATATTTCTCCCAATTTTGGAATTACAAGATTTGAAGGAGTTGTCTTGTTTTCAACTTCGTCATCTATTACCCTTATTCTTTGTAGCACAATTGCCCATTTTTTTAATAATGGTGCATTTTTCTCTTGCTCAATTTTTTCATCATATCTTCTCTTTGTAATTTTAAAATTATTTTCAAATGTTTTTTTGCCAACACTTTCAATGTTTAGTTTTAGCAAATGTTCCATCAGGCGCACAGAAGATACTGAAATGCCGAATTCATTATCAATTGCTACGTCTAAATAATTAATCGCACTTCCAATTTTGTTAATTTGGCTTTGAAAGTAGGAAGGCAAACTATTTATTAGTTCTACAGGAAAAGCGTTCTTAACTACACTTACTATTTGTTTTATTGATTCTTCATCACATTCTCTGTCTTTATTTTTTATTTCTTCGGTCATTTTATTTACTTCATCAATTCTACTTTTAATTTCATTACTTACACTTTTAAATGCCACATTAATATTTGGTTGGTTTACTAATATTTGAGTTCGTAAAATTGAGGCTAATAGCTTTGTGTCATTGGCTTTAAATGCTCTCAATAAAATCTTATCAAATCTTTCAGAAAAGAATGGGTTAATAAAGGCAATAAACTCTGGAATTTTATAAATACTTTCTTGACTAAAAGAACTAAATAATTTTTCATTGCTAGTTGTCAAAAAATCATTTAAAGATGGGTTTGTAGTTAAGTAATAGTAGAACTCTTTCTTTTCTTCATTGTCAAGTTCATTGATTACCCTTTCACAGTCGGATTTTGTAATGTCAACCCCATTATAGTGATAAAATCCGTTGTCAGAAAGTTCAATTTCTGTAAATAGTTTTCGTTTCTCCCTTTTAATAATGTCTGTGTCAATGCTACCAGCATAAGCAGCATTTTGAAGGTGCAATATTTCAATCGGGTTAATAAAGTTCATGCTGTTGTATTTTGAGCATTGTGGCAAAAACAAATGTGGTGCACGTATGTGTCAGCTTTTGTGTGTTGGCTTTGCAGCTCTTTTGTTATTGCGAAGCGTGGGTTTTGAATTTTCATACTGGTTGGTCTTGATCTCTGCCACATAGGCACAAGTCTTCCTCAAAAATACAACACCAAATTTAATAACTACAGCCTTATGCCCAACAAATACTAAAAACCTACTCACAAACTCACCGGAAAATAAATACACTTACACCTCCCTAAACGACCCGCCCCTCTCCGTCATTGCGAGGAACGAAGCAACCGGAGAAGGGCGAGTTTAAACCCATAACTACTTTAAAACTCTGGGATGAGGCCCCAAATGTGTCCTTAGTACAATAACGAAAACATTTACAAACACTACCTACTTGTCAACAATTCTTGTATTTTACATCTCCTATACGATTGCTATGCCTAACAACAGTTTCCTGCTCAACCTGGATGAAGTCGGGTTGAATGACCTTGATATGGTCGGGGGTAAGAACGCTTCCCTCGGCGAAATGCTTCAAAACCTTACCAAACTTGGGATCAATATCCCCGGTGGATTTGTCATCACGGTCAACGCTTACCGCGAATTTCTGCGACATAATAACCTTGAAGCGACGATCAAGAATATCGTCAATGCCATTGACTATAACGATATCGAGTCGCTGCGCCGCGGAGGATTGCAGGTAAGAACCTTGCTAAAGAACTCCAAGTTCCCCAAAGAGCTCAGCGAGTCCATCATTGAGAAATATTATGAGCTTTCCAAAAAATATGACCAGGAGCAAACAGACGTCGCTGTTCGCTCTTCTGCCACGGCCGAAGATCTTCCTGATGCATCTTTTGCCGGTCAGCAGGAAACTTATTTGAATGTTCGCGGTCCTGCCACATTGATCAACTCGGTTCGTAACTGTTTTGCTTCTTTATTTACAGACAGGGCTATCAGCTATCGCCAAAGCTTTGGATACGACCATTTCAATATCGGCCTTTCCGTTTGCGTACAGAAAATGGTGCGAAGTGATTTAGCCGCATCAGGTGTTGCTTTTTCATTGGATACAGAAAGCGGTTTCAAAAATGTAGTAGTGATCAATGCCTCTTTTGGCCTGGGTGAAATGATTGTACAGGGATCGGTAAGTCCTGATGAATACATAGTTTTCAAACCGACATTAAAAGAAGGCTATAAAAGCGTCATTGAAAAGAAACTGGGTAATAAAGACCGTATGATGGTGTATGGTGACAATCCCGATGAAAGAGTCCAGATCATCCCGGTGGAAAAGCCATTGCAGCAACGTTATTGCCTCACCAATGACAGGATACTGCAGTTAGCCGGATGGGTAGTGAAGATCGAAGAATATTATTCAAACCTCAAACAACGCTGGTGCCCGATGGATGTGGAATGGGCCGTTGACGGATTAAGCAAGGAATTATTTATTGTACAGGCCCGGCCCGAAACCATTCATTCTCAGAAAGACCATTCCAAGATCACGGGCTACCTGGTGGATGAATCGACCCAGCGTACTCCCTTATTCAAAGGCATTGCTGTAGGCGATAAGATAGCCACTGGTAAAGTTTCTATTTTATATTCATTGGACAAACGTGTAACCGAAGGTCATGAATTCAAAGCAGGAGATGTATTGGTAACAGATATGACCGACCCCGACTGGGAACCGATTATGAAAAAAGCTTCGGCTATTATTACCAATAAAGGTGGCCGTACCTGTCATGCCGCTATAGTAGCCAGGGAACTTGGCGTACCGGCCATAGTGGGTTGTGGTAATGCTACTGAAATAGTAACCGATGGACAGTTGATCACGGCTTCCTGCGCGGAAGGTGATGAAGGCTTCATCTATGAAGGCGCTATACCTTTTCAAAAAACGGAAACGGATTTGCGTGATATGCCTGCGCTCAAAACGCCGATTATGCTGAATGTGGCATCGCCAAGCCTGGCATTCCGGTTTTCACATTTACCCAATGCCGGTGTAGGCCTGGCCAGGGAAGAATTCATCATCAATAATTATATACAGGTACACCCGCTGGCTTTGATGCAGCATCAAAACCTCGATGATAAAGAACTCTCTGCTACCATTAAGAAGATGATCGCGGGTTTTGATAACGAGGAAGATTTCTTCATCAAACGTCTTTCTTATGGTATCGCTAAAATTGCCGCGGCCTTCTATCCGAATAAAGTGATCGTACGCTTCAGTGATTTCAAAAGCAATGAGTACTATAATTTATTAGGCGGAAAACATTTCGAACCGCATGAAGAAAACCCTATGATCGGCTGGAGAGGCGCTTCAAGATATTATTCTGAAAAGTATAAAGCCGCCTTTGGCATGGAATGTAAAGCGATCAAAAGAGTAAGAGAAGAAATGGGATTGAAAAATGTAGTCGTGATGATCCCTTTTTGCCGCACTGTGGAAGAATTGCATAAAGTAACGGCGGTCATGAAAGAATTCGGGCTGGAAAGAGGCGATCGTGGTTTGGAAATATTCTTAATGGCCGAAATCCCTTCCAATATTATTTTGGCAGAAGAATTCTCCAAACATATTGATGGCTTCTCTATCGGCTCCAATGATTTGACGCAACTAACACTTGGGCTTGACCGCGATTCTTCGCTCGTTGCTCATTTGTACGATGAAAGAAATCCTGCTGTCAAAGAAATGCTGCGCATGCTTATCCGTGTGGCCAAACGCAATAAAGTAAAAGTGGGAATATGCGGGCAAGGGCCATCCGACTTCCCGGATTTCGCGCAGTTCCTGGTTGAAGAAGGGATCGACAGTATCTCTGTCACGCCGGATTCGGTAATCAAGACGATCAGGGCGATACATGCAGTAGAAAAAAAAGGATAGCTTATTAAGCATATACGCCATTACTTTGTGACTTATTTCTCAGAGCTTTTCAGTCATCCCGGGCTTAAAAAGATGTACTCCTGACGGCAGGCCTTCTGAAAATTTTTATTTGCAGGAATATTGATTATAAATTACCTTGTCATTGCCTCCCGGTGATTTCACTCCCCGTTTCCCCGTGTAAATACCCCTGAGTTATAGCCGTAGTCGTATAGTTTTGTATGGAAGGAATAAGTCTTTGTCAGTATACTATCTGTTTACATAAATAAACCTTATACCCATGGATCCGGCGGCTTATCTTATTCATAACGGTTGCCATTCCGGCAACCATTCCCCGAACCCGATTTGTTATTCCCTGCAGAGCCCTTCAACAACTCCCCGCCAACATCAATGTAAATGTCCGGACAATAAAATTTTTCCGTAAATAATATTCATTCAAACCCATCTTATTAAAATTTAATTTTATGCCATTCTTTGATTTTCATCTACACCCCACCCTGAAATGTATGTTCTCCCAGGATACTTCCAAAACAAGTCCCTGGGAAAAAATTGATGTAAAAGCGATTCCCTGGATACTGCGGTGGTGCACCGATTTTTCCTATATCCTTGGTTCGCAAAGCAATTTTAGCCAATTGATCGGTTCCGGGTGCAACCTTGTCTGCATCGCCCTGCATGCTCCCGAACGCGGGATGACAGAGGATGCCTTTCTGAACAAACAGGCTTCCGGTACTTTAAGCAAGTATCTTGATCCTGCTGAATTAGCCATAATGAACAACCCCAATACGCGTCCTTACGACCTCATAATCGACGATCTGCAAAAAGTATTGCTGAATCCGGGACGCTTTGGCATTACCGACAAGAAAATAGTTATGCTCAAAAAGGGCGTCGCGTATGACCAGCATGACTCATCCAGCGTCTATGTGGCTTTTACAGTAGAAGGCGCTCATTCCCTCGCTGATACGTATGATAAAACCACTATCAATGCGGATAGTATACTCAGCAATCTCGATGATCTTATTGCAAAAAAAGGCATTACCCCCGTTTCTATCAATCTTACTCACCTGGAGCAATTCAAATTCTGCAATCATGCTTATGGGATACTTTTTGTGACCAGTGAAGATTTCAAACCTACCGGTAAAGAGATCAGCGATGATGGTGTCCGGATTCTTAAAGAATGTTATTCGCGGGGGATCATGGTCGACATGAAACATATGAGTCTCGGGGCAAGACGCTTCCTGATCGAGACATTGAGAGAGCAAGACGACATCAAAGCCATTGCCCAGCCTCTTGTATGTACCCACGCGGGATTTACCGGGTTATCGTATAAAGATATTCCTGATTATATCGAATACCACGATGTAAAAGATACCGCCTATGGCTATATACTGTGGGGAAAGCCCAAAATCTACGGAGGTGTTACCATGACCTCTTTTAATCCCAGCAGTATCAATTTATACGATGAAGATATCCTGGCCATACTCGAATCAGGCGGTATGATAGGATTGTCGCTGGATAAAAGGATACTTGGTTTTTCTGAAGCCAATAGCCGGCCGGAAGCCCTGAATGACCTTGCTTTTGAAGAAGAATATATTTCTCTCCAGGAAAAAAAATATTTTCTTACAAAAAGAGGAATTGGCGGCAAAATGGATGATGAAAACTGTATCATCACCCAGGAAGTGCTGGAAGGAGGAGAAGTGAATCCCGATGCGGCCTTTTATCATTTATGTCATTTCATGTCACATATCCTTCACCTGGTAAAAGTAGCGGGCGATGGCGGTTACAGTGTAAACCAGGCCCTTTCCCAGGTTTGTATAGGCTCAGACTTTGATGGCATGATTAATCCTATATGGTGCTGCGATTCAGTGGAGAGTTTAAGTGATTTTAAAAATGCTTTTATCCGGCAATTCCCCTTTTATGCAAGGGCCAACCGGGATAAGGTAAAATTGCCGGAAGGATTTGAGATTCACACATTCGCCAATCAACTCTTTTTTGAGAATGGGAAAAATTTCCTGTTGCAAAGGATCGGGTAGGTTGAGAGCGCAATATTTTGGAATTGGGATCCTGATAGAATCGGGATCCCAATTCCAAAATGCTTCCTTCCTCTTTCATTCCTTCCGTATCCGCATCACTTCTCCCCCACCTCCGGCAACATGCAATTCAAGAACATCGTTATTCGTTACTGTCCTTGTTTGTTTAAGGAGGTTATTGGGATTTTTATCTACGTCGCTGGCATCGGTATAAATTTCCGCCCTATAAGTCCCATCCTTCAAAAAAGTTAGCGGAACAGTAATTTCCCTCGGCTGATGATCGGTAATCGTTCCGACAAACCAATCATTATTCTTCCTTCTTGCAATCGTAATGTATTCACAAACCTTTGCATCTATTACTCTGGTTTCATCCCAGGTGGTTGGAATTTCGCGGATAAATTCAAAACCGGGCTGATCTTCATAAGCCGCCGGGTAATCGCAAACCATCTGCAGATAATTTTCCAATACCACATACATGGCAAGCATGTGGCAACGCGTGCCCAAAACCAATGGTCTTGTGTATTGTACTCTGTATGTCTCTTTCGTGGCTGCACGAAAACCGCCTAAGTGATAATCGGTGGAGCCCGCCAGCATCCTGGTAAAAGGCATATTAATATCATGATCCGGCGGAAGGCCCTGGTCATCCCATTTATCATCTTCATAATTGAGTGTTCCTTCGCGGGTAAATTCATTGGGATAGGTCCTGTTCAACCCGGTTGGTTTATAAGCTCCATGAAACTGTACATGTAAATGATGCGCCGCTGCCTTTTGTACTATTTCTGTTTGAATATTTACCATTTGCTGATCATCCCGGTCCATAAAATCAACCATCATTCCGCTAAGGCCCCATTTTTCAAAGATGGCAAATGCGCTGTCCAGCCGTGGATACAAAGCCGCCCAATGCACCCATACCCTTACACCCACACCTTTTGATTTGGCATAATCGCAAACCTGTTTCATGTCAAGACCGGGCACGGCCCTGGTAACATCCGAATGCGGGCCGGGTTGAAAATCCACTCCATCATCCACATACCATTGATGCAGGCCGTATTCAACCACCGAATGGTATTCGATATGATTGCGCGCGCAAAAATCAATATAGTACCGGGCTGTTACAAAATTGTTGCCCGGCGCATTCAGGGTATCAGGTGTTACATTACCATTCCACCAGGGAAAAGTAGTCTTACCAGGCTTGATCCAGCTTACATCCTTTATCCGGCAGGGCTCATTAAGGCTTGTCAGTATATTGCTTTCAATCAACGAACCGATCCGGTCACTGATCATCAGTACCCGCCAGGGGCTTTGATGCGGCAACACTGCTTTTACTTTTATATCCTGCTGACCGGGCAGCGGCGACAATTTGCTAACCAGTGCCCCGCTTTGTTTTGATAAATACATTCCCGCGTAATCAAGTAATTCAGCTTCGGTAATGGCCATGAATACATCTCCACCGAAGTCAAACAAAGAAGGCATATCCATTAACGTATCCTGCTTTATTTTACTAAACGACAAACTGCTGTAAAATCCTTCATGAGAAGTAGTATAGTTTTCGCGGAATAATGTATGTACCATGGGGTCGCCTGTTAATTTGAACGTGGTGTTTTCATCAAGCAATGAAAACGATGACCAGTTATTTTGTTGCGGAAAACTGTAACGAAATGCAATGCCGTCATCAAATGCCCTTACGACAATATTAATCTTCCTGGAAGGGGCGCTGGCTTCTTCCAGCGGGATGGTTAGTTCCTTATAATGTGTGTGCACTTGTTTTGTTTTGCCGGTAACCAGTTCATAATCTTCCGTGGTATCCCGAAATATTGGTTTATTGACCTTAAGGTTACTTCCCAGTAAGCCATTATCAAATTTTAAGCTTAGTGCGGAATAATCAATGATGGTTTTCCCTTTAAAGCTTACACTGTACATCGCAGACTTATTGACGAGTTTAAAGGAAAAGAGAATGTTACCGGACGGCGAACTGACTTGAATCTTGTTTTGAGCAAATAAACTCAATGACAAGAAAGCGCAGATTGTGCAAAAAAGGCAGGCAAGCAATTTCATGAAAACTATTTAGTATGATGACACAGGCAATTAAGCTGGCCATTAAAATTAGAGATAATACGCTTATTGAACTATTTCCCCCCATCACTGCTGCCTCTAAACTTAGCTACCCAACCTGCAACAGGTTTACCCGGGACAATTCTTCCGATTCTGAAGCCTTCCTGAATTTCAGATTACCATAAGGTTATTAAAGTTTTACCAAATAGCTAAATCCCTTTCGGCCACCTCTTTGGACTAAATAAAATTCAACATTTGAGGCCAAAAACTAACTATTATGTTTTCTCTAAAAAGAAGCTGCCTGAAGACGGTACTTGTTTTGATTCCGGCTCTCTTAACCTGCGTTATTTGTTTTTCACAGGTAAAAGGTACTGTTACCGATGCCAGGACCGGTGAACCGATGACCGGGGCTACGGTGACGATCAAAGAAACAGGTAAAAAACAATTTGTTCAGCTGGACGGCAATTTCAACTTCAAAAACATTGCCCCCGGAAATTATGAACTGGAAATAAGCTATACCGATTATAAACCCCATACCGAACAAATAGTAGTAGTTGCCGGTAAGACCACCGAAATAAAAATTTCCCTTGAGGCCCGGATGGTTGAGCTGTCAACGGTAACCATTGAAGCGGGAAATAATGGTTCGGAAAAAAACACAAGAACGCTTGAAAAAAACTCCAACCAACTTGTCAATATCTTTTCTGCGAAAAGTATCCAGTTATTACCTGATATTACCGTGGCCAATGTTCTGCAAAGAGTAAGCGGTGTTACTATTGAGAAGAGCGGTTCGGGTGAGGCCAGGTACCCGATTATCCGGGGAATGGAAAAAAGATATATTAACACATTAGTGAATGGAATAAAGATCCCAAGCCCTGATAATAAAAACCGCTTTATCCCTTTAGACCTTTTCCCCTCAGAATTACTGGAAAGACTGGAAGTAAGTAAAAGCCTTACCCCGTCTATGGAAGGAGATGCCATTGGAGGCACTATTAATCTTGTAATGAAAGACGCGCCTCAAAACAAGTTACTGCAGGTAAATGCCGCATTGGGCTACAACAGTATTCTCGGTCACCAGTCTTACCAGCAATTTGATAAGAGCAGTATTAACAAACAATCTCCTGCGGAAATAAATGGCCCCGCTTATGTTGCCACCCCGCAGGATTTTTCAGTAGCCCACCTGAATTATACAGATAAAAAATCACCTATTAATTCAACTTTCGGTATCACTTTCGGAAATCGCCTGGGTAAAGACAAAAAAATCGGGTTTATCGTTTCAGGCAGTTACCAGGATATTTTTCGCGGTACAACCTCAAACTTTTTCCTCCCCAATTCACAGCCGGGCTTAAATAATATCCCTCTTTTTTCTGATTTGCAATTGCGCAAATATTCAGTACAGAGCAAACGCCTTGGGCTGAATGGTAAATTGGACTACCAGGTCAATGACCGCAACAAAATTTCCCTTACGAATACTTTTGTTCGCCTGGATGATTATCAAACCCGTATTGTTTACGATACGATCGCTTTAAATTCATTAGTGAACAACTGGCAAAGAAGTACCTGGCAATACCAAACCATTTATAATTCTACGCTGCAGGGCATTCACAAACTGACTTCCACATTAAAGATTGATTGGAGCTTAGTGTATTCCATGGCTACTAACCATATTCCTGACCAGTCGCAGTTTACTCATGAATATGCCATAGTTGCCACCAGCCTCACTGCCGACAAGGTGCAGGGTATGGACCGGCTCTGGTCTCATAATAGCGATAAGGATTATGCAGGTTATTTGGACATTACAAAAAATCTGAAAATCTTACATAACCCGTTCGAATTAAAAGCGGGTACGTTATTAAGAAGCAAAACCCGGGACAATTTTTATAACTCCTATAGCCTGGACCCTGTATTAGGCGAAGTATACACAAACATTAACAGTGCTGTATTTATTTTTAATCCTGCCAGTTCAGGTATCCCCGTATTGAATGGCAACAACTACACATTCAAAGAAAACATTTCAGCAGGATATATACAGGGTAAATGGCAATTGACTTCTAAATTAGAAGCGTTAGGG
>JAUZOA010000111.1 GCA_030706685.1 Bacteroidota bacterium
ATCTGTTATAAATCATCTTCAAGCTTTAGCTCACGAGTAAGATCATTTCCAGTTATCTCATTCAGTAGGGCTTCAAGCGTCTCAAAATCCCAGGAGTAAACATTTTCACCGAAGGTTATGGTTTTTCCTTCATAATCAAAAGCTAGTCTATTATCTCCGTGCATCTCACTTATAACTTTTTGCTCTGTCCCAAATCCTAAATAATCAATTGAATTGCCTGCCAATGGATGACGGGTAAGTTCTGGTTTTTTTAAGTGCCGGAATTTAGAGATTTTTGATACTTGAAATATGCGATTCTTGATTTTTGAAAGACCTTGAGTTATCAAAACTAATTCGTTTTTCTCTATAAGGAGTTTCTCGATCATGAACGCTTTGTTCCCAAATCTGTATGAAGCAATTGCGAATGCAATGACAGCCAAAAATGCCACAACTGCGGCGCCAACAATTTCTAAACTAATAATAAACAAATAGAGAAACCCCAGAGTTGAAACAAAAAAAAATATGAAATAGAAAAGATTTAAAAGATTGCTTCTTGAACCAAGAGAGTTGGAAAATGTTATAAGTTTTCCGTTAGGAAGGTCTTTAATAAGCATGTGTCCAGTTAAGGTTAAGCTTGCAGGCAACAGTGGCGGCTTGCTGCCGGGCGGAAGTCTGTGATCCGTCAGCCGAAACCGCAGCTGAGTAAAGATATGAAGATGAAAATATATTCTGAACCCGGGCGTTATTCGTTAGCCGGAACAAAAAAGGATAAGCGAACGGGACGAAGACATATTCAGCAAGCCGGGCAGCAAACCGTGTGTTGCCTGCATACCCTATCACCATGAATTTGCTATGCTATTAATTTTATTTTGCGATGTTTTTCTGATATGTAAGAGTACCGGAGTATTGCCTTGTTTGGTCATCAATCCAATGATCTTCTCTTTTTTAATTTGTTCAAGCTGTGTTCGATCTATTAATAGTATTGATTGCCAATAAATATTTCCGTCGTTATGATTATATATTGTGTCGCTATAAGGACGATTTAATATTAGTTTTTTATCATTAGTTAAGTCTAATGCAAAGCTATCAATGCTTATCCAATTAGTACCAGAAATATCTTTCTCTTGTGTCACAAAGAAAAGATGAATACCATAGTCGCCGCTTTTAAACTTTATTAAACTCACTCTTGCTTTTGAAATCAAGGTCGTTGGGGAGTAGTTAAGCGTTATTATTTCCGATTCAATGCCGACAGTCGTGTTTATCAATTGTGTAAAGCCCTCTATAGTTAAAAGTGTCAATAAACAACTAATAAGTAATCGTTTCATAAATTTATTTAAACACATTGAATAAAAGAAATGAATGTTCAAAAGGGTTGCAGCCAACCGCCAGGGCTTTTTGCTATGCTGTCCAAAGGACTCCTTTGGACAGCATAGCAGAAACCTATGTTGGCAGAGTTTTTTCTCGCCAACGGTTTAGAGTTCTGTTATCTCGGAATAAGTCCAAGTTGTTGCATAAATTCTAAATTATCGAGAAAATCTCTTTCTTCTGCAATTTTTCCATTTTCCATGCGAACTAAGGTTACTCCGTCTATGTCAACCTTTTTATTTGTCGCTGGAATGCCAAAGAACGTACCTGTATGTGTTCCTTTAAAGTTCCAATGTTTTACAAGTTTATTGCCCATTCCAAATACGTCCTTTATTGTAAATGTAATATCAGAAAACTCTGTTAAATAGTTAGCATAATAAGCCCTTGCACTGTCAATGCCAACAACATCAGCAGGGCTGGTGTGCATTATTACGTTTTTTGTAAAATTGGCGTCATTGAATTTGTCTAACTCCCTTTTATTAATTATTTCGTCCCACACATTGTGTATACATTTTTATGTTAACTGCAACAGAGTCAACCGCCGTTTCTTTTGGTGCGTCACTTTGTGAACTATTACAAGAAAATAATATCATAAAGACTATTGTCATTAATAACAAATGCCGTGGTTGAAATAATTGAAGTGTCTGTCCCATTTTTATTTTTTTGTTTTGGTGATAATGTCATTTAAATTACAACCAACGCTGCCGTATGTTATCGGCTGCTCTTCTGTTCGATCTTTATCCTCCAATCAAGAGGTAAAATTCGTGTCTGCATACTTCCGCTTGTTCGATACACATATTTGAGTTGTCCAACGAATGTTCTTTCTGGAAACTTTGTCAATAATAGAGGAATAGTCAGCGATTTTAAGTGCTCAAAATCGTTGTTGTCGGTCAAGTAATCCTTCTTTAGTTTGAAAATAACCGAGACATACTTTATGTTTTCATTTTTAATTTTGTCATAGACCCGAATGTCTGTTGTCAAGTAGTTGCTCAAACTGTCGGCAAAAAGTTTTTGAGTTTCTTTGCCTTCTGTCTCATTATATGAATTTTCATCAAAGTTTATATTTTGTCGGGCTAAATCTGTTTGCATCTCGTTGAACGGAAGCGATAATAAAATCGTTAATCCGTATGCAAGTATAAGAGAGATTCCAATTTGCGTGAAGCTAACCTTTGGTTGTTTTAAGGATGGGTCAAATGGAACAACTTTTGTGTTTGCAACCCTGTCACCAATTCGCCTGCCGGGATTTGTTAAAGTAATTACAGCTTCAACTGGCCACAAAATGCAAAATATGTTTCTTATAAAACACTTTAACGGTGTCGCGACCTGTCCTGTTAAGTTATCAACAACCTGCAACTTTAAGGCTCGTTTTCCGATGCTTCGGCCGTTGATACAATCTTTGCAGAAATATAAGGCAAAACCTATCAGTCCCAGGTAATTTATGCTTCCAAAACCGTCAAGATTTGTCTGTTCATGAGTTACTTTAAAATCGTTTGCAATACGAGTTATCATCTGAGGGATAAGAAATGCCATTGCAATCAGTGTCATAATGAAGTGGTCTAAAATCATAGAACCAAATCGTATGCTTGGTGTTATTTTCTGTTCGGACATAATTAGCTTCAATTAATGTTGCATTGAGTGACTGTAGCTTGTCGAATAGCCGATAACGTTAAGGCTTTCTGCTCCCGCGGAGCGGGAGCAGAAAACTCCTGTTGTATGCAGTTATTTAACCTTTTTTATTTTTCGAATTGTGCGCTCATATTGATTCGACTCACCTGGATTTTCATTGAAACCGTATCCAAGATTAACCAACTTATTTACCTTGTTAATTCTGTAAAAAGAATAATAATTTGTTCCCGAAAGAGCAATACTTATAATTATATTGTTTGTTGTGTCCAGGTCAGGATTCGGCAATTCTTCAAATCCTCTCACACGAATTAATTTCCGATTCTTAAGGTCAGTCAGGTATAAATGATAGGTTGGGTTGGCTCTCGCACCGGTATAATAAAAAATCAATACATCTTTTATCTTGTCATTATTGAAATCTTTAAAGTCAATACCAGGATACAGGCAATACATAGAGTCACGAAAAAAAACTTTCTCATAATTCTTTTCCTGTTTACTAAAGGTTAACACCGCATTTCTTGTCTCCTGGTTATAATTGAGGGTATCGAATATATGAAGTGTTAATTTATAAGAACTGTCTCCAAACAGGGTTACGGTTTTATCTGCATATATGTGTGCATGTCTTTCATTGGTTGTGCCAACGCGTGAAGATTGTGTTTTGTCCAAGCAACAAATCAGCGAAGCAAAAAAGAGGTTCAATAGTAAATGTTTTTCCATATAATTGCACACAACGTTAGGGCTTTCTTCTGTTAGCGGTCGTTCATCTTTACTGTGTTAGATGTCAACCAGGAAACTATTCCTTCATATTTAAGAGTCCCGGAAGCGATATCAATTACGAACTCATATTTGTTGTCTTGTGATGCAGTGATGTCAATTCCATTTTGGATAAGAAAAAATCTCAGTAGTGTATAGCCTGTTCTTTTGTTGCCATCAATAAATGGATGATTTATTAAAATGCTTTCACTCAAGGAAGCGGCTTTTTCTAAGACAGGAGAGTATAATTCTCTTCCATCAAACGTTTGAAAAGGCCTGGCGAGAGCAGATTCTAAAGCTGCATTATCTCTAATGCCATGTAAGCCTCCGAACTTATCAATGAGAATCCGATGTAATTGCTCAACTTCTTTAATTGGTATCATTGGGCGAGTTTCCCGAGAAGGTCTTTGTCTTCCGAAAGTATCTTGTCAAGAACTGCACGGTCAGCAAGTGAAAAAATTTGTTTTCCCTCGATGCTCCTGAGAAAAGAAAGAATGCCCTGAAGGGTCTTGCCAGATAAATGATCAAGCACTTTATTGATTTCGTGTTTAATTTCTTCTTTTGACATACTTAAAAATAAGAATTTTTTCCAAGAAGTTGAGTGTTGATTTGAATGACCGCTACCGTTCAGGACCGAATGTTGGCCGCTGTTCATCGAGATGATAATGTCGCAATTATTGCAATCATTGAGTCCAAACCTGTTCGGGTTGGGGAAGAAGCGTCCAATCTCAACTTACCATGATGGGCAACGGCATTAAAATAGCCTGTTTCCGTCTTCGTGATCTTCCATTTGGTGCTTCCGTCAAGTAAATGTGAGCGGACTTTTTCGATGAGTTTATCATTATCTGAATCCCCACTAATTGGATTTCCATGCTCTATTTCGATAAAACCTGAAGATCCCTCATTTCTTTTTACGCTATCAATTTGATAGAGTCCATAGCCGAGTTGCCCCTCTTTTCCTCGGGCTTCATCTATAAACGTGTTGGAGGGAATTTTGACATAATAAGTCGATTGTCCCAATCGCTCTTTCTTTAACCCCTGATACGAGGCTTCTTCAATTAATTTCAGGTTTGGCTCACTACATGAAAATGCCATTAAACCTAATAATGTAAACTGAAATCTTATAGTCATCTTAGATAATTTGCATTCGGGCTTTTTGCATTAAGAATTCTTCCGAATAGGGTCCACATCCAGGGCTTTCTGCTGTGCTGATATTCCGTGATCCGTCAGCCGAAACCGCTGCTGAGTAAAGATACAGAAGATGAGAATATATTCTGAAGGCGGGTTTTGTTCTTCATCTGACACTGAATAGCGTTATGCATAGGAGGATCTATTTGTTAGCCAGCCTGGCAGCAAAGACCGTATGTTGGGCCTTCGTTTTTACAATTTAGGTAAGTCGCAAGGGCCTATGTAAAAAGGTATATTTTTTTCTATTGCGTGTTCTTGAATTAAACATGATTTCATCAAGTGCTCTACTTGCTTTTATCTCATCTTGTATAACTGTAGATAGTGTTTTAAATTCTTTCTTGTCTGGTTTATGTGTCTGCCAGGATAACATAAAATCAAAATGTTGTCCGTGCCTAAAAAGAAATCCAGGCAATGGATAATGTTTTCTATTCCCGATTAGGATTCCATAGCGTAAATAAGGATGAACATTCTTGTGAGTCTGTGCTTTTTGACTATATGTTATTGCGTCGTGAGTTGTCAAACTGCCAAGCTTGCTTTCGATTATAATTCTTGGTTTCCATCTACTCTCGTCAACTTGCTCATAAACTAATATATCCGTTTCATAGTGATTGACATTTTGTTGATGTGGTTCGTTATTGTTATACATTAGAATTTCGAAAGAATATGGAAGCTTTTTAAGATCCGCCACTCGAATGGTCTTGTCAGACTTTTGAAGTGATTTTTCAATATCATCAATTATTGTTTTAACCCATTCTCTTTCTGTCATAGTGAAGTTTTATTAAAATGACACCCAACGGCTCCGCGTTGGCGATGTGGCGGCATTCATTGCCGTTCAGCCCGAAACCGATGATGAGTAAAGTTACAAAAGCTCATTGTTTATCCTAAAGCTCGGCGTTGTTCGTCTGCTGAAACCGAAACTGAGTAGCGATATGCCGCTGATTGTTCTTGAGTCGCCCCGCCATATTCGCCAATGCATTATTAGGCGCATACTTTTTCGAAGCACTAAATAAATCATATACCAAATCTTCTGTCAGGTTGCTTGCCTAATGAAACTAGTTGTTTACTTATACTTTCAATCATAGATTGTCTCCATGCTTCTATATTTTCTAAATGCTTACTTAAGTAATCGAAACGGATGATGTCAGGGAAAAATTCCGTGTCCCAGTTACCTATTCTGTAATTAGGTGATGAATAACTCATCTCTACTGGTATAAAGTCCTTTTCCTCCACGTCAATATCGCCTTCATGATTCGTAAAGACTTCGAAAAGTAATCCATCTAGAACAACTATTGGAAGATAAATTTGAATGTTAACTTCTTTATGTACATCGAAATCTTTAAGTTCCTCTTGTTTGAATCTATTACTTAAATAGTAGGCAGCCTTGCCCGAGCAAATTAAAGCCTCATAAACTTTAGATTTGTCTGTTGGAGACTTTTCAAGTTCATGAAAAGCTTTTCCTGCCCTGAATGCATATTCTCGAATACTGTTTTTTCTTATACAATCTACATCTAAAATTGGAACAAAATGCCCTCCATTCTCAAACTTGTCAGACGCTTCCCATTTATATATATTAGAAGTACGATTCATGATTCGCCATCCGAGAGTCGCAAAATCCGGTCTTGTAGTAAACACAATCCATGGTCTATCAGTTTTCTTCACTTCAATAACTAAATAGAATATCAATCTAAAACCAAGTTCATTAACATATTTTACTTTCGAAGCTACTATGTCAATTTCCCTATTTCTGTTTTCATCTTTGTCTTCATAGGTCGTACCATGTTCGGCAGACCATTCGTTCTTTATCAACATAGAAACCGTTTTAAGCTCTGTCACAAAGCCGGTTTTTTCTATGTCCTTTAATATCTTTTCTTTTAAACTCATTATTGTTGCAGGAAGTGTCAATAAAGTTGGTTCAACACTAAAATAGGCGACATATACCAGTCCTCAAAATTTTGCCTAACAATGGAAATCAATCAGTTTATTTTCAAATTTCTTTCCAGCCAGCGTCGCCAATAACGGTTTAAAAAACACTGCTCCTCTCCTTTCAAGAAAACAAGTAATAACCCATAGCAGGCTGGCATTTCTAATTTCAATTGTCCGTTTAAACAAAAAACTATCCCGGATTTATTTACTGGTGTTTCAGGATTGCACGAACTCTTGTAAAGCATTTTCAGTCTAAATCAATCGTCTCTAAACAAGGCTTCAGAAATAAATAACCCGTATATAAGCCGTATTTAACCTGTATATAAGCCGTATATAAGCCGCCCTTTATAGATACGGCTTATATACGGCTCAGATCCGGCTTATTTACAATTTAAATACTTTTTATACCTTTAGAATACAGGGCTCATTCCCGGCCAACCACCGGAATAACCCATTCCTTTCACCTTAAACCTTATTACTATGGCACAGCTACATTCTAATTTTTCCTTTACCGGCCGGCTTGGCAACATTTCTGCTTACAAGAGAAAAGACTCCGATAAAATTATTCTCCGTACAAAAGGAGGCGCTACAAAAGACAGGATCAAGCAAGCGCCTGAGTTTGATACCACCCGCCGCATCAACGCGGAATTCGGGGGACGATCTGCCGGAAGTAAGTATATCATGCAGGCGCTGGGCTCGCTCAAATCATTGGCTGATTATAATATCGCGGGCCCGCTCAATGCATTAATTAAACCAATCCAGGCGATGGATACCGAAAGTGAATACGGCCGGCGGAATATTTGCTTTACTAAAAACCCCGGGCTGCTCGATGGCTTTAACCTGAACCAGCGAAATCCATTCGATTCAATAGTGAGAAACCCGCTTTCTTCGACGATTTCAAAAGAAGATTTGTCGGCCAGGATTGATATCCCCGCACTGATCCCCGGTATTAATTTTTTTGTTCCCCCGGGTAAGTACCCGCTCTATAGTTTCATGGCGGTGCTGAACATTGTTCCCGATCTTTTTTTTGACACTTACCGCTATCAGCCTTCAACTAATATCCAGTATTTATCAAAACCTATAGTCTCCGACTGGTACCCTGTATTGAACGGGTCGCCGGCTACCACGCTGGAGACAGCCATGCAAATAGTGGGATCCATACCGGCTGGCGCCCGTTTCAGTATTATGCTTTCTGTGGGGATTCGTTTCGGAACGCTCGGAGTCAATAATGAAGTGCAGCAGGTGAAAAATACCGGCGCGGCGAAGATATCGGCGATGGTATAAAGAACTTTCGCGGTGAATTTTCCCTTTATAATTATGTAAGCCTCTTATTGCGACGAGTCCCTCCTGAAAATCTTTTAAGTTGAGTTAGTTATATAGAAGGGAGGAGACTCGTCGGAGAAGTAAAACAAGCTTGCGACAGGCTTGATTTAGAGGTGGAATGGGCACCCAAGAAACGCTAAATCAGGCCATTGACAAGTAACCGCTTTTCCCCTATCTTTGCCGCCCTTGATCGCCTTTGCCCCCGCAAAGGCGATCCATTAAATTTTGATTAAGAATTTCTGTTTATGGACAAATTGATCTATCTCGTCCCTATCATGGGTGTAATAGGGTTGGCTTACACTCTTATCAAATTCAGTTGGGTTTCGAAGCAGGATGCCGGCACCGCGCATATGAAAGAAATCAGCAATTATATTGCTGAAGGCGCTATGGCATTCCTGAAAGCTGAATGGAAAATACTCACTTATTTCGCCCTTATCGTTGGCTTGCTTCTTGGTTTTATGGGCAGCCGGAATGAAAGCTCTCACTGGTCAATTGCAATAGCATTTCTTATTGGCGCTTTCTTCAGCGCATTAGCCGGTTTTATCGGCATGAAGGCGGCGACAAAGGCTAATGTGCGTACCGCTCACGCGGCGCGTACCAGTTTGGCAAAAGCGCTTAGGGTTTCCTTTGCCGGCGGTTCTGTAATGGGTATGGGTGTAGCCGGATTAGCGGTACTTGGTTTGGGTGGTTTATTCATTGTATTATTACAGGTATTTGCGCCCGGCGCTATTTCTACTTCTCATGATGTAGGCCGTGCCATAGAAATATTGACGGGCTTTTCCCTCGGCGCAGAATCTATCGCTTTATTTGCCCGTGTGGGCGGTGGTATATATACTAAGGCCGCTGATGTGGGTGCTGACCTGGTAGGTAAAGTTGAGGCCGGTATTCCGGAAGATGATCCCCGCAACCCTGCTACTATTGCTGATAATGTCGGCGACAATGTAGGTGACGTGGCCGGTATGGGCGCCGATCTTTTTGGCTCTTATGTTGCCACCGTATTGGCCACTATCGTATTGGGTCATGAAGTAACGGATATAAGCGGTTCCGCGTTAAGCGACAACTATATGGGCTTCTCCCCGATCTTATTGCCCATGCTGATTGCCGGCATAGGCATTATTTTCTCCATTGCAGGAACCTTCTTTGTTCGTATCAGCGAGACAGCAGGGGTAAGTACAACTGTTGTACAAAAAGCATTGAACATGGGTAACTGGGGCAGTATTATATTGACACTGATCGCCAGTTATTTTTTAGTGGATAATATATTGCCGGAAGGAAGTCTCTATATCCGCGGTTTTGAATTTACTAAACTTCATGTATTTGGCGCTATCGCACTGGGGTTAGTTGTCGGCACATTAATGAGCCTGATCACGGAGTACTATACCTCCATAGGCAAGCGCCCGGTCAATATGATTGTTCGCCAATCAGCGACAGGTCATGCTACCAATGTTATCGGTGGTTTGTCAGTAGGAATGGAATCTACTTTTTTGCCGATCCTTGTCCTGGCATCGGGTATCTATGGTTCTTATGCGTTGGCAGGTTTATATGGTGTAGCTATTGCAGCTGCCGGTATGATGGCCACTACAGCTATGCAACTGGCCATTGATGCTTTTGGTCCCATCGCTGATAACGCGGGTGGTATTGCTGAAATGAGCGAATTGCCCAAAGAGGTCCGCGAGAAAACGGATACACTCGATGCCGTGGGTAATACTACAGCAGCAAGCGGGAAAGGATTTGCCATTGCTTCTGCCGCATTAACTGCTTTGGCCTTGTTTGCCGCGTATGTAGGTGTTATCAATACCAATGGCTTTAAACTGGATGGCATAAATATCTATAAAGCCGATGTGCTGGCCAGTTTATTTATTGGCGGTATGATCCCATTTATATTTTCTTCATTAGCCATACAGGCAGTAGGCAAGGCCGCTATGGCGATGGTGGAAGAAGTACGCAGGCAGTTCAAAACCATCCCGGGGATTATGGAAGGAACCGGGAAGCCTGAATATGATAAATGCGTGGCTATTTCCACGGATGCTTCCATCAAAAAAATGTTGCTACCGGGAGCTATCGCTATTATTTCTCCGTTGATCATGGGTTTTCTCCTGGGGCCTGAGGCTTTAGGAGGGTTTTTAGCCGGGGCAACGGTAAGCGGCGTACTGATGGGAATGTTCCAGAATAATGCCGGCGGCGCCTGGGATAATGCCAAGAAAAGCTTTGAGAAAGGCGTGGAGATCAATGGACAGAAGTACTTTAAAGGCTCTGAGCCGCATAAGGCGTCCGTAACAGGCGACACCGTAGGCGACCCTTTTAAAGATACTTCAGGTCCTTCAATGAATATTTTGATAAAATTAATGTCTATTGTATCTTTGGTCATCGCCCCGACCCTTGCACAGATACAAGTCAAAAAAGAAACGGCGGAGATAAACAAGAAAACAGAAACAGTTCAGCAGGTTAAAACAGAAAAAAAGAATACTGCTGTTTACATAAATAATTAAGAGCTTAATCAGAACCATTATCATTAAGTCCCCCTGTTTCTACAGGGGGGCTTATTTTTTACACTTACCGGTCAAAAAATAAGGAGATACAATTAATCATCCCATTCAGTTGAACCCCTAAAATCGCATTATATTCCTCCCGGGCTATAATAAAAAAAAAAAATAATTGTAGTTTTCACACTTTATAGTAGTGTATCATTTGCCGGGAAGCCGGAAGGACGATAAGAAAAACGATGGGTAAACCGGGAACCGGCTATTTTCACTGGAAACACTATATCCGTTTGAAAAACTAAATAAACCTGTTAGCCGGTTCCGGGTAAACCAATGAGCAATCGCAACATAAAAAAGCAGTTGAATTCACGGCTTTTCATGAAGCCATGGGTAGCAGGATTGGTTACTTTCTTTTTATTAAGTTCAGTATCTCTCTATATCATCAGCCAACGATATAATATTGAAAAGAGTCATGAGAGAAGAGCTGCAGAAAACATGGCCGAATCCGCGGCAGACCGGTTACAACAATCCCTGCAATACAGTCTTTCCGCCACAGAAGCTTTGGCGATGACGATAGGCAAAAATGGTCTTCCGGGTAATTTTGATTCGGTAGCTGCCTATATTTTAAAAAACAATAAATACATTGATGTCCTTTCCCTGGTACCGGCCGGGGTGGTGAAGTATATTTATCCATTGAAAGGAAACGAAGCTTCTCTCGGCCTTAACCTGTTTGAAGACAGTGCAAGAAATAAAGAAGCGTTCAAGACTTTTCTTAAAAGAGAATTATACTTTGCCGGCCCTTATAAATTAAGGCGCTCGGATATGGGGATATGCGTAGTAGGGCGTCTCCCGGTTTTTAAAGACGATAAGTTCTGGGGCTTTACTTCAGTCACTATACGCCTCGTTACATTATTGCAGGCAGCCGGTATTGATACAACAGGAAAAAACGGTTATTACTTCGAACTTTCCAAAATCAATCCCAACACCGGGAAAGAAGAATATTTCCTGCCATTGAGAAAATTTTCACCGGATCAATACAAGGTAGCTGTCTCCGTACCAAATGGCGAATGGAAATTATCCGTTATTCCCGTGAATGGTTATAAATCCTTTGAAGCGATCATTCCTGTTTCCCTGCTTGCTTTTATTTTGTGCGCTCTTGGCAGCCTGTTTGCCGCCTATGTAAGCAGAACACCCGCGCGTTTGCATCAACTGGTGCGGGAAAGAACGGAAGAGTTGGAAAAAAGCGCAGGGGAAGCAAAAAGAGCCGAGCAGCTCATAAGGGAAAGCGAAGTAAAATACCGCACCCTGGTGGAGCAGGCTACTGACGGTATCTTCATTGCCGACTTCAAGGGAAATTTTGCCGTGGTAAACCCTGCAGGTTGTAAATTATCCCAGTATACGGAAACAGAACTGCTGGGCATGCGCATACATGACCTGTCAATTGCCAGCGAATTAGCTGTAAAGCCTTTGCAGTTTGCTGAAATTGCAGCGGGAAAAGCAGCTTCATCAGAAAGAAAAATACGAAGGAAAGACGGGACAATCATTGATGTGGAAATATCCGCGAGGATCATTGCTCCCGATCGCTTTCTTGCTTTTGTAAGAGATATCAGCGAGAGAAAAAAAGCGGAGCAGGAATTAATCAAATCAAGAGAAGACCTGCGTAAGCTCGGCAATTATATTGAAAACATCCGCGAAGAAGAGCGATTGAAAATATCAAGGGAAATACATGACGAGCTTGGTCAGCAACTGGCAGTTTTAAAAATAGATATAGCCAGGCTTGGCGAAAAAATCAGCGGTGATAAAGAGATGGCGCCACCCGGGATCAGCCATCTCCTGGAGTCTGTCAGCGATATGGTGGAAACTGTCAGGAAAATTTCTTTCGCGTTAAGACCCGGCCTGCTGGATGATATAGGATTAATAGCTACTCTCGATTGGTATTGCAACGATTTTAGCAGCAGCACGGGAATAAAAACTCATTTTACCTCAGGTGTTCCGGATGACAAATTTCCCAAACATCTCAACGTGGGTCTTTTCCGGATTCTCCAGGAATCATTATCCAATGTTGCCAGACATTCCGGTGCAAAGGAAACCCATGTTACTATCAAGTGGCAGGATAAGCAACTCATTTTATTGATCGAAGATGATGGCAAAGGCTTTGATGCCTCGGTTATCGACGACAACAGTACCCTTGGTATCATGGGGATGAAAGAAAGGGCCATAATGATTGGCGGTACTTATCATGTTGTCAGCGTCCCCGGCAAAGGGACCCGGATCGAGGTCAAAATTCCCCTTACCAACCCTGAATTGGCAGAAACTTCCGGCTCCCTGTAACCTTTTTTACTCCTCTCCCGTCCAACCAGTTAAGCAGTGTTAAAAAAAATTAAATAAGGTTATGGGGTGTAGGTATTACGAAAATAGTCGTATATTCGGCAGCAAATACAATTACGTATGATGTCAAATACTAAATCAATCAGACCCACCGAAAGTGAACTGGAGATATTGCAAAGCCTGTGGGCAAGAGGATCAGCTACTGTGAGAGAAGTACACGAAGATCTGGCCCTGACAAAGGATGTAGGCTATACCACTACTCTTAAGCTTATGCAGATCATGCATGAAAAAGGACTGGTAAAAAGAGATGATTCCATGAGAACTCATGTGTACCAGGCAGCGGTGAATAAAGAAAAGACGCAGAAACACCTGCTTGGTAAAATGATAGATAATTTATTTGGAGGCTCCCCTACCCAGCTTGTTATCCAGGCCCTTGGGGAACATAAAGCAAGTCGCGAAGAACTGGAAAAAATCCAGGCATTATTGGATAACCTGAAAAATCAATAAGAATGATTGGCGGTCAATCAAACTTCCTGCTGGCATTAGGATGGGCGGTGCTGAATAGTCTTTGGCAAATGGCCTTCCTCTGGGTAATTTACCAGGCATTTTCCGGGCTGTTCCGGAAAGCAAAAGCATCCCAAAAAAGTTTATTGGCGACAGCCATGATCCTTACCGGCTTCACCTGGTTTGTTTATACTTTTTTCTCCATCCTGGATGCCAATACTCCCGGCGACGCTATGATCACATCCGGTTTTATTACGCTCCGGGCCAATGAGCAATTGAATGACTGGCTGAATACAATGCTGCCGGTTGCTTCATTACTTTATCTTGTATTACTGGTCCTCCCCGTTTTTTATTTCATCCGCAATTATCGTTACGTACAGGCCATCCGTCAATTTGAATTATCAAAGGTGGATGTGGAGTGGAGGATATTCATAAAAAATGTAGCGGCCCGGATGGGAATCAAAAAACCCGTGCATATCTGGCTTTCCGGGATCGTCACCTCGCCTGTTACGATCGGTTATCTCAAACCTGTCAT
>JAUZOA010000112.1 GCA_030706685.1 Bacteroidota bacterium
CCAGTCATGGTATAAGGGATAGTGCGGAATGTATCTACCGGTTTTGGCGTTGTAATAAAAATTTTAGCCTGTTGCGATTTTTGATCAAGGATGAATGAAGCAATAGCTTTTTTCTCTGCTTCATCCAATTGTTTAAAGGAAGGCATCATTCTCCGGCCGCTATTAATGAGATAAAGAAAACTATCGACCCCATATTTTTTGTTCACTTCAACGATAGAAGGGTTATTGCCCGATCCTTTCCGGTCAGGCCCATGACAGTTCATGCAATTTTGTGTGTACAAGCGCTGACCTGCCTGTAAATAATTTTCTTTTTTGGGTACCACAGTTTTCGCGTCGGCCAATGTAAGCAGCCACCCCATTTCATTGGCGTTCACATAGAGCCAGCCGGTTTCGGGATCAAAAGAAGGACCGCCCCATTCCGCTCCTCCGTCATAACCGGGAAATACTACCGATACATGTTTGCCGGGCGGCAAAAACATATTGCCATAACGGTAATCCTGCAAATCTTTTTTGAGTTTATTGACTGAACTGTCGGGCAGGTAAGGATTGATATCATTTGCCGTAAATGTTTGCCGCGCAAAAGGCCCGGGTACTCGTGGAATGGGTTGTGAGGGCCAGAGCTTTTCACCCGGCATTTCCGTATGGGTATCAACAGTTATCTCGTCAATGGGATAAACCGGTTTGCCTGTTTCCCTCTCAAATACATACACCATACCGTGCTTGGTAGGCTGCGCTACTGCATCGGTTTGCTTTCCATCTTTGTGAATAGTAACCAACGCGGGCGGGGTGGGCAGATCTTTGTCCCACACATCGTGATGAACGAATTGGAAATACCAGATAAGTTTGCCGTTAGCTGCATTGATCGCCAGCAAACAGTTGGCAAATAGATCGCTTCCTTTTCTTTTGCCGCCATAAAAATCAAAGGAGGCTGACCCCGTTGGAGCAAATAAGATTCCCCGTTCATCATCTAAACTAAAACCACTCCAGGCATTGGCGCCGCCAATATGTTTGTAAGCAATAGAGTCCTCCCAGGTGTCGTAACCCGTTTCCCCCGGGTGTGGAATAGTGTGAAATATCCATTTGAGTTGCCCGGTTCTTACATCGTAAGCCCGTATATGCCCCGGTGCGGCGGCAGGGCCTTCATCTACCCTTGAACCAATAATAAAAAGATCCTTATAAACAATACCGGGCGAAGTAGCTGTTACATACAAGTCTTTTACATCTCTTCCCAAACCGTCGTGCAGGTCAATTCTTCCGTTATTGCCAAACGAAGGAATGATCTTACCATCGGCAGCATTAATAGCATATAGCATGGAGCCCGCCGTATAAAGAATACGTTTATCGGCCCCTCCTTCCCAATAAGTGACGCCGCGGTTATTGTTTAATATAAAATGAAGGAATTCTTTATTCTTATTGGAAGAATCGGGGTCGAATACCCATTTTTCTTTTCCTGTCGCCGCATCCAAAGCAATGAGCCGCAGCCTGGGTGAAGTACCATATAGCACCCCGTTCACGATGATGGGGTTACATTGTATTTGCGAATGTTTGGCCGTATCGGCATCGCCGGTATGGTATTCCCAGGCTACCTCTAATTGAGCAATATTGCTGCTGTCAATTTGGTTTAATGAAGAGTAACGAATAGATTGTTTGCTTCCGCCAGTTACTGTCCAGTCATCATATTGATGATCGTGTTTCGATGAGCAGGTGGTTAAAAGGAAGATAAGAGCCGGGATAAGCGGCAGGCGAAATATATGTTTTTTATTCATGAATAGATGATTGCAGATCTACCGATGTTTCCGGGCGACGATGCAAAGATAGGTGTCGTGCTGTGCCGGAATTAGTTCATACGGACCATATCCTTAAGCTAAAGAGACTGTTTAAAGGTAATTATTGAACAGTTGTCGGGAAGAAAATAAGATGGTAAGTGGTGAAATATAATTTGTAATAAAAAGATTTCACGCAGAGAACGCAGAGGAGCAAAGACGCAAAGTTTAAGACTCTCTTTGTCGCTGCATTAACTTTGCGCTCTTTGCGTGAAATACGATTTGCAATAAAAAGATTTCACGCCAGGAACGCAGAGGAGTAAAGGGCGCAAAGTATAGGACTCTTTTTGCGTCGCTGCGTTAACGTTGATCCTGCTACCTGGAAGTTGATTACTCAAAGTGCAAGATGAGTGAGAGTAAATTTTTGGTAATGTCCAATTTGGCCTCCAAACCTACCAACATAATCCCTCCCAAACCGCTTAAAATCTTTACCTTTGCCCACCTGAAAAAAGAGGCTAAAAGTACATGAAGAATATCCGGAATTTTTGCATCATCGCCCATATTGACCACGGCAAATCCACCCTGGCAGATCGTCTTTTACAGTCCACCGGCACCATCAGTGACCGCGATATGATGGACCAGGTGCTCGACGATATGGACCTCGAAAGAGAAAAGGGAATTACCATTAAAAGCCATGCCATCCAGATCAATTACCAGCATAAGAACGGACAGGAATATATTCTCAACCTGATTGATACACCCGGGCACGTAGACTTCAGCTATGAAGTGAGCCGAGCTTTAGCCGCCTGTGAAGGTTGTTTGTTGCTGGTAGATGCCACACAGGGTATCCAGGCGCAAACGATAAGTAATTTATACCTCGCTATTGAAAATGACCTGGAGATTATCCCTGTCATCAACAAAATAGATATGGATGGGGCGATGATCGAGGAAGTAAAGGACCAGATCATTGACCTTGTTGGTTGCAAGCCCGAAGCTATCTTATTAGCCAGCGCCCGTACAGGATTGGGCGTGGATGCCATACTGGAAGCGATTGTGGAGAGGATACCTGCTCCCAAAGGCGATCCCAATGCACCGTTGCAGGCCCTGATCTTTGATAGCGTGTTCAATTCTTTCCGCGGCATTATTGTGTATTACCGGATATTGAACGGCTCCATTAAGAAAGGAGATAAGGTACAATTTGTATCAACCGGGCAGGTATATGAAGCGGATGAAGTGGGGATATTGAAACTAAAGATGACAGAGAAGCCCGAAGTGAATTGCGGGGATGTGGGTTATATCATTACCGGTATTAAAAATGCTAAGGAAGTAAAAGTGGGGGATACCATCACTACGGCTTCCAATCCCGATCCGCAAATGATACAGGGCTTTGAAGAAGTAAAGCCGATGGTATTTGCCGGCATTTTCCCGGTGGATACGGACGAGTTTGAAGAGCTGCGGGATTGCATGGATAAATTGCAACTGAATGATGCCTCGCTGACCTACGAACTGGAAACATCGCAGGCGCTTGGCTTTGGTTTCCGTTGTGGCTTCCTGGGTTTGCTGCATATGGAAATCATACAGGAGAGACTGGAAAGAGAATTCAATCAAACTGTAATCACCACCGTTCCCAACGTTAGCTTTGTTGCCTATACGACAAAAGGAGAGAAGGTAACCATCAATAACCCTACCGAGTTTCCCGACCCGGTAAAAACAGACAGGATAGAAGAACCCTTTATCAGGGCCCAGATCATCACCAAGCCCGAATATATCGGCAATATCATGACACTATGCCTGGGTAAAAGAGGAATACTGATCAATCAAAGCTACCTCACGCAGACAAGGGTGGAACTGATATTTGAAATGCCTCTTACTGAAATCGTGTTTGATTTTTATGATAAACTGAAATCACAGACAAGAGGCTATGCTTCCTTTGATTATCATCCTATCGGCTACCGCGAAGCCGATATTGTAAAAATGGATATCCTGCTAAACAACGATAAGGTGGATGCGCTGAGCGCCCTGATCCATCGCAGCAGGGCCCAGGAATTTGGGAGAAGGCTTTGCGAGAAACTGAAAGAATTATTACCCCGCCAGCAATTCCAAATAGCGATACAAGCCGCTATCGGCGCCAAAGTTATTGCCAGGGAAAATATATCCGCCATGCGGAAAGATGTCACTGCCAAATGCTATGGCGGTGATATCAGCCGTAAACGCAAGCTGCTGGAAAAACAAAAAGAAGGAAAGAAGAGGATGAGACAGATCGGGAATGTAGAGGTTCCGCAAGAGGCTTTTCTCGCCGTATTAAAACTTAATGACTAGGCAGGTGAGTTGTGAGTGGTCAATGGTGAATAAATTGGACAGGCATCAAAGTTTTGATGCTTTTTTTATGTAACCTGGTTAAGTGCCGTATGGTCAAAAATGCATGAAGCATCCCCTTATTGCACTATTCTTGTTTATTTTCTCCTGCAGTTCTGCTATTCCGGTAAAGGAAAAGGACAGTACAGTATTTCAGTTTGATGCTCCGCGTAAAGTTATTGTACCAGGTTATACCGGCGATATGATGGAGCCTTTCCTGTCAAGGGACGGGCATTGTCTTTTTTTAATAACCTCAATGAGCCCTCTGTCAACACGAATATTTTTTATGCTGAAAGGATCAGCGATACTGTTTTTCAATATAAGGGAGAGGTCGGGGGTGTGAACTCGGCGGCGTTGGATGCCGTGCCAGGCGGAAATAAATGTGATAGCCGGCGGTTATCAGTTATCGTTATTGGGAGGCCCTTTTTCTTTCTCTTTATTCTTATTTGATTTGTCGCCGAGTTTCTTTTCGTCCCTGTTTCCTTTAGCGTCGAGAAGAGGATCGCCAACGGGTGGTTTGCCCAGGTAAAGATCGGCGCCGGTCATATCGACTTTATAATCGAAAGCTTTATCAACGTGCATCCATTTGCCGTTCTCCCATTTGAACGCTTCATTATCACCATCGGGCACATAGGTCCACTTATGATCAGGTTCGTCTGATTCCGATACAAGATGATCGACCAGTATCACACCTAGATCGGGAATATAGTTCATCATTACCCGGGTATCTTTTTTAAACTCCAGGCTGAAGCGATAACGTGTCTTTTGCCGGACGCTGTCTTTGGCGTAACTAAAATAGGGCCCGCCAAATACCGGTTCATTTTTTTGGTTGAACGTAAGTACTTCCATCCACTTTTTGCTGCTTTCCAGGCTATTATTGTCAATGCCAAACAGGGTATAATAGTTTTTGCCATTATACTGTGTCTTTACCATATTATAATAAACCGCCCCGATCCAGTTGTTATAGGATCGTACGGAATCTTCGGGGTTGGCAGTGAATTCGGAAACATCACGGAGAGCAATTAGTTTGAGCGATCCGTCGCGCATGGGAAATTGTATGGCTCCTTTCTGTCGCGAATAATATTCGTCAAATTGAATGTTCCAGGTAAAAATGCGGAAGCTGGTATCGGGGGCGTATAGCTTTGAAATACCCCGTACTGAATCAAAGGGATAATAAAAAGAATTTTTAATTTTCAAAGCTCTTACCAATGTTCGGGTAAAAACGCTATCGGATATCATCCGGTCTTCCTGCAATGAATCGGTGTTGAGGTAGCGGGCAAATTCCTTAAGTGTATCTTCTTTCGCCTGCAATTTTTTCCTGTCGGCAGGCGTAATGATTTGCGCAAAGACCCCCTGTGAAAAAGAGAATATCGCCAGGATGGCGAGGGAAAATCTTATCAAAATTATTTTCACAGAAATAGTTTGAATTTATAAGTGCAAAACTACGTTATCGCCCTGATGTTCAGCCAGGATTTACTCTCCAGACAGGTGCATAACGTCAAAAAGGCTTTAAAATTTTGTGAAGATTATAAAGCTTTTGCAAAATCGGTCAGTGAATCGAAAATAAGATCAATATCGGGGTGGGGCAACTGCATATTCTTCGTAGTAGTACGGAGAAAAACCGTGTACATACCGGCATTTTTCCCAAATTTCATATCGCTGATATTGTTGCCTACAATAATTGATTTTGAAAGATCAATGTCCGGGAAATCGGCCTTGGCCCTGAAAGCCATACCCGGGTTAGGTTTTCTTTGGGGGTGCAGCCTGTCATCGGCAATGGTATAATAGATCGCATCAATCTTGCCGCCGGTCCTGGTTATCCCGTCTTTCATTTTATAATGAATAGATTGTAATGAATCTTCGGTCATCAACCCGCGTCCTACACCCCGCTGGTTAGTAACAATAATGATGCGCCTGAACCTTGCATTCAGTTTGGAAAAAAGATCCGTTACTCCTTCCATGAAAATAAATTCATCGGGGGTGAAAATGTAACTGCCATCCTTATCAATATTGATCACCCCGTCACGATCAAGAAAAAGGGTCCAGGTGGAATCAGTCGCTTTCAGGTCAAGCGGTGGCTGGCGCAATTCTTCCTGTGCCCGGTTATAATCTTCCGGTACCCCGATATCAATAAAATAGCCGTCATCTACCAGGCCGTAGAATTTTCTTTCCTTGTATAATTTTTCGAGATAATCCTTCTCAAAGGAAAACTTGCCCGGCAATTTTTCGCTTACGAACTTTTCCCTGTCCAGTATATATATACCGCCGTTGATAAGACCGGATTCATAAAATTGTTTTTCCCTGAATTCATAGACAGCATCGGTTCTGTCGAGTTCTACTACGCCATAGCGGTCAAAATGAGTCATCGGTTTCAATGCCAGGGTACAATCAGCTTCCCTGTCAAAATGAAGGGCAATAAGATTTTCAATGTTTACTTTAAAAAGAGTATCTCCGTTTGCTACCAATACGTTCTTTTCAGTCGCTTTTTTACAGGCTGCCAGGATCGCGCCGCCGGTTCCGAGAGGTTCTTCTTCAATAACACATTGAAAATTGAGCGTGGCAAATTGTGTTAACAGGTATTCTTCAATGATCTCGTGTTTGTAGCCGAGCGAGAAAATGAACTTTTCTATTCCCTGGCCGCGCAGGTAATTGATCACATAAAAAAGAAAAGGCCTGTCGGCTACCGGGGCCATGCACTTCGGCCAATCAGGCACCGTATCGCGGAGCCTTGTACCAAGTCCGCCTGCTAAAATGATACCCTCCAACCCCCTGAAAGGAGCTTGGGAAGAATCATTAAAGTTCGAAGAAACTAAAGACATACAGGGTTGTTAACTACTCCCCTTCAGGGTTGGGGGTAAATATTTTTTCTTCTACCAATTGGCAAATGATATGGCCTGCCATAATATGGCTTTCCTGGATACGGGGTGTATCTGTGGAAGGGATATTAACCAGGTAGTCGCAGAGCGCTTTCAAATTGCCGCCAGTGGACCCGGTAAAGCCAACAGTTGTCATTCCTTTTCCTGTTGCTGCAATAAATGCATTCAGGATATTGGTTGAATTACCTGAAGTGGAAAGCCCGATCAGCACATCGCCTTTTTCGCCAATACCCTCTATCAGTCTTGAATAAATAACATCAAAACCATAGTCATTACCTGCTGCAGTCAGGTAGGAAGTATTGCAATGAAGTGCTTCAGCGGGCAGGGCCTTCCTGTTAGTATAAAATCGCCCGGAAAATTCTGCGGCAAGATGCTGTGCATCCGCAGCGCTGCCCCCATTGCCGCAGAAATAAACCCTTTTACCGCTTTTAAAAGCAGTAACGATTATTTCGACAACTTTTTCAATCGTTTTCAGCAATTCATTATTCTGCAATACCTGTTGTTTCGTTTCGATAGAAGCCCGTATAATACTTTTGATCTTTTCCATATAGTAAGAAATATACAATTAAGAACCTTAGCCCTTATATCGTCCATGTCGTCAATCCATGCTCCGTAAACTTATATCTCCTGTAGCGTCCGCCAAATCTTTCCAGGCTCCTGATTACGGCATATTTTGTATTGACCGGGCAATAGAAGATCATGAACCCACCGCCGCCCGCGCCGGATATTTTGCCGCCGGTAGCGCCTGCTTTTTTAGCGGTTTCATAAATTTCTTCCATTAATGGGTTGCTGATACCTTCCGCCATGCGCCTTTTCTGCCGGAAGCCGAAATCAAGTATCTCCCCAAGTTCATGGAGTTTCCCTTTGAGCAATGCTTCCTTCATTAGTCTTGCCTGTTCCTTTAGCTGGTGCATTGCTTCAATGGAACTATCTTTTTTATCCGTTACATTCTTGCTTTGCTGTTTAATGATCCCGGCGGATTCACGATTGGTGGATGTATAATACAGGAGTAAATTATTTTCCAGTTCAAATAAATATTGTTGTTTGATCCGGAGGGGGTTGACAATGACTTTATCTTCCTCATAAAATTCCATGAAGTTTACTCCCCCGAAAGTAGCGGCATACTGATCCTGTTTGCCGCCTGCCAGTTTCAGGTCTTTTCTTTCTATATCGTAGGCGTAATGGGCCATATCATATTCACCCAGGGGCAAACGGAGCATTTCGGTAAAAGCGCCAATGATGGCTACGACTAAAGTGGAGGAGGTTCCCAGGCCCGAACCAGCAGGCGCATCCACATAAGTAGATAAGCGAAAGCCCTGCCGGGTAATGCCATAATCTTTCTGGATACGGTTATAAATTCCTTTCAGGAGGTCCAGTTTGCCATCAATCGGCAATTCCCTGGCCCAGTCGAACTGCAGCTCTTCATCGCGGTCGATCGCCACCATTATTATTTTGTTTTCATTGATGGGTTCGATAGTGGCATTGGCATATAAGGAGATCGTTGCATTGAGGATAGCCCCGCCATAAAGATCACTATAGGGACTTACATCCGTACCCCCGCCGGCCAAACCAATTCTGAGAGGAGCTTTGCTTCGATAGATCATGAACCGCTGATTACGCTGATTGTTTTAAGTTATTAGCTGTGTTAGCCTTTAGCCATTAGCCGTTAGCGGACACTTCCATACTGTATCGCTAAAAGCTAACAGCCAATGGCTAATGGCTTTTAGCAAGGGCGGTGATAGTGTTTACCAAATTGGCCCAGCTATATTTCAGTTTTTCATTGCGAAGATGAGGAATAAAATATTCTTCTCCTAATTGATAGAACCTGAGAATGCCATTGGCCAGCGATAGCGGGTCAGGTTCCACTACCAGGCCAACCTTATCATGCGGTACCAATGAAGGAAGACCGCCGACATTGGTAACGATCATTGGTTTTTCAAAATAATAGGCAAGGGGGGTAACGCCGCTTTGCGTAGCATTCCGGTAAGGTTGTATTACTGTATCGGCTGCGCACAGGTAGTATTTCACTTCACTGTCTGGGATGAAATCAGTCCGAAGGATCAACTGGTCATTAATCCCGAGTTTCTCTATTTGTTCTTTATAGGGTTTATCATCTTCGTAATATTCGCCTGCCACAAGCAGCCTGATTCCCGAGTTCTTTAAGTGGCCCATTGCTTCAAGCAGCATATCAAGCCCTTTATACTTTCGGATAAAACCAAAAAATAAAATGATCTTTTCATCCCGGGGCAGGTTCAGATGTCTTCTTGCTTCCTCTTTTGGGATAATATCGCCAAAAGTATCATACAAAGGATGCTGAACTAATTTTACAGGTTTCGCTTTCTCAAACTGCCGGAGATCATTCATTACTTTTTCACTCATTGTGATAAAAGCATCACAGCTTTTGAGGAAATAGCTGGTAAAGGGCCGGTCGCCCGGTCTTTTTTCATGGGGTATTACATTGTCGGCAATGCAAATGATACGGGTATATTTATTTTTTTTTACCCTGCGTAATATTGTTCCCAATGCCGGCCCCATGAAAGGCAGCCAGAAGCGAACCACGATGATAGCGGGTTTTTCTTTTTTCAGCCTGTTGCCGGTTTTTATCCAGTTAAAGGGGTTGACGGAGTTGATAACAGTATGTATGCTTATTCCTTCCGGGGCAGGTTCATCGGTATATTGCGTCTTGCCCGGGAATAAAAATGAAGGATACTGGAGCGAAAAAGAATAAATGGAACAGTCGTTTCCTGATTGTATGAATTCTTTGGCCAGGCGCTGGTTGAATGTAGCTAAACCCCCACGCAAAGGATGAGCAGGACCTATGATAATGACTTTTGCCATTACAAACCTGTTTTATCTTCAATAAGATAAAAATTTCTTCCTGCTGCATTTCTTGATACCAATTCAGCAATGAAACCGGCTAAAAACAGTTGCATGCCCACGATCAGTGTAGTAAGGGCAAGATAAAAATCAGGCCGGTTGGTAAGAGCAAAGGTTGTGGGGTGTATGAATTTTGAGATAATAAGATATAAAGCTATTCCCAGGCCGATTAAAAAGAAGATGCTTCCCCATAAACCAAAGAAATGCATGGGACGTTTGGCAAATTTTCCAACAAACCTCAGCGAAAGAAGATCAAGAAACCCGTTCACAAATCTTCGCCAGCCAAATTTTGAAACACCATATTTTCTTGGGCGGTGTTCCACTGTTTTTTCCGTGATCTTCTTAAAACCGGCCCACTTTGCCAATACGGGAATATAGCGGTGCATTTCTCCATAAACCTCTATGCTTTTTACTACTTTATTCCGGTAAGCTTTCAGCCCGCAATTAAAATCATGCAATTTGATACCGGAAACCCTTCTTGTAACGGCGTTGAATAATTTGGAAGGAATATTTTTTGTGAGTGTATTATCGTATCGTTTCTTTTTCCAGCCGCTTACCAGGTCATAGCGATCCTGGATGATCATTTTTCGGAGTTCAGGTATCTCATCAGGACTGTCCTGGAGATCCGCATCCATCGTAATGACGACTTCACCCTGCGCAACGCGAAAGCCTTCATATAAAGCTGCAGATTTTCCATAGTTGCGCTGAAATTTTATTCCTTTGATGTTTGAATTTTTGCTTCTCAATTCCTGGATGACATCCCATGAATTATCCGTGCTGCCGTCATCCACAAATATCACTTCATAGGAATAGCGGTTCTCCAGCATCACTTTTTCTATCCATGCCGCTAATTCAGGCAGTGACTCCGCTTCATCCAGTAAGGGTATGACAAGGGATATATCCATTTTTTATTTTCTTCTCATTAATAATAGCCCCGCACCCGCAAGGGTAAAAATAGAACCGGAGATCAAAGTTCCGAAAATTGTCAGCATAATATTACCGGTTAAAAATTGTTTTTTTGCGGTTTCAACAAGTGTTTCTATTTCGGCAGGAGTTTTATTGCCTTCCTTTAACAGATCCGCTTTGTACAATTTGGCTGCTTCTTCAGCTATTTCCGGATGCATAGCTGTATAGACGCCGGTAAAAACTACCATGATCAATGAGACGACAATAAAACAACGAAAGGCCTGGCCAACAATGTCCCAGAACTTCCCGGAATAGTTATCCGAACGTGAGTAATCAAACAAAGTCCATCCAATACCGGCAGCGTAGAACACATATACTAAATACTGCAGGTTGGTATCAGGCGGTTGTTTGGTATAGATCAACAACAGGCTTGTTGCCGCCATTACCGCCCCGGTAATAGCGCCTTTTATAAGTGGGGTGGGTTTATTCATATTTCAAACAGAGGATTAGTTGATAACTGCGACTGTTTTATTGATAATACCGATCACTTTTCCCGTCAGTTCTTTGCCGATAAAAGGAGAATTCTTCGATTTCGAGTGCATGTCTTTTTCCGTGACTGTCCATTTTTCAGATGGATTAAATAAAGTGATCACCGCCTTATTCCCTTCCTGTATTTTTAATTCTTCCAGTCCAAATATTCTTCTTGGATTCAAAGACAATAAGGTTACCCATTTTTCCTGGGCTATGCCGGGTAAAGAAGTATTCAGCACAGCATAAACTGTCTCCAGCCCGATCATCCCGTATTTAGCGTATTCAAACTCCAGCACCTTGCTATCATATTCATGCGGTAAATGATGAGAAGCCATACAATCTATTGTTCCGTCGCTGACCGCTTTTTGCAGTGCTGCCCTGTCTTCCTTTGTTCTTAAAGGAGGATTTACTTTCAAGTTAGTATCGTAATCTTTCAAATCCTCATCGCAAAAGAAAAGATGATAAGGGGTTATTGAGCAACTAATTCCCGCCCCGCTATCCTTACCCCGTTTGATATATTCGAGCGACTTTTTAGAAGCGATGCCTGTAAAATGAAGTTTTGACTCAGCATACCGGGTTAATTTGATATCCCTTGCAACGATCAATTCTTCCGCCATGGCAGGTTTACCCGGCAATCCAAGCTGGGTGGAAATGATCCCTTCATTCATAAGACCATGCGGGTTAATACTTTTATCATCGGGTACCTGGATAATAGTACCCCCGAAGGCTTTAATATATTGCAAAGCTTTCAGTAAAAGGCCGGACGATTGTACGCTGTTGATACCGTCACTGAAAGCAATGGCCCCGCTTGCCCGCATGTCATACATTTCGGCGAGCTCTTTGCCTTCGGTATTCTTTGTAATAGCGCCGACCGGGTGAATAGTTACGGGCAGGGATTTCGATTTTTGGACAATATATTCAACCGTTGCTTTATTATGAATGGACGGATTTGTATTCGGGATGATCATTACGTCTGTATAGCCGCCCGCTGCCGCGGCGGCGGCCCCTGTTTCCAGTGTTTCCTTGAATTCATTGCCGGGATCACCGAAGTTGGCAAATACATCCATCCATCCCGGAGAAGCATGAAGACCTTTATTGTCAATTATCTTATCCGCTTTTTCGGCCAGGTTCTTGCCGATGCGGCTGATAATACCATTGTCAATAAAAATATCAGTGATTTGTCCGTTGAGAGGAGAGGAGGGGTCAACAATCCTAACTTGCTTAATGAGGATTTTCATTAAGGGGCGAAGATAAGGTTGTTTTTCATTTTATTGTTGCCAAATTCTACAGTACATTTGCCGTCCATTTACCGGTTAGGCGAGGATGGTGGCGCAGCTCCTGGAAAATCAATGCGACGAAGGAGCAATAGATTTTCCTGGTCCCGGCAAAGTCGGGAAGAGACAGCAAAACTTCATCAGCCTTAATGTTCGGGTGGTGGCGCAGCCCGGTAGCGCACTTGCATGGGGTGCAAGTGGTCGCTGGTTCGAATCCAGTCCACCCGACTTCGCCCACCATAGCTTTAGCGACGGTAGGCATTTCATTTTGATGGGCTTCGTCGGGCGAAGCCCGATTAAATGAGTTCGACAATTGTCCAGTTCTCCCGGCAAATCCTGGAATGAGGGTAGTCATTTTTACAATGATTACCCTTTTTCGGGGAGTAGCCCCGCAATGGCGGGACACTACTATTTCGGGCAGTAGCGCAGCCCGGTAGCGCACTACGTTCGGGACGTAGGGGTCGCTGGTTCGAATCCAGTCTGCCCGACTTCGCCCGCCAAAGCTTCAGCGATGGCGGGCTTTTCATTTGTGGGCTTCGTCGGGCGAAGCCCGATTAAATGAGTTCGACAATTGTCCAGTCCTCTATTCTTTTCTTATGCTCATCCATGTTTTTAAACAGAAGTGACCAGGGACATATAAATCCTCAAGTAATAAAAATCTGTACTAATTACCTTAAATCATGTTATTTCTCCCATTGCATAGTTGGGGTGATGCGTTTGGACGGAGAGACCCAATACAAGTATTTATATGTCCATTATTTTAAATAAAATAAACACAGGACCTGGCTATTACATATACGTAAAGAGGGATCTTAATTTATCACAGCCATTTCAAATGTAAAAACAAAGCTCAATCATTTTGACCGTTATTGTCACCAGGCGCTGATCCCGATTGCGCGGTCTTAAAATAATCCTTTATCAATGCAGTATATAATTTATTGCGGGTCACGTTTAGCCGCAACTGTGCCGCATTTCTCAACTCCTCATCTGCCAGGATACCCCTGGCGTTGTCATTGGCCTCCTCCATTATTTCGTTGACCCGCTGTTGTTTGGGACTCAGCTTACGCTTACTCATATCCGGGTATTTACATACTACGGTCTTATCGCCGTATTGCTTAAACACGATCTGGTTGCCTAAATGACCGGATAGCTTTTTTAAAAGTAGATTTTCACTTATAGCCATAATAGTTGTCTTTTTTCTTGATATAGATAGTGTGTTGAACCTCTCAAATATAGGTTATTTTAGGTAGTATCTAAGGTTATGTTAAGGTAATCTTTAGCTTATTTACCTAGAATTAGCTTAAAATAACCCTAGGATAACCCTAAGATGACCCTAGAATGAACCTATGAAGATGCTTACTATAAGCCTGGGAGAAAGCCGTTTCCCCGGACAA
>JAUZOA010000113.1 GCA_030706685.1 Bacteroidota bacterium
ACATGCCCATGTGAAAAAGCGAATTCGATAATCAGAGTATTGATCTCCTCCTGGGAAAGCGGGTGGCAGCCAAAACGTTTTCCCACAAACTTTGAAATCGCCCCCGGAGACGCGTATTCCAGTAATTGTTCGTTGGCGAGAGCATCATATAATATTATATCCGCTGAACGGAGGGCTTTTATCGCTTTCAGTGTAATTAATTCAGGATCTCCCGGTCCAGCACCTACCAGGGAAAGAAGGGGTTTAGCCATTAATCAATACATTAGTTTAATAAATATGTGAGTTTTATTTTTAACAAATTGATTATATTTTCATATTATACCCTTAATTTTAGGGTATATGTAATATAAAAATACGTTTTTAGAGGTTAGTAAGTCTTATTTTATTACATATAAATATTTATAATACGATTGTTTGCCCACCTTTTTTGATTATCAATAAATTTTCCCGTATGAAAATTGTGATTATTGGTAATGGCATGGTGGGTCACAAATTATGTGAGAAACTCATTGCCAGAAATAGCCAGCAAAGCCTTGAATTAGTTGTTTTTGGAGAAGACACAAGGCCCGCCTACGACCGCGTTCATTTGAGTGAATTTTTTGCAGGCAAATCAGCCCGGGATCTTGAGCTGGCCGGGTATGATTGGTATGCTGAACACCATATTAAATTATATACCGGGGACCCCATCCGGTCTATTGATCCCGCCACTAAGACCATCCATTCACATCTCGGTCTCACCGAGAATTATGATTATCTCATATTGGCCACCGGCTCCGCCGCTTTTGTTCCGCCTATTCCCGGAGTTGAAAAAGAAGGGGTGTTTATTTACAGAACCATCGAGGATCTTGAATTGATAAGAGACTATGCTCCCAAAGTAAAATCGGGCGCCGTGATCGGGGGAGGTCTTTTAGGCCTGGAAGCCGCGAAAGCATTGATTGACCTGGGAATAAAGGAAGTACATGTAGTTGAATTTGCCCCCCGCCTTATGCCCCGGCAGGTGGATGAAGCAGGTTCTAAAATTTTACAAACCAAACTGGAGCAATTAGGACTGCATATTCATACAAATACCAATACCCGGGAAATACTCGGAGGCCAAAACATTACAGGTCTGAAATTTTCTGACACAGAAGCTATTTCTACAGATATGCTGATCATTTCCGCGGGCATTAAGCCAAGAGATGAATTGGCCCGGCATTCTGGTTTGGCGACCGGGAACCGCGGAGGCATTATTGTCAATGAAAAAATGCAAACTTCCGATCCGTTTATTTATGCTATCGGGGAATGCGCCTTATATAATGGTATGATCTATGGGCTGGTCGCTCCCGGTTATGAAATGGCGGACGCGGTCGCCAGCCAACTCATGGGTGACAATAAATTATTTACCGGGTTTGATATGAGCACCAAATTAAAGCTGATTGGTGTTGATGTAGCCAGTTTTGGGGATCCTTTTAGCACCGGTAATGCTGTTCGCACTATTGTGCTGGAAGACCAGCATAAAAATATTTACAAACGTATCAACCTCTCTGAAGACGGGAAACAATTACTTGGTGGAATATTGATCGGCGAAGCTGACCAGTATAATATGTTGTTGCAAACCTGCAAAAATAAATTGGTATTGCCTCCTGACCCGGAGACGATCTTCCTGGGTGAAAAGAATGGAACTGTAAGACAGGGCGGAGGTGTTTTGGATTTACCGGCTGAAGCCATCATCTGCAGTTGTGAAGGGATAACCAAAGACACTATTTGTTGCTCAGTAACCGGGCAGGGATGTGAATCGGTAGATACGATAAAAAAAATGACCAAAGCCGGAACGGGTTGCGGCGGTTGTGTGCCTATGATCAAGGACCTGGTGACGGGTACCATGAAGGCGCAGGGCAAGTACCTGCGCAACTCCCTGTGCGAACATTTTTCACAAAGCCGCCAGGAATTATTTGATCTTATTAAAATTCATGACTTAAAAACTTATGATGAAGCCCTGGATAAATTGGGCGCAGGACATGGTTGTGAAGTTTGCAAACCAGCCATAGCTTCCATTATTGCCAGTCTCTGGGGAGAAATGATCTTAAAAAAAGGGAACGATACCGCGCAGGACAGCAATGATCGTTTCCTGGCCAATATACAGAAAGGCGGAAGCTATTCCATAGTGCCCCGTATACCCGGCGGGGAGATTACACCTGAAAAACTGATTGTGATAGGCCAGGTTGCTAAAAAATACAATCTCTATACTAAAATTACCGGCGGACAGAGGATTGATATGTTTGGCGCGCATGTTACTGATCTGCCTTTGATATGGGAGGAATTGATTGCCGCGGGGTTTGAAAGTGGTCATGCTTATGGAAAGGCATTGCGCACAGTGAAAAGTTGTGTGGGCAGTACCTGGTGCCGTTTTGGATTACATGACAGCGTAAGTTTTGCCATCCGCATTGAAGAACGTTACAGGGGATTAAGAGCGCCGCATAAAATTAAATCAGCGGTCAGCGGCTGCATTCGTGAATGCGCTGAAGCGCAAGGCAAGGATTTCGGAATTATTGCTACCGAAAAAGGATGGAATTTATTTGTATGTGGCAATGGCGGATCCAAACCCCAGCATGCTTTGTTGCTTGCATCCGACCTGGATGATGAAACCTGTATAAAATACATTGATCGTTTTCTCATGTTTTATATAAAAACCGCCGATCCATTGACAAGAACGGCTACCTGGCTCAATAAAATGGACGGCGGTATTGATTACCTGCGCAATGTAGTAGTGAATGACAGCCTTCACATGGCCGAACAATGGGAAGCGGAAATGCAGGCGCTGGTGAACAGCTACAAGTGTGAATGGAAAGAAGTAGTGGAAAATCCTGAATTGAGAAAACGGTTTACACATTTTGTCAATGCCCCCGAAGAGAAAGACCCAACGATAAAATTTGAACCTATGCGGGACCAGAAGAAAGTAGCGGATTGGAAATAGTTTAGTTGATCGTAGCCCCCTGAAAACATTTGCAATTATTGCAAAGAAGAAAGAAATAGTTTACCATCGTTCCTTTCTTCTTTAAGGCCTCAACGAATGCTTTCCCCAACGATTGTTTGCCATTTTTACCGGCATGCCCTGTCATGCATGCCGGTAAAAAAGAAACAGCTTGTTTTCTTTTTATTCATCACTATAAAAGACTCGCTATGCAAACAATCACCCATCAAAAAACCCAGGCCTGGTTCGAAGCCTGCCACACGCATGATGTTCCCCACAACGGCGGAGTATGCGTTAAGTACAATGATCAACAGATCGCCCTTTTCCATTTTGCCCGTCGGGGGGAATGGTATGCTACACAAAACGAATGCCCCCACCGAAAACAGATGGCGCTCAGCCGCGGTATGATCGGCACTTCCGGCGATGAGCCCAAAGTGGCCTGCCCTTTCCATAAGAAAACCTTTTCATTGATAACGGGTGAATGTATAAGTGGTGATGAGTGCACTATAAAAACCTATGAAGTGAAAGTAGAGCAAGGCCTGGTCTACATTGCCGTAGATGGACACCATGAAAATTATTGACGACGCTAACCATTAAAAAACCCTGGCCGATGTGGAAGTCTAACCAGGGTGACGACTCTAAATTGACAAACAATCTAAAATCAAACCAAAGCTATGACCAAAAAACTAAAAAAAAGAAGTCATTCCTTCCTGGTAATGCTGCTTTTTTTGTCAGGATGTCTTTCGGCCAAAGCGCAATTGTCCTTGTCGGGTCAACTTAGAACAAGGACGGAGTACCGCGATGGCCTGGGCACTTTACCATCCAAAACATCTGATCCTGCTTTTTTCACCTCCCAGCGAACAAGGCTGATCTTTCATTATAAATCCAGCCGGCTGATCTTTCATACTTCCGTGCAGGATATACGTGTCTGGGGACAAGACGCATCTACGATTAGTAATAACGATGGGAACAGGCTAAGTGTACATGAAGCCTGGGCCGAATTGGTATTAGCCAATAAGTCCGACAGTTCTTTTCGAAAACCAGGTGTAGATTATTTCGGAGTAAAAATCGGCCGCCAGGAATTACTATATGATGATTCGCGTTTGCTGGGCAACCTGGATTGGCTGCAACAGGCACGTCGTCATGATGCCATCGTTTTTAAACTGCTGAATAAGGGATGGCAGTTTGACCTTGGAGCGGCTTTTAATCAAAATACCGATGCGTTCAATTATAATGGTACCTATTACACCCCCGCCAATGTTTCACCTTATGTAAAAGACAGCAAAGGCAATCTCGCTCCTACCCCATCCGGTTTGATACCTTTAACCAATCCATCCGGATGGAGCATTAAATCAGGTGTACCTGCATTGCAGGCAGCTCCATCTACCAACGGATTATACCAGGACTATAAAGCCCTGCAATTCCTGTATGTTGCCCGAACCTTTCATGCTATACATGTCACGGGGCTTATGCTGGCCGATCATTTTGGAAAATACAGTACGGATTCCATCCGGAACATTTCCGGTACAGATACCGGTTATATTTATGGCCGGCATTTCAACCAGCATGGCGTCAATAGCAGGGTTACAGCGGGAATACTGCTGAACAGTTTTCTCAATAAACAGAAAAGCCTTTCATTCATAGCCGGCTATTATTATCAAACCGGCAAAGATCGGGACGGGCTGTCCCTTGATGCCTTTACAACGACCTTATCGGTATCATTCGCACAAAAACTTTTTTCTTATACCGCCGGCTGGGATTATGTTTCGGGGAATGATGCTTTTTCATCAAGTAAAACCAATCATCGCTTTGATCCGCTTTACGGCACCCCGCACAAATTCTGGGGATATATGGATTATTTCTATGTGGGTACGGGTTCACCGGTTGGGGGACTAAGTAACCCCTATTTTAAAATCAAGTATGGCAGCATAAATAAGCGATGGGTAGCAGGGATTGATTACCATTACTTCGGCCTGGCACAAGATCAAAAAGATTTGAATGGCAACCCCATTAAAAAATACCTGGGCAGTGAAGCAGACTTAGTTACTAATTATTCCCTGTCCAAAGTTGCCGGTCTCGAGTGGGGCTTTTGTGTAATGGCCGCGTCGGGCAGTATGGAATATGCCAAGGGCCTGGCGCCGGGATCATCAAAGCTTACAGGTGTATGGACTTACCTGATGCTTACTTTAAAACCGGAGTTTTTCAGTAAAGAAAAATGATGGATGAGTTATTTCATTAACAACATTTAAAATCTTTTATATGCACAACGAATCCAACCTGCCGCTAACAAAACTGAATGTATTTAGTTTTAAAGGCGTACAAATGCGGACCTTTCATATAACCTGGTTCACCTTCTTTGTTTGTTTCTTTGGCTGGTTTGGTCTCGCGCCGCTGATGCCTACTATCCGGCAGGATCTCGGGCTTAGTAAGGCACAGGTAGGTAATACCATTATCGCTGCCGTATCGGCTACTATTATTGCCCGTTTGATCATTGGAAAATTATGTGATGTATGGGGGCCGCGTAAAACCTATACTGCTTTATTATTGATCAGCGCTTTGCCGGTTATGTGTGTTGGGCTGGCCACCAGTTATACCAGCTTTTTGCTTTTCCGTTTAGGCATTGGGGTAATAGGCGCCTCCTTTGTGATTACACAATTTCATACATCCATGATGTTTGGAAGTAAGATTAAAGGAACCGCAAATGCGGTAGCAGGCGGCTGGGGAAATCTCGGTGGTGGCATTACGAATATGGTTATGCCATTAATCTTTGCCGCTATTGTCGGTTTCGGATTTACAAAGGGAGAAGCATGGCGTTACGCGATGATTGTACCCGGCCTGTTAATATTGATAATGGCTTTTGTGTATTACCGTTATACAAAAGATACTCCTGCCGGAAACTTTGATGAGATTGATCATCATATCAGTAATCGTAAGAAAACAGATTGGTCGGTCCTGGTGGACTGGAGAATATGGGCATTAGCGATGGCTTACGGGGTTTGCTTTGGCATGGAGATCACCTTTGACAATGTAGCCGCCCTGCATTTTACAGATTCCTTTAAACTTTCACAATCATCAGCCGGGTTCTGGGCGGGCATATTTGGTTTTATGAATCTGTTCGCCCGCGCCCTGGGAGGTATTGCAGCGGATAAAACCGGGAAACGGTTTGGCCTGAAAGGAAAAGGCATTTTACTGGCTGTGCTTTTGTTGCTCGAAGGAATCGGTTTGATATTATTCGCGAAAGCCGGGGGTCTTGGTTTTGCCATCATCAGTATGTTAAGTTTTGCTTTGTTCTTAAAGATGGCGAACGGCACTACCTACGCCATTGTTCCTTTTGTGAATGAAAAAAACGTCGGTATGGTGAGTGGTATTGTAGGCGCAGGGGGCAATCTCGGTGGTATGTTATTCGGGTTCCTGTTCCGGTCAACGGCAATCACATATGCACAGGCATTTATTTATATCGGCATCGTGGTGATGATCACGGGAGCCATTGTTTTTGTTACGCGTTTTGAAAGAAAGAAAGTAAAAGTTTCCGAACAGGAAATCTTATTGCAGGAAGCAGCCGTGGCCTAATGCTACCGCTGTAAATAAGCAGGAAAAATAATAGAATGAACGATCTGGTTAACAGGAATGGTAATGATTCCATGGGAGCGCTGAAAAAAACGACTTGCTGCTATTGCGGTGTGGGTTGTGGCATAGTGGTGAACCACGACAAGCAGGGGCGTGTGACGGTAGCAGGTGATACCGATCATCCTGTAAATAAGGGAATGCTTTGCTCGAAAGGAATGAACCTGCACTATACCGTCATGGATCAAAGCGACCGGCTTTTGCACCCTCAAATGCGGTATGCCAAAAATCACAGTCGTCAAAGGGTTTCATGGGATGTGGCGCTGGACCGGACGGCTGCGGTTTTTAAAACGATCATTGAAAAATATGGACCGGATGCTGTTGGATTTTATGCCTCGGGCCAATGCCTGACAGAAGAATATTATGTAGTGAATAAACTTGTCAAAGGATTTATCGGAACGAATAATATTGACACCAATTCCCGGTTGTGCATGAGCAGCGCGGTTACTGCTTATAAAATGAGCCTGGGAGAAGATGCTGTTCCGGTTTGCTATGATGATCTTGAAATGGCCGATACCATCTTTGTTGCTGGCGGCAATCCTGCGTGGTGTCATCCAATCCTGTGGAGAAGGATAGAAAGCGCAAGGGAAAAAAACCCGGCATTGAAAATAATTGTCAGCGATCCCCGGAAAACACAAACCTGCGCTATCGCCGACCTTCACCTGCAATTAATGCCGGGAACGGATATTACACTTCACCACGCTATCGGACGAGCGCTCATAGAAAACGGGGACATTGATATCAATTTTATTAAAGAACATACGGAAGGCTTTGAGCAATACCGGCAAATTGTTTTTGAAAGAACGATTGAAGAAGCGGCCCATATTTGTGGTACCGGCAAAGATGATATTCTGAAAGCAGCGGCCTGGATAGGAAGATCCGGCGGATTTATATCCATGTGGACGATGGGGCTCAACCAGAGCGTTATTGGTGTAAATAAGAATCTCTCCCTCATCAACCTTCACCTTATAACCGGGCATATCGGGATACCCGGAAGCGGGCCTTTTTCATTGACCGGCCAGCCTAATGCTATGGGAGGAAGAGAAGTCGGGGGGCTTTCCAATTTATTGCCGGCCCATCGTGATCTTTCCAATCCAAATCATCGCGCTGAAGTAGAAAAATTCTGGGGCATCCGGCAAGGCACTATTTCATCCATTCCGGGATTGAGCGCAACGGAAATGTTTGAAGCGCTGAATGATGGCAGGCTCAAAGCGATCTGGATCATGTGCACCAACCCCCTGACCAGTTTGCCGGATGCAAGGATGGCTGAAGCCGCATTAAAGAAAGCCAAATTTGTAGTGGTGCAGGAGATCAGCCATAAACCGGAAACACTGTCATACGCGGATGTGATATTACCTGCCGCAGGATGGATCGAAAAAGAGGGAACCATGACCAATGCGGAAAGACGCATTAATTATTTAAGCAAGGTCATTGATGCGCCCGGGGAGGCGTTGCCGGACCTGGAGATCATTTGCCGCTTTGCGCAAAAGATGGGCTATAAGGGATTTGATTACAAAAACGTTTCAGAAATATTTGCTGAACATGCCGCACTCACCGCCGGCACCCATATTGATATCAGCGGGCTTAGTTATGAAGTCCTGAAGAATAAGCGATCTGTTCAATGGCCCTATCCTGCCGGCATCCATGGAAGCGGTACGCAACGTTTATTCGCTGATAAGAAATTCTATACCGCATCTCAAAAAGCAGTCATCCATTCTTTCGGTGATATCAATGCTTCAGAACCTATAAGCCCCGTGTACCCGCTTATATTGACGACAGGTCGCATCCGCGATCAATGGCATACGATGAGCAAGACGGGAAAAATCAATAAGCTGAAAGAGCATCAACCTGAATCTTTGATTGAGATACATCCGAAAGACGCGGCAATAAGGAAAATAAAGAATGGCGACCTGGTTGAGGTAGTGAATGATCGTGGATCGGTGAAGGTAAAAGCAAGTTATTCAACAACTATTAAGGAAGGTGTAGTGTTTCTGCCGATGCATTGGGGTAAAATCCTTGGCAGCGACCTGAACCGGGCCAATAACCTTACCAACAACCTGGTAGATCCGCAAAGTAAAGAACCTGATTTCAAATTCGCGGCTGTTGAAGTAAGGCTTTATAAAAAACCAAAGCAGAAGATTATTGTCATTGGGGCCGGCGCGGGAGCCTGCGGCTTTGTGAAGAGTTACCGTGAACTTAACCAGGAGGATGAGATTATCGTGTTCAGCAAGGAAAGCGCTCCCTTTTACAATCGCGTGCTTCTGCCGGACTATATCAATGGGAGCCTGCGCTGGGATCATTTAATTAAAATGACCAGCCAGGAAGAGCAGGATTATAATATCCGGTTACACCGCGGCGTAAGTGTTGAACATATCGATACCCGGGAGAAAAAAATAACAGATAGTAATGGAGAAATTCATAGTTATGATAAGCTGGTACTCGCAACCGGTAGCCGGGCTGCCATGCTGCGCGACGTACCGGCGATGAATGGAATCTTTACTATGAGAAACAGGATGGATGCCGATGCGTTCAAAAGCCATATTGACCCGGGTAAGGGCAGGGTTGCCATCATCGGTGGCGGTTTATTAGGAATTGAACTGGCGGCTTCACTCAGGGAAATAAATATGGAGGTAACGATAATCCAGAGAATTTCCCGTTTAATGGATCGCCAGTTGGATCCTTTAGGCAGCCAGTTGTTGAGCGAGGAATTAATAGATAAAGGAATTGACATTTATTATAATGATGAAGTGGACCGGTTTCTTGGCGACCGTTCTGTTACAGGCATTCATTTAAAGAGTGGTTTACTCATCGAATGCCAGGCTATTGTTATCGCCATTGGAACAATACCCAATATCGAGATAGCGCGGCAAAGTGGTATCGAATGTAAGAGAGGGGTAATTGTAGATGAATATCTCCGCACGAGCGAGCCCGGCATATTTGCCATCGGTGAAATTGCCGAGTTCAATGGCTTCTTATATGGAATTACTGCGGCTGCCGAGCAGCAGGCGGGGATCGTGGCCCGTTATTTACAGGGAGATATTTCAAAATATTATGAAGGGTCGCTGCTGATGAATATTTTGAAAATGCGCGGAACCGAGGTATGCTCGCTGGGGATGGTAGAATGTGCCGATGATCCCGCCTACGAAGAAGTAGTATTCATAGATAAGGCCAAGCGGTATTATAAAAAATGTATCATTCATAATGACAGGCTGGTGGGTGCATTATTGATCGGGGATAAAGTGGAGTTCCTCGAATTCCGCAACCTGATTGAAAACAAAACCGAGTTAAGCGATAAAAGGTTGCAATTGCTGCGATCCGGGAAATCATCGGTACCCTTACTGGGAAAACTGGTTTGCAGTTGCAATAATGTCGGGGAAGGGAACCTGCAACAAAAGATACAGGAGGGTTGTAAGGACCACCTTCAATTGTGTCAATTGACGGGTGCGGGCATGGGCTGCGGCAGTTGCAGGCCCGAAGTGAAAGTGCTGCTGGAGAAAGAGCTCAAAACAACTGTTCCGGGTAAAAATGAATTATTGAAAAACGCTTTTGCATAATGAAAGTACAGCTAACCGTTAAAGATGTCATTTCGCCTTCTCCATTCAGGAGCCTGGCAGGAATAGAATATTTTGACTTTGAAGAAGAATTTATGGAGTCGAATATGCGTTGTATCCCGATGATTGTCCGTTTTAAAATGGATAATGCAGGAATAAAACTGAAATTAAGCGAGTGGAGCGCGCTCAACCAACAGGAACGATTTGCCCTTGCTTTAAAATCCTGCAGCTCGGAGGATGAAATAAAAGATTATCATGATTATTTAGCAGCGCTTGTCAGGAAATACACAGGCAAAGAGCCGACCCTTATCCCTGCAGGAAAAGAACCACTGGCTGACAATTGGGAACGAATTCCGGAGGAATTGGCAGAGAAAGCCGGCTCATTCCATTGCGTTATTCCCGGGGAAAAATGGCAACAACTGACTATCCTGCAACGATATGCTTTATTAAAACTTTGCAGGCCCGGTCATGAAAACAAGAATTTCCCAAAGGCCATGAAGGAGTTTGGGGTTCTCGGGACTGCACCTATATTCATGAACGGACACGATGGGCATTATAAACCGGATGAAAGAATAGTATGACCAGCCTGCAAACCATAAAGATAAATTTCCGCGGAGGGATAGTTTCACCCGGTGAATTGTATTCCATCCTCGCAGCGGCAGAGAAATCGAAAATTACGTCGGCCAGTATTGGCCTGAGACAACAATTACTGCTTAAAGTAAATATTGAAGAATACCTTAATTTTTCCCGGCAACTGCAATTATTAAATGTATCTTTTGAAACAGGCAGTGAGCAATTCCCCAATGTTGTCAGCTCCTACCCGGCCGAAGAGATTTTCATTACCCAAACCTGGTTGAGCGAAGGGGTATACAAGGATATCTTTGACCTGATGGATTATAAGCCGCAACTAAAAGTGAATATCTCCGACAGCAACCAGAGCTTTACGCCCCTGCTGACAGGAAATATCAATTGGGTCGCCTCCCTGCATTCTCCCCATTTCTGGCATTTGTTCATACGGTTTCCCAAAACCAATATCATTTATGAATGGAAACAGTTGGTATATACAAACGATGTCGCAAAAGTTTCAAAAGATGTAGAAGAGATAATCATCCATAACCCGGAAAGGTTTTACGATAATAGTAATGCCAGCGGCGATGAATTATTCGAACAGCTTAAAACAGGGAACTATATTACCCAGCCTGCCCGGCAAGCTCCTGTTCTGCCCGCATTTACCCTGCCCTACTATGAAGGATTGAACCGGTATAATGATAAATACTGGATAGGCATCTATAAGAGAGACGAACAATTCTCGCTTGATTTCCTCAAAGACATCTGCCGTCTTTGCCTGGAGACAAAAATCGGGCAGTTATGCTCTACGCCCTGGAAATCGCTGATCATAAAAAGTATCTCGGAGAAAGATAAACCTTACTGGAATGCTTTGTTGGCGAAGCATAAAGTGAATATGAGGCATGCGGCTAACGAGTTAAATTTCCAGGTGGAGGATGACTGCGCCGAAGGATTGCAATTGAAAAAATATCTCGTAAAGCATCTTAATAAAACAGATACCAGGACTTTCGGTATTTGCATCGGGATAAAAACCCGGAGAAAGAGCGAAGTATTCAGCAGTATCCTGGTACGCCGGAAACCGTTGTTTTCAATAGCCGGCAGGGGTTTCTTTTATTTATATGATATTCTTTGCGCCCATGAATTCAATCCCAATGAAAGAACAGGGTCAGTATTCAGCAGGAATAATCCAAAATTTTTTCTCGCTGAACAACTGAGAAGAGCCATATTTTCTTTTTATGCTCATTATCATGAAAGCCAGGAGAAAGTTACCGCGATGACCCGTAATGAAACTCATGTGCCTGCTAAAAAGGTCAACGGGTATGTTCAACAATGCTCTCATTGTTTTTCTGTCTATGATGAAAAATATGGTGACATGGAATCGGGGATCCTGCCCGGAACGAAATTTAAGGACCTGCCGGAAACTTATTCCTGTGCTTTGTGCGAGGCCCCGAAAAATGAGTTTAAGCCGATAGACCAACAACTCCTGGGGTTACAAACCGTTTAATTCAGCATGCGTATTGAAATTGCGGAAATATTTTTTCTGATCTTCCCGGAGTGGCAGGGTAAATATATGGATGTGCTCCAGCATGAATTTCATGCTATGCTTTTTTAATTGCCCCGATTCATGCATATTTATGATCTTTTTCAAAGCCGCGGATTTAATAATACTGCATAAAGGTTCCGGTTCTCCGTCATTTGTATAAAGCCAGGCATCATAAGCGGGACAGGTTATGGAAAGATTCTTAAGTTCCTGCAATATGACGGGGTCCATCAAAAGCATATCACAGCCAAGTAAAAAAATATCTTCGTTGGGGTATTGCAGGTGAGCGCTTAGTACACCGGCTAAAGGTCCTTTTACCGGAAGTTCTTTTCGATCTGTAATCAAATCACCGGGGGAAAAGACTTTGGCATACTCATCTGCCTGGTCATTATTGACGGAGAGCTTTACCGGAATATTCAAAATGGCCATTTTATCAACACTTGTCCGGGCCCATGTCCGGGCTTCCCATTTCAATAGCCCTTTATCGGTACCCATACGGGAACTTTTTCCTCCACATAAAATGAGTCCGATCATAGAAAAAATGGAATTGAGTAATAATTGTTTGAAAAGATGGTGCAGCGGTATTTCATTGTATCCTTCTTTACTCTTTTACGTCTGCGTGTCCAAGCTTTTTCCCCGGGTTTACAACATCACGTACTAATTGTTTAATGATCTTAATTTCCGGGAACTGGCCCGATTCTTTACGATCGAAAACTTTCGAGTCATTGATGCTTATTGTGAACCGGCCGCCCACTTCACTTGGGATAAGTGTAACGGCACGTATATCGTCTGTAAAAGTAGTTAGCAATTCCTGCGCCATATAAGCTGCCCGCAGCAACCAGCCGCATTTGGGGCAATACTCAATAGTGATTAACGATTTCATGACCGGTATTTTAATTTTCCTGATAAAATTAGCCTAATACCCGGCATATTTCGCTCCGGGTGTTATAAGATGTGGAATTTTTCTTTTTTGAAAATTCATGAAAGCAGGGAGCTACCGGGGATCGCGGGCCATTTATCCAACAGGGATTTATGCTGTGTTGCCGGAAGTGTAAAATTTGCTGCTATGCCCCGCTCTAACCTCAAAGACGGCCAGTGCATTAAAAAAGCGGGCTTTCACTGCCCGCCTTTTTACGAAGATGATAGCTTAGTATCTTTTAAAATATTTATTCTATCACCCTCTTCTTTAACCTGAAAAATTCATGACTGAGGTAACAGTTTTTATTCTGCATTTCGGACAAACAGTTTACTGTCTTTTAAACAGCTATTTCTGTTTCCCTGCCCAACCGATCTCTTTCAGGTCAAACTTGGCGTGAAGATAGAATTCCCGGTACAGCGAAAAATATGATGATGATCATCAAAAAAATTGTTTGTGGTCAGGACGGAGAAGTTTTCATTGTAAATGTCGGTAGTGGGTCAGTTTCAATATTTATGCAGGCCACAGAGGACCACGGAGAAACAGAGAATCTCAGAGGATTCATGATAGTCTCTCTGTGGCGCTCTTTATCTCTGCGGTTCTCAGTGGACATATTTCAAACTGCCCATTACATAAATTTCAGGTATTGCCCCAAGAGGCTGAGATGTGTATTGTTTGACCTGCGGCAGGAAATGTCAGATAGTTAGCTGATAGCCGTCATTGAAAGTCGTTGATGGCTAAAATAATTTTGATCAATAAAGAAGATTACTATCGAATAAATGAATGAGCT
>JAUZOA010000114.1 GCA_030706685.1 Bacteroidota bacterium
ATAATTGCAAAGAGCCAATGTTTTGTTACGGCCGCTAACGGTATTATCTATTTCTAGTGCATACTCTGCTTAATTTCCCTCCACAAACAATATCTTAGCGCTCAAATTTGTATTGCATGCAACCCATTATCGAATGTGTTCCCAATTTCAGTGAAGGCCGGGATATGAATATCATTAAACAGATCACGGATGAGATCGAATCGGCAGAAGGTATCCGTTTATTAAATGTAGACCCGGGCAAAGCGACCAACCGTACCGTAGTGACTTTTGTAGGCGCTCCCAAAGCGGTTGTGGAAGCGGCTTTCAGGGCTATTAAAAAAGCCGGTGAGCTGATTGACATGAGCAAACATAAGGGCGAACATCCAAGAATGGGCGCAACAGATGTTTGCCCGTTGATCCCAATTGCGAATATATCTATGGAAGAAACGGCAAAGTACGCGCAGCAATTGGCCAAAAGAGCAGGCGAGGAATTGAAATTGCCTGTGTATTTGTATGAATCAGCTCAACCCGATAAAAGCCGCGATAATTTATCCGTTATCCGGGCGGGAGAATATGAAGGCTTCTTTAAAAAAATAAAGCAACCCGGATGGAAACCGGATTTTGGGCCCGCAGAGTTTGATGCCAAACGTGGCGCCACCGTTATCGGGGCAAGGGATTTTTTGGTCGCTTACAATATTAATTTGAATACTACTTCCACGAGAAGGGCCAATGCTATTGCTTTTGATGTACGGGAAGCGGGCCGGGTAAAAAAAGAAAATGGTAAAGTAGTAAATGACGCGAATGGCAAACCCGTCAATATTCCCGGAAGCCTGAAATCTGTAAAAGCGATCGGCTGGTATATTGAAGAGTATGGAATCGCGCAGATATCCATGAACCTGACCAATATCAATGTGACGCCTGTTCATATCGCGTTTGATGAAGTATGTAAAAAGGCAGAGGCAAGAGGTATTCGTGTCACCGGCAGTGAATTGGTAGGACTGGTTCCCCTGAAATCATTGCTGGATGCGGGGAAGTATTTTTTAAAGAAACAACAACGGTCAACCGGCGTTTCAGAAAAAGAATTGATAAAGATCGCTGTCAAGTCAATGGGTCTTGATGAGCTCGGGCCATTTAAACCCGGGGAAAGAATCATCGAGTATTTATTGAAAAATAAAGCTGACAGTAAACTGGTGCGCATGTCTTTAACTGACTTTGCGGATGAGACAGCAAGTGAAAGCCCTGCCCCGGGTGGCGGTTCTATAGCTGCTTATATTGGCTCTCTTGGTATTTCACTGGGAACGATGGTCGCCAATCTCTCATCGCATAAAAAAGGATGGGATGAGCGATGGCAGGAATTCAGCGACTGGGCAGAAAAAGGCCAGCAATATAAAGACGAATTGCTGCGACTGGTGGATATGGATACAAACGCCTTTAACCAGATCATGACAGCTTTTGGTTTACCTAAGTCAACAGAAGAAGAAAAAGCGATCCGGACCAAAGCCATACAGGATGCTACAAAATTCGCGATTGAAATTCCTTTCCGGGTAATGCAGGCGTCTTATGCAAGTATGGAAATCATCAAAGCCATGGTAGAAACCGGTAACCCGAATTCAGTAACCGACGCGGGAGTAGGAGCATTATGTGCAAGGAGCGCGGTAATGGGGGCTTTTATGAATGTCAGGATCAATGCCACGGGTTATGATGACAAGAAATTTGTCGCCGATGTTCTTACCCGTGGAAAAGAAATTCAAAACAATGCCATGGCTTTAGAAACGGAGATATTGAAGGTGGTTAATGAGAAGATAGGGATGTAGAAATGTTTAACCGCAAAGACATGACAAAGAGTACAAAGAATTTCCTGAATGAGGATTTCCCTTCCGGGCTTCCTTGCCTTTCATGAGTAGTGTCAATTTGAAAATAGCCGGTGAGACGGGAAGGCGGGAAGTTTTGATTTACAAGTCAATTTTTCTTACCGTCTTACCAACTTCCCGGCAAACTGGTACACTACTCTTTCAGGGAGTGGATCAGTTTCAATACTTATGTGTGCCACAGAGGATCTCAGAGAAACAGAGAACCGCGGAGTATACATGACAGTGTCTCTGTGGCTCTCTTTTACTCTGCGGTTCTCAGTGGACATATTTCAAACTGACCCCATTACTCTCTTTCAAGGTCTTTGCAGTAAAATAAAAAATGCGATAGCTTTAGGGGACGAAAAGTTAAAACAAGCAATGGAAAAACTGCAAAATAGGGTTTCGGTCTCCGAACTGAAAACTAACGCGATGCGCCACCTGAAAGTATACACCAAACAGGAACTGCTTTCTTTGACAAGGATTCGCCGCTTCGAAACAAAACTGGGGGAAAGGCTCCAGGTATTAAATGATGCAGGCCATATCGAACAATCCCTTGCTGCTTCATCCGCCAAATATGTTTTATTCGGGATACCCGAGGATCTTGGCGCGAGGGGAAACTTTGGTCTTGGTGGGGCGGATACTTTGTGGATACCTTTCCTGCAAAGTTTCCTGAATGTTCAAAGCAACGATTTTTTTGACGGGGGCGATGTATTGCTGGCAGGACATTTTGATTTCGGCGACATTCAATACCTGATCGATACTACCGCCAAAGGAGACGATGAAAGAATAGAAGCGTATCGTCATGCGGTGAACACGATTGATGAAGAAGTAGAGCAACTGGCCAAACTGGTCACGGAGGCCAAAAAAATACCTATTATCATTGGCGGCGGGCATAATAACTCTTATCCGCTGATAAAGGGATGCGCCAAAGGATGGCACAAGGCAGGGATTATACCGCTGGCACAAATCAACTGCATCAACCTGGACGCGCATGCCGATTACCGGCCCATGGAAGGCAGGCATAGCGGCAATGCATTTCGCTATGCGGAAGAAGATGGTTATTTACAGAAATATTGTATCGTAGGGTTGCATGAAAACTATATACCGCAGAATGTATGGATCGATATTGTCAACAATCCTTTTATTGATTGCATAACGTTTGAAGACATTTTCGTGCACGAGAAAAGAACGTTTATCCAGGCAGTGGCTCATGCCACCGGTTTTACTGAAGATACATTGACCGGTATTGATCTTGACCTCGATGGCATACAAAATACGCTCAGCAGCGCCATGACGCCGGTGGGGATACAACCCATTCATGCCCGGCAATATATTTCTTTCGCGGCGGCGGATGTAAAACCTGCTTACCTGCATATTTGCGAAGGCGCCACAAGATTATCCGATGGAAGGGCAGATGCTACCAGTGGTAAACTGATCAGTTACCTGGTAAGTGATTTTATAAAGGCAAAGAATGTATGAAGAGTTATCCGGCACTCAACATAGCAGCGTCATAACCTTCCGGCAATTATAACGGGAATTGAGCCCCCACCATATAAATTAACTGGGCCGATAAAAATTGGTGATGCCCATTGCCATTAGCGATCAGAAAATCGAAGTAATCAGCATACGCACCTTTGAATGTGCCCATCACAATAAAATGCTTCCAGAACAGAAACTTCAAACCCGATTCAATACCTGTTATATATCCGCTCAGGTGGTACATATCGTCCCGGTGTACGCCCATTATGGTGGTATTCGTTTTCGGGTTGACAAATCCAAGCCCCGCTTTCAGGACTACCGAAAAATCAAATTTTTTATCCTTGCTGGCAGCGACCGGTAGCCATTTTACAAAATTGAACATGCAATAATTGGCGCCGTCAGAATGCTCCATTTGAAAAAAATCAGGCGTGATAAGGGTATCCTGGTTAAATGTCTTGTTACCAATAGTGCCTTTCAGCCTGACTACCTGGTTTTGGCGCACAAAATATTTTATATGATCATACTGGTATTCTAACCCGAATTTTTTCTTCGTGAAATAGTAACCAATGTTGTAGGTAAACTGCGGGGCCGTCTCCCATTTTAGCCCGCCTTCATCACGGGCCCTTACTTTTTCTAACGTAAAATTAAAAGGAGAACTTCCACTTCTCTCTACATGTATGTCACAGCGGGTAAAAAATCCCCTGTGAGATCCCAGGGCAAAATAGAGAAAGCCGTTTTTATCTTTTTTGGTATGCTTTTCTTTGATCTCTTTTGTCATTTCTTGTCCGGAAGCAGCCAGTGAAGCGGACAACAAAAAGAGGAAAAATAACAGTGTCCTCATATAGCATAGTTTTGGTTTGACTGTTAAAAAAATCAGAGTCCCCCTTCTTTTTCAAAGGTAATATTTTTTACCCGGCTTCTATTTTTATTATCTTCCCGGTAGTGGGTCAGTTTCAATACTTAAACTGTTGTATTATTTCTCATTGAGCCGGGATCAATAGCAAATAGTATTGGTCTCCTGGTAAAAGGGAAACGCGACAAGCATCAGCTTTATTTCTGCTCCAACTGCATGATTTTCTCAAACACTGTTTCATATTGCCCGTTTAATTGCGCTAATTCATCTGCTGCTTTTTTATAAGCTGATTCGGCCTGCAAAAATTTTGCTTTATCCGAATAAACGGCAGGATCAACCAGTGAAGCTTCTAATTCGCTTTTTTTCTTAGACAAGGCCGCGATTCTTTCCTCCAGTTGCTGAAAAATCCTTTGTTGCTTCTGGAGTTCTTTTTTTACATCTTTATTGATGGGAGATGAGGCGGGAGGCCGGGGGGCGGCAGCCTGAATGCCCAACGCTGTATTGACATTATTTTTTTGAGGCTTTTTATTTTCCGGCTTCTGACTCCCGGCTTCTGACTTCTTACCCGCTTCCTGCTTTGCCATTCTCTCTTTCCAGGCTACCCACTCTTCATATCCTCCTTTGAATTCTTTAATCTCGTGGTCGACTATTTCCCAGATCTTGTTGGCGGTTTTGGAAATGAAATACCGGTCGTGACTCACCAGTATGATACTGCCTTCATATTTATTCAATGCCTCAATCAGCAGGTCGCAGCTATGCATGTCCAGATGGTTGGTCGGTTCATCCAGCATCAGGAAATTCGCTTTGCTGACAATGGTTTTGGCCAATGCTACCCTTGCCTTTTCCCCGCCGCTTAAAATTCTTATTTTTTTATCCGCGTCATCACCGCTGAAAAGAAAGCAACCCAGTAAACCTCTTAATTCCAGTTCGGTCATCTGGCTGCCACATTCCTTCATCTCGTCGAGGATGGTATTGCCAATGTTCAGCGCTTCCAGTTGATGCTGGGCATAAAAGCTTTCTTCTACATTATGTCCCCATTTCCTTTCGCCTTTGCTAAAACTTTCTATACCCGCAATAATGCGAAGCAGGGTGGATTTACCTTTTCCGTTGGCCCCGATCAGAGCGATCTTATCTCCCCGGTCTATTTCTACGGATGAATTCTCAATGATCACATTGTTTCCAAAAGCTTTGGAAACATGATGCAATTCCACCAGCACCCGTCCCGGTGTTTTATCCACCCGGAAATTGATACGGATATTCGGTCGTTCTATTTCCGCGTCTTCAATCCGTTCCAGTTTATTTAATTTTTTAATAATACTCTGTGCCATGGCAGCCTTACTGGCTTTTGCCCTGAACCTTTCTACCAGCCGCTCATTTTGCCGGATATAATCCTGCTGGTTTTCGTAAGCTTTTTGCTGCATTTCCACACGGATGGCTTTTTCCTTTTCATAATAGTCAAAATTGCCGGCATAAATGTGTAACTGCTGCTGGTATACCTCAACGATCTTTGTCACCATACGGTTCAGGAAATATTTATCATGGCTCACAATGACTACTGACCCCTGGTAATGCTGCAGGTATTTTTCCAGCCATTCAATGGAAGGAAGGTCAAGGTGATTGGTAGGTTCATCGAGTAATAGCAGGTCAGGTTGCTGAAGAATCATTTTCGCTAATAAAACCCGCATTCTCCATCCGCCGCTGAATTCTTTGTAAGGACGTTGCAGATCGGCATTGAGAAAACCGAGCCCCTGCAGTACTTCTTCTGTCTTATGATGAATATTATAGCCGTCCAGCGTTTCGAGTTCGTGCAGTTTATCCGAATAATCATGCAGCGTTTTTTCATCGCCGGTTCTTTCCAGTTCCTTGCCCAGTTCTTCTATTTCCTTTTCCAGGTGCAGTACTCTTTCAAAAGCGCCTAAGGCTACCTGTAAAATAGAATCCTGGGTATCAAAACTCAGAAGGTCCTGGTGGAGATAACCGATACTTGTGTTACGGCTCCTTTCTACAGAACCGGCGGAAGGAAGGTATTCGCCCACCAGCAGTTTTAATAAAGTAGATTTCCCGGTACCGTTGTAACCGATCAGCCCAATGCGCTCACCGGGTTGTATATGCCAGGTAGCATCTTCTACGATTACTCTTGCGCCAAATTCGAATGTTACGTCTTGTAAACCTGCCAGCATATATCTGTGAATTTGTTAATGATCATAAAGCTATTAGCCTTTAGCTGTCAACTGACAGCTAACAGCCCCGAGCTTGCGGCTTCGGCAAACCACAAAAATAAAGAATTACTACTTGCTGCGATGGACGATTATCTTTGATGAAATTTTAATTGGATGAAGAAGTTGTTGGCTATCCTGTTCATTTTGCTGGTATTATTTGTGGTGGGTATTTGGTTTTTTTATTTCCGGGGGAGAAAAAATATCCGCACAGGGCCCCGGCCTGTGCCTATTGCCGTGAGTAAACACAGTGACCTGTTCAACTATTCCATCGAAGATGTATTAAATGCCTATTACAGGATGACAGATGGATTTGTGAGTTCCGATACAACTATTGTCAATAAGTACAACAATGAACTGGTGATCAATCTCGACAGGGTGAAAATGGATGAATTAAAGAAGGATACAGCAAAAGATGCTGACAAGATATACCTGACAGCCCTGGATTTCATAGCTAATGCAAAAAGCGAAGCCACCACTATTTTACAGCAACCTTCATGGGATAAGAAAAGAGAAGGGCTGAATGCCCTGACGGATGATCTCAGGAATTTACTGATTACGATTAAATATGACCGGGGTAAAATATATTATGGCGAATGCCGGACAGCTTTTCCCAACGAAATTCCCGGGTATTGGCTTAGCTCCACAAATGTCATTCATAGTCCCTATCCTGGTACAGCGGGTGAATGCGGCTCATTGAAAGACAGTATTGATTTCATGGCGAAGGATACCACAGGAAAACCCAGGTAAGCCCATTGATTATTCATAAGTTGGAGGATATTCTTACCAGGAACATGATGTGTTGGGAAAATGAATAAAAGTCGGGTAATACCCGCAATAGGCTGTTTCACATTGACGTCTTATTCTTCTCGTCAATCTTTCAGGAACATAAACCAAATACACTAACTTTCAACCTACTAAAATCACAATCATGAGAAGAACTTTCATTTCTTTTTTATTTATTTTCCTTGCCGGGATATTGTTTGGCCAGGAAAAGCTGAACCTGGATATGATCAATAAGATCAAAAAGGAAGGCATGGACAATTCCAAAGTAATGGATATTGCCTTTTACCTGACAGATGTAAGCGGCCCCAGGCTTACTTCCTCACCGGGTTTTATGGCTGCTGCCAACTGGGCAAAAAATAAATTAACTGAATGGGGGCTTACAAACGCGCAATTAGACCCCTGGGGTGAATTTGGCAAAAGCTGGAGACAGGAACGTTGCTATGTAGCTATGACCTCTCCCTATTATCAGCCGTTGATTGCAATACCCCGCGCATGGACCAGTGGCACTCCCGGCAAAAAAGAACTGAAAGGAGATATCGTTTTGATAAAGGCCCAGGATACAACGCAACTCCTGCAATATGCCGGTAAACTAAAAGATAAAATCGTAATGACATGGTCAGCCACCCAGTTGAAACCCTCCTTTGAACCGGATGGCAACCGCTATGCGGATACTACATTGGATAAAATGGCCAAAGCAGAACCAAGACAGCCGGGAGCGGGTGGCGCTGGCGGCCGAAGAAATAACCAGTTCCAGGGTGATTCCGCACAAAGGGCCGCTTTTGCGAATCGCTTTGCCGTACAACGAAAAATGACAGATTTCTTTTTGAAAGAAAAACCCGCCCTTGTATTAACCATGAATGCTACTGGTAGCGATGGAACTGTTTTTGTCAGCAGTGGTGGCAGCTACACGAAAGACGCGGCCGAAGCCCCGGCAAGTGTCGTGCTTTCCAGCGATGACTACCTGCGTTTGCAGCGATTGATAGAAGCGGGGATAAAAGTAGAACTGGAAGCAGATGTAAAAACAAAATTCTTTTCAGATGACCTGAAGGGGTATAATGTAATCGCTGAAATACCGGGAACTGACCCGGTATTGAAGGATGAAATCGTAATGCTTGGTGGTCATCTTGATTCCTGGCATGCATCTACTGGCGCTACCGACAATGCAGCAGGTTGTTCGGTAATGCTGGAAGCCGTCAGGATATTAAAAGCAATTGGCGTAAAGCCCCGCCGCACTATCCGCATAGCTCTGTGGAGCGGGGAAGAAGAAGGATTATTTGGAAGCCGGAATTATGTAAAGAATCATGTAGCCGATACAGCCGATGGCAAATGGGTGTTTAAGGACCAACCCAAGATATCGGCTTACTTCAACCTCGATAATGGAACAGGCAAAGTACGCGGCGTCTATCTCCAGGGCAATGAAACAGTACGGCCCATATTTGAAAAATGGCTGGAGCCATTTAATGATATGGGGGCTAAAACGCTTACCATTAATAACACGGGCGGAACCGATCATCTTTCTTTCGACAGGGTAGGTGTTCCGGGTTTTCAATTCATACAGGATGCAATAGAATATGATACACGCACCCATCATTCGAATATGGATTCCTATGATCATCTTGTCCCCGATGACCTGAAACAAGCCGCTGTTATTGTAGCTTCCTTTGTATACAATACGGCGATGCGGGATGAGAAATTGCCCAGGAAAGAATTAGCGCCGCCGGCCAGGGGTAATCAAAGAGGGTTTTAACCAGGCAACGATTATAAATAAACGGGATTATCGTAAGAATTTAATTTTTGCCGGTAAGGCGGTAAGAAAGGATTAATGGCAACCAGTATTTCCTGTCTTTCCGTCTTCCCGGCAATACTTTTATTTCTTTAAGACAGGCGCCGGTTTTTGATAAATGAACCTGATCAGCGCATTTTTATTATCGTCTGAAGTAAGATTCAACTGGTAACGTTTATCTCCTGCATTCACGATCATCAGGGCGGTATTGGGAGGAATGGAGCCGAGATTTTCTCCCACCATGATTACTTCTTGTTGCGTTCTTTTCAGGTCAATTTTTACATAAGCCGTTATTGGCTTGGTCGTCAGCATCCGGTTGGATACGACGGGTATGTTATTGACATAAACCGAAATAGTATCTCCATCAATTTGCCCGTTGTCATAAAAATCAAGACGGATAGTACCGGTATCAACATAAATTTCTTTTACCAATTCATTCTTTCTCAGGTCGAGCTTGGGCGGAAGCTCTTGTTTGAAAGCGGAATGCTGAATGCGTGTCATCACAATAGTGCCCGGAGGGCAACTGTTTTTATTGTCCATGGTTCTTCCCGTCCATGAACCCCTGAGTTGTTCTTCTGTTCCGTCTGTATGAAAGCTTAATGAGTATCGTTTAATACAGGGTATGCAATCCGGGGGTATGCGAAATGTGGCCACACTATTTTCATCAATCACCATGCTTTTGGCTACACTGTCGTATACACCTTCAAATACTTCTTTTACAAAATTGGTAGTGTCGGAGTAGTGATAGGACCTGCCGGTGATCTTTGATCCGCTGATCAATATCTGCAATTCGATATTATAAACCGGGAAACAACCCCCGGGTTCCATGACTAATTTGCCTTTCCAGATACCATTGATATTCTGGGCTTCGGCGAAAGACAGGGAAAAAAGTAAGCAGATCGATATAAGTGCCCGTTGCATTAATATTGAAAATAGAGGAAAAAGACCGAAGCTTTAAAAAAAATTACAGAAACGGCAAATTTTCCTTCAATTATTTATTATTTATTATTCGCCGTACTAAAGTCCGGTCATCCTCCTCTGAACCTGCTTCGTAATAACCAATAATTAATAGTTCCCGCAATGATCAGCATCACTAACGGAAAAAATTATTTTGGTCTTTCATACCTGAAACGCACAAGGGCGTTTTTTTGCTCGTTGGAAGTAATCTGAACTTTAAAACGCTGGTCACCGGCATCCACCACCATCAATGCCGTATTAGGCGGAATCCTGCCAAGATTTTCCGCCACCATTACCAGTTCATGATCTGAATTTTCATCATCAATCTTCAGCTTAACGATAATAGGAGAAGTACTGAGGCCCTGGTGAGATAAAAGCAGCTTTTTATCATAGAAAATGGAAATGCTGTCGCCGTCAATTTCGCCATTATCATACAACTTTACTGTTATTTCCGGGTCATTTACTACCAGCGATTTCATCAGTTCATTCGAACGTTCCGTTAATAACCTGGGCGTAATGACAATGGGTTCTTTTACCGGGTCTTTGATCACCGGCAGATTGATTTTGGCTATTGTATCCGGTCTTTGCCTTTCACGCGGGTTGTTCCTGCTTACGACAGGCTGTTTTTTAGTAAGGGGTGGCTTAGTCCCCGCTACAGGTTTTTTCACCGGGTTGGTAGTAGTAACCAGGGGTTTTTTGATTATGGGTGGCGGACTCTTCTTTTCCACCGTATCTTTTTCAGCAGGAGTTGTGGTATAATCTTTTTTGCGTAAAAAAGGTTCAATATAAAAATCAGAACTGGTCACTTTGCGGAGGAATACTTTTCCGCCGCCACAGTCTCCCCATTCATATGGATTTTCACGACCCTTTACTTCCGGTTTTCCCAGGTAAGTACCTTCCAGGAATTCTTCTTTGCCCGACCGGCTGTACGAAAGGTTATAATTCATAATACAGGTTCCGCCGAATCCGCCCGTCTTTACCTCAACAGTCCTGATCTCCTTGATACGGAAATTTTTTGAAGTATTCATGAAACTTCCGGTCATAGTAGCCTTGCCGTAAAATTTAATATCATCCTGCCAGGAATAGGAGACCCCTTTTACCGAAACTGCCCCGTCATCATTTTGTTTTACCTGGAATTCGAGCCGGTATTGGGAACCATCATCTGCAATGAAATAGCCTTTCCATATCCCCGTGACACCTTGTGAGTAGGAATTAAAAGAAAACAAATAAATAAAAGGCAAGACAAGCAACCTGCTCTGTTGTGCAATGCGTTTCATTGGAGTTCAAAACTAACGAATTGGTTCGTATTGGCAGAAAAGAGTCCCGGCAAGAGTTTGTTAATTTTAAACGCCTCCCGTGCCTTGTGGCCCTCTGTTACGATATGGACTTGTTTTTGAGCTATGACGATAAGAAAAAAAGCAGTAATCATTTGTATGCTATTGTTCATTTCGGGCAATGCCTGGGCACAGCAGGATGACAAGGTTGTATATGTATTGGGGCAACTTGACTCGATCCGTAAAAGCCCCTCCGTGTCCCGTCATTTTGCAGACATCTATTTTGAAACTACTCTTGGAGCGGTCAACTTCTTTTCCGCTGCAGACAGCAAGGTGCAGGGTCTCATTGACCGGATGGAAAAAAGATTCGCTGACTATTTTTTCCGGTCTGTATACGCACACGAAAATAGCGCCGTTGTCCCCTATGAATGGAAAGCTTACTATGCTGATGGAACTGCTCCTATGCTCCGGTATATTCTTTTTGGCATCAACGCGCATATTAATGGTGATATATGGCAGGCGTTAACCACTGAATTTTCCTTACAGGAAATCAGGGAACTGAAACCCTGGTATTTTCAATATCAAAAGGGTTTGCTGAAAGATTACCGGCGTATTTATAACTCCGCGCTGGCGTCCAGCCCAAAAATAAAATTACTTCATGTCATCAGTTTTGGATTCGACAGGGCTTATGGAAAAATATTGCTTTCCCGCTGGCGGAAACGACAGATGAAGCTGGCCGAATTGTATTATACCAATAAACCACTGTTTAATAAAAAACTGGATAAGCTGCACCGGAAAATGGATCGGCTCAATAAACTGATCAGGAAGAGTATTTGAAAGCTCCTTTTTATTTTAGAAAATAGATCCCGATAACTATCGGGATCAAAATTCCAAAATAGCTCTGTCTCCTCCTTTCTAATTCCTTCATATTCGCCCGGAGTTCGTTAATTTTGACCTCTTTTAAAAGCTGGAAGCCCAACCAAAAACAAGCGGGCAAATCGAAAGATGATCAATATTAGTTTTCCGGATGGTTCGGTCAGGCAGTATGAGAAAGGTATTACCTCATTGGAAGTCGCGAAGTCAATTTCAGAGGGCCTGGCAAGAAAAGTGCTGGCTGCCAGTGTAAACGGCCAGGTAAGGGATGCTACCCGTCCCATTAATGAAGATGCATCACTTAAATTACTCACCTGGGACGACAATGAAGGCAAAAGCACGTTCTGGCATTCATCAGCTCATTTGATGGCAGAAGCCGTGGAATCATTATTCCCGGGTGTAAAATTCTGGGTGGGACCACCTGTAGAAAACGGGTTTTACTACGATATGGACCTTGGCGACAGGAAAATGACGGAGGAAGATCTTGCGGCTTTGGAAAAAAAGATGAATGAACTGTCTAAGCAGAACAATTATTATGTAAGAAAGGAAATACCGAAGAAAGAAGCCGTAAAATACTTTTCCGACAAAGGAGACGAATACAAGCTCGACCTGCTGGGCGGGTTGAATGATGGCGAAATCACGTTTTATACACAGGGGAATTTTACAGATCTCTGCCGTGGGCCGCATATACCGGCTACGGGTTTGATAAAAGCGATCAAGCTGACCAATATCGCCGGCGCCTACTGGAAAGGCGATGAGAAAAATAAGATGCTTACACGGGTCTATGGTGTCACTTTCCCTTCACAAAAGGAGCTGGATGCCTACCTGCAGATGCTGGAAGAAGCAAAGAAAAGAGATCATCGTAAACTTGGAAAAGAGTTAAGCATTTTTACCATGGACGATGATGTGGGCCCGGGTCTTGCCCTATGGCTCCCGAATGGTACTATTATCATTGAAGAATTGGAAAGGCTTGCGAAAGAAACAGAATTGGCGGCAGGGTATAAAAGAGTGGTAACCCCTCATATCGCCAAAGAAAATTTATATCTCACCAGCGGTCATTTGCCTTATTACCAGGATAGCATGTACCCGCCGATGGAATTAGAGGGTCAGAAATATTACCTGAAAGCAATGAACTGCCCTCACCATCATAAAATATTTGCCGCTGAACCTAAAAGCTATAAAGACCTGCCTTTGCGATTAGCGGAATATGGTACCTGCTATCGCTATGAACAGAGCGGGGAGCTGTTTGGGCTGATGAGAGTTCGTTGCCTGCATATGAATGACGCGCATATCTATTGCACCAAAGAACAATTCTACCAGGAATTCAAAGCGGTGAATGATATGTACATCAAATATTTTAAAATATTCGGTGTTGATAAATATGTGATGCGCTTATCCCTCCACGACCCTGCCAAACTTGGGAAAAAATATGTGGATGAGCCGGGACTATGGAAGGAAACAGAAGAACTGGTCAGGGATGTGCTGATCAAAACTAATACGCCATACGTGGAAGTGCAGGATGAAGCCGCGTTTTATGGACCCAAGATCGATGTGCAGATATGGAGTACGATCGGCCGGGAATTTACATTAGCTACCAACCAGGTTGATTTCGCGCAGGGCAGGAGGTTCAAGCTCGAATTCACAACGCAGGATAATAAAACGGAAACGCCTTTAATTATTCACCGTGCGCCTCTTGGTACACACGAACGGTTTATTGGGTTTTTGCTGGAACATTATG